>NZ_CP128414.1:0-600000 GCF_038505995.1 Candidatus Phytoplasma asteris
TTTTAAAAATAGTTATTAAAAATAAATTGTTTCCAAACTGTTAAAAATAGTTCCTAAAATGTTAATAAATTTTTCCTTAATTTGAGGGAAAAATAAAGTTAAAAGCTATTTTTTTTAGAATTAGGAACAAAAAAATGTGCTTCATAATAATAATAATTTAATAAAAAAATAATATAACAAATAAAAACAATAATTAAAATAAAATATTAAAGGTAATATTAAAGGTAATATTAAAATGAATAATTATAATAAAATTTGGGAAATAATTTTAAATGAACTATCAAAAATTTACAGTGATGAAGTTTTTAAAGAAACATTTTCCAATATTAAAAAAATAAACCAAATTGAAGAAAAAATTATAATTTCAGTAGAAACTGAATTTATTAAGAATAAAATATATAAAATGTATTTTGAAAAAATCAAAAAAATAACTAAATTAAAATTTGAAGAAAAAATTATAATTGAATTTGTTTCAGAAAAAAATAAAAAAAATAGTAATTTTGATGATGAAAAAAAACATTTTGAAAATCTTAAAGAAAAATTAGAAAATGAGAATAAAAATTATTTTTCCAAAATTGAAAATAATGAAAATAATGATGAATTCCAAAATAATAAATATTTTGAAAAAATTGAAAAAGACCAAATCGAAACTAAAACTGATAATGACAAAAATGTTGAAATTGAAAATAGAAAAATAAGTTTTAATAAATACAATTATGGAAATACCAATCCCAAGTATAGTTTTGATAATTTTGTTGTGGGAAAAAGTAATAATTTTGCCTTTAAAATTGCCAAAAAAATTGCTGAAGAAAAAAAAGTAACTACCAATCCGCTATATATTTTTGGAAAAGCAGGAATCGGAAAAACCCATCTAATTCAAGCAATTGGAAATCATATTTTGAAAAAAACACATTCAGCCAAAAAAGTTCTATATGTAAAAGCTGATGGATTTATTGAAGAATTTACAAACCAATTAAGAAAAGCCAAAATGGAGGATTTCAACGAAAAATACCGTGATATTGATCTTTTATTAGTTGATGATATCCAAATTATGGCAGGTGCTACAAGAACTCAAATGGAGTTTTTTAAATTATTTGATTATCTTTATTTAAACCAAAAACAAATTGTAATTACAAGTGATAAACAAGCCTCAGAACTAAAAAATATTATGATTAGATTAACTTCACGTTTTGAAGCTGGTCTTATGGTTGATATTCAAAGTCCTGATTTTAATCATCGTCTCAATATTTTGAAAAAGAAAATATTAGAATTTGAACCACAAAATCCTTTGAAAATAAAAAAAGATGTCCTTGATTTGATTGCTTCTTCTTTTGTTAATAATGTTCGTGAAATGGAAGGAGCTTTATTAAGATTGTTGAATTATGCCCAAACTTTTGGCTATGATATTGATATTAATATTGCCAATGAAGCTTTAGAACTTTTGATTAAAAGCAAAAAAAGTGTTTCTTATGATGAGGATGTTTTGGAAAAAATCAAATCAGTTGTTAGCAATTTTTTCAATATTTCAGTTCGTGATTTAATGAGTAAAAAAAGACAACAAAAATATACTTTACCGCGTCATATTGCTATGTATTTAATCAAAGAATTAAAAGATATTCCTTATAATATTGTTGGTAGTTTTTTCAAAAGAAACCATTCTGCAGTTTTTAAAGCTTATCAAAAAATTAAAAAAAATTCTCAAAGTGATTATGAATTAAAAAAATCCTTAGAACTTATTTTGAAAAAAATTAATTCTTAATAAGTGAATTAAATAATAAATGAATTGAATAAAATTGAATAATAATTAAATTAAAAATGAATTAATAAATTATCTATATTTTAAAAAAGTATCTTTTAATTATTCGATGATTTTTAACTTATTTTAGTCTGTTTTTGAAATTGTAATATAAATTATTAAAAGTAAGTTAAACATCAATTAAAATAACTTTAAACGTGTTTAAATGCCATTATATAAAATATTAACAATAAAATTAATAAAGATATAAAATAATTAATAAAGATATAAAATAATTAATAAAGATATAAAATAATTAATAAAGATATAAAATAATTAATAAAGATATAAAATAATTAATAAAGATATAAAATAATTAATAAAGATATAAAATAATTAATAAAGATATAAAATAATTAATAAAGATATAAAATAATTAATAAAGATATAAAATAATTAATAAAGATATAAAATAATTAATAAAGATATAAAATAATTAATAAAGATATAAAATAATTAATAAAGATATAAAATAATTAATAAAGATATAAAATAATTAATAAAGATATAAAATAATTAATACAACAAAAAGATAAATGAGGTTTAATAAATGTATTTAGAAATTAATAAAGATATTTTTTTGGAACAACTTTTAAAAATACAAAAAATTTTACCCCAAAAAACTTTTTTCCCTATTTTTAATGCTCTCAAAATCCAAACACAAGAAAATAACTTAATTTTAGAAGCTAATAATGGCAATATTGCAATTAAAATAGAAATTAAAGATGAAAGTTTAAAAATTAAAAAACAAGGTAAAATTGCTTGTTTAGGGAGATATTTTATTGAAATAATTAAAAAAATTAGTGATTCTTTAATTAAAATTACTGTAATGGAAAATAATTTTTTAGTAATTAAAACTAGTTTTTGTGAATATAAATTAAAATTAATGGATGTTTGTGATTTTTTAGAACTTGATTTTTCTTTCCAAAAATTAGATTCTTTTCAAATTGAAACTCATTTTTTAAAAAATATGATTAAAGAAATAAATATTTCTACTTCTAAAAATGAAAAAAGACCTATTTTAATGGGACTTAACTTGATTTATCAAAATAACCTTTTAAAAGCTTGTGCTACTGATTCTTTTCGAATGAGTCAAAAAAAAATCAATCTAGATATTGAATATCACAATTTTAATATTGTTATTCCTAATAAAAGTTTAGAAGAATTAAGTAAAATATTAGAACATTGTCAAAGTAAATATTTAAAAATTTATTCTGATACTCAAAAAATCTTTTTAGAAATTGATAATTTATGGTTTCAAACTTCACTTTTAGAAGGAAATTATCCCCAAATTCAAGAAATTAAACTTACAAATTTTCCTTTTTCTATTCATTTAAATAAAGATGATTTAATGAAAGCCTTAGAAAGAGTTTCATTGTTGTTTTCCAAAGAACAAATAAGTACTAATGTTATTAAATTTATTTTAACTAAACAAAATTCAATTGAAATTTCTTCTTCTAGTGAAAGTTTGGGAACTGCTTTGGAAAAAATTATTCCTTTAAAAGTTAGTGCAAATAGTTTCCAAATTGCTTTTAATGCTAAATATTTAGAAGATGTTTTAAAAGTTTTATCAGTTAAAGAAGTAGTTTTTTATTTTGATAATCCCTTAAAACCATTTATTATTACTACTTTGGAAAAAGATAGTTCTATTCATTTGATTCTGCCTATTCCTTTCGAAAATGATTGATATTGTTATATAATGGCAAGATAATAAAAAGAACAGTGTTAATCTTAATTGTCTAAATAAATGAAACAGTTAGTTATTAATTACTACAAATGATTTAATATTTAAACCAATATATTTCTTTTAGTTCTTTTTCAATTTCTTTTTTAAGGTTTTTAATGCATTGTTTTAATATATTTTGTTTATTTTGTTGGTTATAATTTTTGTTATCTTCTGTTACTTTTTCTTTGCTCCAAGTTAAAAATTAACTATACTCTCTTTCAATGTTTGGAAATATGTTTTTTTCATTTCTTGTTTCATATTTAGCTACACAATTATCCCATGACATGCTTTTTAAATCATTTAATATTTCTTCAATAATTCTATCAAATTGAATTTGGGTAATCTCTTTGCGATTACTTTCAAATGTATTTAATGTATTTGTATTTTGTTTTGTTTCTGGTTTTGGATCTTGCCAAAAAGTTGTTATCTCTAAACTAGAAGATGACGATTTATTTTTTGATGGTTTATTTTTTGATGGTTTATTTTTTGATGGTTTATTTTTTGATGGTTTTTGTTCAGATGGTTTGGTTGTTGTTGTTTTTATTTGGGATGGCACTTTGTTTGGTTTTTTAAAATATTGATATAAAAGAAAACTGCAAACACTCAAAAAGCAGCAATAAATAAAAATAGTTAATATTTTTTTACATTTTGATTCATATTATTTTATTCCTTGCTTCCTTTTGAAAATTGTTTTCTTTTTTAAAAAATATTTTATCCCTTACTTTTATTTTGCTTGTTTTTTTTGCAAGAAAAATACTAAGTAATTATAATTTTATTAAGTAAATTTATTTATATAAATATTAATAGTAATAAAAAATGGTATAATTATCATAAAGATTATAAATTATCTTTTTATTTTTATTATAATTATATTTATAAAAAACAAAATAGGAGCAAATATGAAGTTTAAATTAAATTTTAAAGTAAAATATATTAAATCCAAAATAACTCCTTTTAATATTTTAATATTGTGTTTATTTGTAGTGATTATTTTTTTAGGAGTTTCATATTTTAAATTTACACAACAAAATAAAAGAGATACAGAACAAGAATCAGATCAAAAAGTAAATTTATTATTAGATGAAAAAAAATTAGCGATTTAGAAAAATATTTAGAAAAAGAACAATTAAAAAAATTAGATTTTAGTAGAGATGAATTATTAAAAAGTGGTCTTTTTAGCAAAGAACAATTAAAAGATTATGATGAAGAAAGGGAATAATAAAATGTCTACATTAATAATAAAGTTAAAAGAAACTAAATATATAATATATTCTTTTATTGTTTTAAATATTATTTTATTTTTAGGTGGGTTTTTGTTAATTGTAAAAACATATAAAATTAAACAATTTAAAGATAAAGAAGTAGAAATAAAAGTAAAATAAAAAATAAGAAAAAAAGTAGGATATACTTTAAAACATTTAATTGAAAAAGGTCTTTCTTATAAACAAATTTTAGAACAATTAAAAACATTGTTTGGTGCTTTTGATCTTAAATATATTAAAAATAATGAAGGAAAACAAATATACACTATAAGTTATTTAAGACAAAAAGGGGATTATGAAGACAAAGAATTGGTAAAAGAAGGTTTTAATGTAGAAGATTTTAAAGAAATTGGTTACCAACTTCCTCAATTAATAGAAATTTTTAGTTTAAAAAAATTAAATAAATCAGGTTATAGTTTGGAAGAAATAAAAAATTTAGATCCTCAAACAGAAAGTTTTTTTTATTTAAAACAATTTAGTGCAAGAGATTTAAAAGATAAAGTTGGTTTTACTTTGCAAGAAATGCAATTATATAATTATAATCTGAAAGATTTTGCCAAAGGTGGCATTAGCATACAAGAAATAAAAGAAACACCAATATATATAAATCCTCCTAAATTAAAATAAACAGGTTTTACTTTTCAACAAATTAAAGAAGCGGGATATACACTTGATGATTTAGGATACAAATATGAAACACCAAATCCATTGCAAAATGAAACATTTATTCCTTTTCAAGAATTAAAAGATGCAGGTTATGATGCAAAAGATTTTAAAAATGCTAAATATCCAGCACAATATTTGAAAAATAATGGTTTTTCTTTGAAAGAATTAATGAATGCTGAATATAGATCATTTGATTTGAAAATAGCTGGATATATATTAGAAGAAATTAAAGAGTGTTTGACAAACCATCCAAATTCTTATTATAATATACAAAATATAGAACAAAATTATTATACTGAAAATGTTCATAATTAGATTTTAATTATATAATCCGTACTATCTTGTTTTTTATCATGTTATAATGGTGGTAATAAATAATTTTGGTTTTTCCAAAACCAAAACTTTAATTCTTTTACCTGTGTATTTTATTAGAAACTAATCATTATAACTTTTTTTGTAAAAAAGTGCTCAGCAATTCTAAATTTATTTCTATTTTGGTTATTATAGGTAATTTATTGACAAAAAAAGATTATCTTAATTGATATTCTTTTTTAATATTATTCATTTTTTTACCAACTAAAAAGAAAGTAGTTTCTACTAAAATAATTGCAATTATTCCATCCATTATATAATGTTGTTTTAAAACAAAAGTAGAAATAAAAACTAAAATAGCATAAAATAATTGTCCATAATTTAATATTTTAGGGATTTTCTTTTTATTTTTTTGGCGAAAACCAATATAACATAACCAACTTAAACTAACATGAAAACTTGGTAAATTATTAAGATGAAGATAATCATATTTATATAAATTTTGAATTAAAAAATCTACAAAACTTTTTTTTTCCTTAAATAAAAACTTATCCAACATTTGAACTGGGAAAACAAAAAATAAAATAAAACTAATAGCTAAAATTATAAAATAAGAAATGAATAATTGAAATATTATTTTTTTATCTAAATGTTTATATATCAAATAAGGAGCAATTAAAAACCACCACCAGCAGCTTATGATATAAATATAAATAAAATATTTAGAAAATTCCCAACTAGGGAATCCACTGCTTCCATTAATATTTAAATTTAATATTTTTACCCAATAATTATTAGTTTCTTCATTACCATATTCTTTAATTAGAATAATTGTTTTAAAAAAACCATTTTTATTCTTTTCAATTATATATAAAGAACCAAACCAAGTTATGTGTTGAATTAAAACAATAAATAAAAACCATAATATATATTTTTTAAGATATTTATTTTTACTATTTGTTTCTTTTTTTTCTAAATTGTTTCTTTGTAAAGTTTGTTTTTCCATTTTTAATAATTTAAACTCCTGTTATTTTTGTTATTTATAATATTGGATTTTATAATGATAATTTATTAAGAATTAAAAAAACGATATAAAAAAATAATAAAAATAAATTATTTTATAAAATTAAAGAAAACAAAAAAAGAAAGAACCAAAATACTTAAAAAATAAAACCACCTTTTATATTTTTTGATAACTACAATATCATTATTTTTGATGATTTTATTTTTTAAAATAATTGTATAGAAACTAATTATTAATATCATTATAGAAGTTAGAAAAGCATAAAACAATAACATAAACTCGTTAATTTCATATTTTGTTATTTCTCTCGAATAAGGATTTAACTTTTCATTATCAATTTTTATAAGTATAAACATTATTAAAAAATAAATCAAAGGATATATTATTCCTACATAATTTTTTTTTAATTTTATTATGCTTTTGTTTCGGAAAAAATAATAAAATATAAACATCAAAGATAAAATTTTGTGTTCAAAAAAATAATTAATTTTCAAAGTACCTGTTTTTGTTTCAATTAAACAAAAAAACATCACTATTAAACAATTAATCAAACAAACAAAACTTAAATAAAGGTAATATTTTGATTTTTTAAATTTATTATTTAAAGATAAGAGTAAAAAGATATTCACTGATAATGTGTTTTGTCTTGTGAATAAACCTAAAGTAAAAAAATTTCTTTTATTTTTATCATATGAAATTGTATCAATAGCCAAAAGAGAAGTGATAAAAGAAATAATTAAAGGCACATAAACTAAAAACTTTTTTGAAAAAACATTTTTTGCTTTTCTGTTTGTATTTGTATCTAAATTATTTTTATACATAAACATAAAAAATCCTTTATAATATTGTTTTTTAATTTTTAGATAAATAATATTTGATTAATTTAGAAAAACTTTTACTTATATTTTTTAATCCTTTTTTATTTTTAATAATTTTTTTATTTCTTGTTAGTATAATGTTGTTTTTAAAAAATTATTTAAAAGTATAACAGTAATATTATAACATTTTTATATTTTTGAAAGTTTCTTTTTTTAAAATATGATTTTTATTGACTCTAACTATTTTATTTATTTAGTCAAATTAATATTTATTTTTTTTGCTTACTTTATTTTACTAAGTAATAATTTATCCTTATTTTGCTTTTGAACCTTATTTTTGCAATATTTTTTGTGGTATAATAAACTTGTATTTACAATTTTAATTTATTATGTAGTTCAAAATAAGTTAATAAAAAACTAATAAAAACAAATTTACAATAGATATTAAAAATTCAAAAAAACAAAACAATTTAAAAAAACACCTTAAACAAATACATTCTATCAAACATTTAGTAATTTAAAAAATTTAATAATATCAAAGAAATCCTAAATATAAATAAATGCAGACAAACGGAAAATAAAAATGATTACTGAAATAACTAACATAAAAGAAGCTATTTTGTGGATTGAAAAAAGAGAAAATTTAGGCATGCGTTTAGGACTTTTGCGTGTTTTGGCTTTGTTAAAATTATTACATCATCCTGAAAAAAAATTAGCTATGATTCATATTGCAGGTACTAACGGCAAAGGTTCAACTGTTAATTATTTAAGTTCTTTATTGCAACAAAGTTGTTCCAAAGTAGGAACTTTTATTTCTCCTCATATTCAAAATTACAAAGAAAGAATTAAAATTAATGGCGAGACTATTTCTTGTAATGATTTAATAATTTGGGTTCGTAAAATTAAAAAGTTAGTAGACCAAGCAAGTCCCAATTCTGCTTTATTTAGCATTACTCCGTTTGAAATTATCACCGCTATTGCTTTTGATTATTTTTATCATAAAAAAGTTGATGTTTGTGTAATTGAAGTAGGTTTGGGAGGTCTTTTAGACAGTACTAATGTTATTTATCCCATCCTAACTGGAATTACTACCATTGGCAAAGATCACGAACATATTTTAGGAAAAACTCTTAAAGAAATTGCTTTTCAAAAAGCAGGAATTATTAAACCCAAAATTCCCTTAGTTACAGGAAATATTTCTCCAAAAGCTTTGTTAGTTATTGAACAACAAGCCATCAAAAACAAAACTCCCATTTATAAATTCAAAAAAGATTACAACATAACTTATTTAGGAATGCAAACTTGGCAAGAATGTTTTAATTTTAAAACAAAACAAATCACAATAAAAGCCATCAAAACTCCTTTAATAGGAAAATATCAACCTGAAAATGCTGCAATGGCAATCAAACTTTATTATTTATTTTGTCAGCTGAAAAAATTTCCTTTCTTAGAACAAAATGTTTTTACAGGCATTAGCAAAACTCAAATTCCAGCCAGAATGCAAAAACTAAATTCAAATCCTTTAATTATTTTAGATGGTGCTCACAATGTGCATGCCATAAGAAAATTAGTCCAAACAACAATCAAACAATTTAGTAACTACCGCATTTCTATTTTATTTTCTGCTTTGGAAAACAAAAATGTAGTTTCTATGTTGTGCCAATTATTAAAAATTCCCAAAGCCCACATTTATTTAACAACTTTTAATCATCCAAATAGTATTGAATTAGTACAAAAATATTTGTTTATTGCTCCACAAAGAATTACAAAAGTTTTTGATTGGCAAGACAAATTGAAGGATTTTTTACAACAAAACCAAACTCAAAATTGTAAAGATTTATTGTTAATTATAGGCTCTCTATATTTTGCCTCAGAAGTAATTCATTTTTTTGATATTTAAATATTTTTAATATTTTAAAAACATCAAATTTAATTTACACAACTTTAAAAAACTTAAAGAGGAATCAAAAATGAAAATAGGTTTTTTTACTGATACATACTTACCAATTATTGGAGGTATTCCTATCTCTGTTAAATCTCATAAAGATAGTTTAGAAAAATTAGGACATAAAGTTTATATAATTACTCCTCAAGGACCTAAGAATTATGAAGAAAAAGATGCTTCAATAATAAGAATTAAAGGAATACCAATACCTTTTAAAGGTATTGAAGGTCATCGTGTCGTATTGAGGTTCAAAAAATATTTATCTCTTGTAAAAGATCTTAATTTAGATATTATCCATATTCATACTGAATTTCCTATGGGTAAATTAGGTATTTATGCTTCTCAAAAATTAAATATACCATCCGTTTATACTATGAACACCATGCACGAATATTTTTTTAATAAAAGCAAAAATATTGGAATAAAAATATTTAAATTATTTTTTATATTAGCTAATAGAAAAGCTTTAAAAAAATTTATTTCCAAAACACATTCTACAATTGTTCCTACTCATAAAATTTTAACTTTATTAGAAAAAGATTACAATATCAAAGGAAAATATAATGTTGTTCCTACAGGAATCAATTTAGAACAATTTTATTCCCAAAACCACTCTTTAGAAGAAATTCAAGCTTTAAAAGTTAAATTTAATTTAGTAAATGATTTTGTTTGTCTTTATGTAGGTAGGTTGTCACCTGAAAAAGACATTTCTTATTTGATTAGTGCTTTTGCTTCTTTTTGTCAAAATCATCCTCAAAGTAAATTTGTGATTGTTGGCGATGGTCCTGAAAAAAAAGCTCTCCAAAAACAAGTAAAACAATTACAAATCGAAAATAATGTTTTGTTTTTGGGATTTGTTCCTTATGATAATTTAGTAATTTATTATCAATTGGGAAATTGTTTTTTGAGTGCTTCTTTATTTGAGACTCAAGGTTTAACTTTTGTAGAAGCGATGGCATCTTCTTTGGTTTTGTTAGCTAGACACGATCAAGCATTAGATGGTTTAATTGATAATGGAAATAATGGTTTTTTTTATCATCAAAAAGAAGAATTAATCAATTATTTAAGTCTTTTATACAATGATAATAAAAAAACTAAAACAATGTCTATGAATGCCAAAAACTCAATACTTAATTATGATCAAACAAGTTTTGCTTCTAAAATGATCCAAATTTATAAAGAAGCGATAAAAACTAATAAAGAAAACAATAACCAAAACAATAACCATAATTAATTATTTTTACCCTTTTTATTATTTTTCCTTATTCCCTAATTATTTCAACTTTTTAGTTATTAAAAAATATAAATTTATTTTTTATTTTTGTTGCTATTACTATTACAATTTGCTATGTTTTCATTAAGATAAAAAAGTATGACAATGACAATAATAAGGAGGTTTTTTGTTTGAAAATAGGAATTTTTACCGATTCATATAAACCTTTAATTAGTGGTGTTGTTGTTTCTTGTGATTCTCTAAGAGAAGGTTTGGAAGCTTTGGGACATGAAGTCTATATTATTACAACTAACTGTCCAAAAGTCAAACAAGAAAAAGATTCTCGCGTAATAAGAATTAAAGGAATGCCATTGCCTTTTAAAATTTTTAAAGATTATCGTTGGGTTTTAAGTTATAAAAAACATCTTTTTAAAATCAAAGCCCTTAATTTAGATGTAATTCATGTTCATACTGAATTTGGGGTAGGTTCTTTAGGACTTTTAGCTAAAAAAAAATTAAATTTGCCTTTAGTTTATACAACACACACAATGTATGTTGCCTTTTTTGATACTCAAAAATCTTTTATTGTTAAATGTTTTAAAAAACCCATTTTAAAATATGTAGACTATCTTTTTACTAAATTTATTTTTAATAGTGATGTCAATATTTTACCTACTAAAAAAGTGTTGTATTTTTTAGAAAATCGCTATTCTAATAAAGTTAATGATACTTCTAAAATCAATTATCAAATTGTTCCAACAGGTTTTAATTTAGAAAAATTTTATTGTCACAATCATTCACCAGAAAAAGTTTTTTCATTAAAACAACAATTAGGACTTAAAGATTCATTTGTATGTCTTTATGTAGGAAGAATATCTGCTGAAAAAGAAATTGATTATTTGATGGATGCTTTTACTTCTTTTCACCTTCAAAATCCCAAAAGTAAATTTTTAATTATTGGTGATGGACCTGAAAGAAAAAATTTAGAAAAAAAAGCCAAAAAACTTAATTTAGATGATAAAATCATTTTTTTAGGATTTGTTGCTTATGATAAGTTAGGAATTTATTATCAATTAGGAAATGTCTTTATTAATGCATCTTTATTTGAAACTCAAGGACTTACATATATTGAAGCACTAGCTGCTTCTTTGCCTTGTGTAGTGCGTTTTGATCAAGCATTAGAAGGAGTAATTAAACATGAACAAAATGGATTTTTTTATCATAACCAAGAACAATTAATTACAATTCTTACTTCCTTATATCAAAATCCAGATAATTTTAAACAATTATCATATCAAGCTCAAAAATCAGTTAATTTATATACTCAAAAGACTTTTGTAACTAATGTTTTAGAAGTTTATAATCAAGCTATTGATAATCATAAATTAAAAAAACAAAAATTAATTCAACATCAAAAAGAAACTTCAGATAAGATTTAATTATAAAGAACAAAAAAAAGATCAAATTATTTATTTTTAATAAGTAATTTAATCTTTTAATATTTTATTTATTATGATGTTATTTTGAAAGTTTTCAAAAAATTATTTTACTATTTTGAGAATCTAAATATATTTCTACTAATTGAGATACAATAAAAACACTTATCCAAAACCATTTTTTATTTGATAAAGGTATTTTATCATACCAATTTTCTTTATAAGTTCCTTTTGTTTTTATTTTTGAATACACTTTATTTTAACTAAAAAAAACACTTAATAAAACAACAAATTATTTATTTTTCATCAATTTTATTCACATCTTATTTCATTTTTACAAAAATTCCCAACTTTAAAATTACTTTTTTTATTTTTTTATTACCTTATCCAACTAAAAAACCTATAAATATTAAAGTTTTGTCATCTAATTAACTCAAAAAAATATTTTTTTGTTATAATATTAATGTCTTATAAATTATAAAATAAAATGCTTATTCCTTGTCTTTACAATTTAGAGATAAAGACCGCGTAGGCCATAAGGAGAAAAAAATGAAAAAATACGAAATAATGTATATTTTACGCCCCAATTTAGACAGCAAAGACGTTAAAAAAATTAATGACACTTTGCAAAATGTTTTTTTACAAGCCCCAAATCAAATTTTGGAACAAAACGAAATAGGATTAAAAGACCTAGCTTATCTTATTGATAATCATAAAAAAGGATATTACAATTGGTTAATGGTAAAAGCAGATAATGATGCTGTTTTAGAATTTAATCGTATTGTTAAAATTACTGAAGAAATTATTAGATTTATCTTTATCAAAGATAAAGAATAAGGAGTTTAATTCATATGATTAATAAAGTTATTTTAGTAGGTCGCATTACCAAAGACCCAGAACTAAAAAATACTAATAGTGGTACTTATGTTGTTAAATTTACTTTGGCAGTTAATAGAATTGTAAGTGCTTCTAGCGAAAAAAAAACTGATTTTATCAATTGTACTGTTTTTGGTAAACAAGCTGAAAATTTAGAAAAATATATTTCTAAAGGTGCTTTAATAGGTGTTGAAGGAAACATTAGAGTAGAAACTTGGGAAAAAGACGGTGTAACTAATTGGCAAACTAGTGTTGTTTGTAACAATGTCCAATTCTTAGAATCTAAAAAAAATCCTGATAATGCTTATGACAATTTCTAAAATTAAAAACAATTCTTAAATTAACTGATATAAAATAATAAACAAATATCACAATCAAATCTTAAAACAAAAACATTAAATACAAGAGAACCAAACCAAACAACAATAAATATTTTCAATTTCAAAAGGAGCTACAAATGAAATTCAACAATAAAAAAAATACTTTTAAAAAACGTCGCAAAGTTTGTTTTTTTACTGAAAACAAAGTAACTAAAATTGATTTTAAAGACATAGAACTTTTACAAAGATTTATTACTGACCGTGGAAGAATTCTTTCTAGAAGAGTAACAAATACTTCTGCTAAATGGCAACGTCAATTGGCAATTGCTATTAAAAGAGCTCGCCATATGGCTTTAATTCCTTTTATCAAACAATAAAAACAGGTGTTGCATCCTGTTTTTTTTATTAATTGCAAATATTAAAAACCAAATTTATCTAATTATTTAAATGCAAATGAGGGCAAAAAAAATTATGTTTTCTAAAAATAAACATAACACAAAATTTATTGTAATTGCTTGTGTAATTGTTGTTTTAATTTTAATTCTTTTTTGTTTGGATTTCCAAAATATCCAAGAAATTATCGAAACAATTAATCAATTAACCAACAATCAAAACCCAACCCAAAATACTGCCAGCGAAATGAGTGGTATGCGTCGTAAAATCATTTTTTTCATTTTTAACTTTTTTGGAAAAATCATTTTAGCATCCTTTGTTATCAGTTTTTTGCTTCACATTAAAAAAAACGCCCAAATTAAAAGATTAAAAAACAAACTTTCTTTATGGTCTAAATTATCTTTTCACGTAAGTCAAATTGGAGAAGAAGTACTTAACGAACTTCCTATTGGTATTGTTTTAATTGATATTTCTAGTCAAGAAATTCAGTGGCTCAATCCTTACGCCAGTTTTATTTTGAAAAATCCTGAAATCAATTCGCCCTTAGCTCAAATTAATGAAAATATGGCACAACTAATAAGCACTTCTGATGCAATCCCCAAAACTATTATCACTTTGGAAAACAAAAAATTTGAATGTTTTTATAAAAAAGATTTAAATGTTTTTTACTTGTTTGATGCTACCGAAAAAGAACAAATCAAACATTTATTTTTACAAAAAACCTTAGCTCTTGCCATGATTACTTTTGATAATTTAGCAGAATCCTTAATTCGTTATGATCTTTCAGAACAATCACAAATACAAGGTGAATATTTAAGTGCTTTATCTGATTACATTGAACCTTATGAAGGTTATTTAAAACAATTGATAGACGACCGTTTTTTACTTCTTCTTAACCGCCAAAACTTAGATAAAATGTTAGAAAATAAATTTATTATTTTGGATACCATCCGCAACATTTCTTACAAATATCAATTAAAAGTTACTCTTTCTATGGGAATTGCTTGTTGGAATTTGTCATATGAAAAACTGGCTACCTACAGTCAAAATGCAATTGAATTAGCCCAAAAAAGGGGTGGCGATCAAGTAGTTGTTAATATTGAAAATGAAAAAATTAAATATTTTGGTGCCAAAATTGCTTCTTTAAGTAAACAATCCAAAGTTCATGCCCGTATTAATGCCCAAAATTTGGTCGATATTTTGAAAAAACACCGCCATTGTTTTATCATGGGACACACTCACACCGACCTTGATGCTTTGGGTTCTGTCATTGCTTTTTACAAAATTGCAACCACTATCCATCCTGAAAGCAACAATTATATTATCCTTGATGAAGAAAAATTAGACAAAAGCCTCATTCCTGTTTATAATCAATTAATTAAAACTGAGGCAAAAACATCTCTAAATATTATTACAACCCAACAAGCCTCCAAAATGATTAAAGACAATTCCTTAATTGCAGTTTTGGATACTCAAACTAAAGATATGGTAAATAGTCCCGAACTTTTGTCACTAACGTCCAATATTGTAGTTGTTGATCACCACCGCGCTACCGAAGAAATTATTCCTTCTATTTTTTCTTACGTCGAATCATCTGCTTCTTCAACTGTTGAATTGCTTGTTGAAGTTATGGGATTTTTGGAAAAAGAAGTCCACATTACTGCTTTTGAAGCAAGCATTATGTATGCAGGTATTTTAATTGATACTAACGCTTTTATTTATCGTACAAGTTCTAGAACTTTTGAAGTAGCTTCCAAATTAAAAGATTTAGGCGCTGATGCAATTGAGGTTAAAAGTTGGTTACGTAAAGACTTTGATAAAGTTTTAGAAATTAATAAACTGATTTCTGAAATGGAAATTTTTATGGATAGATTTGCTATTATTCAAAGTTCTGAAATTTATGAAAATCGTTCTTTTTTAGCTCAAGTGGCAGAAAGTGTTCTAAACATTCGCAACGTTGATGCTGCCTTTATGATAGCTCAAATAGCAGATAATAAAATAGCAATTAGTGCTCGTTCTTACAATGAAATTAACGTTCAAACTATCATGGAACAAATGGAAGGTGGAGGACATCTCAATAGCGCTGCTACTCAATTAGAAGGAACTAATATCAAAACAGTTACAGATACTTTAAAACATTTTTTAAAATTAGAATATGAAAAAGGTGAAAAGAATATGGAAATTATTTTGTTAACTGACATTCCTAATAAAGGAAAAAAACACGAAATTATTAAAGTTAATAATGGTTATGGCAATTTTTTAATTCAAAATAAAAAAGCTCTTTTAGCAGACAAAACCAATTTAGCTGCAATTAAACAATCCCAAATGTTAGAACAAGAACAAAAACGTAATCACGAACTTTTAATGCATAAATTAAAACAAGAAATTGATGACAAAAAAATTACTCTAGATATTCAATTAGGACCTAAAGGAAAAATTTATGGAAAAATTACTCTCAAACAAATTGCTGAAGAATTTTTAAAAGTTCATAATATTACTCTTGACCGCAAAAAAATATCTTTAGAAGGCGAAATCATTGCTATTGGTATTTATCCTGTTGATGTTTTTCTAACTGATCAAATTAAGGCTACTTTTTTCCTTAATGTGACTGAAAGAAAAAGCAAATGACCAATTATTCTAAAAATACTCCTTCAAGTCCTGAAGCAGAACGTGCTTTGTTAGGAGCTTTACTTTTAAACCCTGAAAAAATAGCTTTTACCTTAGATATGATTGCAGAAACTGACTTTTACAGCTCTCATCACCAACATATTTTTAGAGCAATGAAAACTTTGCATGAAACTAACAAACAAATTGATTATTCTTCAGTAAGTGCTATTTTAGACAATGAAAAATTATTACAACAAATAGGAAATATCGATTATTTAAATGAATTATCTGATTTGATGCCTTCTACTCAACATATAGAAACCTATATTGATTTAATTAAGGAAACTGCTTTAAAAAGAGAAATTATCGAAACTGTCACTTCATTAGCACAAAAAGGATACGAAAACATTGATGTCCAAGAATATTTGGATTTTTCAGAAGAAAAAATCTTTAATTTAACTAAAAACAAAAAAACCAGTGAATTATTAAAATTAAAAATTTTGTTAAAAGAAATTAAAGAAAAAAATATTCTTGCCAAACGCCATAAAGATTTAGTAGGTCTTTCCACTGGATATGATAATCTCAACAATATTACTTTAGGATTTAAGCCCGAAGAATTTATTATTTTAGCTGCTCGTCCTTCCATGGGAAAAAGTACTTTTATGCTTAATTTAGCTCTCAGAATTGCAAATCCCAAACACAATTATCAATCCCCTCATATTGCTATTTTTAGTTTAGAAATGTCAAACGAACAATTAGCTATGCGCATGTTAAGCACTCAATCAAAAATACAGCACAAAAAAATTCAATTGGGTAACACAAACAGAGAAGAAAAATTTTTGTTAGAAATATCAATGGAAAAAATGGATGATCTAAATATTTATTTTGATGATTCAGCTACAGTAAATATTTTAGATATTAAAGCTAAATGTCGCAAACTTAAAAGTCAAAACAAACTTGATATTGTAATGATAGATTATTTGCAACTTATCCGCAAAACTAATAAACACAACCGTCAAGAAGAAGTAGCAGAAATTTCTCAAAGTTTAAAACAAATGGCACGTGAATTAAAAATTCCTGTTATTGCCCTTTCACAATTATCAAGGGATGTAGAAAAAAGAGAAGACAAACGTCCCATTTTGGCTGACCTCAGAGATTCAGGTTCAATTGAACAAGACGCCGATATTGTAATGTTTTTGTACCGAGAAGGTTATTATGAAAAGGACAAAAAACCCGATTCTTCTGGACACACCCAAGTTATTATTGCCAAAAATCGTCAAGGATCAATTGGTATTAGAGAATTTATACTTGATTTTGATCATATGTTTTTTTCAGAAATCGAACCTAATATAAATGAATAAAAAAGCATTTTGATTGATTAAAATATTTTTTTAACCCCCCATTCTTTTTTAAAAAACAAAGAGGTAAATATGCTTGACAGATTAAAAATAATAAAACAAAAATATCAAGATTTACAAAAACTTTTGTTAAACGAACAAAACATAAACCAAAAAATTGACATTTTAAAAAATTTATCAAAATTAGAACCCACAGTAGAACTTTTTAACCGATACTTAAATTTAGAAACCGAATTTACTCAAATACAGACAATTTTAGAAACCCAACAAGATCAAGAATTATTGCTTTTAGCACACCAAGAAAAAGATACTATTTTGTCAGAAAAAAAAACTACCTTAGATCAATTAAAAATTTTGCTCTTACCCCAAGATCCTTTTGATAAAAAAAATGTTGTCTTAGAAATTAAAGGTGCATCTGGTGGCAACGAAGCGAATCTTTTTGCAGCTGATTTATTACGAACCTATGTTAAATACGCCGAAAGCAAAAAATGGAAAGTCGAAATCCTCAATCTAAATCCCAGCATTAAAGGCGGTCTTTCTTCCGTAGAACTTTTAATTTCTGGAAAAAATATTTATTCTTTTTTAAAGTATGAATCAGGTGTGCATCGCGTCCAACGTGTTCCTGCTACCGAAGCCCAAGGGCGAATTCACACTTCTACTGCTGTTGTTTTGGTAGTTCCCGAAGCAGAAGAATTAGAATTAAAAATTGATTGGCATGACATTCGCACCGACACTTTTAATTCTAGCGGACCTGGTGGACAATCAGTAAACACTACTAAATCAGCTGTTAGACTTACTCATATACCTTCGGGAATTAGTGTTGCTTGTCAAGAAGGAAAAAGCCAGCACGAAAACAAAGATAAAGCATTTACCATTTTAAAAACACGCATTTATAATCAAATGTTAACCGCTAAACAAGAAGAAGAAAACAAACACAGAAAAAATTTAGTAGGAACTGGTGAAAGAAGCGAAAAAATAAGAACATACAATTACCCCCAAAATCGTATAACAGATCACAGAATTGGACTTACTTTACAAAAATTAGATATTATTATGGAAGGTAAACTCGATTTAGTTATTGAACCTTTGATTCATGAAGCCCAAAAAGAACAACTTGCCCAAAGTTAGTTTTGATGCAATTTCTTTTAAAAAACCAAAATAAAAACAATTCAATTAAAAAAACCAGTTTAAGATAAATAAAGATAAATAAAGGAATTATTGTGAAACCAAAAGATATTATTATTTTTCCAACCGATACAGTTTATGGTATGGGCGCTAAATTATATGATAAAAAAGGACTCAATTGCATTTATCAAATTAAAAAAAGACCTTTAAATAAAAGTATTGTTGTTTTGTGTGCATCTTTACAACAAGCAAAAAAATTGGTCCAATTTAGTCCCCAAAGCCTTAAATTAGCTCTGCATTTTTGGCCAGGCCCTTTAACTTTAATTCTGCCTACCACTTTGAAATATTTTTCTAAAACAAAGGCAAAAACTTTAGGAATAAGAATCCCCAATCATCCTTTAGCTTTGGAAATTTTAAAAAAAAATGGTCCTTTAAAGACCACTTCTGTTAATCAAAGCAATCATCCTCCACTAAATGATTACCAAACTATTTTTAATATTTATTACAATAAAGTCGCCTTAATTTATCAAAACTATCACCCGATTTTAAAAATATCTTCAACTATTGTTGATCTAAACACTTTTCAACCAGTTATTTTAAGGCAAGGAACAATTACTCAAGAAGAAATTTTACAAATCTTAAAACCTTTGTGACCGTCAAAAAATTGTAAGTTATGTGCTTAGTTTTCAAATTACAAAAAAACCTTTTGCTTACCCAATAAAAACATTTCCAAACCGATATCTTTATTTACAGCACCCATTTTAATTTGATATTCTAATTCTATTAAATCTAAAAACAGTGTATTTAATTTTTGCGTTTCAATCAATTTTGCTTCTTTCATTAAAAAAAATACTTTTCCTTGTGAAACTGGCAAAACTTTTTGCACTTCTTCTGGGTTTTTTTTTTGTTGCAACATTTCTTTTACCAATAACAATTCTTTAATTTTATGAGTTAATTGATTTATAACATGAAAAGCATTGATTTTTTGCGTTTTTAATGTTTGATACATTTGATAAGCATCAATATAATTTTGTTTTAAAAAAAGATTAATTAATCCAAAAATATTGTCATTTTCTTTAAAAGCATTGATTTTTTGCACCAATTGACAAGTTATATTTTTATCATTTGATTGAAATAATTTGATTTTTGTTATTTCTTGATGTAATAAATAAAGATTATAGTTAGTTTTGCTCACTAATTCTTGGATAGCTTTGGTATCAATTTGAAAACCATCTTTTTGAAAAACTTCCATGATATATTTAAAAAAATCTTTTTTCTCCAAACTGTTTGTCGTTTTGCAAAGACAATATTTTTCCCAAATTTTTTGAACTTCAGATGCTTTAGTTGTTTTTTCTGCAAAAAAATATAAATCTAAATTGTTGTAAGGATTTTGTAAATAAGAAATTAAAAAAGCCATTTCTTGAGGTTTTTTTTGAAATAAAATTTCACTGTGATCCACCAAAACTACTTTTTTCCATGCGCTTTCAATCAAAGAAGTGGTTTGTAGTTCTTTTTGCAGCTCTGTTACAAGATCTTTTTGCATACAATAATAAACTACATCTAATTGTTTTTGTTTACAAATATTAATTATTTTTTTTATTTTTTTTTCTAGAAAAAACCTTTGTTTTCCCCAAATTAAATGTATGTTATTTGTTTGTTCCAAATTAAAAACCTCATTTTGCCCTTTTATTATTAATTAATTGTTTATTTTTTAAATGTTTTGCAAAAGATCAATTCAACATTATTATCATTATCACTATTGTTATTTTATCAAAAAAATATTATTATAAAACGATATCACAAAATATAAAGCAACAAAAATAATAATTTGCTATAATAATATTTGTAAACCACCTTCAAAAATTTCCCAAAATCACCAATCGCAAACAATTATAGACAAAAGCAAAGAAAAGGAAAAACCAAAATGATTAAAAAAGCCACTTTTGTGCGTAGTATTGTCCATTTTAAAGATATTCCTTTGAAAAAACAACCCGAAATTGTTTTAATGGGCAGAAGCAACGTTGGCAAAAGCACTTTCATCAATGCTTTAACTCAAAGAAAAAAATTAGCTAAAATTTCTCAAACGCCTGGCAAAACCATCACCCTAAACTACTATGACATTAACGAATCTTTTTATTTGATCGATACTCCTGGATACGGTTATGCTAAAAAAAGTAAAGAAATTCAAAAGCAGTTATTGCCGATGATTATTTCTTTTTTGGAACAAACTTCTCATCTCAAAGCAGTCTTTCAGCTAATTGATTTTAAAGTGGGTGCTACCCAAGAAGACGATAGAATCCATCAAGCTCTTTTGCAAGCGGGTTTTGAGGTCGTCTTGTTATTTGTTAAAAAGGATAAAGTTAAAAAAAATCTTGTTCCCAAACAATTAAAAATGCTTGTTAATCACTTTCCCCAGATTAAATATTTTTTTTTGATTTCTTCAAAACAACAAGAAGGGCTGGAAGAATTAAAACTGTTTTTAAGTCAATTAATGGATCCAAATGCCAATGATTAAAAAAGGAGTCCCTTATTTTTTGGCTCTTTTATTTTTAGTTTTTCCAACTTTTTCACTTTGCAAAAAAATTTGTAATTTTTTTTATTTCCTCCAATCCATTTAAACATTCCCAAAACCCCAAACATAACCCCCAAAAAACTTTTAAAACCCAAAAACTTCAACCCTAAAAAAAGAAAATAGAAAGAAGCTAGCTTTTATGCAAACTAAATATGATTTTAAAAAAGTAGAACATCAAAGATACCAACAATGGTTAGAAAAAAAATATTTTTGTGCCAATCCAAACGCCAACAAAAAAACTTTTACTGTTGTAATTCCGCCTCCCAATGTAACAGGAAAACTGCATTTGGGACACGCTTGGAATAACACCATTCAAGATATTATTATAAGATTTAAAAAAATGCAAGGCTTTGATGTGCTCTTTTTGCCTGGGATGGATCATGCAGGAATTGCCACTCAAAATAAAGTTAAAGAACAATTAAAACAAGAAGGGCTTTTGACCAAAACTTTAAGTAAAGAAATTTTTTTAAAATATGCGTGGCAGTGGAAAGAAAAACATGCCCAAAATATTAGGCAACAATGGCAAGTTTTAGGGCTGCATCTAGATTATAATTTTGAAAAATTTACCCTTGATCCTGATTTGAGCCAAACAGTTCAAGAAGTTTTTGTCAAATTATACCAAAAAAAATTAATTTACAGAGATTATAAAATTATTAATTGGGACCCCGAAACTAAAACAGCCCTTTCTAATGTAGAAGTAAATTACCATGAAACTGAAGGAAAATTATATTATATTAAATATTTTTTGGTTGATTTTCCAACTAATTCCAATTTGTCTGACGCTTCTTTGGTTCCTTCTTTTTTAGAAATTGCAACCACTCGCCCCGAAACCATGTTTGCCGATCAAGCTTTAATGGTAAATCCTAACGACCCTAGATATCAATCTTTTATTGGCAAAAAAGTTTTTATTCCTGATACTAACATCCAAATTCCTGTTATTAGTGATAATTACGTAGATATTAATTTTGGTACAGGAGTTGTAAAAGTGACACCTGGACATGATATTAATGATTTTGAAGTAGCTAAAAGACATCAATTAAAAGCTTTATTATGCATGAACGAAGATGGCACTATGAACGACTTAGCCTTGCAATATCAAGGATTAGACCGCTTTGTTTGTCGTCAAAAGTTAGTGCAAACTCTTAAACAAAAAGGATTTTTTACAAAAACCGAAAATCACCTTCATAAAGTAGGATATTCAAGTATTTCGGATGCCATCATCGAACCGCGTCTTTCTTTACAATGGTTTTTAAAAACCAAAGCCATCGCCCAAATTGCTTTAAAAACGAACAAAATCAATTTTTTTCCGCTTCGTTTTGAAAATATTTTTAATAATTGGCTCCAAAATATCGAAGACTGGTGTATTTCGCGTCAATTATGGTGGGGTCATCAAATTCCTGCTTGGCATAAAGGACAAGAAATTAAAGTTCAAATAGAAAGTCCTGGTCCAGAATGGAGCCTTGATTGTGATGTTTTGGATACTTGGTTTTCTTCTGCTTTGTGGCCTTTTAGCACTTTGGGATGGCCTAATTGCAATGCCCCTTTATTTCAAAATCGTTTTCCTACTGATGTTTTAGTAACAGGCTATGACATTTTAACTTTTTGGGTATCAAAAATGGTTTTTCAAAGTATTTTATTAACCCACAAAGACCCTTTTAAAGATGTTTTATTACATGGTTTAGTAAGAGATAACAAAGGACAAAAAATGTCTAAATCAAAAGGTAATGGTGTTGATCCTTTGGAAGTTGTTGCCAAATATGGTACCGATGCTCTTAGATGGTTTTTAACTACTAACGCTGCTCCTGGGTTTGATTTATTCTATGATGAGACTAAAGTTGCTTCATCTTGGAATTTTATTAATAAATTGTGGAATATTAGTCGTTTTGTAAAATTAAATACCAGCACCTTAGACACTGATTTTGATATCAATCTTTTGACTTTGACCCAAAAAGCCCTTTTAACACAATTGCATTTAACAACTCAAAAAGTAACAAATTTATATCAAAAATATGAATTAAAAGAAATTGGAAAAATTTTATATCACTTTGTTTGGGAAGATTTTGCTAATTGGCATTTAGAATTTGCCAAACATGATTTAGATCAGAATAACTCCAATTTAACAAACTTGCACAACAGTCAAAAATTTTTAGTTTATATGATGAAACATATTTTGCAACTCTTACATCCTTTTATTCCTTTTGTAACTGATGCTCTTTATGAAAATTTTGACAATAAAACGAACATTACTCAAACCACTTTGCAAAAAACTTCTTATTGTAATTTAGATGCCTTAGCTGATTTTGAAAATCTTAAAAACTTAATTATTAAAACACGTCATTTAAGACAAGAATCCAATATCAATTGTAAATTAAATTTAGAATTAGAAGTTGCATCTCAATTTTCAACTATCCTCCAAGATTTCGTAAATTTGCAACAAGCTTTAGAAAAATTTTTCAAAACTTTACAAATTAAAATTACTAACAAAGTTACCAATTCAAAAAAAACTATTTGGTTAATTGAAAAAAATTTAAGTCTTTATATTGACCGCAAAACCCTAAACGAACTTAATGAAACCAAATTTGAAAGTAATTTTTTACAACAAAAAAATACCCTTCTTAAAGAAATTAAAAGAAGTGAAACCATTTTAAATAATCCATCTTTCTTGCAAAAAGCCGCAAGTGCCAAAATTGAAATTGAAAAAAAGAAATATGAAAGTTATTGTAAGCAATATAAAAAATTGTTAGAAAGTAAAAACAATTCTAATCCGCTAAATCCCAACAAAAAATAAAAAATTTAAATAAAACTATAAATGAATAATTTAAGCTTTGAAATTAAAAAACATTACAAGCAAAACCCCAACCCACTAATATTTTCCAAACCCAAACCATTTATTAAAGGAACTAACCAATGTCAAAAGATGATTCTATTAAAAAAACTGTTACTATAGGACTGAGTGCTGCGATATTTTTTGTTTTAAGTTGTTTTGCCTCTATTCCTGTGGGATTTAATGTAAGTATTGAAACTTCAGTCGCTTTTTTAGCTTTCATTGCTGTTGCTTTTGGTCCTGCGGTTGGTTTTTATGTAGGACTTATAGGAAACACCATTAAAGATTTTATTTTGTTTGGAAATGTTTCTTGGAATTGGGTTTTATGCTCTGCTCTTATTGGATTTATTTACGGATTGCCACATAAAATAATTGATCTTAAATATCAAGTGTTTACCAAGAAAAAAATTGTTTACTTTTGGCTTTATCAGGTTGCTTTTAATTTTATAATTTGGGGTTTTTTTGCTCCTCAAAGTGATTTATTGATTTACGGACAACCACCTAAACTAGTTTATTTACAAAGTTTTTTGATAGTAATTTCTAATATTTTAGCTTATAGTGTAGTAGGAATTAAATTAATGTCTATGTATTCTTGTCATTACACTAAACAAGCTACTTTAATTAAAATTAATAATTCTTAAATATTTTTAAACATCCTTAATCAATTTTTTTATTTTATAACTTCAAAGAGGAACTTTATGCCAAAACCATTAATCATTTTTAAAGATTTTAGTTTTCAATATTATAGTCAACAAACACCAACTCTAAATCAAATTAATTTAACTATTTATGAAGGACAAAAAGTTTTGATTGTGGGCAAAAATGGTAGCGGTAAATCTACTTTTTTAAAATGTATTAATGGTTTGATTCCTCATAGTTATCAAGGAAAAATTACAGGTACTGCTATTATTAAGGATAAAGTCTTGACACAAACCAATATATTTGATCTATCTTTGGATGTGGGTACCATTATGCAAGATACAGATAATCAATTTGTAGGTTTAACAGTAGCAGAAGATATAGCTTTTGCCTTGGAAAATGATGATTTGCCTCAAAGTGAAATATATCAAAAAGTAAATATGTGGGCACAAGATTTAGGATTGCAATCCTTTTTAGATTACAAACCACAAGAACTTTCTGAAGGTCACAAGCAATTAGCATCGATGGCAGGAGTTTTAATTTATAATCCTTCTATTTTGTTATTTGATGAATCTCTATCCAATCTTGATCCTGTTTCAAGAGCCAAAATGACTGCTTTAATAAAAACTATTCATCAAAAATACCATTCGACTATTTTAGTTATCGAACATTATTTAGAAGATATTTTAGATGATTCTTTTGATAGGGTAATAGTATTTGAAGATGAAAAAATTATTTATGACAATTCTCCCCAAAAATTAATTTTAGAAAATATTTTAACTAAACAAGGTATCCAAGAACCAACTTATATTAGTGCTTTGAAAAAGGTTGGTATCAATTTGGGAAGCCTTCCTTATTTATTAAATTTGCCTGCCTTACAATCCTTAGATTTTGTTCAATATTTTTCCAATCAATTAACAAATTTAAAAAAATGTGCTATTTCTCAAAACGACCCAACTCAATTATTGCCTTTTTTTCCCAAACAATTTGCCCCATTTTGCCCCATTTTGCAATTACAAAATATTTCTTATCACTATGAATCCAAACAACCCAATATTTTAAATGACATTTCTTTGGATTTATTTCCAGGAAAAATGATTAGTATTGTTGGTAAAAATGGTAGTGGTAAATCTACTTTAGCCAAAGTTATTTGTGGTTTTTCTAATCCTCAAACAGGAACTATTTTATTAAATAATCAAGATTTAACACATTTGTCTTTACAACAAAGATCAGAAAAAATTGGTTTTGTCATGCAAAATCCCCACCATATGATTTCTCAAAAAACTGTTTTTGAAGAAGTAGCATTGGGGCTTTTAGGAAAACAACTTTCATTAACTGAAATAAAAACCAAAGTGCATGCCATTTTGAAAACTTGTAATTTGGATTGTTTTGTTAACTGGCCTATTTCTGCTCTTAGTTTTGGACAAAAAAAAAGACTTACCATTGCTTCTATTTTAGTGATGCAACCCCAAATTCTTATTTTGGATGAACCTACCATAGGACAAGATTTAAAACATCACACACAAATTATGACTTTTTTACAAAAGTTAAATAATAAAGGAATTACCATTATAATTATTACTCATGATATGTCTTTAATGCTTAATTATACTCAAAGAACTTTGGTTTTGGAACAAGGAAAAATTATTGCAAATACTACTCCTTTAAAAATTTTTACAGATATGTCTTTAATGCAAAAAACTTCTCTCAATCCTATCAGCTTGATTGTTCTTATCAATAAATTGCCATTTACATCAGAACAAAAAAATGTTTTGTTAACTCAAATGTTGGCTTTTTTAAAGGAGGATTGTTGTTATGGCAAATAGTATGTTACAATATTTACCAGGTAATACTTTCATTTATAAAATCCAAGGAGCAACTAAGTTATTGTTTTTAATTTTGGTTTCAGTTGCTTGTATGATGGTCTATCATGTATGGTTTTTGTTAGGACTTGTCTTTTTTTCTTTGTTTTTGTTTTGGTGTGCTCAAATTAAATGGCAGCAAGTAGCGTTTGTAGTTAAAGGAACTTTCTTTTTTTTGTTTGTAAACAATATTATTATTTTTTTTTGTTTTAGAAATTATGGTACTCAAATATATAACTCCAAAACCCCCATTCCTTTATTTTTTAATCTTTTAACCCAAGAACAATTATTTTATCAATTTAATGTGTTGTTAAAATATTGTTGTATTATTCCTTTATTTTTAATCTTTATTATAACTACTAATCCCAGTCAATTAGCTGCTAGTTTAAATAAATTAGGGGTTAGTTATAAAATTAGTTATGCTTTTGCCCTTACTATTCGTTATATTCCTGAAATTCAAAAAGATTTTAAAAATATTTCTCTCAATCAACAAGCACGAGGTATTAAAGTTGTTAAAAAAACTCATTTTTTGGCTCGTATTATTGCAGATATTAAAAGAATTGCCCTTATTATTCCTCCTTTGATTTTCTTTAATTTAGATAAAATTGATGTAATTACTAATGCTATGCAATTGAGGCGTTTTGGTAAATACAAAACAAGAACTTGGTATTATGAAAAATCTTTTAGTATTCTTGATTTGTTTACTTTTTTATTAGGATTGGCACTTCTTTTGCTTGGTGTGTGGCTTTTGTGCCTTTATGATAGGTTTTATTATCCTTTTGCCCAAAACCCTTTTTGATAAAATATTGCCAAATTATTAAAATCAAACAATTAAATATTTTGAAAAATTATAAGATCAACTCTAAAAAGTTGGTTTTTTTTGTTATATAAAATTTCAAGGAAAACAATCATGATATAAAGATGAGTGAGCAAAAAATTCCTTTTTTTTGTGATAAAATGATGTTAATAGCAATATTTTTTATTTTTAAATTGCTGTTGTAAAAAAAGATAAAGGGGTTAAAAAGTGTTAGGTGGTTAATAAAAAAATGTCAATATACTTTTAAAGTATTTTTGATGCAATTTAGCAAAAAAATTGTATTTTTTTATTTTTAGTGTATTTTTAATTTTTTAAGTTTTTAAATATTGAGTTTTTTTGTTTTTAAAATATATTTTTATTTTTTAGTTTTATTTTTAAATTGTTAAATATTTTTGTTATAAATCTCAGTTTATATCAAAATAATACTAAATATTTATTTTTATTTTTAATTTTAAAAAAACTTAACTTATTTGGTGTCATGTGTTATATTTTTAAAATATTAAAATACTTGATACAATATTTAAATACCAAAATTACTGCAATTTTACTATTTATATAAAACAATATTAGAAAGTATTTTTGCAATATTATATAAAATATAAAATCATATAAAAAGAAAAGGAAATAAAGGGAAAATAAATGTCAAAGAAAAATAAAGGAGTTCCAAAAGCCAATCAAGCAAATCGGAAATCAAAAGTAAAGAATTTTTTTAGTGCGTTAAAAAAATATTTTTGTACAGATTTTACCAAAAAAAGGTTGTTACATGGACAGTACTTGCATTATTAGTAGTAGGTGGTGTACTTGGTTATCTTTTATGGCCTAAATCACAAGTTTTAAAAGTGAAATTTTATAATCAAGAAGGAAAAGTTGTCAAAGAGTTTAAAGTTGATAAAAATACTAAACTTTTGGAACACCTCACTTCTTCGATGGCGATTTCGTATTTTAAAAGGTCTTCTAAAGTGTATTCATCGTCTTCATGAGAATATTTTTCGTTAAAAGGATTGATTCTAGGTTTGAAATAAACCCCTAAGAGACCTGAAGGAGGATTTTTTAATTTGTTGAAGAAAAATTTACGTCCATAAGGGTTGTATGAGGGTTCTTCGAGGTTATAGGTGGAAGTTTGGATATTAAAATATTCTAATATATTAGGGATATCTTCTTTCTCTATAACGTTGATGTCGTATCTTTTCATTTTTGGTTGGGTATTTAACCATTCTTCTTGAAGGGTTTGGTAGTCAGCGAGTTTGATTTTAGAATTTGTTTGTTTGTGAAAACAGTTATGAGCAAAAATAGGTTTAACGAATAAAATAGTGATTAATAAAGAAATGATTAAGAAAACTTTTTTAAGGATTTGGTTCGATTCATATATTTTTGCCTCCTTTGGTTTTTGGTTTAATGGCCTTGCCAGTTGTGTGGGGATAAAAGAAAAAGACCCTGGGAGAGAGGGTCTTGTTTATATTTGAGTTATTTTATTATTGATTCGAAAGAATATTTATTCTAATATTTTCAGATTGTATATGTATATTTCTTATTTGATTTTTTAAATTAATTATTATATCTTGTGGCAGATTATCTCTAGTAGCATTATAAAGTTCTTGAAATAAGTTTGCTTCATTTAACAACAAATCATGCAAAGTTCTGATTTGTGTTAATATATTGTTGTTAACATTGTTATTTCGGGGTATATTGACATTAGAATTTGCATTATTCGCCATTACTAGATTATTATTAACTAATAATAATCCCAAAAAAATAAACAAATAAATACTTATTATTTTAAATTGATTTTGTATTTTAAACATTATTGAAACTCCTTTTTTAATTAATAAAAATTATTTTTATTCATATTGCCAAAAAATATACATATTTTTAGCTCCATTACCCATTTGTTTTAATTCTTCTAAAGTATATTTATCATCTTCATCATCTCTAGTGCTATTATCAAAAAAAACACCTAATAAATTACGAGGTGGATTCTTAATTTTCCAAATAATTGCAAATTCTTCTGTGTTTCCGTTATAACGCGGACCAGTTAACGTAAAATCAAAATATTGTTTAAATGTTTCATGATTTTTAAGAATATCAATATTTGATACAGTTGTATTAACGATTCTCATATCGCCAACAAACTCTTCATTAGGGGCAGCCATTACTTGTTGATTATTAATAATTAAAAATAATCCTAAGAAAATAAATACAAAAAATGCATTCAATAATAATAAATTATTTTTGATTTTAAACATCAATTAAAACTCCTTTTATTTTATTTCTCATTCAGTTTTTTCTTTTTCAGAAAGATCATTAAGTAATAAATTTTGATTGTTGTTTTCCGAAAATACATAAGATTTTATTTGGTCAAAACGAGCTTCAGTAATTGTAAATTTAGGTTTTTCAGTTTCGCGTTTAGTTCTAGAAGAACTCATTTTTGAATCATCATTTTCTATTTTTTCTTCTGACGAAAACAATTCTTCTTTTTCTTTTTTGATTTCTTTTTTTCTTGATAAAAACTAATAATGACTGATACGATAAGAAAAGTAATAATAATAGTTACTAAATGTTTTTTGAAAAAATTACTAGTATTCATCAATTTCATTTCCCTTCTGATAATAGTGATTATTATCAAATATTGAAATTTAAATACATCATTATTATACAACTTTATAAATTAAATTATTTAAAAAAAGTTTTATTTATTAGGAATCATAACCATTTCAGGAATTTTAGTTTGACGTTTTTGTTGGAATCGTTGTTGAGCACGAGCTTAATTAGGTTTTTGTTGACGAATTTCTTCTCTTATTATATCTCTTTCTTTTATTTTAAATTCTAATTCGTCCGTTTCTAATGCAAATTTATCAATACGTAATTTATCAATATCTTCTATTTCGTCTTTTTTGTGATCTAATTCTTTAATAATTTTTTTATATTCATCAATTACGGATTTTTCTTGACTGTCTATTTTTCTAACTACCTCAATTGATTGACCAAAAGCCTCCTCGATTTTATCGTTTTGTAATTTATCTTTATATTCTTCTAGTTTCTTTTGGTAGTCTTTTTTGTCAGCTTCAAGTTTGGCTAAATCGTGTTCTATGTCGTTACAATACGAATCTAAAGTTTCTTTGGTAATCATTGGTGCTGATTCTTTGTTTTCGTTAACTACTGCGTTGTACATATGCCATAAACGATGTCCTTCGTGAAGAACTAAAGTAGTTTTTGTTAATCTTTGCGCTGTTCCGTTTTTTTAGACAACTTTTTTCTCTAAAATTATTCTTTAAGACTTAAAAATAAGTAGATAATTTCATATCTTTTCAAACTAAGGAAATATTTTTTTAAATTTCAAAAAAGTGAGGTGTTCCAAAAGTTTAGACACTTTTTGCTTTTTAAAAACTCTTTAATGCTAACTATTAAGTTAGTCTTTTTTTATTTTCAAAGATTAAAAAAATAATTTCATATCTTTTCTAAAGATGTTTTTAGAAAGGAATTAAATGTTAAGAGAAAAATTATTTAAAGATTTTTTAAAAAATAAAAAGAATTTAGAAATTCGAGATCAATTAATCGAACTTCATTTACCTTTAGTAAAAAAACTAGTTTATCAATTTAAATATTACCCTAAATTTTTAACTAAAGAGGATTTATACCAAGAAGGGGTTTTAGGATTAATAAAATCATTAGCTAATTACGAAGATTTAGGTTATGATTTTATCGCCTACGCAAATCCTCACCAACCCCATAACACCCCCAAAAAGCCAAAATAATACCTTTAAAACGCATTTCCCTATCTTCCAAATTAATTATCTTAACGAACAAAAAGACTATATTAAAGAATTGATTAGCAAAATAAACATAGACAAGTTAGATACTTTAAAATTATATAAATTAGATGACAAAAAAAGTAGATAATTATAACAACCCTATAAAAACAAACTATAACAAAGAAGCAAACATTATTTATTATCAATTAGAAGATTTAAAACACATCAAAGCATTTTTAATCAAAAGAAAAGTAGGTTATTGGGTTAAAAAACACATCCTAATTATAAAAGTAATTTAACAAAATAAAAAACATAAAATAAATAAACTTATTTTAACTCATCGTTTTACTATCATTTGATTTATTAATTTTAATTATCGTTGTATCTTTCATCTATCATTATTATTTTTCGATATATAAATAACTCTCTATTTTCCCTTTCCATTATTAAAGAGAGATGTTTTAAAAATTAACCAAACAACATCCCTAACGCGCTGAAGCGCTAACAAAAATTATAAGCAAACAAAAACAAAAGAAGAAGAAAAATAAAAATCCCCCAGTTGCGCGAGACCCCCTTTTTTAAATAAATATAATCATTTAAAGTTATAATGATTATGTATATGATATAAAAAAGGGAAACGATATTTAAATCATGAAAAAAATAGAAAAAATAATAGAAAAAGAAATCCACAAAAATAAATTATTACAAGCTCTAATGAAAAAAAATCAAAAAACTGATAAAAAAACAGTTTTTGAATTAGTTAAACAATTTAATCAAAAACTAAATTTAACAACCATTTTAAAAACTATCCGAACAAAAAGAAGCACTTATTATTGGTTGAAAGCAGAAAACAAAATCAAAGCCAAAAAAGAAAAATATTTATTACAACAAAATCGCATTAAAGCTTTGTGTTTACACCAACAATATTTTTACGGTCATCGTAAAATCACTGATTTATATCAAAAAACCTTTAACGAGTTCATCACCAAGAAAAAAGTTTACACCATTATGAAAAAAAACGACATTAACTGTCGTTTAAGAATTAAAAAAAATAAATATAATTATAAAAATAATTTAAAAACTAAATTAAAAGTAGTATATAATTTAATTAATCAAGATTTTATATCAATAGCCCCTTTACAAAAACTCTTTACAGATATCACTTATTTCAAAACTCCACAAGGATTTTTATATTTTTCTTGTATTATTGATTCTTTCAACAACCAAATTATCGCTTCCCACACTTCCAAACATCAAAATAAAGAATTAGTTTTAAACACCATCCAAAAATTACCTCTATTAAAAGAACCTTGTATTATTCACTCAGATCAAGGAACAGTTTATCAATCACAAAAAGTCCAACAAACTTTAACGAAAAAAGGTTTTTTAATCAGTATGTCAAGAAAAGCAACTCCACGCGATAACGCTGTAATTGAAAACTTTTTCGGCCAAATGAAAACTATCTTACAACATCAACATCCTTTTTTATTTCAAAAATCAACCAAAAAATTAAAAAAAATAATCAATCATTTTCCGAAATTTTGGAACAATCAATGGATTTTAGCTAAATTAAATTATTCATCTCCTTCTCAATATTCCCAAAATCTTATATAAATTTATTTTTTAATTTATTTTAATGTTTTAGCCTTGAAAAAGAGGTTCTCTTTTTGCACATTTTTTTGACCAAAATAACATAATTACGTAAAAAAATAATTATATTTTTATTTTCTTAACGGAATTTTAACTTTTTTTACCTAACTATATAGTGTAAAGATAAAATATTAAAAAAATATCTTTTGAAACTAAAGAATTATCAAAAAAATTTTAGACACTTTTTTGAATGAAAACAATATTTCTTTAGTTTGAAAAGATATGAAATTATCTATTAATTTTTAGTCTTAAAGAATAATTTTAGAGACAAAAGTTGTCTAAAAAAATGCAACAGCGCAGTTTGAAATATAGTGTTTTTGTTGACAATAATTTCATAAACAGGTTTTTTTAGATTTTTAAAAAAATAATAACCAATTCCTCCTGTAGTTGCAATTATCATTGTTAAAAGTAAAAAGAGATTGAAAAAATATCTTTTAGTTAGGATATTTTTTTTATTAATAATATTTTTTGGGTTTTTTTGAATTTTCATTTGAATTAATTTTCCTTTCTTTTTTAATTATTTTCTTGATTTATTAAGGTTTCTAATGGGGTATTTTCCTTATATTCTTGTTGGTTTGAAAATTTTTCATCGATATCCTTTTTTAAATCTTTTATATTTTTTTGATTATTTGATTTTGGCGTTTCATTTTCTTTTGTTTTTCTTTTAATTGGGTAAGTATCGTTGGGATTGAATAGTTGAAGGAAACTGAAAAAGAGATATTTAAATACAAAGCATAAACCAGTAACAAATAATGCCCCAGATACAAAACCAATAGTAAAATTAGAATCAGTCATTTTGATTTTCCTTTCCGATTGGTGTGTGTGTTTTTTGAGATTTTAACAATCTTTTTCTTTCTTTTTTAGATTGCCAAATAGCTACTTTATGTTTTTGTTGTTCTATTTGGGATAATATTTCTTCTTGCGAAGTCTTTATTTGTTCTAGTTTTTGAAGTAATAATTGTTCTTGTTGTTCTTGTTTAGCATTTTTTATTTCTAAAGTTTGAAGTTTTTTATTAGGAAAAAATAGGTTTAGAATAGTTTGTTTAATAAAAACAATTATATTTGTCATTAATTTGAAAATAGGTTTAAAACCAGTAATGATTAATATTGTAAATAGAGTTGTTTGGATTCCATCTAATCTTCTTTCCATGATTTCAGCAGCGGTAAATCCTTTAGTGTAATTTAATATAAAATTACTAATTATTGTAAATATTGAAAAAATCCACATTATTTCCTACTTTCTTAATAATTTTTATAAAATTTATTCATTTGGTTTTAGGTAATTTCTTTTTATTTTTAAAGGTTTTGTTGGAATGATGTAAATTTAGCCATTTACCTTTGGGGGTTTTGGTAGTTAAACGGTCTTTAAAGTAAGTTCCTCGGTATGCTTCGGTCATTGCATCGCTCATATTATTTCTCCTTTTATTTTAATTGAAGTTTTTTGACTTCATCTTTAATTGGTTTTGACATTTTAAAACTAACAACCGTTTTTGCGGGTATTTTTAAGTTTTTACCAGTTCTTTTTCCTGTTTTTTTGCCTGTTTGTTTATTGATGATGAATTTAGTTTCGGGGGTTGTGTGGGCTTTTCTAGTTTTTAAGATAAATTTACCAATTTTAGAGGATAAAATCACTTCTTCATTTGATGTGATTGCTTTAATTAGAGCATTCTCAAATGAGTTGTAAAACTCTTCGGTTTGGGTTATTGAGGTTTTATTTACCTCAGCTATTGATTTAATTAATTCTTTTTTATTCATATTTTTTTCTCCTTTTTGTTTATAAAAAAAGTCCCTTTTGGAGACTTAATTTTGTAAATATTATTTAGTTTTGTTGTCTAAAAAAATGACATTTTGAATAATTACTTTGGGTGTGGTTCGTGTTTGGCCTTCGTTTGTGGTATATTTTTGGATGGATAATGCGCCTTCTGCATATATTTTTGAACCTTTATTTAAATATGTACTCATGTTTTCAGCTTGATTACGAAAAACGACACAAGGGATGTATTGAACTTTATCTTTATTATTAATTACTAAATTGAAATCTATTTTAGGTATTTGTGCGTTGTTGCTATTGATATATTGTTTTTCTAGGTTATGAGCGATATTACCAATTAATTGAACTTTATTTAACATTTTTTATTCTCCTTATTTTTATAATTTGGGTTTAGTTTTCTAATTGCATTATCTTTTAAATCTTCAATTTGGGAGAGTTTTAAATTAAGTTTTTGCGCGATTGCATGATTGGTTAGAGGTTGTTGATTAGGTTCGTTGTTATTTTCTAGCGAGATGCCAAAACTTAAACAAATAACATTGAATTCATTTTTGCTTAGTTTAGTTTTTAGTTTTTTTATTAATAATTCATGTTTTACTTGTTTTAGCCATAATTGATGTGGATTAAGGATTTTATCCCAATTAGGTTGTTTGTATTGTTCTTCTTTAAAACTGATATTATTTGGTTTGGTTGTTTTTTGTGGGATTGAAGGTGAATGGCTTTTTCTTATTAGTTCATTGATTTCCGATTTAATGGTTGGAGTAGCGTAAGCAATGAAATCATAACCTAAATCTTGGTAATTATTAAGGGATTTGATTAATCCTAAAATCCCTTCTTGATATAAATCCTCTTTAGTTAAAACTTTAGGGTAATACTTAAAATGATAAGCTAGTTTTTTTACTAAAGGTAAATGAAGTTCGATTAATTGATTACGAATTTCTAAATTCTTTTTATTTTTTAAAAAATCTTTAAATAATTTTTGTCTTAACATTCAATTCCTCTCTAAAAACGTTTTTTAGAAAAGATATGAAATTATTTTTCAGTCTTGAAACAAAAAAAGACTAACTTAATAGTTAGCCTTAAAGAGTTTTTAAAAAGTAAAAAGTGTCTAAACTTTTGGCACACCTCAAAGGTTTGATTTGTCAAGGAATTAAAGATAAAAATCAAAGAAAAGTACAAGTTTTGGAAATGATTAAATTAGTAGGATTGCAAGAAAGTGATTTGGCGCGTTATCCTCATGAATTTTCAGGAGGACAAAAACAAAGAATTGTAATTGCTAGAGCCTTAATTGTAAAACCTACTTTAATTATTGCTGATGAACCTGTTTCTGCTTTGGATGTTTCCATTCAGGCACAAATTCTTAATCTTTTAAATGAATTGAAAGAAAAATTAAAACTTACTATTGTCTTTATTTCTCATGATTTATCCATAGTTAAGTATTTTTGTGATAGATGTGCTGTAATGTATCATGGTAATGTAGTAGAAATGGCAAATGTTAAAGAATTTTTGTCTTTCCTCAACATCAATATACTAAAACTTTATTGAAAGATGCTAATTTAAGTTAAGTTGAAGTGTGGGAAAATAAATCAATATACTAAAAACAAGATATTAAGATAAAAAGAGACTTTTTAAGTCTCTTTTTTGTTTATTTAGTTCTAAAAAGACAAAAAACATTGTAATTTATATACAATACTGTATTTATCTTTAAAACTTTTGATATCTATTATTACAAAAACATTGTAATTTATATACAATACTGTATTTATCTTTAAAACTTTTGATATCTATTATTACAAAAACTATAATGCAAATAAAAGTCCATATTAAAAATATTGCTATTTTGGCATTAGTAATGTTTAGTATTTTATTTGGAAAAATATTATTTTTGGGAAATGTAATAAAAGGAAATTGACTTTTGTGTAGATGATAAATATCTTGTTGAGAGCAAATATTAATTATATTTCCTTGAGAATCAAAGGCAAACCAATTATTATAATAAAGGCTTTCTTCTAAGTTAAAATAATTTTCTAAAAAAGTACTATCTATTGTAATTGCTTGGCTGTTTGGGTTATCTAGTAATGCTAAATGGCTTTGAAAAATATGAGGCGCTAAAGCTTTATCAGAGATGTTATTATGATTACTAATTAAATATATTTTTTCTCCTAATAAAAGTTTTTTATCAGGAACAAAAGTACAAACAGGATAATTTGTTCTAGATTCAAAAGTTATGTAGCTAAAAGGATTATTGTGGGTGGCTATGGTTTTGTATTTTCCTTTTTCATCTTGTAAGCCAAAAGGTGTTTGGATAGTTATTTTAACGTTTTCATTACAAATATTTTGGAAAGCATCTAAGAGATAAGAAGTGTCTAGGTTTGTTCTATTTTTTTGTAAAATGACGGTATATATAAAAGTATTATCGGAATTATTTACAGTTTTTTTGTCAATAATAACTCCTAAGTTGATATTTTGGGAATTGTAATAATCTTGGCATAAAACTATAGTTTTTAACATATCTTCTTTAATGATTTGTTCTTTGTTATCAAAAAGATTATAAAAAGTATTTGGTTTTGTGGGGCTTTGGAAGGTGGTTTTTGCCAATTTGATATTAGTTTCTAAAATCTTTTTTTGGTTTTCTAAAATGTTGTTATAAGAAAAAGTTTGTTTAGTAAATGATAAAAACATTTTATCTATGTCAATTTTAGGGATTTGAATTGTTTCTTCATAACTTTTTTTATTGTTATAATCAAAAATTTGAATTTGTAAAGAGATACTAAATTGATTAGTGTTTGCTAAACTAATTTCTAATTGCTTGTATTTGTGAGTATCAAAATTAACTAATTGTATTGTTTCTAAACCATGACAATTTATTGTAAGTAGAGTTTCTTGGTTGTCTTTATTTTGAAAAATTATTTTTTGTTCGGGCTGTTCTTTTATATAAGTATGGAGGTCTTCTAAAAAGATGTTGGTTTGGATGTGGGGTTTTTGTTCGTTTAGTTTTTCATTTTGTAAGATGTTAAGTTCGTTTTCAATATGATTTGTATTAGTGTTAGTCGTTTGGAATGCAATATTATTTGGGTTGTTATTTGCTATGTTTTCTTTTTTGGATTTGAGTAAAGTATAGAATTGTTGTTTGATGTAGTTAATGTTAATTGATTGAGAAATACGCAAAATTTTATGATAACTCCTATTTATGCCTATTAATTTTCCTTCAGCATTAAAAAGAGGTCCTCCGCTATTGCCTGAATCTAGCGTCATATCAGAGTTAATTTCTTTTTCATTGAGAAAAGCAATAACTCCTGTTTTAAATAAATTTTGTCTAAATTGAGGTCTTTGGTGAGGCATTAGGTCAAAATACCATTGTTTCCATTTTAGTTTTGTTGGTTTTTGGAATTGGTTAGTTTGTAAGCCTTTTTGGCAACCTAATACCCAAACTTGTTCTCCTTGATGGATAGGTATTTGTATATCTTTATCAAAATTAATGTATTTGGCAAGAACTTCATCTAATTTTTTAGTAGTATCGGAGTTAGGAATAGTAAAAGTTATGATAGCTATATCGTCGTATTCACGATTGTTATTAATAAAAGCATATAGTTTTGCTTGCTTGTTTAATCCTTGATTGTTTTTGATTGTTATTTGTTTTTGGTGATTTGATGTATGATAAAAACTTTCAATTACATGACGATTAGTTAGTGCATAATATATGGTGTGGTTATTTATTTGTTCTTTGTAAACAATTATTCCTGTTCCTAGGCTATAACCAGTATTGATAAATAAAGTAATTAAATTGATGTCTTTTAGTATTTGGTTGTTGGGCGGTTCTTTTTCCTTTGTCTTTGTCTTTGTTTCTGTATCTTTATCTACTATATTATTTATATTATTGGGGTTGATAATTGCATTGATAAGTTTTATTATTGGAGGTTCGTCATTTATTATAGGTTTATTAAAATTTATGGAAGGAATCGCTTTAATATATTTAATTCCTTTTTCTTTTTTTATTTCAGGAGTTATTAAAAAACCAATTAAATTGCCTTTTTCAGTCCAAAACATAGTTTGTTTATTGTTGGAATTACAACGACTAGAAATAGCAATAAATATTTCATCTAATTCATTTTTAACTTCAATATCTTCACTTATATGACTTTGTTGAAAGGCAATTGCTTGTGGTATAGTTGTAGAAAAAGAATGAATTGGTTGTCCTTGGTGATATTTTTTTTGTCTTTGTAAAGGAGTAATTATATATTGTTTGTGAGATTTAAAAGTGATAATATCAAAATCTTTTAATAAGGGAGTAAAAATATTATATTGAGTTAATACTTGATTTTGAATAGTGCCCCATTCTTCTCCTTGGGGATTTGATAATTTTATAATGTTGTTTTGTTGTATTATATTTTTAGGAGTAAGAGCAAAATATATTTTTTGTTCTGAATTGTTAATTGATGGTGTTTTTTCATTTTCATTGTCATTATTGTTTGTGATTTTGAAACTATAAAAAATAATTCCCAAAGCAGTTTTATCATTTGTATGTATTTGCCAAATTTGGTCTTTGTTGGTTTGTATTTGATTAGTATTTTTAATTTGTTCTTCCTTAATATCTTTTTTAATGTTTTCTTTTAAAATGTCTTTTTCTTGTTCCAAAGCTTTAATAGTTTGTTTAATAGTTTTAGTTTGGTTATTTTCATGTAGTTTATCAAAATATAAGGAATTATTCATAAATTGACTAGTATAAGAGTAATTTTGTAATTGAATAAAACTTAGCCAAAAAAGAATAGATATGTTAAAAAATAAGATAAATTTACGATAAAAATTAATTCTTTTCATAAAACTCTTTTCTAATTATGAGCGATGTTAAATAAAATATAAATAAAAGTATTTTTTTTCTTTTGGGATTTATTTCAAATGTAAAACACCCTTCATTATTATTTTACCCTAAAATTTATTTATTAGTTTGTAAAAAAAATAGCAATAATGTATTGACAGTGCCAAAAATTTTTGTTAAAATAAAATTGAGCTTAAAGGATTAAATGTTTTATACATATTATAAAAAAAAATAAATATAAGAGATTATCAAAAAAGACAGTAAAGATTTATATTTTCATCTAAAATCGCTTTAAGTTCAAATGAACAAATTATAGAAAATCGTTTTTTCATTTTTTAAGTTAGAAAGAAGAAAAAAGGAGTGATAAAAATGCTATTTAGTTTAATTAATCAAAATCAAGATTTATTAGAAAATTTATTTGAAGATTTTAAAACAAATTCTTTAACTAACAACAACAATATTATGAAAACTGATATTCAAGAACAAGATAATCAATACTTTATTACTATTGAATTACCAGGTTTTAAAAAAGAAGATGTTAAAGTTGCTTTGGAAGAAGGCTATTTAGTAGTTGAGGCTAAAAATTCTAAAAAAAATCAAATTAAAGAAGCTAATTTTATACGTAAAGAAAGATTTCAAGGATTTTTGAGACGTAGTTTTTATTTAGGTGATGATTTTCTTTTAGAAGATATTAAAGGTTCTTTGGAACAAGGTTTATTAAAATTAAGTGTTCCAAAAAAAGAAGTTAAACCCAAAGAAAAACATTATATAAAATTAAATTAAGATATAATAAAAACAAGTTAAGTAATTAACTTGTTTTTATTATATATATGATTAATATTATTAAAAGAAATAACCTCTTATAAATAAGAGGTTATTGTGAAATGCTTCAATTATGAAAATAATCATTGGTAGTTGTATTCGTAGGTGATGTAATTATCTTTTGTGCCATCAAAATCATAATTTTGTTTTTTGGTTGGTTGTCCTTTGGAGTTGTATTCGTAGGTACAATAATCAGATTTTGTGCCATTGGATTTATATTCTTGTTTTTTGATTAGTTTTCCTTGTGGAGTTTGGGTTTGAGTTGGTTGAGAGTTTGTTGTTTGTGGTTGTGATGTGGTTGTAAATGTTTGAGAAGGCAAGTAAGGATTTTGATTGACTTGACTTCCTGTATAAGTTCCTTCGTTATTACTATAATCAGGTTTGTAAGTTTGTGTGGGCGGTTTAAATGTTTCTTCTTTTGTTGGTTCTTGTTTAGATTTTAAAACCCAACAAACACCTAAAATTAATCCTAACATTAATACTGTAAATGCTATTGTAAGTACAATAAAATTTTTATTGTCTTTTTGTGGTTGTTGCATATTTTTTGTCTCCTTTATCATTTCCTTTTAGTTTTATAGGGAACAAAAAACATTTCACTTACTTTTATTTTACTCTTTTTTTGCGTAAAGAACGTTCAATAATAGTTAAAAAAGTAGTTTTATGAGTTTAGGAGACTTAATAATTATATTAATAAACAAAAAAAGACCTCTAAAAAAGAGGTCTTTTATAAATTATTTAATTGTAAGTATTAGTTTATTTTTGATTGTTTTTGGTTCTTAAATGCAAATACTTTTTTCCAGATAGTATCAAATAATAACATAACTAAAGGACATAATAATAAACATAAATAATGAGATATATTAATATCCTTAGTATGGAATATATCACTTAAAGAACTAAATTTAGTAATTAATACAAAGAATAATACTTCAATTATAATACCATAGTACAATATTTTATTAGGTTTTTTGATAGTTTGCCAAAAGTAAAGTTTGTTAGAACGACAAGCAAATGCGTTTCCTACTTGAGCAAAGATAACAGCTCCAAATGCCATAGTAGAAGCTAGGAAGAAGTTGTCTTTTGTATTAAAATTGTAAACTGCACAAAAAAATGCTAAAGACATTAAACCTTCAACTATTCCTAAAAAGCCATAACTACGTTTTAATACTTTAGCGTCCATTAGATGGTCGTTTTTAGTACGTGGTTTTTGGACTAATAAACTTGGGTCAGTTTCTTCAGCTCCTAGAGCAATAGCAGGAATTAAGTCAGTTAAAAGATCAATTGCTAAAATTTGTAAAACATATAAGTAAGGTTCTGTAACTCCTAAAAAAGCAATAGCGATGAAAGGAAAGATTTGAGGGATATTAGAAGCAAAGACATAAGTTATGAATTTTTTGATGTTTTCATAAATACAACGTCCTTCTAAAACAGCTTTGGAAATAGTTGCAAAATTATCATCTAATAAAATCATATCAGCAGCATTACGAGCAACATCAGTGCCTGCTTTTCCCATAGCAATTCCTATGTGAGCTGCTTTAAGGGCTAAAATGTCATTAACTCCGTCGCCAGTAACTCCTACTACTTCTCCATTGTTGCGGTATGCTTGAACAATTTTTAATTTATGTTTGGGAGTAGTGCGTGAAAAGACAACTGGATGAGGGCTTTTGAGGACTTCTTGTAATTTTTCTAAAGACATTTTGTCAAGGTCACAGCCGTCTAAACCAACGAACTTGTCTTGGATGATTCCTACTTGTTTACCAATGGCAGCAGCAGTAAGACTGTAATCTCCTGTAATAATAGTAATTTTTAGTCCTGCTTGAGTTAAGTTTTTAACTGCTTCTTTAACTTCTTCTCTTGGTGGGTCGTAATTAACTGCAAAACCTAAGAAAACCATATCTTCTTCTAGGGGAGGATTTTGTTCAATTTTTTTGTAAGCAAGAGCAAGAACGCGGTATCCTTGGCTTGCAAATTGGTCGTTTTGTTTAAGGAAAGATTCTTTTTCATGAGGGCTAAAAGGACTTACTTGAGAACCTTTGTATTGCATTTGACATTGTTCAAGGACAATATTAGGAGCTCCTTTAATAAAGAGATATTGTGAATTGGTGTCATATGCAGGTTCTTGGTTGTTTTTAACTAAGACACTCATTTTTTTACGTTCGGAAGTAAATGGGTTTAATTGGATGATTTCTAAGTTGTTTTTTACTTCTTCAATGTTGTAACCGTATTTTTTAGCAGCAATTAATAAAGCTCCTTCAGTAGGATTACCGATTAATTCAAATTGGTGGGGTTTAGTTGGCGTAGGAACTAATTTAGCCTCAGAGCATAGAACTGATGCAATTAAGAATTTTTCAATTCCTTTTTTGGAGACAGTATTGTTTGGGCAAACACTAAATGTTTGTTCGTCGTTATAGCCAGAACCTTTTAATTTGATAGTGCCATCAGGAGTTACAATTTTTCTTACTGTAAGTTGGTTTTGAGTTAGAGTTCCTGTTTTATCAGTACAAATAACAGTAGTAGAACTGAGGGTTTCTAGGGAAGAGATTTTTTTAACTAAAGCGTTTTGTTTAGCCATTCTTTGAGAACCAACTGCTAAACTTAGATTAACGGTAGGAAGTAAGCCTTCAGGAATGTTTGCAACTAACATACCAACTGCACAAACAATTGCTGCTCTAAAAGAATCTATATTATATTTTTCTGCTTTGAAAAAACAAATCATAAAGACAAATAAAGCTGCACAAGAAGCAATAATACTTACTTTTTTAACAATGTGGTTCATTTCTTGGTCTAGAAGGCTTTTGCCTTTTTCAATGCTTTGAGCAATGCTTGAAACTTCTCCAATTTGGGTGTTGTTTCCAATAGCATAAACAACTGCAAAACAACTACCTTGAGTAACTGTAGTACCTGCATAAACTAAATTAGGCATTTCAGCAATGGAATGATTATCTTCGAGGTTTGGCATTTCAGTACGGTTTAAAGGAATGGTTTCGCCTGATAACATTGAGTTGTCAACAAAAAAGCTATTAGATTGAATAATACGTGCATCTACTGGAACTTGGGTTCCTGTTTCTAAAAAGATGACATCTCCAATGGTAAGTTCAATAACATCCATTAATTCTATTTTTTTGTTGCGGTAAACTTGAACTTTTTTAGGAATCATTTTACCTAAGGAAGACAACATTTTATCAGCTTTGTATTCTTGGGAAAAAGAAAATAAGCCATTTACAATGATAACTAAAATAATAGAAATACCGATGGCTGCTTCTTTGGGATTAATTACAAAAATCATTAATGCTGCTATCCATAATAAAATAGCCATTACCGAGGTAAATTGTTTGATGAATTGTTGCCAAAACGGAAAAGATTCGCCTTGTTTGATAATATTTTTACCGTAGAGAGTTTGTCTTTCTTGGGCTTGTTTGTCAGTAAGTCCGCAAGCATCGGTGTTTAGATGTTTGACAACAGCATCTTTATCAAGACGACTGATTTGCAAAATTTCTTCTTTTTTATTCATATAAAGTTGTTTCCTTTGACTAAATTTATATTTTAGTATTTTGTTAACTGATATATAAAAAATATTTGCAAGGCTATAATGGTGGATAAAATTAAATGGAATAAAGGAATTCAAAATAATAAGGATGATAATTGAGTAAGATAATTTTTTGGTGGGGAAGTTTGGTTGGGGTTTTGAGTTATGTGGTTTATGTGGTTTGTTAGTCTTGTTTGTGTGCAAAGTCATTTGTATGTTTTTTTGCCTTCTTGCTCTTGCCTTTTTGTTTTGCATTTGCAAGTTTAATAAATTAGTTATATTGTTTTTATAACTACTAAAAATAAATCAGAAAAGTGCCACAACCAAAGTTATAAAGTATTATCTTGGTTCAATTTTGCAAAATTAAATTATTTTTTAGTTCGTTTATTCTAGTCATCTTTCTTTTGATGATCAATTATTTTTTATAAGCCTGATTAAATTATAACAAAACAAAAAATAAAAGCTAATAATAAATGTTAAAAAAATGCATTATTTTGGGAATTTGGAACCAAAAACCGTTATTTTGGGAATTATTTGGGTGGAATTGGGTGAATTTTGAAAAAAAATTGTTATTTTTTTGTATCCGTTTTAGTTAATTTTTGGCAGTTGTTGTGATTTGGGATTGGATGAAACAAAATAATAAATTTTTAAGGATGGAATTAGTTATAAAATTTTTTTAAAGTGGTTTTATTAAATATATAAATCACCCAAATGCATTCAAATTTATAATTCTTAAATCCATATTATAAAATATAATAATATATGATGTAGAATTTTAATATTTGTTTATTTGTAGTATATCATTTTGATAACTAATTATCAAGTATAAAATTTATCATCCATTAATAAAGCACATTATTTATTATTTGCTATATGATTTTATTTTATATCATCCAAAAAACTTTATTATTTCAAATAATATTAATCACTTTATTCTGTTATTTTTTCATGTTAAATTTTAATTTAACTTTTTTAATTTTAAGGAGATAAAAAACTAAATATGATTTCTAAAATCCCAAAATTATTTTGGACAAACATTGCTATTATTATTTTTGTAATAATTGGGATAAAAGAATTTATAGATTTGCCAAAAAAATTGTCAATTGATTTAAATACTAACCCAACCCATATTATTTGTGATGTTGTTCCTGTAGGGGCTTGTTTTACAAAACCTTCTATCAATATGTCATTAAAAAAACACCATTTATCTTCTGCAAAACCTCATTATAATATTTATACGGATGAAAAATATATTCCTTTAATGCCTGAACTTTTGGAAACTCAGTTAATGAAAGAAGGCAAAGAACACCGCGATAATAAAGTGATGCAAATTGCCATACAAGCCAAAGAGCACCAAAATAAAAAGTTTAATTGTTCTATTTTACAAGAAGAAAAAAAATTTTTAAGAGAAATCCAACCAAATGGCATAATTATTGAAGGTTTTTTAGACTCTTGTTTGCTTACACAAGTGATTTTACCAAGTGGATCTATTTTTAAATATTATATGCCAACACAAGACAATATACAAACTATTAAAGAAATTTGGTGTGCTAATGGACAAATCCTAAAACCTGATTTTTCTCATATTTTGCATTTTTCTATGATGCAAACACCAACACCCCTTACTCCTAGTCAACTAACAGCTTATCATGAAGCAGGACATGCCTTAATAGTTTTGCAATTTCCTTTTGCATTATGTTCGGTTGCCAAAATTTATATTCAAGAAACAACTACTGATTTGACCGCTGATTCGATGTTTTTTTTTGGACAAACAGTTGTTAGGCATCCAAAATTAAATCAAGGTTGGCAAAGATTAGTTTTACAAGCTTTTGGAGGTGCAGCTGCGCAACAGTATTTAGCTAATCAAGGCAAAATTCCAAAAGAAAAAATATTTTCAGGAATTGATGATGATTTTCAATTTATAGAAAAACTTTTAATGGAAAATAATCAATTAAATAAAGTAGATTTGAATAAATTATTTCAACAAGCTTATAATATTGTTGCAAATAATAAAGATTTATTAGATATTATTGCCCAAGAAATAGACCAAAAGAAACTTTTACAACAAATAGATATAGAAAGAATTATTAAAGATAATCATATTTTGGTTGCTAAATTAAGAATTGGATAAATAATTTTAATTTATTTTTTTGTTAATTTTATCGATTTATTTTTGTTTTTGTTATCAACTTAGAATTAAAATTATTGAATAATTAAAATATTTTGCCAAAATAAATCTAAATCCCAAAAAGAGGCTTTTTTAAAGTCTCTTTTTTTATTTATAAAATTGCAAGTAAAACTATCAGAATATAAGGATTAGTGAGCAAATTTTATCGTTTTTTTGTGATAAAATGACATTAATATCAGTTTTTTGAATCACTTCTGCTAATTTTTAAAAGAGGAGCAAAAAGGATGTAAAAAATTTACCATGAAGAAAACAACAATTATTTTATTTTAACATTATCTTTTTTTAGTTTTTAGTTTTGCAATTGCAATTAGCTCATTTTATTTTAACATTTTTTAAAAAAGAAATAAATAGAAAGAAAAAAATATTGAAATTTATAAAAAATAATCTTGACAAATAAACCTAATTTCAAAGAAAATAAGACAAATTAACTATGAAAATTAAAATATTGAAAAAGGAAAGAAATGTATATGTATGGTTAGGAATTTTGGTGGTTTTAATTCTAATAGAAAGTAGCGTTTTTGGTTTTTTAATATTAACAAACAAACTTCAATATAATGTTAAAAAATCTGAAGAACACACACAACCTAACTTTTCTAAAACTTTAGATTTTAATAATCTTGATTATAACCAAATTGATGAAAAAATGCTCAAAACAGCAGTACACGAAGCAGTACATACAGTTGTTGCTTTGAGTGTAGGCAGAATTATTAATTCAGTTTCTGCCCAAACTTTGAGTAATTATAATGCTGATGGTGGAACTTCTTATTATCGACTAGATGATAACATTATGAAAGAAAAAGATTATTTAGATGAAGTTATTATTAATCTTAGCGGGCGTGCTGCTGAAGTACTTTTGTTTCAAACGGATGCGTGAGGTGTTCCAAAAGTTTAGACACTTTTTGCTTTTTAAAAATTCTTTAAGACTAACTTAATAGTTAGTCTTTTTTTTGTTTCAAAGACTAAAAAAATAATTTCATATCTTTTCTAAAAAACGTTTTTAGAGAGGAATTGAATGTTAAGACAAAAATTATTTAAAGATTTTTTAAAAAATAAAAAGAATTTAGAAATTCGCAATCAATTAATCGAACTTCATTTACCTTTAGTAAAAAAACTAACTTATCAATTTAAGTATTACCCTAAAGTTTTAACTAAAGAAGATTTATATCAAGAAGGGATTTTAGGATTAATCAAAGCCCTCAATAATTACCAAGATTTAGGCTATGACTTTGTTACTTACGCAACTCCAAAAATAAAATTTGCAATCAGCGAACTAATAAGAAAAAGCCACTCACATTCAATCCCCCAAAAAACAACCAAACCAAATAATATCAGTTTTAAAGAAGAACAATACAAACAATCTAATTGGGATAAAATCCTTAATCCACATCAATTATGGCTAAAACAAGTAAAACATGAATTATTAATAAAAAAACTAAAAACTAAACTAAGCAAAAATGAATTCAATGTTATTTGTTTAAATTTTGGTATCTCATTAAAAAACAACAACAAACCTAATCAACAACCCCTATCAAATCATGCAATCGCGCAAAAACTTAATTTAAAACTCTCCCAAATTGAAGATTTAAAAGATAATGCAATTAGAAAACTAAACCCAAATTATAAAAATAAGGAGAATAAAAAATGTTAAATAAAGTACAATTAATCGGTAATATCGCTCATAACCTAGAAAAACAATATATCAATAGCAACAACGAACAAATACCTAAAATAGATTTCAATTTAGCAATTAACAATAAAGATAAAGTTCAATACATCCCTTGTGTCGTTTTTAGAAATCAAGCTGAAACCATGAGTACATATTTAAATAAAGGTTCAAAAATATATGCAGAAGGCGCATTATCCATCCAAAAATATACCACCAACGAAGGTAAAACGCGAACAACATCCAAAGTAATTATTCAAAATGTCATTTTTTTAGATAACAAAACCAAATAATATTTAAAAAATTAAGTCCCCAAAAGGGACTTTTTTTATAAAAAAAGGAGAAAAAAATGAAAACAATTATTAAAGAATTTATTGATGATTACGGAATTAAAGTCGTTCAAGAATTCGACAAAATCACTGGCCATATAGTTAAAGCAACTTATTATAAAGATGATGAAAAAATAATTTATTATCGTTCTGATAAAACTATTGACTGTATAATTGAATCCGTTAAAAATACTAGCTTTACGTTTCAAGAAGTTTTTTATCAAGCTGATGGCAAAACTATTGATTATATAGAAAGTTACGAAAGAGATATTGACAAACTAATCAAAGAGACATATTACAAGTCCGATGGCGAAACTATTGATTATATAAAAGAATATGATGGAGAGGATAGCGCACGCATATTACTCAAAAAGACATATTACTATGATGATGGAACTATTAAAAAAATCATTAACTTTTGGAATCAATAAAAATAAAAGGAGATTTTAAAAAAATGAAAAAAATTATAAAAGAAATTATTGATAATAACGGATACAAAATAACCGAGGAATCTAACGAAAACAACCAAATAATCAAAAGAACCACTTACAACCCAGACGGCGTGACAATTTGGTACATCACTGAATACGATCCTCAAACTGGTGAAATAATCAAAGAAACCAATTACAACCCCGACGGAATAACAATTGATTTAATCATTGAATCCGACCCTCAAACTGGTACAATCATCAAAAAAACCTACTACAACAACCTCAACAGCAAAAAAATTGACTTCATCATTGAATATGACCCACAAACAGGAAAAAAAATCAAAAAAACAGGCTACCACCCCGATGGAACTGTTAAAGATATTATTAACTTTTAAAAATCCAATAAAAATAAACAAACAATTAAAAAAAATCAAAAAAGGAGTCAAATCATTATGACGAAAAAAGAATTAATTAAAAAAATAGCTGAGGTAAATAAAACCTCAATAACCCAAACCGAAGAGTTTTACAACTCATTTGAGAATGCTCTAATTAAAGCAATCACATCAAATGAAGAAGTGGTTTTATCCTCTAAAATTGGTAAATTCATCTTAAAAACTAGAAAAGCCCACACAACCCCCGAAACTAAATTCATCATCAATAAACAAACAGGCAAAAAAACAGGAAAAAGAACTGGTAAAAACTTAAAAATACCCGCAAAAACGGTTGTTAGTTTTAAAATGTCAAAACCAATTAAAGATGAAGTCAAAAAACTTCAATTAAAATAAAAGGAGAAACAATATGAGCGATGCAATGACCGAAACATACCAAGGAACTTACTTTAAAGACCGTTCAACTACCAAAATCCCCAAAGATAAAAGGATAAATTTACATCATTCCAACAAAACCTTTAAAAATAAAAAGAAATTACCTAAAACCAAATGAATAAATTTTATAAAAATTATTAAGAAAGTAGGAAATAATGTGGATTTTTTCAATATTTACAATAATTAGTAATTTTATATTAAATTACACTAAAGGATTTACCGCTACTGAAATCATGGAAAGAAGATTGGATGGAATCCAAACAACTCTATTTACAATATTAATCATTACTGGTTTTAAACCTATTTTTAAATTAATTAAAAAACCAATTGTTTTTATTAAACAAACTATTCTAAACCTATTTTTTCCTAATAAAAAACTTCAAACTTTAGAAATAAAAAATGCTAAACAAGAACAACAAGAACAATTATTACTTCAAAAACTAGAACAAATAAAGACTTCGCAAGAAGAAATATTATCCCAAATAGAACAACAAAAACATAAAGTAGCTATTTGGCAATCTAAAAAAGAAAGAAAAAGATTGTTAAAATCTCAAAAAACACACACACCAATCTGAAAGGAAAATCAAAATGACTGATTCTAATTTTACTATTGGTTTTGTATCTGGGGCATTATTTGTTACTGGTTTATGCTTTGTATTTAAATATTTCTTTTTCAGTTTCCTTCAACTATTCAATCCCAACGATACTTACCCAATTAAAAGAAAAACAAAAGAAAATGAAACGCCAAAATCAAATAATCAAAAAAATATAAAAGATGTTAAAAAAGATATCGATAAAAAAATTCCAATCAAACAAGAATATAAGGAAAATACCCCATTAGAAACCTTAATAAATCAAGAAAATAATTAAAAAAAGAAAGGAAAACAAACTCAAATGAAAATTAAAATAAACCCAAAAAAAATTATTAATAAAAAAAATATCCTAACTAAAAGATATTTTTTCAATCTCTTTTTACTTTTAACAATGATAATTGCAACTACAGGAGGTATTGGTTATTATTTTTTTAATCATTCCAAACAACCTGTTTATGAAATTATTGTCAACAAAAACACTATATTTCAAACCAATAATGATGATTGTTTTGATGATTATAATGACAAAATTAAACAATTAAATGAAGAAATAACTATTAAAAATGAAGAATTAAAAGAGCCTAGTTTGTCTCCTCAAGAAAAACAAGTAATAGAACAAATCGTCAAATTAAAAACCCAACAAAAAAAAGAATTACAAATTGATTTATTCTTAAAAAAATTCTTAAAAAAATCTGAAGAAGAAATTTTAGAAATTGATAATAAAATCAAAACAACAAATCAATTAGAAGAAAAACATTCGCTTACAGAAACAAAATTACTTAAAGAAAAAGAAATTATTAAATATCAAAAATTATTAAAAGATAAAGAATTAAATATTGTTAATATTACACAATTAGACCAAAAATTAGTGCAACCTGATTTAAATAGTGCAACTAAAACTGCTTTAGAAAACCAAAAAACACAAAATCAAAACAATATAAAAAACATTAATGAACAAATAACTAAAAAAGTTAATCTCATTAATTTAAAAACAAAAAAGAATGTCATCGAACAAGAATTGCAAGACCCTCAAATTTCTTCTGAATTAAAACAATATTTAATTAAATATAAAGAAAATACCGAAAAACAAATAACTAATTTAGAAACCCAATAAAACAAATGATTACATTAACACTTATTGAAAAAATCTTTATTTGTTTTCTTTGTGTTTTTATCGGATTTGGATTTGCAAATATTATTTATCAACCTCCAAAATATGACTTTATCCAACCTGTTAATTCAACAGACAAAAACAATGTTTTTTTGTCTGTTGAACAATCATCAAATAAAAATACGGAATTAAAAAAATTTAATTCTGCTTTTAAACTCTCATCTAAAGAAATAGATAATTATTTTTATGATAAAATCATCCCCATAAAAGAAAAAGAAATAGATAATATGAAATGTTATAATGTTCATTTAGGCGAAAACAGCAATATCAAAGACGCCTTAGGATGGCTTCATTATCATTTTCCTAATAAAAATTTTAAAAGTAATTTTAGTTATGCTCTTTACAATAATAATTCTTTAAATAATGAAATTGATTTTCAATACCGCATTAAAGAACCCCCTCCTAAAGATTTTTTATTAGCTTATTTTGATGGAGGAACCAGAGATGGAAAAAATAATCTTTATAATTTAGATACTTTAACTCAAATGGGTAACGGCGCTTCTGATTTGTATTTTTTTTGGAGTAATAACAGACCTTATATACCAGAATCAACTTCTTTTACTCCCGAAAATTATCATTTAGAAATAATATATGATAAAGGAACTAATTATGGTGGTCCTAGTTATTTAGCAATAGATAAAATCATTATTAAAGATATTCAAAAAGATAAAATTGTAGCTGTTTACCCAATTAATCAAAAAATCGAAGAACCTTTTTACATTCATAATTATGATTTTGTTTTAAAATTTCCTTTTTATAATTATATTCAAGAAGGAATGTTGTGGACGAATAGTCATATTAAATCTTTAAAAAAAATTGATTTATATGAAAAACGTTCTGGACAAAATCGTACTTTATATTATGATGTCGAATAAAAAAAGATAAAAGAAAGGAACTAATATGAAATTAAAACAAATTTATTTGAATTTGTTAGTTGTATGTGGTTTTGCCATTTTAGGTTTATGGATTTATGGATTTTTTCTAAAAAAATATAACAATAATAATTTATTTCAAAATAACCATCCACCCACCGAACAAAACCAATCTTTTGAAGGAATATCAAAATATCTCGAAGAATTAAAAAAAACTAACGAAGCTCAAATTAATGAAAATAAACAAAGAAATCAACAAATAGAACAATTAACCCAACAAATTAAATTAAATTTAGAGTTAATGAATGATTTCAATATTAAACTTAAAAAATTAACAACTACCAAAGAAGATAAAGAAAACAACCTCCAAAATAAAGACTTAAAAGAAGAAGAAAAGCCCCTATTACAACAAGAAATTGTTTCTTTAAACGAAAAAATACAAAAAATTAACGACAAAAAAGAACCAATCCATAAACAAACTTTGGAATTAATAGAACAAAAAAAACAATTATTAACTACAAAATCAAAATTCCAAGAACAAATTAAAACAACCACTTCTCAAATTATTAAAACTAGCAATAATTTATTTATTACCCAAAAAATTCAAACTTTACAAGAAGCGATGGCTTTGAATTACGCTAATAAGAATATAATTAAAGACTTAATGATTCAAAACAAAGATAATGCTGAAGAATTCCAAAAATTAAAAAGTTATGATTTATTTTTAGACGGACAATTAATCCGTTTTGATAAACAAATTAAACAATTACAAGAAGAAATCAAATCTTTACAAAACAATATTTCTTATCAAACTCAAAACCAAAAAATTATGTTTTCTGATATATATGGTATGAAACAAGAAAAAGAAGAATTAGAAGATTTGATTGAATATTTTCAAGATGATGATTTTAATATGGTTAATTTTGATAAAGTTCGTCCCAAAGGTTATTTGCTTTATGGACCCCCAGGAACAGGAAAAAGTTTTTTGATTGAAGCTTTATGTAATGAATTAGGTATACACTATATTGTATTAGAACCATCAAGATTTGATAAGACTTATGTTGGTGAAGGAAATGAAGAATTGGAAAAAATATGGAAAGAAGCAGAATCACACGAAAAAACAATTATCTTTATTGATGAAATTAGCGGACTAGCTAATCGTGAAGATAATCAATCTAACAAAACAAGCATCAACATTGTTAATAATTTATTAACTAAATTAGATGGATTTAAAAGAAGTGATAAAAAAATTGTCTTAATGGGAGCTACCAATCATTTAGATAAAATTGATAGTGCTTTAAGAAGTAGATTTAGCAAAGAAATTAAAATTGATTTATTAAAAGATGATGAAATTGAAGGATTTTTACAATTTTTGGTAGCTGATTATCAAATTAGTTATCACACTTATCTTTATTTAAAAGAAATTGCTAACAAATGTAAAGGTAAAAACTATTCTACCAGAGATTTAAAAGACAAAATAATTAATCTTTCTCTTCTTAAATTTAAAAAATACAAACGCAAAAACCCCAACCACGAAGTCATGTTGCCTTCAGACCTAGATGAAGCTATTAACACTTTCCAAAACATTAAACTTTCTGACACTGAAAAAAAAGCTAGAAGAAAAGAATGAGAAGACCAATATGTAGAATGGAAGCAAGGATTATTAAAATACTTAACTCCCTCTAAAGATAATACTCAAGTAAACAGAAAGTACATCTTCTATGGGCTAAACGGACTAGGTAAAGGAAAACACCAAGAATACGAACCAACTGACCTCGCCACATTCTGCAAAAACCCATTCAATGAATGGAACGAACCCCTCCCCTACCACCCTGGCTCCGATTTCAATTATTTCCACACAAACTACAAAAACAAAGACTCACAATTTGATGGGGGCAATCGTGTTAGTGTAGACCACTCAAATCACTACATAGAACTCAACTACGAAGGCCCCAAATACCTTCTAGAAGAAGATAAAGACTTTTTTATGGATGAAGTTAATTGTCCTACAAACAAAAAAGACGAAGATAATCTGAACTGTTCCAAAACTTTAGACACTTTTTGCTTTTTAAAAACTCTTTAAGGTTAACTATTAAGTTAGTCTTTTTTTTCTTTTCTTAAGACTAAAAAAAATAATTTCTTATCTTTTCTAAAAACGTTTTTAGAAAGGAATTAAATGTTAAGAGAAGAATTATTTAAAGAATTTTTAAAAAATAAAAAAAATTTAGAAATACGAGATCAATTAATTGAACTTCATTTACCATTAATCAAAAAAATAGTAAATCAATTTAAATATTATCCTCGAGTTTTAACTAAAGAAGATTTATACCAAGAAGGGATTTTAGGATTAATCAAAGCCCTCAATCATTACCAAGATTTAGGTTATGACTTTATCGCTTATGCTACTCCAACCATCAAATCGGAAATAAGAGAAATAATAAGAAAAAGCCATTCTCCTTCAATCCCACAAAAAAATCATAAAAAGGATAATCTTTCTTTTCAAGAAGATTTTTGTGAACCATATCAAATAAATAAACTAAATCCTCATCAATTATGGTTAAAACAAGTTAAGCATGAAAATTTTTTAAAAAAAATGAAAGCAAAATTAAGCGAAACCGAATTCAAAATTATCCATTTAAGTTTTGGTGTTCCTTTAGGGAATATCAACGAAGATTATCAAACTAGTTATTCGAATGAAGAAATAGCCCAAAAACTCCATTTATCTTTAAAACAAATAGAAAATATTAAAAACATCGCTATCAAAAAATTAAAAAAAACAAAAAAACGTTAACCTTTCTCGTCCGTAATGACGTTAAACTAGTTATTTGAAACAATAAAAAAACCAGATTACTTTCAAAGTAATCTTTTTTTATATCAAAATCAAACATAAAACTTTTGAAACAACAGTAATAAACGATTCCAACATCAACAAATTAGATAGTCGTTCAATACATTTGTTTTCAAAAGTTTTAATAATGAAAAAATTAAAAAAATATATCAAAAAGAAAGAAAAATAAAATTATGTTAAACAAAGTTCAATTAATCGGCCGTCTCAGTCATGATTTAGAAAAACAATATATCAATTCAAACAACGAACAAATTCCTAAAATCGATTTTCAATTAGCAGTTAATAACAAAGAGATAACCCAATTCATCCCCTGTGTCGCTTTTCGAAAACAAGCCGAAAACATGAAGAAATATTTACATAAAGGTTCGAAAATTTATCTTGAAGGAACTTTATCCATCCAAAAATACACGAATAATGAAGGTCAAACCAAAATCAATACTAAAGTTATTCTTCAAAACGTGATCTTTTTAGACAATAAACCTCAAACTGATAATTTACCTTTTTAAAACAATCAATTCATAAAACTCAATAACAACCAAATAAACTTAATCATCTAACCCCTTTTCAAAAGGGGTTTTTTATTTGAAAAAAACACACAATTATTGGTAAGGACACCAAAAGAAATAAAAAATAAAGGAGACAAAATGAAAAAAAGATATCCTATTTTATTAACCATTTCCTATTTATTTTTCATCATTAGTAATATTATGGCTTTATTTTTCAATTTTGAATTAGGATTAAAATTTAACGCTACAATCGCCATCTTTTCTGATATTTTCTTTTTATTTTATTTATGGCATAAAGAGAAGAAAGATGAAAATTAATTGGATTGGATGTAAGAAAAAACTTTTACCCCAAATTATTGCTCATTTACCTTCTAAATTTAAAACCTATTACGAACCTTTTTTAGGAAGTGGGGTTCTTTATTTTTATTTACAACCATCAAAAGCGATTTTAAACGATAATGATCACCAATTAATCACTATGTGGAAACAAAGTCTCCAAAATCCCCATCATTTTGTTAACAAGGTCAAAGCCATAGAAAATTATATTTACCAATATAACAACCAAAAGAACCAAAAACAAGCTTTTAAACATTTATTAAACCAATATAATCAAAATGTCAAAAAAAGAAAAAAATTAACCAGGTCAGCTATCTTTTATGTTTTAAATAAATACGCTTTTCGTGGTATTACTCGTTATGATAAGCAAAGTAATTTAAAAACAAATTTTGGGTATAAACCCAAACAAACAACTCCCATCATCAATTTAAACGAATTAGTTACATTCCAAAGACATTTCCAAAAGAAAAAACATGTTTTATATTGTATGGATTTTCGTCAAATTATCGCCAATAGTCAACAAGGCGATTTTCTTTTTATCGATCCACCATATTATTATGAAGGGATTAAAGATAAAGATTTTTACCAAAAACCATTTTCTTTTACTGATCATCAACAATTAGCCTTGGAATTACACCAAGCAACCAAAAGGGGTGTTAAATGGTTATATACCAATTATGAAACAACCCCAATTCTTCATTTATTTTCAAATTGTCACATCATTAAAACAAAAACAACAACAAGCCATTATCTCACCAACAAAAAAATCCATCAAGAAATCATTATTAAAAATTATGAGTAGAATTAAAATTTTTACCATCTTTTCACATCATTAAATTTTAAGCGAAACTCTATTTTAATTTAAATAACAGTAATTTTCAAAAAAAATCAAAAAAGGAGTCAAATTATTATGACAAAAAAAGAATTAATTAAAAAAATCGCTGAGGTAAATAAAACCTCAATTTCAAAAACAGAAGAATTTTATCATATCTTCGAAAAGACTTTAATCGAAGCAATTACTACTAATGAAGAAGTAGTTTTATCACCTCAAATCGGTAAATTCCAATTAAAACCAAGAAAAGCCTACATCGGTAGAAATCCTAAAACAAAGAAAAAATTAAAAATTCCTGCGAAAACAGTAGTCGCTTTTAAACTTTCAAAATCCATTAAAGATAAAGCGAAAGAACTAAAATTAAAATAAATTCAAAGGAGAACCAATATGTCAAAAATAATTATCAAAAAAACTAAAAATAAATCAAAAAACCAAGAAAAAACCAATAACAATGTACCAAAAACAACAACAAAGGAAACCAAAATTTTAACAATCAAAAAATTACCTTTTTTACAAAAAATCACTTATATTATTATCATTTTAAATTCACTTTTATCTTTATTAGCTCTTTACTATGAAAACAAAATTCCTTGGTTTACCACGGAAATTAAAAACTTTATCAATATCATTAAATCAATTATCCCAGGAGGAAAATAATTATGAAAATTCAAACTAAAAATAAAATTTTTACCACTTTAGTGGTTTTGATCAGTTTATTTTTTACCATTGCTTCTATTTATGCTTTAACTAATTACTTTTCTAAACAAAGAAAAGAAAAAATTCAATTAATGAACAATCTTCCTTTTTCACTATTGAACGAACAGGTGGCAATAATGAAGATAAAACCCTTTTACCAATTCCTATTCCAAACTTAAACGAACAAAAATATAATCACTTAATTACGATCGAACACGAAGCGACGCTAAACTCCGACGGAATGGATATTAATGTTCCTTTATATTTGAAAATATCAACTAAATATGATACACAACAAACTTTTATTAATCCCGAAAAATATTTAAATGTCGGTTTAAAAGTGGATAACAATGATTATGATGATACTAAACGCCCACAAATAAGATTAAATGATAAGGGCATCGGTTCACTTAACATCCAAATTAGCATCGAACAAAAAGAAATCATTACTAATAAAAACCCTCAATTAGAGTTAATTTGTGATTACGAATTAGTCGATTCTAAAGGCACAGCTTATAGCGGCGGCAGTCAAACAATCGAAAATAAAATTACTAATTTAGCATAATAAAACATCAAAAGACCAATTAATGATTGGTCTTTTTTGTTAGAAAGGAACTAAGATGACTATCAAAAACAAATCAAATAAAAATTCAACTAATTTAATCATAATCATAATAACATCTATGGTCTTATTTTTAAGTACTTATGTTTGGATTCATCATCAAACTTTAACAGAAACCGAAAGAAACCTCGAAACCCAACAACATAAATTAGAAATCCAAAATAAAAATCTCCAAGAAATGAAAGACAAACTACAACAAAACAAAGATATAATCCAAAACCAAATTACCAATACAAATAAAGAATCACAAGAAACAACAAACACTAATTTACAACAATTAAATAATCAAGAAGAATCAAACTTTCATCCTTCTAATAATCAAAAATTTCCTTCTTTCGACCAATTAATTGGGTTCAAAGAAGAAAAACAAGCCGTAGAAGGTTTTATTGATTACCTTAACAATAAAGAAAACTATACCAATATTGGTGAGGTTGATTCGCCTTTAGGTATTTTAATGTATGGAGTTCCTGGAACTGGGAAAACAACCTTAGCCAGAGCTTTAGCTAAAGAAACTAATCTCCCCCTTTTTTGAAGTAAGTAGTGCTATTTTTTCACAAACATATTGTGGAATAGGTCCTAGAATGGTAACAGAATTATTCATCAAAGCACGTGAAGAAGCTCAAAAAGGAAAAGGAGCTATTATCTTCTTAGACGAGTGTGAAACTATCTTTACAGCCATAAACACTTTAAAACCTGGATCTGAAGATGCAAATATCGTTAACCAATTCAAAACCGAAATGACATCATTCGAAAACAACAAAGACAAACCAATTTTCATCATTGGCGCTACAAACCACATCGACCAAATTGATGAAGCCATCAAATCCCGATTCACTTATAACATCGAAGTTAAACCAGGTAATAAAGAAGAAAGAAAAGCCTTCTTAGAATTCTTAATCAACAAACGTAAAAATCCTTACAGCGAAGAAGCGAAAAAATATTTATACAATATTATTAATGAATCCTTAGAAAGATTACCAGTTAACCAAGAATTCAAAAAAGCCAATCGTACTCTAGAAAACCTGTTAAAAACAACAGTAGCAACCTTCGCTAAAAACCGAGGACAAGGCGAAACACGAAGAAACGAAATCAATCAAGAAGACTTAAAACAAGCTTACAAAATGATAATTTCTCAAGACGACACCATTTTAAACACCATCGAACAAAAAAACAAAGAGAAAGGAGGTAAATAATTATGAAAACACCTTTAGACCTAATTAAAACTTATCTAACCTTTAAGTCTTATTTTACTTGGTTTTTGATGGCTTCCGTCATCTTTGGCATCGTCCTTTTTTTCAAAAGGAAACTTTCCGCCAATCAAACAAACAAAAAACCAACTTGGAAAGGCTATTTAACTTCCTTTTTAATTATCATAGGAGTTTTAGGATTTATTTACTTATGTTTCTTTTATAAACCAAAAGAACCATCTTCTAAATATGTCGGTCAATTAATCAATGAAATCGATAAAGCCATTGATAAGTACGATGAAATCATCAACAATTACCAAGGATTAAAAGATAATTGGGAACAAGAATTAACCAAAATGGAGGCCGAATTAAAAGAACTCCATAAAGCCCAAGAACTAACACAAGAACAAAAAGCTAAAATCAAAGAAGCCTTAGATAAAAACGAAGATAAAATTAAAGAAATAAAAAAACAACTTAAAAATACATCGGGTAATATCACTATTTTAAAAGGTCAACTTCAACAAAAAGAAGCCGAATTAAACAACAAAGACAAAGAAATAAAAGATAAACAAGAAGAACTAAAAATAACGACTAACACCGACGATAAAAAACGTTTACAAGATGAAATCCAAAATTTACAAGGCCAAACAACAGAAATAGTTGAACAAATAATGAAAATTAAAAGAGAAATAGCGAATTTAGAAGCTACTCGAGAAAAATATGAAGCAAATTTATCGAACGCAATAAAACTAAGAGATTCCTTACAACGTGATTATGATAAATTGACTTCTGGTGAACAAAAATTATTCAACCAAATAAAATCCATTGAACAAAGACGCACCGAAATCCAAAATAACATCAACGAAATAAAAGAAAAACAAGCCGCAATCGAAGTAAGAAAAAAAGGATTAGAAACAATAAGAGCAGGTGCTGACGCCGCAAGACAAAATTTAACCGCTTGGGATAAAACACATGAATTTAGCTTCGGTAACCTTCGTGACGCTATTTTCCAAGGCGCCGAATTATTTTTGGATGCCTACGGAGGACGAGGTATGTTAAGAGCAGTAGGCGGCGGAATAACTAAAAAAGATGCTGGAATTATCGCGAAAGGCGGATTAATTGTTCACGAAGTTCACCGTGCAGTCCACTTTGCTCAACAATTAATGCAAAACGAAGATGGAACTCCTAAAATGATGGACCAACAAACATTCGAAACAATTACTAAAAGAATAGAAAAAGAATTAGACGAAGCCAAAGCCGATTTCAAAGACTCCGAAAAAAAACTAGAAGAATATAAAATTTGCATGGAAGATAATAATTTAAAAAACAAAATGCAAGTAGATAAAAAACAATTAACTGAATTTAAAAAACAAGATGAATCAGTTATAAAAGAATATAATGATATTATCGAAAATTTAATTTATAATAAAAATTTATTTTCTGATGTCACAAACAAACACAAAACAAAAAACGAATTAGAAGAAAAATTAGAAGTCAAAAATGTAGAAATAGACGCAAGAAAAGAAGAATTAAAAAATAAATCACCAAACTACGCAAGAGCCCAAGAAAGAATAAAACAAAAAAGATATAATAAATTCTTACAACCTATTACTAATTAATTAATATATCAAACTTTTTTCTGCAACATTAATCAAATAAAAATGTATAATAGTAGTAATTAATTTCTTTAAAAGATAATATCAATTACTACTATTATCGGAAAGGTTATCAAAAAATGAACTTTTTTAAAAAACATTGGATAACTATTTTAATTATTTTATTTTTTAGTATCGTTATTATTATAGGTTTGTTTAAAGGTATTAGTGAAACCAAACAAGAAAAAAAACAAATATCAAATTATCATGAAGAATTAGATAACAATCCAAAAATAAATCATCCACCAAGAACCAAACGCGAATTAGAAACCCCAAAACTTAAAATAAAAATAAATCAAGAAAATTACAATAAAATTAAATCTTATATTTTATCTGAAAATGAAGATGAAGTTTTATTACTAAGTGATATTTCTAAAGAAGAAAAAACCGTAATTGAAGAAGCAAGAGCTTCACACAAACAAACATTAGAATATAGAAAAGAAGATAAAACAGATATAGATGAAAAACAACAAGAATGTAATAATTTAATCACCCAAAGAGATTCAATAACAAACCAAATCCCAGCATTAAAAGAACAACTAAAACAAAAAGAAACTGAATTAGCCAACAAAGAAAAAGAAATAAAAGATAAACAAGAAGAACTAAAAATAACGACTAACACCGACGATAAAAAACGTTTACAAGATGAAATCCAAAATTTACAAGGCCAAACAACAGAAATAGTTGAACAAATAATGAAAATTAAAAGAGAAATAGCGAATTTAGAAGCTACTCGAGAAAAATATGAAGCAAATTTATCGAACGCAATAAAACTAAAAGATTCCTTACAACGTGATTATGATAAATCCCAAAATCTTTATGGTGATCCATTAAAATCCCTCAACTCCCTCTACGAAATCAACCCAAATGAGGGGTAAAACAAAAGGAGATTTAATTAATGTTAAAACTAAAAAATCAATTTAAAATAATTAGTATTTATTTATTTGTATTTATAGGTTTATTATTTATTAATGTGAATCAAGTAATAGCTTCACCTAAAAAAGAATCTAGTGATAAAAAAAGAGATATTTCGGAAATTAATAAATCAGAAGAAAAAAACAAAAAACAAAAAGAAGATATAAAAAGATTTTATACAATACATAAAGAATTTAAAGAATATTCAATTGAAAAAAATAATGAAATTATAAAAATTTTAGAAAACCCTGAATTAATGGAAATATTAAAACAAAAAGCCGAAGAGGAAACGAAAAATTTAAAAGAAGAAGGTTCTTCTTCAAAACAATCTGATGATTCTAAAAAATAATTTTATACGAATTAAGAATGGAGTTATATTTGAAAATGATTAAATTACAAAAAAAAATTAAAATAATTTATCTTTGTTTAATAACTTTTATAGGAATATTATTTATTTTGAATGATAATCAAGTTATGGCTATGAATAATAATCCATCATCAAATATAAACAATGAAATCATTATCAACAATATGGAAGAATTTCAAAACTTAATGTTATTACAAAGAAATTCCGTGCAACAAATTATTAATGCTCTTTCTAATCACGCTTTAGAACCAGAAATATTAAATCTTTTAAATGGACATAATCAAATACATGGACAAATAGTAAATTATCAACAAAGATTGTTAAATATTCAACAACAAATGATAAGAAATTTTGATAATAATATGACCAGAATTCAACTTGAAAGTGAATGTTTGTCATTAGAAAATTCAATGATGATAGCTATTGATGAAACTCCGTTGCATGCTTCTGAATCACAAATAAATGTATTAAGAAATATTCAAATAAATATAGATCAAAAACAAGCACAAATTCAAAACATAATTCAACAAATAAGACAACAACAAAGAAATAATAATCCGAACAACAGAAGAAGATGTTAAATAAGTAAAAATCAAATTATCAATTTAATAATCATTAACCAAAGACCCCTCCCCAGGGTCTTTTTCTTTTACCCACCCAACTGGCAAGGCCATTAAACCAAAAACCAAAGGAGGCAAAAATATATGAATCAAACAAAATCTCTAAAAAAGTTTTCTTAATCATTTCTTTATTAATCACTATTTTATTCATTAAACCTATTTTCGCCTATAACTATTTCCATAAACAAACTCAATCAACCATTACATTAACTGACTACCGAACCCTTCAACAAGAATGGTTAAATACCCAACCTCAATTCAAGAGATACGACATCAACGTTATAGAGAAAGAAGATATCCCTAATATATTAGAATATTTCAATATCCAAATTTCCACCTATAATCTCGAAGAACCCTCATACAACCCTTATGGACGTACATTTTTCTTCAACAAATTCAAAAACCCTCCTCAAGGTCTCTTAGGTGTCTATTTCAAACCTCGCTCTAATCCCTTCAATATCCAATACCCCTATGATGAAGATTACGAATACACCTTAGAAGACCTCCTCAAATACGAAATCGCCATCGAAGAAGCCTTTATCTTTTGGGATGCCAAACAAAAATCTCAAGAAATCCAACCTCAAATAAATTTAGTAGTTGGTGAAATCTTCGCTGATCGAAAAAAAGAAGAAGTAATCAATCATTATTTAATGGAAAATAACATCATCAAAGAACCAAAATTGATTAAATTAGGTTGTTATAACGCCACTTCTCATACTGGTTTGGTCTTACCCTTACCATCAAAAACTTTCCATGAAATTGATATTGACGCCATTTATTTTGATGATGGAATTCGAATTATTCCCGAAAATCAAAAAACACAATCTCTCAGAAGTACATTAGAACAATATCAAAAAATTCAACAACAACATCAAAAACAATTAAATGAATCTGAAAGTGAAATGTTTAAAACTTTTCTTAAAGAAAAAATCAATCAAGTTGAAGAAGAAATCAAAAACTTACAACAAGATATTATTAAATCTCAATCCTATAATATCGAAGATTTATTAAAACTGTCTAACGGCGCTAAAAAAATATATCTTTTCACCTTCAACACTATAAAAAAAACAATCCACATTAATCTCCCAGAATCTCTTAACCCCTACGAACAGATTCGAGATTGGAAAAGAGCCAACAATTTATATGCTTATGAAGGAGAATATAACAGAGAATCTAAAAGCGGCAATAGTCCTATAACTATTACCGAACCCGCTTATAAAGAAATTAATATTTCATATGCTATTAATTTATTAGAAAATAATTTTGAAACTGAAGATAAAATATATCGTATTACTTGTCAAGATACAAAACCAAAAAGAGATATTTTAATGGACTACCAAAAAGATTATATTGCATGGTTAAACCAATGTTATATCAAATATGGGTTTACCTACCAAGGAGAAACAATTAGAGACAAATTTTAACTTAGTTAACCAAGTATTAATTAATTTCCACATGATTGGGTTGCTTTGTGGTTAAATATTGATAAAATTGAACCACTATTCCTTGTTTTAGTTGGTGAATACTTAGTTTGATGGTGAAAAGATAGAATTTAATGACATAATAAACGGTTATAATTGGAATAAATGAAAGTAAGGTGATGATGAAAAAGATGAAATTACTAGGTAAAGATTGAAAGATTTTTTTAATGAACATGGTTTTTGTTTCCTTTCCAAGGTTTGTGTGTTGTTAAATAAAAAAAGACCCTTAGGAGGGTCTTTGTGAAAAATTAAATATTTTTATTTATTATTAAAAACAAATTAATTATTTTCATCATTTAAAGTTTTTAAAAGTGTTTGATAAGTTTTTAATTGTTTTTTTTGATTATTAATTAAATTTTCTAAATTTTGTTTTAAGGCTAAAAGAGTATTTTTTTTAGGATCATTGTTTGATAATTGTTGTATTTCGCTTTCTGTATTTATTTTTTTAACTGCATTTTCCCGAATTTTATATTTTAAATTAATTATATTTTCTTCAATAGAGTAATTAGTTATGTTTTGATTATTATTGCTAGCACTAGCAATATCTTTATTCATCCCCATTGCTTGTTGATTATTAGTAATTAAAAACAATCCTAATAAAGTAAATACAATAAACGCATTTAATAACAATAATAAATTATTTTTAATTTTAAACATTAATTAAATCTCCTTTTATTTTTATTCTTTTTTTATCACCAGTCATCGCTGGTTCTTTTATTATATGGGGCTTCTTTGGATTTATCGTTATTGTGTTTATCTTGGTAAAGAGATAAAGTTTTACGGACAGGGTTGAAGTGGAGATGGAAATTTTCGTTGTTAAATTCTGAATTTTAAAACCATGCGCGTCCAAGGTAATAGTCTTTGTCTTCGTCTATTAAGTTTTTAGGGCCTTTGTATTTAAGGATTAAACAGTTACCACTTGAGTTTTCTTTGAATTGTTTTTCTAATCTTACATATAAATATAATTGACTGTCATCTTCTGTATCAAAACGAGAAAATTTAAATCCGTTAATGGAGGTTTCCTCATAAGTTAATCCTCTTTTATTCCAACGGTCGAAAGGATGACGGTCTTTGATGTAGTTGGCGAGGTTAGAGGGTTCTTTTTGGTTTTCGAGGCGTTCTTTAGCGATTGAAATATCGTTATGACTACCTTTTTTTTCTTGAAGTTGTTGTTGATAATAACCGATGCCATTAAGGCCATCAAAAGTATATTTGGCTTTAATCATTTGACATTTTTTATTATCGTCATACCATTCTTCATGAGTTTCCTTTTTGGGTTCATTTAAAATAGGAATTTTTTCTTTTGGTAATTTATTGGGGTCTGTTAAAATAATAAAAACGATAATTAAAAAAAGAAGTATTCCTAAAATAATAAAAAACCATTTAATGATTTTTTTAATATTAAACATGATTAGTCCCTTTCGGTTAATTTATAACATACCAACATTTTAACACATTTTACTTTTGAATTTGAATTAAAACCATTTTTTGAACCAAGAAGTTACTTTATTAACATTTTCCATTGCGCCTCTAATTCTTTGTTTTACATCTTCTTTAATACGAGCTTTTAAAGGTTGAATTGCACCACTATAGGTGTTTTCTTGTGCTTTAATCATTAAATCGATTTTTGTTAATTCTTCTTGTTCTTGAGTTAATTTCTCGCTTTTGGTTTTTAATGTTGATTTAGTTGTTTCATGAGCTTTTTGTTCGTCTTTTATTTGTTCTTTGAGTTTATTAATTTCATTACGGAGTTCGGTGTTTTCTTCGAGATATTTACCAGAGGCGTTTTCTAAAACCTTAATTGTTCCTTCTAGAGCTTGAATATGTAGACCTTGTTGCACCCATTTATCGATTTGTTGTTCTAATTCCTCGCTTAAACGGTTAATTTCATTTGCTTGTTCGTTGATGATTTGGTTTAAGTGGGTGATTTCTTGGTCTTTTTGGTAGATAGTTGCTTGATATTCTTTTTCTTTTTGTTGAAAATCAGTTGTTAATTGGTTAATTTCGTTTTGGAGTGCTTGTTTTTCTTGTTCTGATAAAGCTTGATTGGTTATTAATTCTTGATTTTTCCTTTCGATTAAGGATTTTTGTTCTTGGAGTTGGTTTTGGAGTTGTTCGGTCATTTGGTTTTGTTCGTTGATTTGATTGATTAATTCATTAATTTGTTTTTCTTTTTCGGTGTTGATCGTTTTTTCTTGGTGAAGATCAGTTTCTAATTGATTAATCTTTTGATCTTGGGTAAAGATTTCGTTTTCTTTAGAACGGATTTTGTCGGTTTGTTGATTGATTTCCTTTTGAAGTTCTTGTTTTTCTTCTTGAGATAGTTTTTGATTGTTTTCTAATTCTTCTTGTTTTTGAATTAAATCATGTTCTAAATTAGCTTTTTGAGTTTCTAAAGCTAAACTATTAATTTTTTCTTGTTGGAGTTGGATTTCTAATAAGTTTTTGGCTTTGATGATTTCTTCAGGAGTTAGTTGTTGCGTTTCGTCTTTTAAGTTTTTGATATGAGTTTCTTTTAATTCCTCACCAAGTAGTGTTGTGTGTTGGAGTTGTTCTTGTTGCGATAAGGTAGGTTCAGTTGTTGATTCAACTGAACCCTTATCAGGGATTGTTAAGGTTACCAGTTTTACTTTCTTCTTGATTTATTTCTTCTTGAGTTGTTTCTTCTTTGGTTTCAATATTATTAGTAATATTTGATTCTTCGTTTTGGATAATGGTTGGATTAAATGGTTGTTGAATAGATGGTGCTTGGAAGATGGGTGTTGGGGGATTTTCCATTTTATGGGTTGATAGTTGTGGAGGATTAGGGATTTTGGTTTCTTCTTGATAAAATTGGTAAAGTTCATAAGCAGTTGAAGCTAAAGAAATCCAAAATAAAGCTTTACTACCAATTTTAAGTATTTTACCACCGACATTCGCTATTTTGGAAGTAGCTTTTTTCTGAATGATAGTTTTAGTTCCTTTTTTAATGGTTTTTTTCTTCCCACTTTTTAACCAATGACTGATTTTTCCAAATCCTAAACAAATCCCGATGACGCTTAAAGTAGTCGCTAGATAACAACCTAATTTTTCTTTTGGTGAAAGAGTATAATTAGGATCTTTATCATTACCTGTTATTTTATTATAGATATACTCGATAACATTACGAATTGGCTGAGTAGCTTTATCGTATAACATTTTGGTTTTAGCAGCAGCATTAGCTGTAAAAGTGTTGATTTCGTTTAAAACTTCAGGAAAGAATTTAAAAAGGGTCCAATAAATTGCCCCACCAATTAATAATAAGGGAATACACCAAATGAGAATTTTAAAAAAAGTTTTGATAATTTTAAGTAACCAGTTTTCTTTGTTAGTTTGAGTTTCGATAATGATTTTAGGAGCTGGAGTTTTTCTTTTGATAATTATTTTATTAGATTTATTGTTTTTGGATTGATTTTTAGTGTTTTTATTTGTTTTATTATTATTTTTTGATTGATTTTTTTTAGTTTCAATTATTTTTTTTGACATATGATTTTACTCGCTTTCTTTTTTTGGATTTAAAGTTTTTTTAAAATAAAAAAAGACTCTAAATGAGAGTCTTTTAATGTTGGTGAAATTATTTTTGATTATTATTTTGAGATATATTATGATGTTTATCTTGGTAAATCGACAAGGTTTTACGGACAGGGTTGAAGTGGAGGTGGAAATTGGTTGATTCAAAGTTAGAGTTGGAAACACGTGCTCGTCCAAGATAGTAGTCTTTGTCGTCGCCTAAGAAGTATTTAGGGCCTTTGTATTTAAGGATTAAACAGTTACCACTTGAGTTTTCTTTGAATTGTTTTTCTAATCTTACATATAAATATAATTGACTGTCATCTTCTGTATCAAAACGAGAAAATTTAAATCCGTTAATGGAGGTTTCCTCATAAGTTAATCCTCTGTTATTCCAACGGTCGAAAGGATAAAGGTCTTTTATGTAACAAGCTAAGTTAGATGGTTCTTTTTGAAGTTCACGACGATTTTCGACCAGCTTTAATTCTTTTCTTAAACTTTCTTCTTTAGTTTGAAAAGTTTTAAGATTATTTTTAATATCGATGATTTCTTGGTTTTTATCTTTAATGGTTTGTTCGTATTTGTCAGGCGTTTGTTTTAAAGTTACTAACTCTTGTTCTAATTGGGAGATTTTATTTTCTTGGTGGATTTTAGTTAATTGTTGATTAATTTTATTTAATTCCGTTTGGATTTGAGAATAGCGACGATTGTAATAGTTAATTCCGTTTAAACTATCAAAAGTAAAATTGGTTTCTATTTTAGTTTCATCTTTGGGTTTATCTAAATATTGATTGAACCCTTGACGCCATTGGGTGTATTGGTTTTCGCAAGCTGTTCGGCGTTGTTTTACTTTTTGATGATCGGGTTTTATTTTTAATTTTAAATTTAAGACTTCTTCAATATCCGAAGGTAACATGACTTCGTGAGTTTGAGGGTTTTGTTGAGACCATTTAGCCGTTTTTTTGTAAGCTTCTTCGATGATAGTAGTTAAATCACGATTAGAGAGATTTTTGCCTTGACATAATTGGGTAATATCTTTTAAAGCTAAGAAAGTATGATAACTAATTTGATAAGGGACAATAATATGTTTTAAATAACCTTCAATTTCATGATCTTTTAAATGACTGATAAAGATTTCTTTACTAAAACGACTGCGTAAAGCGGTATCAATTTTATGAAGATTATTAGTCGCTCCCATTAAGACAATTTTTTTATTACTACTATTAAAACCATCTAATTTATCTAATAAAGTATTAATCACATTGACTCCTCCTGAAGAAATGTTAGAATCATTACGATTTTCTAATCCTTCGATTTCGTCAATAAAGATAATGGTTTTATCATGATTTTCGGCTTCTTGCCACACTTTCTCCACTTCTTTTTCCCCTTCTCCGATGTATTTTTGTCGGAATTTGGATGGAATTAAATTAATAAAGTGAACGTTAGCTTCCCCACAAAGTGCTTTGATTAAAAAGGTTTTTCCTGTTCCTGGTGGACCATAAAGTAAATAACCTTTGGGACGAACTTTATCAAAGTTAATTAAGGATTGGTTTGTTCGAAAATAACTTAATAAATCATCTAATTCTTCTTTTTCACTTTCCATGCCGTAAACATCTTTGAATGTCACTTGTTTTTTATTATGAGGAAGAGGTTTATTTTCTTTTAAATGATTTAATTGGATAGTTAAATTTTTCTTTTGTTTTTCAAAAGCGAATTTTTGATCAGTTAAAAAAAGTTGAAAATCCTTGAAATTTTTTAATTCAGTTTGATTTTTTCGATATTCTTTTTGCGTTTTTAATTCTTCAATTCTTTTTTGATTAGCTTCCACATAATTAAGAGCTTGATTTAATTGAGAAATTTGTTGTTGAAGGTTTTCTTGGGTTTGAATTTGGGTTTTTTCTTGCGCTAATTTTTCTAATTCTTCTTGTTTTTCTTTTTGATTTTGGTTTAACGCTTTCCTTTGTTCTAATAAATTATTGACTAAGGTTTGTTGGGTTTGTTGTTGATTTTTCAGTTCCGTTAATTGTTGTTGTTTTTGGGATTTAATGGTCGGAGGTAATTGAGGGTTATTAGTTAATTCGGTTTGCAGAGTTTTAATTTTGGTAATAATGTCGGTTAAAGTTTTAACATTCTCATCAATTTGGGTTTTTAAGGTTTGATCTTGTTGTTGAAGTTCTTGGATTTTAGCTTGTTCTAATTTGATTTGGTTGTCGATCTCTTGTTGTTGGGTTGATGAGGGTTGTTTAGTTGATGATGGGTTTTGAGTTGGTGGATGAGAATGAGTGATGCCAAAAATTAATAAAATCAATAAACCTAAACTTAATAATCCTATCAAACTCAGATAAATTTTTTTGTTTAACGTCATAGATAACCTCCTTTCTTAGGTTTTTGAAAGAAAATAATTGGGTTATTTTAAAATTAAAGTTTTCACTTGGTCTTTGATTGGTTTTGACATTTTAAAACTAACAACCGTTTTTGCAGGAATTTTTAAGTTTTTACCAGTTCTTTTGCCTGTTTTTTTGCCTGTTTGTTTATTGATGATGAATTTAGTTTCGGGTGTTGTGTGGGCTTTTCTAGTTTTTAAGATGAATTTGCCAATTTTAGAGGATAAAACTACTTCTTCATTTGATGTAATTGCTTTAATTAGAGCATTCTCAAATGAATTGTAAAACTCTTCGGTTTGGGTTATTGAGGTTTTATTTACCTCAGCTATTGATTTAATTAATTCTTTTTTATTCATATTTTTTTCTCCTTTTGGTTTATAAAAAAAGTCCCTTTTGGGGACTTAATTTTTTGAATATTATTTGGTTTTGTTATCTAAAAAGATGACGTTTTGGATAATTACTTTGATGGTGGTTCGCGTTTTACCTTCGTTTGTGGTATATTTTTGGATGGATAATGTGCCTTCTGCATATATTTTTGAACCTTTATGTAAATACATACTCATGTTTTCAGCTTGATTTCTAAAAACGACACAAGGGATGTATTGCACTTTATCTTTATTGTTAATTGCTAAATTGAAATCTATTTTAGGGATTTGTTCGTTGTTGCTATTGATATATTGTTTTTCTAGGTTATGAGCGATATTACCGATTAATTGGACTTTATTTAACATTTTATTTCTCCTTATTTTTATAATTTGGGTTTAGTTTTCTAATTGCATTATCTTTTAAATCTTCAATTTGTGAGAGTTTTAAATTAAGTTTTTGGGCGATGGCATGATTGGTTAGGGGTTGTTGATTAGGTTCGTTGTTGTTTTCTAGTGAGATACCAAAACTTAAACAAATAACATTGAATTCATTTTTACTTAGTTTAGTTTTTAGTTTTTTTATTAATAATTCATGTTTTACTTGTTTTAACCATAATTGATGTGGATTAAGGATTTTATCCCAATTAGGTTGTTTGTATTTTTCTTCTTTAAAACTGATATTGTTTGATTTGGTTGTTTTTTGGGGGATTGAAGGTGAGTGGCTTTTTCTTATTAGTTCGCTGATTGCAAATTTTATTTTTGGAGTTGCATAAGTAACAAAGTCATAGCCTAAATCTTGGTAATTATTTAGAGCTTTGATTAATCCTAAAATCCCTTCTTGATATAAATCCTCTTTAGTTAAAACTCGCGGATAATATTTAAATTGATAAGCTATTTTTTTTACTAAAGGTAAATGAAGTTCGATTAATTGATTACGAATTTCCAAATTCTTTTTATTTTTTAAAAAATCTTTAAATAATTTTTGTCTTAACATTCAATTCCTCTCTAAAAACATTTTTTAGAAAAGATATGAAATTATTTTTTTAGTCTTTGAAACAAAAAAAGACTAACTTAATAGTTAGTCTTAAAGAATTTTTAAAAAACAAAAAAGTGTCTAAACTTTTGGAACACCTCAGCGCCTTAGGTGGACCCGTAGGCATGGTTGTAGGTGCAGCTACTGGTGTGGTTGTTAACGAAATCATAGACGCATGGAAAGCTCTAAAACGTTGGTGGTAACAATAATGCATATTTTTTGCATTATTGTTCTGTTTATGTTAAAATGATAATGAGTTAAATTAAAAAAGGAAGTATTTTTAATATGGAATTATTTCAAAAATTAACCATTATAGGATTTTTATTTCTTCTTTTTGTTGTTATAATTCCTTTGTGTATTTATTTTTATCAAAAACAACAAAATAAAAAGAGAATTACAAAAATCAATTTAAAATCAACAATATTTTTTTATTATATTAAATTTTTTTTGGGTTCGTTGGTAATCGGAATAATTGCTTTCATTTGGTATATAAAAGTCAATACAACTAATCAAATTGATTCAAACACAAAACCAACAACTAAAATAGAAACACATGATGAATGGTTTCAAAGCAAAAATAAGCAAAAAGAAAGTGAAAGTTATTACGATTCATATAGAATTGATTATAGCGAAAAAAACAAAGAAGTAATACAAACACTAAAAGCAAGTGAAATAACTCATCTTGAAATGGTTGGCTCCGATGGTTCTAAAACTAAAATCGAAGGAACACCAATGATTAAAAGAACCTACACATTCTATGGGCTAAACGGACTAGGTAAAGGAAAACACCAAGAATACGAACCAACTGACCTCGCCACATTCTGCAAAAACCCATTCAATGAATGGAACGAACCCCTCCCCTACCACCCTGGCTCCGATTTCAATTATTTCCACACAAACTACAAAAACAAAGACTCACAATTTGATGGGGGCAATCGTGTTAGTGTAGACCACTCAAATCACTACATAGAACTCAACTACGAAGGCCCCAAATACCTTCTAGAAGAAGATAAAGACTTTTTTATGGATGAAGTTAATTGTCCTACAAACAAAAAAGACGAAGATAATCATGTTATACGTAAAACCTACTGCCTCCACTTCAACCCTAAACAAGGCTACATAACACTATATACACAAAAATTTAATAAAAAAGAAAATAAATAAAAAAACTAGAAAAGAGAAAAAATGTTAATTTTTAGATTAAAAAAACAATTATATTTATTACCAATAGCTTTATTTATTTATTTAGGATTATTTTTATTCACTAATCATCATCAAGTTATGGCGATGGATAATAAAAAACATTATATAAAAAATAAAAAAACATCAACAGATATAAAAAAAGAATTATTTAATCTTTTAACAAACAAAAAAGAATTAGAAGATAAAATTCATTATTTTAGAAACAAAAAACAAGTAAATCTTTATGAAAGAGATATAGTTTTAAAATTAGAAATAGAACATAATGAACTTAAATCAAAAATATCAGAAATTTACAAAAATAATTCTAAAATGTCAAAAGTAACCTTCAATTTGAAACCATTAATTAAAATTATAGAAGATTAATTATAACTAATTTTATTAATATAAAAAAAATACATTATTAATTTAATAGAAATTTTTTCATGGGGTGTATTTTAATAATTAAATAAAAACAAACCTACTACCTCCACTTCAACCCAGTCAAACAATACATCACCCTTTATACTAAGAAATTTAATACTAAATCCCCATAAGAAAAAAACTAAATCAAGATCAAGAAGTATTTAAAAACACAATTAATAAAAATCCTAATGCCCTTTAAACGCATTATTTTACCCCTTGAAGACGTTTAAAATAATTATTTGAATATTACATCAAACTATATTTTTAAAACGATTTAAAGGCCAATATTTTGATTTAAAAAAATTAAAAAAAATAAATCTTAATTAAGACTCTCGGAATGAGAGTCTTTTTTTATACCCAATTTTAAAAAGGAGCATCAAAATGCAAATAACTAATCTAAACCAAAGAACATCACAATGGTACCAACATCGACAAAAATACATTAATGCATCAGAAATAGGTAGCATCACTGGAAATGATAAATTCAGAACCTTAGAACAATTAGTTCGTGATAAAATATTCGGCACAACTTTCACAAGCAATAAATACACTGAACACGGCAATAAAACTGAACCACTAGCACGCAGTTTCTTTGAAAAAACAACTAAATTAAACTTCCCTGATACAATCTTTACGGATGATGAAGTCCAAATGTTTTCTGCCTCACTTGATGGATATAATTCTAAAACCAACACTTTATTAGAAATCAAATGCCCTTATGTTAACGAAAACAACAACATATCACCATCTTGGAATGGTTTCTTTTCCCATCAAGAAGTCCCTATTAACTATTTATCCCAAGTTCAATGTCAACTTTATTGTAGTCAAGCTAAATTCGCTTACTTTTTGGTTTATTTCAATGATACTAATTATCATGTAGTGCGAATTTGCCAAGACAACAACTTCATTAATAAAATGATTGCAGATGGTAAAAAATATTTAGAATTACTACACAAAGCAAAACAAGAATTATCACAAACAACTTTTTTAAAACAATTAAGCAAAATAAAATACAACTAAGACTCTCATCACGAGAGTCTTTTTTTTATACCCAAATTTTTAAAAAGGAGCATAAAATGAAATTAATTATATTCGAAGGACTCGACGGTATTGGAAAAACAAGTCTAATAAAAAGCGTTCAACAAGAATTAACAAAACAAGGTAACGAAGTAATTGTTATTCGCGGATTAGGTAGTTCTACAATCGGGAATTCTATACGTGAAACGTTTTTAACCCACAATACTTTGCATAATTTAACTAGATATTTTTTAAGTTTTGCCAACATGATTCAAACCCAAGAAGAACTCATCAAACCCAACTTACAAACAAACAAAATCATTTTAGTAGATAGATGGTTAGGCTCTAATTTCGCCTATCGTGTATATCCTTCAAAAATTGACAAAAATTACCAAATTTTTAACAAATTAAGTAAAAAATTCATCAAACCTGATATCACTATTTATCTAAAAATTAATCCTCAATTAGGTTTGGAACGAAAAATAAACCAAAAGAATCACAAATTAGATGTGATTGAAACTAGTTCCTTAACTTATTTTCAACAAGTAGAAAAGGGATATTATGAATTTTTGAAAAAACCAAACCTAGGAACTAAAATTATCTTAAATAATATGAATGATAAAGATGCTAAATTTAATCAACAATACATTATCAAAAAAATCGGAGAAATATAAAATGGCAATAATAATTAAAAAAAAATGTCAAAACGGTAATTTATATATCCATTATAGCAACGGCAAAATCAAAACTATTAAAAAAGATGGAACTATTCAATGGCGTACCAAAAAAATTAAATTTAAAAACCCAAAAAGACTCTTTAATGAGAGTCTTTTTTTATTTAGAAAGGAATAATCAAATGAATCAATTAACTAATTTTCATTTCAACAACATTAATGTTTTTAACCACCAATCTTTGTGTGTTAACATCACTAAACAAATAATCCAACCATCTTTATTCAACAAACCATTTAACGAATATATGATAAAAACCCATAACCTTCTAAACGAATATCTTAATAATAAACAACACAATTCTCAAAGTCAAAAAGTAATCCGTGGTAAAATTAATGAATATTTCATTTTATTATATTTTCAAAACAAAGGAATCATCAATTTATACCCCCAGGCTTATTTATTCTTCATTCCAGACATAAAATTTGATTTAGTTTTATTCACAGAAAACAAACGAATAATGGCGTTTAATTTCAAAACCTGTCTCCGAGACCGCTATAAACAAGCCATGGTAGAGGGACAACAATTAAAAAAATTAGACACGCGTTTTGAGTTCTATTTATTAAACAACAACGAAACAGAAACTCAAAGACTAAACAATAAAATCAATCAAGGAAAAGTACAAGGTATTAATAAAGTAATTAACTTATTTTCCAATGCAGCCAATAATTTCTTACAAAACTTAATTACCACCAAATTCATCCCCTTTTCTAATATCAATATAATTAAGAATTAAAAAAAGGAGTTAATATAAAATGTTAACCAGTGAACAAAAAGCGTTAAAACAATTAATAAATTATATCGAACAAGGCCAATGGGAAAAGTTAAACCTTTATTGCCAAATAATCAATCCCAAAAATTTACTTGACCCCAAAAATACAAAAATATTTACAGCTTTAAAATATTTATTTTTAGAAAAACAAACATCTCATCCATGCTAACTGTTTCATTTATTTAGACAACTTAATATTTTTTAATAATATAAAGACCAACTTTTGAGTTGGTCTTTTTTTTAAAGAGTTTTCTTGCATTTCTAAAAGCCCATTTGCATGTTTATCCCCTCCTACATTCATGTTTTTCTTACTTTGTTTTTCATTTTGCATCTGCTCAATTACCTAAATAGTTTGGTAGCTTAAATATTTATTCTATACTTGGACGAATTATTTTGACGAATTAGCCTTTTCTAAAATATGTTTTTTAATCCATTTAATGCCGCTATATTTTTTTCTTTTGATATAATATTAATATAAAATACATATTATTAGAATAATAATATAATGGATGCAAATTTAATTTATTATTTAAAATACGTAATATATTTGACAGTAAGCTAATTTATTTCAAACAATTTTAACTTTTTCATGTATTAAATTAACTGAAATGCATTATTGAAATGCAAATATGAATTAAATCAAACTGCAAAAAAAATCACAAAAAAAGCCAAAGAAGCAAAAGGAGTTTTTAATGCCAGCCTTATTTCCCAAAAAAATTAAAGTTATTTATGATGGTCTCTTGCAAGGTCAAGTTTATGAAATGGCTCAAAGTCTAGACTTTTCCTTTCAACATATCCAAGATGCCCTTTCCAAATTAACCGATGAAAACGTTTTTTTACTTACTCGCAGTGTGAAATTTGGACAAGTATCTGATGATGCCAAAACTTTTTTAGACAAAAACGCTACCAAAGTAATAGGTGTTGCTGTGTCTGGCAATAAAAATTGGGGCAAAAACTATGGCAAAGCAGGCGACACCATCGCTTCTACTTACAATGTGCCTTTGGTTCTCAAATTCGAAGGTTCGGGCATGCCAGAAGAAAGAGCTTTTTTAAAAAAATGGCTTGCTTGCTATTGTAACGACCAAAAATTACCTTCTTATCAATCCCAAACGCAAGCACAACTTCAAACACTCACCCCAAAAAAAACCGTCTTGCCACCTTGGATTACACTCAACAATCAAATTATTGACGAACAAGGAAACATCAAAGACCTCAATAAAGATAAAGAAGCTTTACAAAGTTTTTTGCAAGAAGGAGTTTTGCCCAAACTAAAACGTTTTGCCACTTTGCAAGAAAAATTAACTTTTTTACAAGAAAACGAATATTATGAAAGTGCTTTTTTGCAAAAATACACCCACTCGCAAATTAAAGAAATCTACCAAATTGCCTACCAAAAAAATTTCACTTTCCCAACTTTTATGGGAGCTTTCAAATTTTACCACGATTACGCCCTTAAAACTCGTGACAAACAACACTATTTAGAAACCTACGAAGACCGCTTGTCAGTAAACGCCCTTTATCATGCCAAAGGTGACTTTGAAATTGCCAAACGCCTCATTGTATCCTTAATCAACCAAGACTTTACTCCTGCAACTCCCACTTTGCTCAACACAGGCAAAAAACATCGTGGCGAATTTGTCTCTTGCTTTTTGTTAGAAGCTGGTGACTCTTTAAACGACATTGCCCGCATTAATGAATTTTCGATGCAACTTTCCAAAATTGGCGGTGGCGTTTCGATTAACATCACTAATTTGCGTGCCAAAGGTGAATCTATCAAAGGCATCAAAGGCGTGTGTAAAGGTGTTGTAGGTGTGTGCAAATTATTAGACCACAGTTTCCGTTATGCTGATCAAATGGGACAACGTACAGGTGCTGGCGCTGTTTATTTGAACGTTTTTCACTCCGATATCATTGATTTTTTAAGTACGAAAAAATTAAGCGCTGACGAGGATGTTCGTGTCAAAACTTTATCTTTGGGCGTTGTGGTTCCTAATAAAATGATTGAACTTGCCCGCAACAACGAAGTTATGTATACCTTTTTCCCGCACACTGTTTTCTTAGAATACGGCAAAAATTTTGCTGACATCGCAGTTGATATGGACTATTGGTACGATATTTTAGTTGCCAATCCCAAAGTGCAAAAAAAAGCCATTAATCCACGCCAACTCTTAGAACTTATTGCCCACATGCAAGGCGAATCAGGCTATCCTTACTTAATGTTTTGCGACAACACCAATCAAGCAAACACTTCCGATCTGAAAGTCAAGTTTTCTAATTTATGTACTGAAATCCTCCAACCCACTATCACTTCACATTACAAAGATTACCATCAAACCCAACAAGACGAAATTGGTATGGACGTTTCATGCAATCTAGCATCAGGACACATGGGAAACATGATTACTAACAATACCATTCAAGAAACTGTTTTTATGGCGATGGAAGTAATGAACTGTGTTTCTGAAAACACTAACATTAGTTATGTGCCAGCTGTTGCCAAAGCTAATTTTCTTAACCGCAGTGTAGGTTTTGGAATTATGGGTCATCACGGTTTTTTAGCTCAAAATTACATTGCTTTTGGAAGTGAAGAAAACAAAGATTTAATTGATGTTTTTTTCAATGCCGTTAATTTTTACAGCCTTCTTCATTCTTGCAATAAAGCTAAAACCACAGGTAAAAAGTTTTATCGTTTTGAACAATCCAAATACGCTGATGGTAGTTATTTTGACAATCGCGGTGAAATTTTACCCAAAACTGCCAAAATCAAAAAAATGTTCCAAAACATCACCTTGCCCACGCAAAACGATTGGCACCAACTCAAACAAGATGTTATTCAATTTGGGCTCTACAATTCTCATCGCCTCGCAGTGGCTCCAAACGGCTCAATTGGATACATTATGGGAGCAACTCCTTCTTTGACTCCTGTAAAACAATTAGTAGAGGAACGCACCTATGGCAACTCCAAAACTTACTGTCCAATGCCTGCCTTAAAACAAACTTCCTTTATGTACACCACTGCTTATAAAATGAACAAATACGACCTCATTGATGTTATTGCCATTGCCCAAAAGCACGTTGATCAAGGTATTTCGTTTGAACTTGGTATTACATCTGATATTACTACGCGTGAATTACAAAAATACTATCTTTATGCTCATCATAAAAAGATAAAAACCCTTTATTACACACGAACCCAAAAGCTAAAAATTGATGAATGTGAGGCTTGTGGTGTTTAAAAACACCCTATAAAACCGAATAAAAAATAATTAATGGAATAAAACTTTCATTAATACACTATATTTATAAATCTCAGGCACTTTTGATTGCTTCTCGTACTTGGTTTTGTGATTTTGTTTTTGCTAAAATAAGGCTATCAAATGGATAGTCTTTTTTTATTCTTAACAACGATTATTTCTTGCCTCAACCCCTTTTTATATCAAAATAAATACCTTCATTATTTTCCAAAAATATAAATACTAACTTATCAAAATGCAAATCAACCCCAATCAATCCTTCATTATTTTCCAAATTACAATCCCAAATCACAACCCTTTCAATTTTATCCCAATTAATTTATACTGAAAAATTCAAAAACCCTAAAAGAAAAAAGGAGTAAATCAATGAAAACCAAAAATTCCCAACCCCACCCAACTTCTAAAAGCCCTTTTCAAGGAGCTAACTGGAATGTGTTAGAAGACAAATATACCCATTTTTTTTATGAACAAAATTTAAGCCAATTTTGGCGTCCTGAAGATATCAGTTTGCAAGGTGATCTTGCTGCTTGGAGTGAACTTACCTTAGAAGAAAAAACTGCTTATTCCCGCAATCTTTTAGTTCTTACTTTTTTAGATACTTATCAAGGTGATTTGGGTATGCCTGTTATTGCTCGTTCGTTAGAAGAACATGAACACCAAAAAAAAGCTACCCTTAATTTTATGGGAGCTATGGAAAATGCAGTACATGCTAAAAGTTATTCTAATATTTTTATGAGCTATTTAACTAACAAAGAAATTAATCAACTTTTTTTGTGGGGCAACCAGCAAACAAGCCTTCAAACTATGATGCAAGTAATTGTAAAAGTTTATGAGGCTTTGGAAGACCAAATTTATTTGAAAAAACAATCCTCCTTACAATTTAGTGAATTGGAATTTAAAAAAACTCAGTGGCAAGCTATGGCAGTATCGGTTTTTTTAGAAACTTGGTTGTTTTACAGTGGTTTTTACTATTCTTTATATTTTTATGGTCAAGGTAAATTGATGCAATCAGGAGAAATTATTAATTTAATTATTCGTGATGAAAGTATTCATGGTGTTTATGTGGGGCGTCTTGCAACTGAAATTTATCAACTGTTTGATAAGCCTACCCAACAAACTTTAAAAACATGGTTAGATGATTTGATGCAACAACTCTATCAAGCCCAAACTTCCTTAGTTCATGCCATTTATCATAAACTAAATTTAGAAGATGATGTTAATAAATTTGTGCGTTATAATGCCAATAAAGCTTTAATGAATTTGGGATTTGATGCTTTTTTTCCATCCGAAAATGTAAATCCTGTTATCATTAATGGACTTAATACTGAGACTAAAACTATGGATAACTTTTCTATGAAGGGAAACGGTTATCAAAAAATGCGCTCTGAGGCGTTGCAAGATGAAGATTTTTATTTTTAAGACACAATCAACAATAAAAAAAAAGACTAGTTTTTAAACTAGCTTTTTTTGTTTTAAAAAACATTTAGTTTTATCATAATTCCTTTCTTTTTATACTAAAATAAGTATTTTTGTGTTGCAAACTTTCTTTTTAGTGGAAAAATAAAATTAATTCATTGGCGTTTTTTTGGGAAGAAAAAAACATATCAATGAGGGAAAGATTAAAAAGGAGGTTATAAAACATGTTACAAGAAAATAAAACATGTCCATGTGCTAAAAAAGAAAATAAAACATGCGAATGTAATAAATAATTTGCTGTTTTTTTTGTTTCTTGTGTGTTTTATAATTTTGCAATTTATCATTTCTAACAAAAAATTAATTCATAATTTATTATATTTATTGTTATAAATATTTATCATTATTCTTATCCTTTATTTTGTTGCACTAATCTATCCCAAAGAAAATAACTTATTTTATTCCAAATATATAACTTTCAAATCAAACCCAAACCTAAATCATTTTCGCCATAAATTTATTTTAGAAAACAAACAACTTATAAATTCTAAAAAAGAGGTATTTAATATGGGCTTTTTTGAATACTTAATTAATCCTTCTAAAAGAGTAAAAAAAATATTAAAACCACGTAATCCTGATGACGATATTACTTTTTTAGTAGAAGAAAAAATTGAAGAAATTAAAAATCAAAAAAAATTACCAATTAAGTAAAAAAATCAAATTAGTAACTCATAATACTGTTTTTATTAATTTTTTTATTTTATGATGTGTTTTTGTATTTGGTGGCTTATCTGCTTATCTTTTTTTCAAAACCGAATCTAATATTTATAAATATTTAGAATTTATTAAATCTTTAAAATTAAAAATTTATATTATTGATATCTCTGCATTTTGTAAACTTGCTATTGATGATTTATTAAAAGTAAATAATATAGATGCTAAAATAAAACTTTATTTTGGTATCTTAATGGTGCCCTGGGGTTTGATTTTTAGCAATTTCATCATTTCTTGTAGGCATTGGGCTTTATCTTTTCAATCCTTTATTAAAATTTGGGATTTCATTATTTGCTTTAGTTTCAGGTTTTATTTTTATAGGTTTTGCCCCTACTCTCTTGGAATTAAATAATGATCCTTTTTTAAAATCTTTGTCTTTGGTTTTGATAATAATCCCTATTATAGCAACTTCCTTAATTGTTGCTTTTGCCACTTATTTATATAATATTAAAAAAACTCAATTTAGTCCTCAATTTCGTTTGCAAACCAAAATCCTTTTTATGATTTCTTTTTTTGGTACAATATTATTAGCTTTATTTGGTTTGGGTATCAATTTATAAAATCCATGGACTATTTTTGCTTCTTTATTGTGGTCTTTTTTTAATTTAATTATAGGTATTTTAATGTGGACTATTACTTTAGAAAATCTCGATCGTTTTGTAAAAGAACAAATTCCTAAAAAATATGAATGGTTTATTATATGTCTTTTGTTTGGTAGTTTTTTCAAATTTTTCTTTCTGTTTTTAAAATTTTAACATGCTTTGCATTGTTATTTAAAGAAAAATAACTTTTGGCACTAAAATTAAATATTTTATATTATTAAATATTTATATAAATACACTATAAACATGATATAATAAAAATAATTCATCACGATAATGTATAAAGAAATTATGGACGATTATATTATGTGTTGTGAACTAGATAATTATTTGATTGATTTATATATTTTTATAAATTCAATAAAATGGTGGTTGTTTATATGAAAGTAATCAATCTTTTTTAATTAATATTTTAATTATGCTAAATATAAAATACATAATAAAATAAAATTTAAAAAGAGGTTATATTGTTTTTATTAAAAAAACTTTATTTTAAGAAATTACAATTATTTAGTTTTTTATTTTTAATATTATTTTATTCATTTACAAGTTCTAAAGTTATGGCTTTTAATCCTGATGATTATGAACCAGATTATTCTCAAAAACATAATGTACTTGATTGGCGTCATTACGATGGGCATACTTTTTCAGATAATGCTAGAGTTTTTTATGGTCTTTCAGGAATCAAACCCATTCCTTGTCATTCATATAAATAATTTGTAAATGCAAATCATTTAATAAAAAATACTGCTTTAATAGCAAGTAATTTTGTCCCAATTCCTGGTTTTAAAAAAGTAGTTAGCTTTGGGTTTGATGCTAAAGATGAATTTTTGCCAAGTTCTAAAATTGCTATGTTTAACGATGTGCTGGATTATCATTTGAATTCAAATGTAGAACAAGGTTTTTTCTTTTTTGATCTTTCTCCATTAGACGAAATTAAACAAGTAGAACTTACTTTTTGTGATTGTCCTACAGATTCTACCCTTTTAGAAATAGCTAAAGATTTTTTTGAAGGAATAATAGATAACAATTTCGAAGTAACCCCTCAACAAATGGAGAAATTTGGCAAAGATATTGTTAAAACATTGCCACATTCTATAAAAACAGAAATAGTTAAAAAAAGAATTAAAGAATATATTAAGAAAAAGATTAATCAAAAAGTAGGACATGCTATTGCTAAAACAGCTTTGAAAAAAAGTACTAAAAAAGCAGTAGGTAGTTTTTGGGGCAAAGTATTTTTTCCTGAGGTTTTTGAAGCAGCTGAGGCAGCAGAAAGAAAATACGAATCTTATGCGTATATAAATAAAAAAATTATTTTTGATATAACAAATAATTATTATAAAAAAACAATTGGATTTTCAGTTCATTTTCCTTCTGAAGATGTTATAGAAGTTTATGAATTATTTTTAGATAATAACAAAAGATCTTATAGGTTAATCCAAAAAAGTTAAATTTCTAATTCTTCGCATGTTTTAATTAATATTTTACAACCTAAACACGGGTTCGGTCCTCAATATTTAAATCTTTATTGTGGTAAAAGAATAAACTAAAATTATAAGGAGGATTGATAAATATGAAGTTCTTAGATTTCATTTTTGATAATCCTGAGTATTTTAATAAATTGTTAAAAAAATCTCATAATCATAAAAATCAAAAAATAAATAAATTAATGCAAAAACATGTTTCTAATAAAACTGATAAAATAGTTTCTTATAAGATGATTTTTATAAATTTTTTTTATCCTTAATTTATTTTGTTTACTATCAGGATTAATTATTTATCAGTTATTAAGCCACTATCACAGTACATTATATTCTTTTTTACAAACCAAAATAACAAATATAAAGGAATTGATTTTATTTTTAATTGGCTTTAAATTAATCATTATTTTGATATGTTGTTTTTATAAATTAAGTCTTTATTATTGGAATTGTTTTTTGCCGATAGCTCTTCATTTGATGGTTATATTAGTAGGTTTTTTGTATGCTTCTTTATTTTGCTTTTACCGCTTTTATGGGAAACAATATTTGGACCTTTCCCCTTTTATTCAACATTTAATTCCTTTAGTTCCTTTAATATCTTTGTTAATTACTATTTTGATTTTAGTTTTTATTACTGTTTTATATAAAATAAATAAAATTAAAGTTTATCCTGGATTCATTAAAGTTTTAAAAATATTTTTTCTTATTAGTTTTATTGGTGAAATTATTTGTTTTTCTTTATACTGCTATCATAATTATTTTTCTAACTTCTTTTTTCTTATTATCCTTATATTTTTATCCTTAATAACTTTTATCATAGGTATTTTAAGATGGGTTTATGTTTTACATCAATTAGATAACTTTGCTAAAAATGCTAAAAATAAAGTGCTTGCCAAAGAATGTGAATGGATTTTAGTGAATTTTTTATGGCTTTCTAGTATGGAAGTATTTTGTGGTATATTTGAACTTTTTATATATGTTATTACTTATTTAGGTAATATAAAAAATGATAAAAGATAAAAATTTAAGTATTTATATTAAATTGGAAAGAGGTATTTAATATTATTATAATTATTTTTCGTTTATTTAAGGGTAAAAAATAAATTCATTAACTACAAATAAAACATAATTCATAATTATAACCTCAAACTATTTACTTAGTTTGAGGTTTTTATATCTTATAATAATTATTAAAAAACAAACTTATGTTTTACAATCAATTAATAGTTTAAAGAAATGTTTGAAAGAAACCCAAAAACAAGAACAAAAGGGAAAAAGATTAATTGAAATTCAAATTTTTGAATGGTCTAGATTAGTTGGCAGCATTTCTTATTTGTTTGCTCTTTTTTTATTTTATTATGGTATAAATAAAGAATTAGGTTAATTATATAAAATATTTAATATTGTGTGTTTTTTTCCTTTTTTAATATCTAGTTTATTAATAGATTATAGAACTTTTAATATTTTTTTAATATTTTAGTTAATTTTGTTTATAATATAAAGAACAAAAGAAAAAACCTCACTGAACCCCAAACACTTATAATTAAATATTTTTTAGATATTTTGCTATTTTTATAATTAAAAAATGTTATAATACAAATGTAAAAATCCCTTTTATTTAAAGTATTAAAAGTTGGTTTTTTATTGTTTGGTCTTTTGACTTTAAAGTATTGTTTTGCGTTTTTCTTTTTGAGTTTTGTAATAATTGAATTTCAACCCATTTAAAAAAACATCCCATTTTTGATTTTTCAAATTATTTTTTCATATTTGTTATTTATTAAAATTGTTTTATAAAAATATTAAAATCTAAAATTTTAAAGAGTTTTGAATCCTTTTTTTGACTTTTGTTATTCCTTTATTTTGATACAATAACTAAAATAATTACAAAACTTATCTTTAATTTTTTATTAAAAAGGAGTTTTGAAATGATAGAAAATTATAATTTTACCTCTAAATCTTTGCAATTTGCTAAAGGTTTTAAAGCTTTTATTGCTCGTGGTAATGTCATTAATTTAGCTGTTGCATTTGTAATAGGACAACTTTTTACCAAAATTGTAAGTTCTTTGGTAGCAGATATTATTATGCCTCTTTTTTCTTTGTTGTTTAATTATACTGGGGCTTTAAAAGATTTGAAATTGGAAATTAAAGCTAATACTTATCTTGGTTATGGTAATTTTTTGCAAACTATTTTAGAGTTTTTGTTGCTTTCTTTTATTATTTATACTATTTTAACTTTAATGTCATGGAAAAATCCTTTGCAAAAGGATAAAGTCGATAAGAATATGTTACTTTTACAACAAAGTCTTGATAAAGAAATTGCTTTATTAGAAGAAATTAAAGATATTTTAAAATCAAATAAGTAATTGCAAGTTAGTATTAACAATAAATATTATTTAGTTGTTATTAAAACAATTATAAGAGACTATTTTTAATAGTCTTTTTTTATTACGTTTTATTATTTTAATTATATTTTCACCCTTTTTATCCTTATTTTTTACCATTATTACTTGAAAGAAATTGCAACAAAAAAATTAACCATATAAACAAAGGAATTGTGAGTTTAGACTAATGAAAATTATTTGGAAATATTTATTCAAATACAAAATGTTGCTGTTATTAAATTTAATTGCTGTTTTGTTTGTTTGTTGTAGTGAATTGGGAATTCCTTTTATAATTGGTAAATTTATTATTGATTATAATAAAAATCAAATTGATCCTTTCGCACTTTTAGGGCTTTTAGCTTTATGTGCTTGTTGTGGTTTTATAGGAAATCTAATTCTTAATTATTGTGCTTCCAAAGTATCATCCTTGCTTTTTCAAGATTTAAGCGTCGATATTTTTAAAAAAGTACAAACTTTTTCGCCCACTGAGATGAAACAATTAGGGATTTCTTCTATCCTTAACTATACTACTTTGGATGTTTTTCAAGTAATGAATTTCATTTCTGTTTTTTACCGTACTGCTGTTGTGTCTCCTATTATGCTTGTAGTTAGTGTTGTTGCTATTTTTTATGTAGCTTCTTTTTTGCTTTTAGGAATCCTTTTTGTTGCTCCTTTTTTAGTTTTAACCTTATTTATTATTCTTAAAAAATCTTATATTTTATCACAGCAACAACAAAAAAAATTAGATGAATTAAATGTTATTACTCGCGAAAATTTAATTGGGATTAAATCTATTCGTGCTTTTCGCCAAAGTCAATATGAAACTTCTCGTTTTTCTAAAGTAAATCATAAATATAGTTTTTTTTCTATTAAATTATTTAATTTTATGGTTTCTATTGATCCTATCTTTTATTTGTTTTTAAATTGTTCTATTTTGATTAATGTTGGAGTAGGAGTATATTATTTAACTCAAAGTCATCCTGATTTTACTACGGGGAAACTTCTTTCATGTATTGATTATCAATTTCATGTTTTATTTGCTATTTTAGATTTTTTATTACTCTTTATGATGTTTCCTAAAACTTTGGTATCTGTTAGAAGAATTGAAAATGTTTTAAATATTACCCCTAAAATTAAAAATGTTTGTAAACCTTTAAAACCGCAAATGCCTTTTCAAACTTTGTCTTTTGAAAATGTCACTTTTACTTATCCTGATGCTACACAACCCATGTTAGAAAAGATTAATTTTAGTATGAAACAAGGACAAATTGTAGCTTTTGTAGGTGCTACTGGTTCAGGAAAATCAACCCTAATAGGGCTTATTCCTCGCCTTTATGATGTGTGCGAAGGTGCTATTAAAATTAATGATATTGATATTAAAGAATATGATCTTAATTATTTGCGTAATAAAATTAGTTTTATTTCTCAAAAAAATGTTTTATTTAAAGGAACTATTAGAAGTAATTTAGCTTTTGGCAAACAAAATCCTCAAGAAAATCAAATGACAGAAGCATTGCAACTTGCTCAAGCTTATCAAATTGTACAAAATAAAAATCATAAATTTAATGAAATAGTAAGTGAATTAGGTACTAATTTTTCAGGGGGACAAAAACAAAGGCTTTCTATGGCAAGAGGATTTCTTAAAAAACCTGATATCTATATTTTTGATGATTCTTTTTCAGCTCTTGATTATAAAACTGAATATGAAATTAGAAAAGCTTTTTTTGAAATGAAAAATCAAGCCTTAGTGTTAATTGTTGCTCAAAGAATTACTTCTGTTATTAATGCTGATAAAATTATTGTTTTAGAAGAAGGAAAAATGAAAGCTATAGGAACTCATCAAGAATTAATGAAAAATTGTCTTCTTTATCAAGAAATTGCCAAATCCCAAAATTTAGAGGTTGTTGTATGAAAAGAATTTTGAGATATTTAAAACCTTTTAAAAAACAAATTAATTTAGGGCTTTTCTTAATTTTTGTATCTTCCCTTTTTAATGTTTTTTTGTTTTATTTTGAAGGTAGATTTATTACTGATAAAATGCAAAATTATTATAAAGATAAAAATTCCTTTTCTGTTCCTTTTTTTGGCAATGATATTATGTTTTATATTATCTTTATTTTATGTATTAATTTATTTTTATATTTTGTTGTTGTTATGTGTCGTGTCTTTTTTAATAAAATGTTAATTTCATCTATTCATCAAGGGATGAGAGATTTGCGTCAAGATGTGCAAAAAAAAATTCATCGTTTACCTATTAAATACTTTGATTCTAATACTTTAGGAAATATTATGAGTCGGATGACAAATGATATTGAAGTTATTTCTAATGCCTTGCAACAATCTTTTTCTATTATGTTAGCTGCTTTTTTAATGATTGTAATGATTGTTTGTTTTATGTTTGTTTTACATCTTTTTTTAGGTATTATTGTCTTTATGATGATTCCTTTTTCCTTTTATGCTATTTATAAAGTGTTTACTAAATCACAGAAAATCTTTATTCAAAGGTTTGATGCATCAGGGAATCATCATGGTTTTTTACAAGAAAAATATACTGGATATAAAGAAATTATTTTATATAATCAACAAAATACAGTTATTGAAGAGTTTAGTTATCAAAGTAAGTATTTAGAAAAGTTAGTTTTTAAATCTAATTTTTTGTCTGGATTAACTTCGCCAATTGTATGTTTATTTACTCATTTTACTTTAATTGCAGTTAGTATGATGGGATTTTTTTTGATTGAAGGACATAATATATCTCTTTTTTTAACTAAATTAGGAGTAGGAGTTATTGGAATAGGACTTTTTAGATGTTTTTTACAATTTGTGTGGCGTTTAGGGAATCCCATTATTGAAATAGGTCATATGTCAGTTTTATTACAATCTGCTAATGCTGCTTCTAGAAGAGTATTTGCTTTTTTAAATGAAATTGAAGAAGCTCCTGAAGTGCTCAAACCTCAAGTTATTGCCAATCCTCAAGGAGAAGTTGTTTTTGAAAATGTTTCTTTTGGTTATAATAAAAGAGATATGTTATTAAGGAATATTAATTTTGTTGCCAAGCCAGGACAAACCATAGCTATTGTAGGTCCTACAGGTTCAGGTAAATCTACTTTAATTAATCTTTTAATGCGTTTTTATGATATTAATGCAGGGTCTATTAAAGTTGATGGAGTTGATATTCGTGAGTTAAAGAAAGATAATTTAAGAACTATTTTTGGAATGGTATTACAAGATACTTGGTTTTTTAAAGATACTATTTGGCAAAATATTAAATATGGTAAACAAGATGCAACTGATGAAGAAGTAATACAAGCAGCCAAACAAGCTCAAGTTAATTATTTTATTAATACTAAGCCTAATGGTTATCAGATGCAAATTAATGAAGAAGCAGATAACTTATCACAAGGAGAAAAACAATTAATTACTATTGCAAGGACTATTTTAAGTAATCCTAAAATATTAATTTTGGATGAGGCTACTTCTAATGTAGATACTAGAATTGAAATTTTGTTACAACAAGCCATTCAAAAGTTAATTCAAAATAAAACTGCTTTTGTTATTGCTCATAGATTGTCTACTATTGTTAATGCTGATAAGATATTAGTGCTTCATAGAGGGGCTATTATTGAACAAGGAACACATCAAGAATTATTAAATTATAAAGGATTTTATTATAAACTATATCAAAGTCAATTTCAAAAATAAGATATAATATTAATATTAAATATAAAGACCAACTATAAAAATAGTTGGTCTTTTCCTTATTTGTAAGTTATTATTTTATTATTTCAATATTTTTTATTGGTGTTGTTGGTTTTAGGTGATATGTTATAATAAGAATAATTAATTGCGATAATGTATAAAAAAATTATGGGAGATTATATTTGTGTTGTAAACTGGATAATTATTTGATTGATTTATTTTCAAAACTATAAATTATTATAGAGTGAATATTTTGAGATAATAACCGAATTTAAAAAGGAGTAAAAAAATGAAACAAATTAAATCTTCATATATTATATATACTTTTGTTATAATTATTTTTATTGCCATAATTACTTTGCTTTTTATTCGTGAATATAATAAAAGAAATCAAAAAACATGTTATCATGATGCAAATTAAATTGCTGATTTTGATCCTTTAGCTAAAATGAGTGGACAAATTCATAAAAATGATAAGGGACAAATATATAAAATAACTTACCCTAAAGGCGGCTATGTTGAATATAATCCAGAAACCAAAAAAAGAAAAAAAGTTTTAGAAACATATGAGGATTCTCGTATTCCTTCTAATTATATTGAACAACTTTTACTTTTTAATGAAGATGGTAAAATATATAAGATGATTTCAGAAGGAACTATTGATGAAATAGAACCCATAAATCCGCCCTTAACTAACAAAAAAATAATGATTAATAAAAGGATTTTGCAAAATCGAAAAATTATTTTGAATTGCACAAACAATCTCCTTAAGCAAGAAATCCTACGTATAAATAACTCTGATTACCCTGGACTAAATCAAGCCCAAAAAATAACCAATGAAAAAAATCAAATTACACATATTATTTTTCCTGATGGAGCTATTGAGGAATTCAACCCCGAAAATAAAATGCTTATCCAAACTGTTTACCCCAAAGAAGGTATAATAATTCTTAATAGTTTATTTACAATAAAAGCAGATAAAGAATATAATCCTTCCACAAATATACCTAATTGCCAAAAAAATATTTCATTATTATCTTTTGAAGATACAAATTTTTCCTCAAATTCCCAAGATATCACAAAATATGTTGAATCAAAATTAAAGAAACAAGAAATAACAGAAACATTTTCAAATGGCAAACCTAATAAAATAATTACTACTTATTATTATAGCGGCAACGAATGTAAAAATGAATACGATGAAAATGAAAAATTAATTTCAACAACTATGAAATTTGACCCAGATAGAATAATAAAATATTTAGACAATGAAGTAGATCAAGTTAAAATAGAAATAATTTACAAACAAAGCGAAAAAAATGATAAACCTACAGAAACATATCCATATGAAGGAAAATGCCAATATTGCACTCAAATCCTTAAACCTGATGACAAAATTTTATTAATTAAATGAAAAAATATTATATTAAATTTGTGATGTTTTTTAGTAACTTAAAACGCTCCAATAATTCGCCCCCAGTAAAGAATGCATATTTTATACCCAAACTATTTACTTAGTTTGGGTTTTTTTGCATTCCAACGAAAAACAAAATAAAAATTATTCAAAAATAAGTTCAATATTTTTAATTATTTATTGAATTGCAATTTATTAATTTTTTTGCGTAAAAAACGTCAAAAATAATGTCATTATTGAACTTTTTTATTATTTTATTAGTATTTTTGATAAATATAGGGTTATTATAGAGTTATTTTTAAGATTTAGAGTATTAAATTGTTATTAAATTAATAAAGTTTGAGCGTCAAAAACCCACCCTTATTTTTTTTATGTTATAATAGATATGTTTGTTATAATATTTTATAACAAGAATCTTTAAAATTTATTTAATATTTTTTTAAAAAAAGAAAACACAAAACAATAATAAATTATTTATTATTTCTTTCTAAAAACTTTTTTTCATTTTTCAATTAATTTATTTTTTAATAACACTAATTACAATGACCCCTCTTTTGTTAGTGTTTGCAAAAAATTTATTATGTTTTAAAATATTATTGTTTTAAGAAAGGGTTACTTTTTGTGAAAAAAGCCAAAATTATAAACCAAAAAAATATCTTTCAAATATTTTTTAGGTACTTTTCTTTTAATTGTAGTAGTTACTTTTTTTGTAGTACCAATGGATCTAGTTTTAGGAGATCCATCATTTTTAACTAAATCTATTTGGCAAATATCAGTCCAGAAGGAAGTAAAAGATTCCGACGTTAAAAACTATATTTATGCTTTTCAAATATTTACCTTTATTTTAGGTATTTTATTTATGGGGCGTGATTTTTTTATTAAAGCTATCTTTGTAACTGTTTTATTTATTTTAGGTGTTAAGTTGTTTGATAACGTTTGTACCAAAGACCAATTAAAATGGATAGTTACTTTCATTAATAAACAACCTTACGCCTTGAAAGTGTTTTTAAAATACTTTTTTAGTTCCTTGTATTTTGAGTTTATGTCAAAGTATAGGAATTACTTTAATTATGAAAAATAATGCTACTATTGGTGGGAATAATGTTATTCAGCTTATTTTAAAAAATAAATTAAAAATTCCTTTTATCTCTACTTTATTGTTAACAGATGGATTGATTATTTTACTTTGTTTTATCTTGGAATTTTTTCAACCCGCAGTAATAAAACTTACACCAGAAAAAATTTATTTAAAATATCTTAATTCCATTATTACTTTTTTGATGATTATCTTTTTAATTTATAAATTGTCATCTAAAATGCCAATTCCACCAAGTAAGAACAACAAATCTAAGAAAACTAACAAACCTTATAAAGCTAAAATAAAAAAAGTAAAAACACGTAATTATAATAAGAATAAAAATGTTAGGTTTAATAATATAGAGTATCAAAATACAAACATTTTAATGAAACACACACATGTTAAATCCTAAAGATAGTTTTTTGAATAGATTAGCAAATGTTAGGTATACAGCCAATAAAAGCAATACATGTTTTTCTTTGTGTGCCTTTTTAACATTTGCCCTTATAAGCTCATATTTGTTTGTATATATTTGTAATTTTTATTTTAATCCTTGCATTTCTCATGACAGACCTTTCTTTTTGGGTTTTGTTTTTGCCCTAGCTATTGCATCTTTGATAGCAGTAGTTAGTTTTTCCTTTGTTGTTGGTGCCCTAAGCACTCATTTATTTTTATTAATTAAACATAAAGGTAGTTATTGACCAAAAGTCTATAATTTAAATTTATATTTACATTCCAAACCTATGAAGTGTTCCAAAACTTTAGACACTTTTTGCTTTTTAAAAATTCTTTAAGACTAACTATTAAGTTAGTCTTTTTTTCTTTTCCAAGACTAAAAAAATCATTTCCTCTCTTTTCTAAAAAAATTTTTAGAAAGGAATTAAATGTTAAGAAAAGAATTATTTAAAGTTTTTTAAAAAAACAAAAAGAATTTAGAAATTCGTAATCAATTAATCACACTTCATTTACCATTAGTCAAAAAAATAGTAAATCAATTTAAATATTATCCTCGAGTTTTAACTAAAGAAGATTTATATCAAGAAGGAATTTTAGGATTAATCAAAGCCCTCAATCATTACCAAGATTTAGGTTATGACTTTATCGCTTACGCTACTCCAACTATCAAATCTGAAATCAATGAACTAATAAGAAAAAGCCATTCACCTTCAATCCCCCAAAAAAATCATAAAAAGGATAATCTTTCTTTTCGAGAAGAATTTTATGAACCATATCAAATAAATAAACTAAAACCCCATCAATTATGGTTAAAACAAGTTAATCATGAAATTTTTTTAAAAAAATGAAAGTTAAGTTAAGCAAAACCGAATTCAAAATTATCCATTTAAGTTTTGGCGTTCCTTTAGGGAATATCAATGAAGATTATCAAAAATGTTATACCAACACCGAAATAGCTGAAAAACTTAATTTATCTTTAAAACAAGTAGAAAATATTAAAAACATCGCTATCAAAAAATTAAAAAAATAAAAAAACGTTAAAACCTATTGTTCGTCCGTAATGACTTTAAACTATTAATTCAAAAAAATATTTCGTTTAAGTGATAAAAAAATAAAAATCAGATTACTTTAAAGTAATCTTTTTTTTATATCAAAATCAAGCATAAAACTTTTGAAACAATAGTAATAAAAGATTCCAACACCAATAAATCAAATAGTCGTACGTATTGCCGTTCATAAAGGCGATAAAGAGATGCTAAAAGCAGTTAATAATGCTTTAGTAAAATTATTTGATTTAGATGTTAAGAAAAAAGAAGTAGAAAAAGAAGAAGATAATGGTACAAAAACATTTAAAGTAGAAGATAAAATATATGATCTTAAAAAGATTTTAGAAACTCTTAGGAAATTAAAACCAAGATTAGCACCACAAAGAACAAAGGACCAAGAAACTAAATTTGCTGAATTAAAAGGTCTTAATTCAAGAAATGATGATGAAGAAAAATAATTTGAAGTTTTATTCAAAGTTTGGTCTTGGTTTTCTCTTAATAATACATTACAAAAAGATGCATCAAAACAAAGATTTAAAAATTTACCTAATGAATTGAAACAACTGAAAAAAGTTGTTGATACTTTAACTAAATGTTTAGAAGGTGGTACACAAAGACAAACTTTCAAAACAAATTATGATAAATTAAAAGTTAAAAAATCATACAAATTTTCAAGTACACCAGAAGAAAAAAATAAAAACCAAGAAAGAACATTAGACGAAGAACAAGAATATCAATTTTTGAAAAAGTATCTATTTGCGTTTTTTGATGAAACTAAAGAAGCCAAAATAAGAAGAGTATTAAATGCAAAACAACAAGAATTAGAAGCTAGCCAAAAAGAAAAAGAAACTTTGGAAAAATGTTTAGACGAACAAGACAAAACTCAATTAGAACAAGTTAAAAAGAAATACGAAGAATTAAATACAAAAAATCAAAGAAACGCAGCACAAGAACAAGAATTTGTTGAATTAAATAAAACTACAAGAGCACAAACTGCAACAGAAAATGATTCTCCAGATGTGCAAAAATACGAACATTTGACATCCAAAAAGGCAGCAATAAAAAAAAATAGATGAAAGATTAAAAGTAGTATTTGATGAAACTGTTTATAATGAAAAGGGTTTTGTTCAAAAAGGAGACGATTCTTTATGGGGAAAAATTAAATATCACTTACCAACTTATAAAAAACCTTTTTATACTTCTTTATTACTTGCTGTTTATGTTTTTGTTTTTGGATTCTTATTATCATTAGTTCTATTAGCAGTTAAAAATAAATCTACTCTTTGTAGAACAAATAATGTTTTTGTAAAAGGTGTTAAACAAGTAGGTTCTAAATTTGTAGATAAAGGACAAGTAGAAGCGGCTCAATCTTTAGGATTGAATAAAAAACAAACCTTCTATTATGTTACTTTCCCACAAGCATTAAAAAAATCAGTTCCTTTAGTAGTAGCACAATTTGTTACTAATATTAAAGCTTGTACTTTCTTCGTATTAATTGCATTAATTGATATGTCATTTGTTACAAATGATGCTATGAATGTTACAGGAGATTTAGTTGCTCCATTTGTAATACTTTCCTTTGTTTACTTAGTTTTAATTCAATTTATTAATATGTTAAGTAAATATTTAGAAAAAAAATTAAATCCTGCTTTAAAAACTTTAGTTAGTGCTTAATAAATTAATTTAAGAATTATAAGAAACAAATATTAAGATAAAACAAATATTAATTCTTAATATAAAATATAAAGATAATTAATGCATAACTCACTACATTTTAATTATTAACCCAATATTTATTTCTTACCTTTGAATCTTTTATATTAAAATAGTTATACTGATATTAATTAAATGTTAATTTTAATTGTTTTTATGTTATTATAAATAATAAAGTATTATTTTAAAAAATATCTTATTATTAAAAGTTTGATATTGTTTTAGAATTGAAAAATATTTATAAATGATGCACATTACAATTTATGTATATTTATAATATATAAATAAAAGGTTAAAAAATGAAAATTAAAAAGATGCCTCCCAAATATAGATTTCATATTCATAAGTATATTAAAATTGTTGTATCTATTATAACAATGATGTTTTTTTTTTGGTATTTTAAATTAAATTTGTCAAATAGATAGTTTTTACAAGCACCAAAATTGAAAGTGAAGGTAAAAATTATATATTATGATTCAAAGGAAAAAAGAAAAATACAAAATTACTGAATATCTAAAATATACTAAATATGTTTTATTATTTATGTTTATGATTTTTTGGGTATGGCTTCATTTTAGTGTGGGGTTATTTCAAAGAGTTAATAATTCTAAGAAATATTTAAGAGTAGCTGTGGTAGCTGATGCAGCTCCTAATAGTTTGACTATTAAATCTGATAAAGATACAAGTAAAGCTCATAGAACTATTCAAGGTGAATATATTTCAGGATTTGATATAGATTTAATTGATAAAATAGTAAAAGCATTACCTCAAGAAGAAAAGTATGAAGGTTGTAAATTTAGTCTTTTTGATTTTGATGGGATGTTTACTGCTGTTCAAAATGGTTCATTTGATGTAGCTATTTCTTCTATTAGTATTACTGATAAAAGAAAAGAAAACTTTGATTTTCCTATTGCCTATACTTTGGATAATACAGGGTTTTTAGTAAGAAAAGATGATGCGCGTTTTAAAGATTTGCCAAAAGAAGTAAAATATGAAGATATAAAAGGTATATTAAAAGATTCCAAAGACCCAATTAAATTTTTAACTCTTACTGGTTCTGTGGCTGATAAAGTTATTGAAAATATTAGATCAGATTTAGGAAATTTATTACACATTACTAAATCCAATCCTATTGATGATGCTGTTATGTGTGCTCAAAGCGTTAAAGATAAAGCTTCTGATATTTTTGTAACTGATAGTTATATTACTAAATATTATGCTTCGCAAAATGATGAATTAAAACATATATCAATTATATCTGATGATGCTCGTTTTACTGTTTCTCCTACAGGTTTAGGAATTGTAGTTAAAAAAGGTAATACAAAATTAATTACTCCAATTAATAATGCTTTTAAAGAAGTTTTAAAAAAAGAAGAACTTGTTCTAGAGGGTTATGGTTTAGATGTTAAAGGTATAATTGAGTTAACCAAAGAATTAAAAGAAGAACAATCAAAACCAACTGACAAACAAGACCCAAATAGAATAAAAACTTTAGAAGACAAAATATCTAAATTTAAAGAAATAACTAATAAATGGTTAGAACAATCTTTAAAAGAGTTAAGTCAAAAACAAGGATTAAATTGGTATCAAAAAGTATCTCTTGTTTTACCTGATTATGCCACACCTTTAAAAACTACTTTATTACTTGCATTAGATGGAGTTATTGTAGGTTTTATCTTAGCTATTGTTTTAACAAGGATTAAAAGTATTAAACCTAATTATCAAACACAAAATCCCTTTATTGTAGTGTTAATACAAAGTTTTCTTTACTTGCTTGATGCAATACTTTATATTTTTAAATCAATTCCAGTAGCAGCTCAAATGATTATAGTTCATTTTGGTTGGAGAGCTTATAATCCTGAATTAAATCCGATGTATTCAGGTATTATAGTGTTATTATTAAATTCAGCAGTTAGTATTACAAATATTTTATTACAAAATATTAAGTTTTTAGATAAAGGACAAGTAGAAGCTTCTCTAGCTTTAGGAATGACTCAAAGACAAACATTTTTTTGTGTTGTTTTCCCCCAAACGCTTAAAAGATCACTTCCTTTTGTAGTACAACAATTTATTGTAAATATTAAAGATAGTGCTTGTTTTGGTGGTTTGGTTGGTCTGTTAGATGTAGCATGGAAAGCCAAAAATCAAATTGTTCAAACAGGAAGCATTGCTATTCCTTATGCTATTACTGCTTGTATTTATTTAGTGTTAATTACGATTGCTAATTTATTTGTTAAATATTTAGAAAAACAAAAAAAAGGAGTTTAGAATGCAATATTTAATTGAAGTTAAAGATCTTTGTAAAAAGTTTGGCGATAAAGAGATTTTAAAAAATATTAATTTAAAAATTAAAAAACAAGAAATAGTAACTATTATTGGTTTTTCAGGTTCAGGTAAATCTACTTTATTAAGATGTTTTAATTTATTAGAAGAACCTAATTCTGGTCAAATTTTAATTGATAATAAAAATATCTTAGATAAAGGAGTAAAATTATCTGATCTAAGAACTAAAGTAGGAATGGTGTTTCAAAGTTTTAATTTATTTGAAGGAAAAACAGTATTAGAAAATTGTTGTTTAGCTCCGATGAAAGTATTAAAATTATCTAAACAAGAAGCTCAAGAAAATGCTTTAGAACGGTTAAAAGAACTAGATTTAGAAGCTCTTGCTAATCAAAGAGTAGAAACTCTTTCAGGGGGACAAAAACAACGTGTTGCTATTGCTAGAGTTTTATGTATGAAACCTGAAGTTATTCTTTTAGATGAACCAACTTCTGCCCTAGATCCTGAATCTACTTTGCAAGTATTACAAACTTTACAAAAATTATCAGAGAAAAAAATAAATCTTATTATTGTAACTCATGAAATGAAATTTGCTCAAAGAGTATCTGATACTATTTATTTTATGGAACAAGGTAAAATTCTTGAAAAAGGTACTCCGAAAGAAATTTTTGAAACTGATAAGTTTCCTAAATCTAAGGCTTTTTTTGAAGATTTTTGATTCCTTATAAATGTATCATTATTTATTAAAATAACCCAAACTGTAATTGCAGTTTGGGTTTTCATTTCTTTTGGGGTAGATAAATTGTTGTAATTGTTTATAATTTAGGGTGATAGAATTATTTAATGTTTTAAATGTTTAGGAATGATTATAATAAATAAATGGAGATAGATAAATATGCAATATTATACTGAAGAAATTATATTAAATCGTCAATTTTTAAATCTTGCTAAAAATATGAAAGCTACAAGACCTCATCAAATATTATGTGGTGGCATTACCGAAGTTTATTACCAGGATAAAGTTTTATATGTTTCAGTTGTCCTAGATACATATAGTCGCAAAATTTTGGCTTATCATGTTTCTGATTATGAAGGCGCACCTTTAATTATAGATACTATTGATAAATTAAATGTATTTGAAAATGATTGCATTTTTTCATTCTTATCTTAAATTTCCATATTATAAATTGGATGTTGAAGAAATTTTAGAAACCAAAAATTTAATTCAGAGTTTGGAAGATAGACAAAGGATTCAAAAAGGACAATCTTCTCCTTGTACTTATTTAACTTCTTTCTTTTCTTCTTTTAAATGTGAATGTATTTATTATGGCATTCCAAACCCTAGAACTATTAGTAAAAAAGTTATGATTGAAGCTATTTGTAAATATATGTCATATTATAATTTAGAAAGAATGCATTCATCACTTAATTATGCTACTCCTGATGCATTTGAAAAAAAATATTTTAAAAAGTTAAATGAATAAGTATTTGAAAGTAATTTTGGGTATTGTTTCGAGTTATAAAAAAATCTCCATAAACGAGTTTCCATAATTTTATTTTTACAAATATTACATAATTTATTATGCAATGCAAAAGATATAAAAAAACACTATAATTACACTATTTTATTGCTTTTTTATCTAAATTTTGGTATAATCCTCAGTAGAGTTATTAATAATAAATTGATAATTAAGTAACTAAAAAAAGGAGATTATAATCATGGCTAATATTAAACAACAAAAAAAACGTAATAAAACTAATGAAAAACGTCGTTTGCAAAATGTTTCTTTTAAATCATCTGTAAAAACAGTGGTAAAACAAGTAAAAACTGCAGTTGCAAATGCTGATAAACAAAAAGCCTTATCTTTATTAAGTGTAGCTTATAAAAAATTTGATAAAGGGGTTTCTAAAAGAGTTTATCACGCTAACTTTTCTGCTAGAAACAAATCTGATTTACAAAAATTAGTAAATACCCTTTAATTTTTCTTTACAAAACTCACAAAAACCACATTAATTAAAACAAACATCAAAACTTATCATAATATTGGACCAACAAACATAACATTAATGTTTTAATTGTAATTATTTTATTTAAATATATTTGAGTGGAAAAGGTTGATAAATTTATGTTTTTTTGGGCAAATAAAGTAATTTATGTAACTTCAGGATTTATTGTAGGATCAGTTTTAGGGACAAGTCTATATTTTAGATCGTTATTAAATGAACCTAAATATTTTGCACAAACCACAGTAAAAAAAGGTGTAAATGAAGTTAATAAATTTTTAGGTACCAAATTGAAATCTCATACAGGAAAACCTTCTTCTAGTGAAGAATTTCTACATTGGTGGTTTGAATTTATAAATGGTTTTAATAATAAAAATAAGTAAAAATTTTTCAAACCCCATTAACTAACAAAATTTATATTCTTACTACATTTATATTTTTCCAATTAAAACTTATTATTTTTGCTACCATTAAATTAATTTTTCCCAAACTAAAGAGGTATTTTTTTATGTTAGATCTGAATTTTGTAGTCCAAAATCTGCCATCTGTTATTGCAAAATTAGAAAAAAGGCAACAAAATTTTGCTTATTTAAATAAATTGCCTCTTTTAGCACAACAAAGAAAATCTTTACTTTTGGAAATACAGGATTTAAGAAGTCAAAAAAATCAATCAGCTAAAAAAGTTGCCCAAAAAGCTAACGACAAAGAAGATATTACTCTTGTTTTGCAAGACACTAATTTTTTGCGTGATGATTTACAAAAACTAGAACAAAATTTAAAACTAAAAGAACAAGAAATTTTTGATATTTTAAGCATTACCCCCAATTTACCACACGATTCTTTACCAATTGGCACAAACGATAAGGACAATAAGGAATTGTATTGCGAAGGACAAATAAGAACTTTTGCATTTACGCCCAAAGACCATGTTTATTTAGGTGAAAAATTAGATATTCTCGACTTTAAAAAGGCTTCTAAAATTTCTGGTAGTGGATTTGTTGTTTGCAAAGGGCTAGGAGCACGCCTCGAAAGAGTCTTAATTCAATTTATGATGGATCTTCATAGTAAAAAAGGTTATCAAGAAATTATTCCTCCTTATATTATCAATGAAAAATCCATGTTTGCAACAGGTCAATTACCCAAGTTTGAAGATGAAGTCTACAAACTTTACAACTCCAAAAATAATTGGTATCTAAATCCTACAGCAGAAGTTCCTACTATTAATTTGCATCGTGAAGAAATTTTTAAACCAGACACACTTCCCATTAAATACGTCGCCTACACTACTGCTTTTCGCCAAGAAGCAGGCTCAGCTGGCAAAGATACTAGAGGAATTTTCAGACAACATCAATTTAATAAAGTAGAATTAATCCAGTTTTGCCATCCCCAAAATTCTTATGAATGTCTAGACCAAATGTTAAAAGATTCCGAAGAAGTGCTAAAACTGCTCAAACTTCCTTATCGTGTTGTTTTACTTTCTACTGGGGATTTGGGTTTTAGTATGGCAAAAACTTATGATTTAGAAGTTTTTTTACCCAGCTATAATTGTTATCGTGAAATTGGTTCTATCAGTAATTCTTGCGATTTCCAAGCAAGACGCGCCAATATTAAAATGAAAAATCCTGCAAATAATAAAAATGAATACGTTCATATTCTAAACGGTTCAGGTTTGGCTGTTGGAAGAACTGTCATTGCTATTTTGGAAAATTATCAAAACCAAGATGGTACTATTACAGTTCCTGAAGTTTTACAGCCTTATTTAGGAACCGATATTATCAAGTAATTTGAATGTTTTTAACAAGAATAATTTAGAATATAGAGTCGAATCTTTTATGAAAAATAAAGTGATTCGGCGTTTTTTATTGGTAAAACAAAAGCCACTAACAAAACCTTTACTATTTTTTTCACCATTTTCAAAGACAACCTCAAAAATTCATTACTTTCATCTTCAAAAATAATTGTGAGGTAATATCAATATGCAAATTAAAAACATTTATTTACGACCCCACAATTCTCAAACTTTTCCTCAACAAATAAAAACCTATATCAAAACCAATATTAATCCATCTTTTTGGGGTTTTGTATCTAATTATCCTTGTTATAATTCTGAGACTATCCAAACTTATCCTTGTCTTTTGTGCCGTATTAAAGACGCTTCTTCGGATTTATTAGGAGTCTTTTTTGATGGTGGCACAAGGACTGCAAGTTTCAAAGGCGAAATAAAATATAGTTTAGATGATTTAAAACAAATGTTAAATGGTGCTCACAATATGTATATTTTTTGGAAAGAACGCCCCTAAAATTTATTTTATAATCCTTAATATTTATTAGAGTTTAAGATTTGCTCCATAAAAATCTTAAATAAAAAATTATAAATGAAGCCAAAAACATTAATCATTCATTGTTTCAAATTCCTAACAATTTATTTTAATAATAAAATAAAGTCCAAATTAATCAGATTTTGCATGCAATCTCAATTGAAAAGAGGCATAATTATTTTATGACACAAACTTCTAACTCCCAATACTTAGTTATTTTATATTATCAATATGCTCCAATAAAAGACCCTCAAACTTTTAGAGACCAACATTTTAAATATTGTGAATCTCTAGGACTTTTAGGACGTATTATCGTTGCCCAAGAAGGTATAAACGGTACTTTGTCAGGTCCAGAAGAACAAATACATAAATACATGGATCAACTAAAACAAGATCCTCGTTTTTGCAACACCGTTTTTAAAATGGAAACTGTAGAGGCACACGTTTTCCCGCGTCTTTCTATTAAAGTTAAGCCCGAATTGGTTAATTTGAGTCTTCAAGAAAACTTTGATCTTACTAAGGACAAAGGTGCTTATTTAGCTCCTCAAGAATTTTTGCAAGCCTTGCAAGAAAAAGATACTTTAATTCTTGATGCTCGTAATGACTATGAATATGATTTAGGACACTTCAGAAATGCAGTTAATCCCAATATTAGACATTTTCGTGATTTGCCAAATTGGGTCAAACAAAACACCCATTTATTAAAAGATAAAAAAATCGTAACTTATTGTACTGGTGGTGTGCGTTGTGAAAAATTTAGCACTTTCTTAAAAAAAGAAGGTTTCGATGATGTCTATCAATTAGAAGGAGGCATCATTTCTTATGGCAAACACCCCGAAACTCAAGGTGCTTTGTGGGATGGTCAAATGTATGTATTTGATCAAAGAATAGCAGTTCCTGTTAATCAAAAAGAACATGTTATCGTTGGTAAAGACTATTTTGATGGCACTCCTTGTGAACGCTATATTAATTGCTCTAATCCTCAATGCAACAAACAAATTTTGTGCCACGAACATAGCGAACACAAATATTTAGGAGCTTGCAGTGATAAATGTAGCAACCATCCGCAAAATAGATATCTCAAAAAGCACAATAATCCAAACTCATAACAAAAAAAACACTCATATTTTAATAAGATATGTTATAATAATGTATGATTATTGTATTTTTTTGGTTTGGCTGCAATACCCAATTAAAAAAATATAAAAACCATTGTTTTTAAACAATTAATTATTATCAGATCCAATAAATTATCCAAGATAATTTGCAATTTTTGCAAGGAGGAAAGAAAATGTTTGCAATCATCAAAACTGGGGGAAAACAATTTCGTGTTTCTGAAGGACAAGAAATTTATGTTGAAAAACTAAATGTTGAGCCAGAAACAACTTATCAATTTCAAGAAGTTTTAGCTGTTGGTGGCTCCAATCCTGTTTTAGGCACCCCTTTTGTTAAAGACGCTAAAGTAACAGCTCAAGTAATCAAGCACGACCGCGCTAAAAAAATTATTGTGTTTAAGTATAAAAAACGTAAAAAATATCGTTGTAAACAAGGACACAGACAATCCTATACTAAACTTTTGATTACTAAAATCACTGTTTAAAAACTATGATTCGCTATTGTTTTTACAAAGAACAAAAAAAAATTACTAGTATTCAAGTTTGGGGGCACGCTTTATATGCTCCTAAAGGTTTTGATATTGTGTGTGCTTCGGTTTCTACTGCTATTATTGTAACTTTAAATGCTTTAGAAAAACTTCAATTCCAAACAGATATTACCTATAATCTACAAGATAAGTTGTTTGAATTAGAAGTGAAAACCACCCAAAATACTGTTCTTTTTACTTTGCTAGATAATTTAGAATACACTATCTGCAATTTAGCCAAACAATATCCCAATAATTTTAAAAAAACATCTCAAATTCAAACAAGAAAGAGGTTATAACATGTTATTGCAATTACAAATCCAGTTATTTGCTTCTAAAAAAGGAGCAGGTTCTACTCGAAACGGTAGAGATTCTCATTCCAAAAGATTAGGTGCTAAACTTTCTGACGGTCAATTTGCCAAAGCAGGCGCTATTATTTATCGTCAAAGAGGAACCAAAATTCACCCTGGTTTTAATGTTGGTAGAGGTGGAGATGACACTTTATTTGCTAAAATGAGTGGCATTATTAAATTTGAAAAAAAGCATGGTCGTAAAAAAGTTTCTGTTTATATGCAATAATTTTTTTATGCATTTAATGAAAGCAGGTATTTAGTTTGCATTTTGTTGACGAAGCCTTTAATGAAGTTTTTGCTGGCAATGGTGGTCATGGCATCGTTGCTTTTAGAAGAGAAAAATATGTAGCTTTTGGAGGACCTGCTGGTGGCAATGGTGGCAACGGCGGGTCTGTTATTTTTGTAGGCGACAAAGACGAGACTACCTTATTAAAATTAAAATATCAAAAACATCTTAAAGCACCACATGGAATAAATGGCAAAAATAAAGGTCAAAATGGAGCCAACGCCCCTCATCTTTATGTTAAAGTTCCTTTGGGGACAGTTTTTTATACTGCTGATAACAAGTTTTTAGGAGAGATTTTATACGATCAACAAACCTTAGTTATTGCTAAAGGCGGCAAAGGCGGCAAAGGTAATAAAGCATTAGCTACTTTTAAAAATCAAGCTCCAAGTTATGCTGAAAAAGGTGATTTAGGTGAAAGTTTTAAAATCAAAACAGAACTTAAAGTTTTAGCTGATATTGGTTTATTAGGTTTTCCAAGTGTTGGTAAATCCTCTCTTATTTCTGCTATTTCCAAAGCCCAACCCAAAGTTGCTTCCTATCCTTTTACCACAATTAAACCTCATTTAGGAGTTGTTGAAGTAGATGGTTTTCGTTTTGTAGTTTCTGACCTACCAGGACTAATTGCCAATGCTCATTTAGGTTGTGGTATGGGAATTCAATTTTTAAAACATATTGAAAGATGTCGTGTTTTAGTTCATATTTTAAGTATGGAAAGTGCCAATCCTTACCAAGATTTCCAAACTTTAAATCAAGAATTAAGTCAATACAATCCCCAATTATTACTTAAAAAACAAATTATTGTTACCAATAAAATGGATTTACCTGATGCTTTGCAAAAACTTACTCTTTTAAAACAACAAATCAAAGACCAACCAATTATCCCTCTTTCTTTAGTTTCTTTTGATAATTTAGAGACCTTAAAATATGAAATGAGCTCCCTTTTACAAAATACTCCCTTAGAAGTTACTCCAAACAAAAACAACGAATTTAAATTATACACCCTTCCCGATAATCAAAATACTATTTCTGTTATTAAAGAAAGTGATTCTGTTTTTGTTGTGTCTGGTAAGCAAGTAGAAACTTTTTTTCATCGTACTGATTTTAACAACGAAGAAGCTGTAAAAAGATTTAATAGAATATTGAAAAAAATAGGAATGGAAGAACAATTACAAAAACAAGGAGCCAAACCAGGAGATCAAGTTAAAATTTGTGATCGTTTGTTTGATTTTTTATAATTTGGTAATTATAACATAAAGAAATTATATTTTTGCTCCATAAAAAAATGCTAAATCACTCCCCTTATTATTTAAAAATATTTTTCTTACACTTCATAACCTCCCATTATAAATCTTTTTTGCCCCCAAAACTAAATAAACAAATGCAAGATCTTAATATAAGATCTTTTTTATTACCCAAAACCAACAAAAACAATATACAAAGCAAATAAAACAACATAACCCCCCCCTTAAACAACCCAAATTTTACTTTCCCCAGTCAAAAATATAACCTAATTCATCAAAATTGAGTTATAATAAAATAAAAAGCAAAAACAAATACTTAAAACAAAAGGACTAAATCATGAATTTTGTAACTAGAAATACTAGAATTTATATATCTGATTGTGCTAATTATATTATTAAAAGAATTGATGTTAATCATATGAAACTCCAAAAGCTACTTTACTATTCTTATGCTGCTTATTTAGTTAAATATAAAGAATCTTTGGCTGTTAATCTAGTAGAAGCATGGCAAAAAGGACCTGTTTTTAAAAGATTATATCAAAAACTTAAACATTATGACAAAGACGAAATTATTAAAGATCCTGTTTCTAAAACTTTTGAAAGTAAATTAAATTGGGAAAGAAAACAAGTAATGTATTTCATTATTTCCAAATATGGATGGGTAGATTCAGGATCTTTGATGAGGCAATCCATGAGAGAAGCTCCCTTTGATAATTATTTTGAAGAAACTCCAATGTATCATTTTCCCAAAGCCTGTTATATTCCTGATGAGGCAATATATCATTATTTTAAAGATTCTAGTAATTGGTATGTTTTTCCTAAATATTGTCCTACTTGTTTACAAAGGATGTAAAATATTGTGGATTGTTAAATAAAATTAATAAAATATCTACAAACATAATTTAAAGATTGCATTTTACTTTAATGTTTGATACAATAAAAGAGGTCAATGGAAGTGGCTGAGGTTTAAAATAAGTATTTTAAGCTTAGGAAAGTCCATGTTAGCACATGCTGCGATTGCATGTAGTGTTTGTGTCTAAGGAATTAATAACTTAGAGTACTGTAAAAAGTAACGGCGTTTTTTATCTCTAAGGATTGCAATAATTACATTATTTTAATCTATGAGATAAAAACTGAAAGTGTCACAGAGACGAGTTAATTAGAAATAATTAAGTGAAACGCGATAAACCCCTCAAGCTAACAACCCAAAATAATGGTAGGGGCATGCAAAGCGATTAAATGAAATTAGTTTTGCACTACTTATTAGTAGAAGATAAATAGCCACACTTGTTTAACAAGAACAGAACATGGCTTATGCACATTGACCTTTTTTATTAAATTATTTAAAAATCAATAAAGATTATTTGCTTGCTATTATATTTATTATTTGGTATATCTATATTTTGGCAAGAATATATAATTAATGTTATTTATATTATTCATTTATAATTATTGTATTTTATTTTTTTTTTAAGTAATTTAAAAATTATTTGTTCCCCCTTTATAAACAAAAAAGCCAAACTGTAAAGTTTGGCTTTCATTGTCTTTATGCTTTTATATTGTGATATTTCTTAAAAGATATTAAATAAGTAAAGATAGCAATTTATTTATTTTTGATGTTTGATTTTATAAATTAAAATTAGTAAAAAAGCAACTATTAGACCAGTTATAATTATTATAATTGTATAAAAAATTATTGAATTTGTTGTAGTAGTTTTAGTTGTTGAAGCTGCATTTGTTTCTTGTTGATAGTTAATTTCTAGTTCCATTTCGCTTTCATATTCGTGATATTGGTCTTCTTTTGCTAAATCGTATTCTATTTTACAAAAATTATTACTGCCATCTTTGTTTTTTCTAAATTGAAAATCTTTAGGTAAAAATTTATTTTGAAGTTGAGGATTTTTTTGCCAAATAGCTTCACATATTAATTGCTTTCTTTGTTCATCAGTAATATTAGGTGTTATTTGTATTGTTCCTAAATGGGCATTTGTAATAATGTCCTCCAAGTTTATCGTTTTTTTAGTAAAATTAAATTTTATTTTATTGCCCAATATATCTTCAATTTGAAAACTGCCTTGCCATTGCATTTCTTCCGATTCATATTTTTCTTCTAATTGTTCGCTTGCTATTTCAAAATCATCGCTTTGTATTTGGATGTTTGATTCTTTATTTATTTCTTTAAGTATGCCATTTAAAGCAATTATAATATCTTCTTTGGTTAATTGATTATTTTGTTTATAATAACTAAAATCATTGATTGTTCTTTTTTCTAGGGGAAATAATTGTTCGAAATTTTTGGGATTCTTTAAATTTTTTAAAGGCAGATTATTTATTATTTGGGGTTTTTGTTGTGTGTTATTTGCATTTTTTTCAACCCCTACTCCATTTTCCTTTTCTTGGATGTTTTCTAGTTGTTGTTGTTTTCCAGCATAAATACTAATTTGATTGCAAAAATGTATGCCCAATAAAATCATGAATAAAATTAAAGTAAAGTATTTGGGAAACAAACGCATAATTGCTTTGCTTTGGATTTTCATATTACAAATATTTTACTTTTCTATAAATATTAAAGGGTTTCAAAAATAACCCCATTAAAATATTACAGTATAATTATATTTTTTGTGCAACATTTGTATTTATCACATTTTATTATTGTGCCTTTTTCAACAACTTTGCATCCTTTAATTTTATTTTACGCCCTCCCAAATAAAAAAATTTGAATTAAAATATTGTGCCAAAAGTTATTTTTTTGTTTTTTTTATGTTTAATTTTAACAATTTTATATTATAATATAAGTATAATTATTTAAATATTTTTAGTCTTAACTCTAAACTCTTACTTATCTTAGATTTAAAATATTCAAAAGCAACCACTAACTTTATAAATTATTTATTTCTAATTTTATTAATTTTGTTAATTTTGCACAAATCACATATTAGCAAAACAAACAAGATAATAAATTAACTATATTTATTCTTTATTTTTAATTATATACAATTTACATAATGGATATATTTCTATTTTGCAATTGCTTTCAAACTCAAACCCAAAAATTATTTTTTTGCAATTGATTTTCACAAAATAAAATTTTATTTGTATAATAATTTATATAATCCCCAATATATTTAATCATTAATTAAATTATTTTTATAATATGTTTGCAATGTTTTGGAAAATAATAAGCATATTTTCTAAGTTTATTATTGTGTTAATAGCCTCTTTTATTTAATTCTTAGCCATAATTTTATCATTTTCGCAACAAACACCACCAACAACAAATTAGCGTTAATTGTAATTTAGATTTTGTTAATTATTGTAAGTTTTATCAATTTTGCACCCTAAAGCCATATTTGTATCTTTTTTTAATAACTTTGGCACTAAATTATTATATTTGCAACATTTCCCTTAACACCTTAATTTAGTTTTTGTACCCCCCTTTTTTATATTTATTCAGGGTCATTTATACGAGGTATTACAAAACCATTTCAAAAACACTTGCATAATATTTTGCATTAATTTATATTAAGATATAATAAATATCTTTAAAGTTTTAGTTTTTTCATAATGTAAATATGAAACACATTTTAAAAAATGAAATTATAAGTAATAAACTTATTTTAAAATATAAAATAAAAACATTTTATTACTAAAATTAACCCTAACCAACCCCCCCAAATAACAAATTAGCCCTCATTATAATTAAATATTTTTGCTACTTTATTACAAATGTATAGCCATAACTGTATCAAAATTGAAATTTTTAATGATGGATTTTACAAAGAAATCCCAAAACCACTAATTTATAATTGCATATCATTAGATATTTTTTATAACATCGTTTTTTACCTCACAAAATAGTTCCATTTTAGATCATTTTAAATTAATTCAGAAAGGCAAAAGGAGACCATAATTATGGATTTTTTTATTAAACACAAACAAAAAATAATCATTTTTCTTTTTGCAACAATAACAACGCTGATTTTGTCTATTCCTTTTTTATCTTTGACAAAAGACAATAATGCCAAAACTGCTTCAAAAGATTTACAAATAGTAACGACTACTACCATGTTAAAAGATTTAGTCAAGCATTTAGTTGGTGATGTGGCAGAAGAAGAACAAAACGAATATCAAAAAATTGAAGGTATTCAAGTTGATTCTTTGATGGGAGTAGGAATTGATCCGCACAATTACAAAACCAAATTATCAGATCGCAAAAAAATTAAAGAAGCTGATTTAGTTGTGATTAATGGACTGCATTTGGAAGCTAAAATGGCAGAAGCCTTCCCCCTTTTAACGAATAATTCCTTTACCGTAGTGCAGTTAGATGAAACGCATACCAAAGTTATAAATCAAGAAGGTAAAGAGGAGGAGCACATTAAAGAAGAAAATATTAAGCGAGATGAAGATACTCATGGACCAGATCCTCATATTTGGTTTGATATAGATCTTTGGATTAAAGTTTTAAAACAATTAAAATACAAATTAAAAACAGTATTGAAAAAAGACCTACGTTTTAGCCAAAGGGATATTGATAATTTAAAAAATAATTGCGACACATATGCACGAAAATTAAAATTATTAGATACATATGTAGGCAAGAAATTTAACGAATTAAAAGGACAATTTTCTTCTCAAGGCAAAACATTTATTTTAGTTACTGCCCATGATGCTTTTTCTTATTTAGCTAGAAAATATGATTTTGAATTAAGTCCAATTCAAGGAATTTCTACCCAAACAGAAGCCAGTATCAGCGATATTGAAGAATTAGCTAATAAACTGGTTGAAAACCAAGTAAAAGCTATTTTTGTAGAAAGTGCTTTTCCAGAAGGAACGCTTGATTCTCTTAAAGAATCTGTAAAAAGTAAAGGTCATAATATTAAAAAAAGTGATGAAGAATTATACGCTGATGCTTTGGGTTCAGAAAGTGAAGAGCCAATAGAATTTGAATCCGACAAAGATAAAGACGGGAATTCCAAACCAACAAAATACAAACATTCCACCTATATTGGAGCTTTATTACACAACATTCATACAATAGAAAAAGAATTAAAACAATAACAACAATAACAAAGAAATAAGGAGATTATAATGAAAAAAGAAATAGCCATTAAAATTAGAGATCTAACTGTAGCTTATCATCTAAAACCAGTTTTGTGGGATATTGATTTAGATATTTATCAAAGCTCTTTGACAGCTATTTTGGGTCCTAATGGTGCTGGAAAATCTACTTTAATTAAAACTATTTTAGAATTGATTCCCAAAGTTTCTGGAGAAGTTTTATTTTATAATCAAAAATATGGACAAGTAAGAAAAAAAATTTCCTACGTGCCACAAAGAAATTCAGTTGATTGGGATTTTCCAACTACTGTGTTTGATGTTGTTTTGATGGGCCGCTACGGACATTTAGGATGGTTTAAAAAACCAACTGCTAAAGATAAAGAAATAGTAATGCAATCTTTGGAAAAAACAGGAATGCAAGACCTTAAGGACCGTCAAATATCTGAACTTTCAGGCGGACAACAACAAAGAATTTTTTTAGCTCGTGCCTTAGCTCAACAAGGAGATATTTATTTTATGGACGAGCCTTTTCAAGGAGTTGATATCCAAACAGAAAAAAAAATTATCCAAGTTTTAAAAGATTTGCAAAAAGAAAATAAAACCATTATTGTAGTGCACCATGATTTAGAAACAGTGACTCAATATTTTGATCATGTAGTTTTGGTAAACGTACAAAAAATTGCAAGTGGTACTACGGATGAAGTTTTTAACCAAACTAATTTAACTAAAACTTTTCAAAATAAACAATTAAAAAAAGACATCCATAATTTGCAAACCCCCAAAAAAACTAAATAAAAAGAACCAAAATAAATAATCAAATTAAATATAAATGATTAAAATAAATAATCATATAATAAAAAGAATAAAATAACCAATAAATAAGAAAGGATGAAATATGTTTGCTTTAGAATTTAATTATACTGTTGTTAAAGTGCTTTTAGCAGCTAGTTTTTTAGGATTTACATCAGGTATTTTAGGTGTTTTTATTATCCTGAAAAAACAAGCCTTAATTGGAGATGCTCTTTCTCATACCGCTTTGCCAGGAATTGCCTTAGTTTATCTTTTTGCTCGTAGTACAGATATTTGGGTTTTGTGGCTGGGTGCTATTCTTGCCTCGTTTGTTACTTTGCTTTTGATGGAACTTATTAAAAAATATTCCAAAATTAAATCAGATACAGTCTTATCGTTAGTGCTTGCTTCTTTTTTTGGTCTTGGCAACGTTTTGATTGCCATTGCTCAAAATACTGGTGAGGATAACAAAATAGCTACTTTGGAAAAATTTATCTTAGGGCAAATTGCTTTAGTAACTGAACTAGATATGATTTCTACTGGCATTATGGCTTTAATTACTTTAGTTGTGGTAGTTGGCTTGTGGAAAGAATTCAAAATTTATATTTTTGATGATAAGTTTGCCCAAAGTGTAGGATTTAACACTAAAATTATGACTTTTATTCTTAATTTCTTATTAATTGGAGTAGTAGTTATTAGTTTAAAAATTATTGGTATTATTTTGACAAGTGCCTTTTTAATTATGCCAGGAGTAATTGCTCGTCAATTTAGTGATAGATTTGTTACTAATGTTATTGTTGCTTCCATTGTTACTTTCTTTTCTAGTTTAATTGGAGTTTTTATAAGCAATAGTGTACAAGATATGCCAACAGGACCAATTATTATTGTTATTACTACTTTATTTATTGCTTTGTCCTTGCTATTTTCTCCTAAATATGGAGTTATTAGTAGATATGTGCAAAAAATTAAATATCAAAAAAAGATTAAAAAATTTCGTCAACTTATTCATCTTTATTACGAACAAGAAGAAACTCATACTTTGAGTTTGCCAATAATTCAAATAGAAAGTTTTTTATGGAAGGAAAAATATTTAATGTTACAAAATCAAAAAGCCCAATTAACACCTAAAGGAATTAAATTAGTTGAAAATTTAATTGATGGTATTGTTTAATGATAAGTTTTATAAATAATGTTGTTGGTGGCTTTGAACTAGATGTTTTTTTAGTTATTTTATTTTGTTCTTTGACTTTGGCTAGTTTAGGAGTTTTTTTAGTATTGAAAAAGTCTTCTATGGTAGTTGATGCTATTAGTCATAGTGTTTTATTAGGAATAGTTGTAGCTTTTTTAGTAGTTAAAAATCTTAATTCCCCTCTTTTAATTATGGGAGCTGCTTTATTAGGTGTGCTTACAACTTATATGGTAGAACTTTTAGGCAAACATTCTAAAGTTACCAAAGATGCTTCTATTGGGATTGTGTTTACTTTTTTCTTTTCGGTAGCAATTATTTTGATAAGTCTTTATACAAGACACGAACATTTAGATACTGATGCTGTTTTTTTAGGCAATATTGAACTTACCCACATTAAACAACTCAAAAAAATTATTCCTCTTTTATGTCTTAATTTGTTGTTTGTGCTTTTCTTTTATAAAGAATTAAAAATCTATATTTTCGACCCTACTCTTGCTGTAATCCTCGGCTTTTCCACTACTTTAATTAATTATTTATTGATGTTTTTAGTTTCTATGACAGCCGTTATTTCTTTTGATGTAGTTGGTTCTATTATGGTAATTTCTTGTATGATTGGACCTGCTGCTACATCTCTTTTAGTTACTAAGAATCTATATAATAGCTTTTTGCTTTCTTTATGGTTTGCATTTGTGAATTCTAGTCTTGGTTATTATTTGGCAATTGGACTTAATTTACCAGTATCAGGATTAATTGCTTTTATGAATTTAGTGAACTTTTTGCTTTTTTTCTTCTTAGCCCCTAAAACTGGAATTGTTGCCAAAATGATTAAAAATAATTTGCAAAAAAAAGAATTTATGATTATTTCTTTACTAATTCATCTCAAAAATCATCAAGATCAATTACAAAAAAACCATTTTCAAGAGATTTATAAAGATCTAAAATGGTCTTTATCTCGTTATAATAAATGTCTTAATAATGCTTTAAAAAAAGGCTATATTCAAATAAAGCAAAATCAAGTAATACTAAATGATTCAGGAAACTATATTTTAGAAGAAAAAATTGCTCTTTGGATATAAAAACCTACACCCAACAAACAACTTCAATAAAGTGGGTTTTATCATATTTATAATGATTTTTATCATATTGAAAGAATTTTAAAACACTTAAATAAAAAAAATTAACCCTTTGCTAAGGTATTTTTTTAGCTTACCAACATCACAAATTTGCTTTTGTTTTATAAAATTAAGTTATAATAAATATGGTAGCATTTATAAGTATATAGAAATTAGGAACAACACTTTCCTATTTTATATCAACACTTTATTATCACCAAAAACATCATGAATTATTTTTAACTTTGCACCGCAAAACCATAATTATCAAAAAAATTAATTTATTTGTTTAACTTAGAAAAAACTAAAATAAATTATAATGACAATAAAATATCTTATCATAACATTTAATGTAATACTTAAATGTCCTATAAAACTAAGGAGTAAAACGATGAAATTTATAGGTAAAAAAATATTATGTTTAGCATTAATATTAAATTTAGTTAATTTTTTTATTTTTATAGTTTTTAATGTTTGTAGTTTTAGTTTTTTTAAGAAGAAAAATCCTTATTTTAATAATAATGTTGTTTATGCACAGAAAGAAGAAAGTGCAAATAAGGGGAATAATAAAGATCAAAATGATGCAAAAGATAATCAATTAAATAAACCAAAAGAAGAAAAGCAAGAAGAACAAAAAGAAGGGTGTGGTTCTTGGTTGTGGAATAAAGTCAAAGAAGTTGGAACAGCTATTTATAATACATTGCCAGAAACTAAAGCCCCTGAAAATATTGACACACAATTATTAAACCAAATACAAGAAGAAATAACTGCCATTGAAGAAACAAAAGAACAAATTAAAGAATTAACCCAACAAGACGAAACATTAAAAAATATGTTAGAATCTGATGAAGCATATAAAAAAGCGGAACAACAATATAAAGAAGTAGAAAACAATTTAAAAGAAAATAAGTTTCAAGAAGCTTCCAATTTATTAAAACCTTCTCCAACTTGGTGGCAATCTTTTATAAGTTTTTTTCCTTTTGTGGATAATCAAACTCCTCAACCCTTAAAAGAAGCTTATAAAACTGCGTTGGATAATTTACAAAAAGTTAAACAAGTAAAAGAAGATTGGAATAAATTACAAAATATAAATGATGTACAAGAATATAAAATTATTTGGGCATCTATTAAAGATAAAATTAATAATTTTTGGCCTTCTGCTAATGCTGATGTCACTCCTACACCTTCTGATTTAAATTCACAAGAAGAAATACCTGCTATTAAAAATTTTCTAAATAATCATAAATTTGCAACTAAATTGCTTGGTTGGTGTTTAGGAGAAAAAAGTAATGATGTTAAAACAATAGCTTCTAATTTAACAAACAGATTAGCTCAATATATAAGCAATAAAGCTGAGGAAAAACTTCAAAATAAAGTAGAACAAGCTAAAAAAGATGTTCCTCAAAAAGCTACAGATGCAGTTAAAGGCCACATATTTCAAGTTATTACCGCTGCTGTTGCTTTTACTGCTTTAGTTATTACATTTCTTTACTGGTTTATAATTAAAAAAATTAAAAAAAATCAAATTAAAAAACCACAAATAAGTAAAAAAGTTACCTTAAATAAAACAAAATAAACTTTTTTATTCTTAAATAATAAATAAGCAAAAACAATAATTTATTTTACATCATTTGCTATTATTATTTCTTAAATATTACATTATTAGTGTTTTTATTTCAATTTCATACGAAATAAAAAGGAGATTAATTTTTATGTTAAAAATTAACCATTTATTTAAAAAATTTCAAAATACAGAAGTCCTTGAAAATGTTTCTTTTCAATTGCCTCAAAAAGGATTAGTTTTTATTATTGGTAAATCAGGTTCTGGTAAGTCTACTTTATTGAATCTCATAGGAGGGCTTGACAAACCCACTAAGGGAAATATTACAGTTTTAGGACGAAACATTAATGAATTTGCTTCATTCGAACTAGATGCTTATCGCAATTATTTTTTAGGATTTGTTTTCCAAGAATATAATTTATTAGATAATTTAACAGTTTTTGAAAATATTCAAATGGCTTGTGCACTACAATCAAAACAAGTAGATAATTGGAAAATACAACAAATATTAAAACAAGTAGAATTGGATGGTCTAGAAACTCGCTATCCTAATCAACTTTCAGGAGGACAAAAACAAAGAGTAAGTATTGCTCGTGCTTTAATTAAAAATCCTAAAATGATTTTGGCAGACGAACCTACTGGTAATTTAGATGAAAAAACAGGACAAAAAATCTTTGAATTTTTAAAACAAATATCAAAAGATACCTTAGTTGTTATAGTTTCTCATGATACCCAAAGTGCTTATAAATATGCAGACCGCATTATTGAATTTGCTGATGGTCAAATTGCAAAAGACCTTACTAAAAAAGTAACTAAAGCTTCCACTGATAAACCCCAAATATTACAAAATAAAACTTATACCCAAGAAGAAGTTGCTAATTTATTAAAACAAAAAAATAATGCTATGGAACTAGATTTTGCACCCACTTTGGCAAATGAAAATTATAGTTCTCAACATCAAGCAATGCATTTGCCTTTAGTACAAACTCATCTTTCCAAACAAACAGCTCTTTTAGTAACTCAAAATATTTTAAAAAATAATAAGAAATTAGCTTTTAAAATCATTTCTACATCTAGTAATGTTGCTTTATTCTTAACTCTTTCTTTTTTAATATTTTTCAATATGTTTCTTTGGCTTTGTAATTTAGGTTATGTCACACCAGAAAGTCAAGCCAAAACCAAAACATTTTGGTTGTTATTAGCACCTTTATTATTTCACATATATTTTTTAGGTATATCTTTTTATCAAATGATTATTCATATGAGAAATATTATCACCTTAAAAAACAAAGATATTGGCATTCTAAAATCTTTAGGGGTTTCTGATCGAGATATTCACAAAATATTTCATCATTTAAATATAAAAATAGTTATTATTCAATTTTTGGGAATTCCTTTATTCTTTTTGATATTTGTTTTATTCATGGCAATATCAGCTTCTTTGCAAGGCAAATTAGAATTCTTTTTAAAGTATTTGCCCACCCTTTACTCATCTTTAAAAGAATTTGTGCCTCTTTATTTATTTTTGGTAAATATAGTTTTATTTTTTGCTTTAGCTTTTGCTTATCCTTTTTTCTTAAATCATGTTTCAATCAAAAAACAATTAAAAAAAGTCTTAAAAAAAAATCCTTTAACTATTATTTTAACTGTTCCCAAAGCATAATTTTTTGAACCATTTCATTTATTAAGCATTAAGACAATCAAATTTTAATATAATATTTAAGATCAACTTTAAGTTGGTCTTTTTTATTTTTATCGACTAAATTGCTATCATTTCATGCATTCACCAAGTTATTTATATATAATAATTTTTTCAAGCAATCAAACACCAACTAAAATTAATTACCAACTAAAAATTACTAAAAATATTATTTTATTTGACTACTTTTGTTGTATAATTTAGTTAGATAATGCCAATTTTATTTACTGCAATCTATCTATTTTAATTTATGAAAAATTTAAATTAATTGTTTTGCAACGCTTTAACCATTACTAAAAATATTATGAATTTATTTTTTATTTATACTACCCATTAAAATTATTTCTAATAGCTTCGTTGCATTCAAATCCTTAAATTTAAATAAATTATTTATTTGCTTGAGAAAGGTTTAAATTTATGCAAACTCCCCAAATTATTAAAGTTTCAAGCCCTTTGCAATCAGTTGTAAATACCCTCAATAAAGCTCGTGATTTAGTCAAAAAAGACGGTATTGACCTCCAAGTTACTAAGGTAAATTATTATACAGAAGGAACAGATTTAATTTCTTCTGGCAAAGCTGATGGTCTAATATATTTTAATATTCACGTTCTTAATTATCACAACGAAATTTTAAAAACTAACAATAAAGAAATGTTTGAATATGTTCAAGCCTTTTATTATTCTAAATATGGCCTTTATATTAATAAAAATCGCAATCCTGTTTTGAAAGATTTAGAATATGTTAAAAAACATTCTAATTTAAAAGTTCTTTTAGCTGTGACTTTTTCTTATATTTGTCCTTGCGATACTCCTCGTTCTTTGGTTTTGTTAAATAAATTAGGTTTAATTAAAATTGATCCAAAGTATTACAAGAAAAAAAGTTTGGCATTTCTTTTGAAGACCTGCAAAATCCTTACAATTTAGAATTTATTAAGGCTTCTCAAATTCCTGATAAATTTGCCCAAAATCCTCAAAAATACGATCTTATGGCGAACTGGCCTGCTTTTATGAATCCTTATCCTGATTTTGTCCGCATTGGAGCTACCATTGAAGGCAACGAAGAACCAACAGATGATTTTATTGCCTCTTATGCTATTGGACTTTCTTGTTTGAAAAGTCATAAAGATAGCGAACAGATAAAAACTCTTAAAGCCATTTTAAATAATCCTCAAGTAAAAGCATTTCATTTACAAGAAGGTGGCGCCCAACAAGATTATGTTATGGTTAAAGACCCAGAAAAAACTACTAAACATATCAAAGAATTATGGCTACAACATTAAAATTTCAAATAGATAGTAAAAATATTTTAGTTTATTAATATTGCCATTTTTTCAATTCTACAAACAATACCATCCCCAAATTAAAAACAACATTATAAAGCAAAAACAAAAAAGGAATTAACAATGGAACAAATAATTAAAATTGCAAGCCCTTTTCAAAGAGTACTTGATGCTCTTGTTGAAATTAAAGATGATTTTTTACAATACAACGCTAAATTAGAGATTTTAAGCGAACAAGAAGTTCAAGCCCAATATCAATTGTCAGGTAATGACGCCTTAAAACAAGGTTTGATTGATGATAATATTGGTAATAATTTTCATACTATGCAAGGATATAATCAAATTTATAAAACCAAAGAAGGAACTTTGCCTTTAACAATGCCTTTAACAATGGTAAGCCCCTTATTTCATCCTAAATATGTATTATACGTCCACAAAGCAAATACTTTAGGACTCAAAACTTTGGAAGATGTTAAAAAACACAAACATTTACGTGTTTTGTACGCCCTTTTTAATGAATTGCACATAGCTCCTTGTGATTTTGCTCAAAAAATTAGGACTCGTTGAAGTAAGCGAACAGACCATCAAAGAAAAAGGTTTTAATCTATCCTTAAAGGGTGTCAAAAACATTTATGATTTTGAATTTATTAAAACTTCGCATCTTTTAGAAATTCCTCAAAAATTTCAAGATACTCAAAAATATGATCTTGCAATTAATTGTCCTGGTATGATGAGAGATAGTAATTTTGTAAGAGTTGGTTCTATTGGTTTAGGCAAAGAAGAAAATATTGAACCTCAAGAAGATGTTTTTTTATCTTATGCTGTTATTTTAGCTGCTAAAACAGGAACCGAGACAACTCCCAAAGTTACAATCCTTAAAAAAGTTTTAAATGACACTCATTATAGAAAAGTACAATTTTTACATGGTGGCACAACTCAGGATTATATTATGGTAAAAGACCAGAATGAGTTAAGAGAACAAATTCAACAAAAATGGTTATAATCAAATTATTCACATATTTTGTATTATAAGTGCCAGAAAGAAATAAAATGTTTGATGCTAAAAAACACGAAATAATTATGAAACATTATCACAATCCACAAAATCAAACCGATGTTCGACTTCCAGGCTATATTCCGTTTGAAAAGCAAACTTCTTATTGTGGTGATAAAGTTATTATTCAATTAAAGTGTGATAACAATAAAATTATAGATATTAAATATGAAGCTAATGTTTGTTCTATTTGTGTTGCTTCTGCCAGTGTTATGTCAGTTTATTTGCAACATTTAACCAAAACACAAGCCTTAAATAAAATTAATCATTTTATGGCTATGGTACAAAATCAAACTTATGACAGCACTTTGCTTAATTCTGATCTAAAATCATTTGATATAGTTTATCAATTGCCAGGTAAAATTAATTGTGTTTTGTTGCCTTGGCAAACTTTGCAAGAATTCTTACTTGGATAATTTATTACAAAACTTTTAATATTTCATATTATAACAAAAATAAAATAGATAATAAATAATGATTATTACAACAAAAAAGACCGTTTAAAAACGGTCTTTTTTTATTATGAAATGCATTTTCAAACTCACTATTTTTTGTAATTAAGAAAACAAAATTATTCATCATCATTATTTTGATCTAAATCTAATGATTTATAAAACCCTTTTCTTTCTAAAACAGGGATGGGTTTTGTAAATGTTTGGGTGGTGGTTTTTTGTAAAAATTCTTGTAAAGATGTTAATTTGCAATCAATATTATCTAAATACCAAAGTAAAATAGCTTCTCCTATTTGTGGTCTTTTGGCAGCTCCATGTTCTAAAAGTCCATGATGAGAAATTAACATATGTTTTAATAATAATACTTCTTCTTTATCTTGAAAACCCAATAATTGGGCTTCTTTTTCTAATTCACAAGCACCCATGACTAAATGACCCAATAGCAAACCTTTGGGAGTATAGTTTTTTTGTTCTAAATCTAGTTCTTTAATTTTTTCCATGTCATGTAAAATAGTACCTGCAAATAGTAAATCACTATTGAGAAAAGGATAAATTTTTAAAAGAGATTCTGCCATTTTTAACATAGTTAAAGTATGATAACCAAGTCCGCCATAATAATTATGATGAATTTTTAACGCTGCTTTGGAAATTAAAAATTTATTTTTGTTTTTGCAATATAAATTGTAAGTAATTTGTTTTAAGACTTTGTTTTTTATTTTATGTAAATAGTTTTCTAATTCGTCTTTTACTATTGCAAAAGAAATAGGAGCACATTCATAAAAGGCTAAATAAGTTTCATACAAAGTTTGCATATCTAATACATTATAAGCTAAATTGTATGTTTGATTCATCAAAATAAGTTCTTCATTTTTGAGAAGACAAATAGTTTTAAAATGATATATTTGTCCTTGGATAGGTGGTTTGGTTTGAGGTTCTAATTTGATGTTGATGTCGCTTTTGTCTTGTAATTGCAAGGTGATATTATAAAAATGAAGTCCTTGATTGATGCTTGTTACTTTGCCTGTAAAAAAGTTGATTTGTCCTTTTTGATATTTGGGTAAGATGTTGGTTTGGTTTTTTTTCATACGTTTGTTTCCTATTGGTCTAGATTGGGATTGATAAAAATATGTTGATGGAAGTGTTTGTAAATGGAAATAGTAAGTTTGCATTATTACATTTATAAACAAAAATAAATTGATGTTTATAATTTTGTTATTACATAATTTAGTTCATTTTATTTTTATTCATTATTTTATTTATTTATTGTTTATCTAGGATTTGATTTTGGCTAAGTACAAAATTAATTAATTGTTCTTTAATGTTGGGTATTTCTCTATTAAGTACTTTGGTAATTAGTTGTTTTTGTGTATGTTTAATCCATGTTCCTTTGGGTTTGTGGGGTAATTGTTTTAAGACTTCTTGCCAACTAAAATTAAGTTCAGTAATTGTTTTTATTGGTAAATATTGATAAATATATTGTATTTTGGCTGCTGCATAAGGTTCTTTTTGCAAAAGATAATTAATTTGATTAGCTAGGAGACAATTTTTTAATCCATGTTTAAATAAATTAAAAGTAATATTTTCCCAAAGATATAAACTTAAAGAGGCAATGTTTTGGTAGCTTTTTTTCTTTTGTTTGGTAAAAGGAAAAGATGCAAGGATTTGGTTGTTGAGTAAAAGCGACATTGACCAAAAAATTCTTCTTTTTAATTTGTGGTGTGCTTGAATGTATTTAAGTTGAGTTTCATGTAGATAAGCTAAACAAAGAATGCTTTGGGTTAGTTGGGGTAAAAATAGATGGGTTTTAGTTTCTATCATAGTTTTAAAAGTTTGGTGCCAGTTTTTGTGAGTGATGATTTTTTCGATGTGTTCATAGATTCTTTGAGAAGAAATTTTAGCTAATAAATGGTTTTTGTGGATGATAGCTTTTTGGGTAGTTTTTTCTATGCAAAATCCTATTTTAGATTGAAAATAAAAAGCTCTTAAAATTCTTAAAGGGTCTTCTTGGAATCTAATAAAAGGGTCTTTGATGGTGCGGATCAAACCTTGCTTTAAATCTTTTTTTCCTTGTTTTTCAGGTGTGAAATCAAATATTTTACCAGTTTCATCCATTAAAAGAGCGTTAATAGTAAAATCACGTCTTAAAAGGTCTTGATGGACGTTTTTGGTGAAAAAAATTTCACTAGGGTGGCGATAGTCTTTGTAAGTGCCTTCTTTTCTGTAAGTAGTAATTTCGAAAAGATAATTTTCAAAAGTTATTTTAAAGCTACCATAATTAATTTTTATTTGGGTTGTTTTTTCTGGGCATAAAAGGAGTTTTATTTGTTGGGGGGCGGCGTTAGTAGTGATGTCGATGTCTTCGTTAGCATTTATTTTGAGTAAATAATCTCTGACAGTTCCACCCACAATAAAGGCTTCGAATCCGTTTGTTTTTAAGATAGTAATTATTTTTTGAGCTGTTTTTAGTTGATTGGAATGTTTCATATTTTGGGCTTTTAGCAATATTTCTAATTTTTTTATTTTGTTGTGTTTGATTGGTTGGTTGCCTTTGATGATAAATATAGTTAAGATAAAAGTAAAATAGATAATAGATATAAATATTAAAGGTTGTTTTTAGTTTGTTTTATTATTTATTTTTTGGTAAATGTGGTTCAATATAGTATTTTTTATTAGTATTTATTTGTAATTTTAATGTAGGTTGTATTATTTAGGATGTGTCAATATTTAAAATAACAACATTTTATTATTGGCCAATTAGTTTTTTTGAAAATAAAAGACCATCGGTTGTGATGGTCTAATTTGGTTGTGATAAGAGTTTTTATTGGGTTGCTGAAATTATTTTTTTTGTTTTTTTGTTGTTTTTATCGGGATAGTAAATTATTTTTGTTGATTCTTAGTTCTTGAAAAAATTTTTGTAAAAGTTGCATGCTTTCTTGAGCTAAAAGTCCTGATTGGATATTTAATTTATCCATAAAAGGCATATTTTGGATAGATGACATATCATTAAAAGAATATGATTTTTCCATGCTTGTGCCATAATAAAGGTTTTTGATGCCTGCTTGTATGATGGCTCCTGTACACATTAAGCAAGGTTCTAAAGTGACATAAAGAGATACATCATTTAAAAAACGGCTGTTTATCTTTTTGCCTGCTTTCATGAGGGCTAAAAATTCAGCGTGTCCAAAAAAAAGTTTTTTAGTGTTTCTGTTATTGTGAGCTCGTGCAATTATTTTTTGGTTTAAAACAGCGACAGCTCCGATGGGGACTTCTTCTTTGAGGTAGGCTTTTTGGGCTTCTTTTAAAGCTTCTTTCATAAAAAAAATATGTTGTTGGTTGTTATTTTCCATATTTTAAGTATTAATCCACATTCCAAAAGAATTATTGAGATGAATTATTTTAGTGGAGTTATTTAGATTGGTTGGTGAAGTTTTGCCAGTTAATTTTTGTTTTGTCAATATCTGCTAAACAATGGTGTTTGCGACAACGAGGTTCGTGGTATTCTTTTCCGCCTACCAAAACAACAGGTTCATTGCTTTGAGCAGGTTTGCCGTCAATTAATCTTTGAGTGCGGTTGGCTTTTTTGCCACTGATAGCACAAATTGAAGTTAATTTAGTAACGGTGTCTGCAATTGCTAATAAATAAGGCATTGGTCCGAATGGTTTTCCGCAAAAATCAAGTTCTAAACCTGATATAATAACTTCAATATTGCAGTTAGCTAAATAATCTACAATAGCGACAATGTCGTTATCTAAAAATTGGGCTTCATCTATTATGACAACATTAATTTCGGGAGTAATAAACGGGAGAATGTCTTTGCTTTTGTCAATTAAAATAGCAGGAATAGTGTTTTGATTGTGAGAAACTATTTCTTCTTTAACAGAATAACGGTCATCTATTTGCGGTTTAAAGGATAAAATTTTTTTGTTGAGTTGTAATGCTTGATTACTGCGTTGAATTAATGCTTCTGTTTTGCCTGCAAACATTGGTCCACAAACAACTTCAATAAACCCTTGCCCTTGTTCTTTTTGGGTCATTCTTTTGAACTCCTTTATAAATAAGATAATTTGAATTAATTTTTTTGTTTTTTGTGGTGTGATAGTTGGTCCAAAAGAACTTGGAGGGTGATTTTCTATTTTATTTTTTAAGTATTTATTATTTATTTTTAATCAATTCTTCGGTGGTTTCTTTTTGGTTATCAGCATTTGAAGAAACTGTTTTAACTTTTTGGTCTTGGGTAATACCATAACGTTTGTTAAATTTGTCAACTGGCCCTGCTTTAACTACAAAAGTTTGGGCGCCAGTGTAAAAAGGGTGGCAATTAGAACAAGTTTCTATTTTGATTCTAGTAACTGTGGTGCCAATTGGGTGTTGTTTGCCACAAGTTGCACAAGAAACTTCCACTGTTTCAAATTGAGGGTGAATATTTGCTTTCATGTGTTTAGGACTCCTTATTATTTTTTTGATTTTATTTATTTTTATTTTGTTATGCGATGTGTTTGTGTTTTATTATTTATTACTTTTTAATTTTTGATTTTTATTATTTGAACTTTTTGATGGGATTTTTGAACTTTTGATTTTTTATTTCTTTCTTTATCTTTATGAAAAAATCATAAAATATAAATATAAAAAATAAGAAAGAAAAGGAAGGCAAAGAGTTTTTAGGCTCTTTGTAATTTGAGCTTTTTGAGTGCCCTAGCAGAGATTTTTACTTTTTGAACCTTGCCGTTTTCGTCAACAATTTTTACGTTTTGTAAGTTGGCTTTCCAAATTCTTTTAGTTGCGTTCATAGCGTGGCTACGACGATTACCAAAAAGGGTGGTTTTTCCAGTGATATAACATTTACTCATTGTTTTTCTCCTTTGTTAATTACAATATATAAGTTATTATATCACAATAAGGGTTTATTTGGGTGATTTTTTTTGTTAAAAATAAATTTATTGTTAGTTGTTTGGTTTGGGATAATTTTATATTTAGGATAGGGATTTATTTTAATTGCAACATTATTTGATTTGATTGTTTTTATGTTATTTTGCGCACGGTTATTATCTTTTTTGTCCATCATCTCCATTATATTTGTATATTTATTTGATAATTTAGTAAAATAGTTAAAGCCTTTATTTGGTTTGTACATAAACACTTTGTTTTTTCTTGGATTTTTGGTATATTTTTTGCTACAATTAAAATATAATATATATTTAGATGAAACACTCCAATAATTTGCCCCTAGTAAAGAATGAATATTTTATTTTTTTAGTATATTTTGTTTTTGCTTAGGGTTTATTATATTTGTTGTTATTTATTTTATTTATTATTTTCATTCCTAATTATTTTTTTCCTATTTCATTTGCATTATTAACATTTGTATTATTCATATTTTTATTAAGGAGATATTTATGTTTGCGAAAAAAAATTTATTGATTGTCTTTGTGTGTTCCTTAATTGCAATGCTATTTTCGTTGTTAGTTTTTGTAATTGTTGTAATTAAGTTAGGATATTTGAGTTTTAAAGATGTTAAAGAAACTAATTTATCCAAAGACATAAAATCACCTAAAACACAAGAGCAAAGAGATAATAAGACAAATCAATTAGCTCAAAGAGTTGCTGAACAAGTAAAGGAACAATTTCAATTGACTACTTTAACAGAAAGCCAAATTAAAGAAATTAAGGATGGCAAAATAGTTTTATCCAAAGAACAATTAGAAGCAATAAAAGGAGAGTTAAAGCCTTTGGTGGATCTAAATTTTTAACTGAAGAAAATAAATCTAATATTTTAACAATTGATGCAAAAGAACGTTTTAATCGTATTAATAAAGATATTCATTTATTTTGTAGTTCGTTAGAAAATAAAAAAATTGTTAAAGAACATTCAGTTAAGGAAAAAGAAAATTTTATTGTAGAACTTATTATTATGTATTTGCAATTAATTTATCCTGCGCAAATAAAAATCAATAAAGAAGCGATGAATTGTGGAGGTAAAGTTGATATTAAAGTTGATTTTGATGATTTTGTCTATATTGCTGAATGTAAAATGTTTGATAAAGTTCTTAATAAAGAGATGGAAAATATTGATCATGCCTGTGATCAATTAATGAATTATATCAATGGTCAAAATAAAGAAGGTTCTATTTTTTTGTTTAATAAAAACTCTAATTTTGCAGGACAAATAAAAACTATTGAAAAATGGATTAAAGATAAACACAAATTAGAACCTAATAATTGTAAAGGACCAAATCCTAATTCTTGGGTTTTACCAATAAAACACGTAAATGGGCATGATTTTACATTATATATTGCTTGTTATAATTTGAGTAGTTTTGTAGCTGAAAGTAAAAAACATGAAAAGCAAAAAGATGTAGGAATTAAAACAGTTTCATCCCATAAAGAAGGAAATATACAAAGTAATGAAGGCATTCAAGAAAATTTAACGACAAATAAACAAGGAGAATAAAATCAAGTTTTAGATGTCAATAGAGTGAGGTGTTCCAAAAGTTTAGACACTTTTTGCTTTTTAAAAATTCTTTAAGACTAACTTAATAGTTAGTCTTTTTTTTGTTTCAAAGACTAAAAAAATAATTTCATATCTTTTCTAAAAAACGTTTTTAGAGAGGAATTGAATGTTAAGACAAAAATTATTTAAAGATTTTTTAAAAAATAAAAAGAATTTAGAAATTCGCAATCAATTAATCGAACTTCATTTACCTTTAGTAAAAAAACTAACTTATCAATTTAAGTATTACCCTAAAGTTTTAACTAAAGAAGATTTATATCAAGAAGGGATTTTAGGATTAATCAAAGCCCTCAATAATTACCAAGATTTAGGCTATGACTTTGTTACTTACGCAACTCCAAAAATAAAATTTGCAATCAGCGAACTAATAAGAAAAAGCCACTCACCTTCAATCCCCCAAAAAACAACCAAACCAAATAATATCAGTTTTAAAGAAGAACAATACAAACAATCTAATTGGGATAAAATCCTTAATCCACATCAATTATGGCTAAAACAAGTAAAACATGAATTATTAATAAAAAAACTAAAAACTAAACTAAGCAAAAATGAATTCAATGTTATTTGTTTAAATTTTGGTATCTCATTAAAAAACAACAACAAACCTAATCAACAACCCCTATCCAATCATGCAATCGCGCAAAAACTTAATTTAAAACTCTCCCAAATTGAAGATTTAAAAGATAATGCAATTAGAAAACTAAACCCAAATTATAAAAATAAGGAGAATAAAAAATGTTAAATAAAGTACAATTAATCGGTAATATCGCTCATAACCTAGAAAAACAATATATCAATAGCAACAACGAACAAATACCTAAAATAGATTTCAATTTAGCAATTAACAATAAAGATAAAGTTCAATACATCCCTTGTGTCGTTTTTAGAAATCAAGCTGAAACCATGAGTACATATTTAAATAAAGGTTCAAAAATATATGCAGAAGGCGCATTATCCATCCAAAAATATACCACCAACGAAGGTAAAACGCGAACCACATCCAAAGTAATTATTCAAAATGTCATTTTTTTAGATAACAAAACCAAATAATATTTAAAAAATTAAGTCCCCAAAAGGGACTTTTTTTATAAAAAAAGGAGAAAAAAATGAAAACAATTATTAAAGAATTTATTGATGATTACGGAATTAAAGTCGTTCAAGAATTCGACAAAATCACTGGCCATATAATTAAAGCAACTTATTATAAAGATGATGAAAAAATAATTTATTATCGTTCTGATAAAACTATTGACTGTATAATTGAATCCGTTAAAAATACTAGCTTTACGTTTCAAGAAGTTTTTTATCAAGCTGATGGCAAAACTATTGATTATATAGAAAGTTACGAAAGAGATATTGACAAACTAATCAAAGAGACATATTACAAGTCCGATGGCAAAACTATTGATTATATAAAAGAATATGATGGAGAGGATAGCGCACGCATATTACTCAAAAAGACATATTACTATGATGATGGAACTATTAAAAAAATCATTAACTTTTGGAATCAATAAAAATAAAAGGAGATTTTAAAAAAATGAAAAAAATTATAAAAGAAATTATTGATAATAACGGATACAAAATAACCGAGGAATCTAACGAAAACAACCAAATAATCAAAAGAACCACTTACAACCCAGACGGCGTGACAATTTGGTACATCACTGAATACGATCCTCAAACTGGTGAAATAATCAAAGAAACCAATTACAACCCCGACGGAATAACAATTGATTTAATCATTGAATCCGACCCTCAAACTGGTACAATCATCAAAAAAACCTACTACAACAACCTCAACAGCAAAAAAATTGACTTCATCATTGAATATGACCCACAAACAGGAAAAAAAATCAAAAAAACAGGCTACCACCCCGATGGAACTGTTAAAGATATTATTAACTTTTAAAAATCCAATAAAAATAAACAAACAATTAAAAAAAATCAAAAAAGGAGTCAAATCATTATGACGAAAAAAGAATTAATTAAAAAAATAGCTGAGGCAAACAAAACCTCAATTTCAAAAACAGAAGAATTTTATCATATCTTCGAAAAGACTTTAATCGAAGCAATCACTACTAATGAAGAAGTAGTTTTATCAACACAAATTGGCAAATTTAAATTAAAATCAAGAAAAGCCTACATCGGTAGAAACCCCAAAACAAAGAAAAAACTAAAAATACCCGCCAAAACCGTAGTAACTTTCAAACTTTCTAAAACCATTAAAGACCAAGTGAAAACTTTAATTTTAAAATAATCCAATTATTTTCTTTTAAACACCTAAGAAAGGAGGTTCTCTATGTCCTTAAACAAAAAAATTTATTTGAGTTTGATCGGATTATTGAGTTTAGGTTTATTGATTTTATTAATCTTTGGCATCACCCATTCTCGTCCACCAACTCAAAACCCATCATTAACTAAACAACCCTCATCAACACAACAACAAGAGATCGACCACCAAATCAAATTAGAACAAGCCAAAATCCAAGAACTCCAACAACAAGATCGCACCTTAAAAACCCAAATTGATGAAAATGTCAAAACTTTAACTGAAACTATTACCAAAATTAAAACTCTGCAAACCGAATTAACTAATAACCCACAATTACCCCCAAACACGAAAACCCAAAAACAACAACAATTAACAGAACTGAAAAACCAACAACAAAATCAACAAACTTTAGTCAATAATTTATTAGAACAAAGAAAAGCTTTAAACCAAAATCAAAAAGAAAAACAAGAAGAATTAGAAAAATTAGCCCAAGAAAAAGCTCAACTTCAAACCCAAGAAAACCTTCAACAACAAATTTTCCAATTAAACCAAGCCCTTAATTATGTGGAAGCTAATCAAAAAAGAATTGAAGAATTAAAAACGCAAAAAGAATATCGAAAAAATCAAACTGAATTAAAAAATCTAAATGATTTTCAACTGTTCTTAACTGATCAAAAATTCGCTTTTGAAAAACAAAAGAAAAATTTAACTATCCAATTAAATCATTTAAAAGAAAATAAACCTCTTCCTCATACTAAAAAACAAGTGACATTCAAAGATGTTTACGGCATGGAAAGTGAAAAAGAAGAATTAGATGATTTATTAAGTTATTTTCAAACGAACCAATCCTTAATCAACTTCGATCAAGTCCGCCCTAAAGGTTATTTACTTTATGGACCTCCAGGAACAGGAAAAACCTTTTTAATTAAAGCTCTTTGTGGAGAAGCGAACGTGCACTTTATTAACTTAATTCCTTCCAAATTCCGACAAAAATACATTGGCGAAGGGGAAAAAGAAGTTGATAAAGTTTGGCAAGAAGCCGAAAATCATGATAAAACCATTATCTTTATTGATGAAATCGAAGGATTAGAAAATCGTAATGATTCAAACATTTCTTCAGGAGGAGTTAATGTGATTAATACTTTATTAGATAAATTAGATGGTTTTAATAGTAGTAATAAAAAAATTGTCTTAATGGGAGCAACTAATAATCTTCATAAAATTGATACCGCTTTACGCAGTCGTTTCAGTAAAGAAATCTATATCGGTCATTTAAAAGATCATGAAATTGAAGGTTATTTAAAACATATTATTGTTCCTTATCAAATTAGTTATCATACTTTCTTAGCTTTAAAAGATATTACTCAATTATGTCAAGAAAAAAACCTCTCTAATCGTGATTTAACGACCATCATCGAAGAAGCTTACAAAAAAACGGCTAAATGGGCTGAACAAAACCCTCAAACCCACGAAGTTATGTTGCCTTCGGATATTGAAGAAGTCTTAAATTTAAAATTAAAAATAAAACCCGATCACCACCAAGTAAAACAACGCCGAACAGCTTGTGAAAATCAATACGCCCAATGGCGTCAAGGAATCCTTCAATATTTAGATAAACCCAAAGACGAAACTAAAATAGAAACTAATTTTACCTTTGATGGTTTAAACGGAATTAACTATTACAATCGTCGCTATTCTCAAATCCAGTCTGATTTAAATGATATTAAAAGTCAATTAACTAAAATCCACCAAGAAAATAAAATCTCCCAATTAGAACAAGAATTAGTAACTTTAAACCAAACACCTGACAAATATGAACAAACCATTAAAGATAAAAATCAAGAAATTATTGACATTAAAAACGATCTTAAAACTCTTCCAACTCAAGAAGAAAGTTTAAGAAAAGAATTAAAGCTGGTCGATAATCGTCGCGAACTTCAAAAAGAACCCTCTAACTTAGTTTGTTACATCAAAGACCGTCATCCTTTCGACCGTTGGAATAAAAGAGGTTTAACTTACGATCGTACCACTTTAGACGGATTCGATTCCGCTTCTTTCGATAAAAAAGATGACAGTCAATTATATTTATATGTAAAATTTAAAAAACAACAACACAAAGGCCCAGGTGGTAATTGCTTAATCGTTAAATACAAAGGACCTAAACACTTCTTAGAAGACGACAAAGACTATTACCTTGGTGAGGCTTTCGTTCACGATTCCGATTTCAAATTAACCCATTTCCACCTCCACTTTAACCCTGTCCGCAAAACTTTATCCCTTTATCAAGATAAACATCACGCAATATCTCAAAACAATAATCAAAAATAATTTCACCAATATTAAAAGACTCTAATTTAGAGTCTTTTTTATTTTAAAAAAACTTTAAATCCAAAAAAGAAAGCGAGTAAAAATCATATGTCAAAAAAAATAATTGAAACTAAAAAAAATCAATCAAAAAATAATAATAAAACAAATAAAAACACTAAAAATCAATCAAAAAACAATAAATCTAATAAAATAATTATTAAAAGAAAAACTCCAACTCCTAAAATAATTATTGAAACACAAGCTAAAAAAGAAAACTGGTTTCTTAAAATCATTAAAACTTTCTTTAATATCCTCAAATGGTCCATCCCATTATTATTAATTGGTGGGGCGATTTATTGGACCCTTTTCAAATTCTTTCCTGAAGTTTTAAACCAAATCAACACTTTTACAGGTGATGCCGCGGCCAAAACCAAAACGTTATACGATAAAGCCACTCAACCAATTCGTCAAGTTATCGAGTATATTTATAATAAAATAACAGGTAATGATAAAGATCCTAATCACACTCCTTCACCACAAAATAAATTAGGTTATTATCTAGCCACTACTTTAAGCGTCATCGGGATTTGTTTCGGAATTGGAAAAGTCGGTCATTGGTTAAAAAGTGGAAAGAAAAAAACTATTAAAAAAGGTACCACAAAAGCCATTAAAAAAACTTCTCCTTCTAAATTGGCTAATTTAGGTGGTAAAGCGTTAAGAATTGGTAGTAAAGCTTTATTTTGGGTTTCTTTAGCTTCAACTGCTTATGAACTTTACCAATTTTATCACGAAGAAACTAAAACTCCTAATCCCCCACAACAATTAACCCATAAAATGGAAAATCCCCAACCACCAATCTTACAAACACCATCTATTCAACAACAACCAAACAATGAATTATCAACTATAGTTAATCCAATTCAAGAAGAAACAAATCAAGAAGAAAGTGAAACTGGTAACCTTAACAATCCCTGATAAAGGTTCAGTTGAATCAACAACTGAACCTACCTTACTCCAACAAGAACAACTCCCCACACACCCACTTGGTGAGGAATTAAAAGAAACTGCCAAAAACAATGAAACACAACAACTAACTCCTGAAGAAATCATCAAAGCAAAAAACTTATTAGAAATCCAACTTCAACAAGAAAAAATTAATAGTTTAACTTTAGAAACTCAAAAAGCCAATTTAGAACACGATCTAACTCAAAAACAAGAAGAATTAGAAAATAATCAAAAACTATCTGAACAAGAAAAACAAGAACTCCAAAAAGAAATCAATCAACAAACTGACAAAATCCGTTCTAAAGAAAATGAAATCTTTACCCAAGATCAAAAGATTAATCAATTAGAAACTGACCTTCACCAAGAAAAAACCATCAACACTGAAAAAGAAAAACAAATTAATGAATTAATCAATCAAATCAATGAACAAAACCAAATGACTGAACAACTCCAAAACCAACTCCAAGAACAAAAATCGTTAATCGAAACCAAAAATCAAGAATTAATAACCAATCAAGCTTTATCAGAACAAGAAAAACAAGTACTCCAAAATGAAATCAATCAATTAACTACTAATTTTCAACAAAAAGAAAAAGAATATCAAGCAACTATCTACCAAAAAGACCAAGAAATCACCCAACTAAACCAAATCATCAATGAACAAGCCAATGAAATTAACCGTTTAAGCGAGGAATTAGAACAACAAATCGATAAATGGGTGCAACAAGGCCTTCACATTGAAGCTTTAGAAGGAACCATTAAAGCTTTAGAAAACGTCTCTGGTAAATATCTTGAAGAAAACGCCGAACTCCGTCATGAAATCAATAAACTCAAAGAACAAATAAAAGAAGAACAAAAAGCTCATGAAACAACTAAAATAACCTTAAAAGAAAAAAGTGATAATTTAATACAAAAAACAACAGAATACGAACAAATTAAAGACACCATAGACAACCAAAAAACATGGAAAGGTTCAATTCAACCCTTTACTACAAAAATTAAAGCTGACGTAAAAGAAACATCTATTAAAGTAAAATCTTGGTTCAAAAAATGGTTTTAATTAAAATTAAAAAGTCAAATGTGTTAAAATGTTGGTATGTTATAAATTGTCCGAAAGGAATTAATCATGTTTAATATTAAAAAAATCATTAAATGGTTTTTTATTATTTTAGGAATACTTCTTTTTTTATTTATCGGTTTTATTGTTTTAACCGAAATGGAAATCATTAAATTGCCGAAAGAAGAAATTCCTATTTTAAAAGAAAACAAAGCTGATATCAAAGACGAATGGGAAGTAACTGATCACCGAGGAAGAACTAAATCAATGATTGAAATTCATTATACCTTCGATGGCCTTAATGGCATTGGTTATTATGAACAGCAAAAACTTAAGGCAGAACAATTATTTCGCGAACGAGAATCGTTAGAAAAACAAGCTAAAGAAAAAAACCTACAAATTTATTTAAATGATAAAGCCATAGATATGAATCGTTCACCTAATAATCCTGAATTAGATAATTTATCAGAAAAAATCATGAAAAATCACAATGAACTAATCAAAATAAATCAAAAATTAATATTAGATCGCCTCAAAACCCAAAAAGAACCCTCTAACTTAGTTTGTTACATCAAAGACCGTCATCCTTTCGACCGTTGGAATAAAAGAGGTTTAACTTACGATCGTACCACTTTAGACGGATTCGATTCCGCTTCTTTCGATAAAAAAGATGACAGTCAATTATATTTATATGTAAAATTTGAAAAACAACAACACAAAGGCCCAGGTGGTAATTGCTTAATCGTTAAATACAAAGGACCTAAACACTTCTTAGAAGACGACAAAGACTATTACCTTGGTGAGGTTTTCGTTCACGATTCCGATTTCAAATTAACCCATTTCCACCTCCACTTTAACCCAAAAAGAAAAACTTTATCCCTTTACCAAGATAAACACAATAACGATAAAGTCAAAGAAGCCGAAAATAATAAAAGAACCAGCGATGACTGGTGATAAATAATAAGTTTTGATTTAAAAAAATAGTAAATCTATATTAGAAAGTTTATTCAAAAAAAATGAATTTAAATTTTAAAAACATCAACTATACTTCAATTTTTTTATTTATAATATTTTTATTTTTCATATTTATAAATTATTTTATAAAATCTAATTTGGTTTATGCTGGTCAAGTTTATTCAGAAATTAAAAAAACAGATTCTTCAGAACAATTATTTGATTCTTCAGAAACAAAAATTGAGTTTTTAAGATCTAAAATAGATGATTTATCGCGCAAAAGAAATTCAATATTAAAAGAAATTAATAGAATAGAAGAAACATTATCATTTCATTTAAAAATCAGAAGTAAGAAAAATCCTAACGCTTCAGAAAGAAATTCAAGTTTTTTAAAATTTCAAATATCTTTTTTGAAAGAAAAAAAATCTTCTCTTAAAAAAAAATTATATGAAATAAATTTAGAACAAATAGATTTAGAAATTCAATTAAGAAAAAATATATATTCTCTTAAAAAATAACTTGCCTGCAACAAAATATATTAATTTTAAAATATAAATTAAATGAATTTAATAAATTTTTAATCACAAACTAAGACCCTCCTCAGGGTCTTTTTTATTTAACAACACACAAACCTTGGAAAGGAAAAAAACTATGTTCATTAAAAAAATCTTTCAATCTTTACCTAGTAATATCATCTTTTTTATTATCGCCTTATTTTCATTTATTCCAATTATCACCATTTATTATGTCATTAAATTTTATCTTTTCACCGTCAAACTAAGTATTCACCAATTAAAACAAGGAATAGCGGTTAAATTTTATCAATATTTAACCACAAAGCAACCAAATCATCATGTGGAATTTAATTAATACTTGGCTAACTAAGTTAAATAATGTTCTTAATAATATCAGTCATTATTTCTTCACTTATCAAAATCAATGGTTAAACTTAGGTTTATTAACAATTATTTTATTATTTATCCCTCATCTTTTATATTTAATTGATTTTCTTTTTAAATGTCTTTATCACATTCTACGGTTTATTTATTATTTAGGAAAATATCTTCTATTATTATTAAAGAAAATATTTAAGAAAGAATGATTATTATGAGAATTAAAAACTTAAATCAACGCACTAAATTATGGTACCAACATCGAAAAAAATACATCAACGCTTCGGAAATCGCTTCCATTACAGGGTTAGACCCCTTTCGTTCCATGGAACAATTAGTTCATGATAAACTCTTTGGCACCACTTTTACCGCTAATCAATATACGCTTCATGGCCAAAAAATGGAACCTATCGCTCGCCAGTTTTTCATACAAAAAACCAATTTAACTTTTGAAGACACCATTTTCACTGATGATAAAGTTAACCTTTTTTCAGCATCTTTAGATGGTTACAATGAACAACATCAAGCTGTTTTAGAAATTAAATGTCCTTTTGTTAATGAAAACAAAGAAGTCTCATCCACTTGGACTAGTTTTTTAACCAATCCTCAACTCGAAAATATCCCTCAATACTACTGGGCCCAAGTTCAATGTCAACTCTATTGTAGTCAAGCTAAATTCGCTTACTTTTTAGTCTATTTCAATAACACTAATTATCATGTAGTGCGAATTTACCAAGACGATAACTTCATTAATAAAATGATTGCAGATGGTAAAAAATATTTAGAATTACTACACAAAGCAAAACAAGAATTATCACAAACAACTTTTTTAAAACAATTAAGCAAAATAAAATACAACTAAGACTCTCATCACGAGAGTCTTTTTTTTAAACCCAAATTTTTAAAAAGAATCATAAAATGAAATTAATTATATTCGAAGGACTCGACGGGAGCGGAAAAACAAGTCTAATAAAAAGCGTTCAACAAGAATTAACAAAACAAGGTAACGAAGTAATTGTTATTCGCGGATTAGGAAGTTCTACAATCGGAAATTCTATACGTGAAACGTTTTTAACCCACAATACTTTACATAATTTAACTAGATATTTTTTAAGTTTTGCCAACATGATTCAAACCCAAGAAGAGCTCATCAAACCCAACTTACAAACAAATAAAATCATTTTAGTAGATAGATGGTTAGGCTCTAATTTTTCCTATCGCGTATATCCTTCAAAAATTGACAAAAATTACCAAATTTTTAACAAATTAAGTAAAAAATTCATCAAACCTGATATCACTATTTATCTAAAAATTAATCCTCAATTAGGTTTGGAACGAAAAATAAACCAAAAGAATCACAAATTAGATGTGATTGAAACTAGTTCCTTAACTTATTTTCAACAAGTAGAAAAGGGATATTATGAATTTTTGAAAAAACAAAACCTAGGAACTAAAATCATCTTAAATAATATGAATGATAAAGATGCTAAATTTAATCAACAATACATTATCAAAAAAATAGGTGAAATAAAAAATGGCAATAATAATTAAGAAAAAATGTCAAAACGGCAATTTATATATCTATTATAGCAACGGCAAAATCAAAACTATTAAAAAAGATGGAACTATTCAATGGCGCACCAAAAAAATTAAATTTAAAAACCCAAAAAGACTCTTTAATTAGAGTCTTTTTTTATTTAGAAAGGAATAATCAAATGAATCAATTAACTAATTTTCATTTCAACAACATTAATGTTTTTAACCACCAATCTTTGTGTGTTAACATCACTAAACAAATAATCCAACCATCTTTATTCAACAAACCATTTAACGAATATATGATAAAAACCCATAACCTTCTAAACGAATATCTTAATAATAAACAACACAATTCTCAAAGTCAAAAAGTAATCCGTGGTAAAATCAATGAATATTTCATTTTATTATATTTTCAAAACAAAGGAATCATCAATTTATATCCCCAGGCTTATTTATTCTTCATCCCAGACATTAAATTTGATTTAGTTTTATTCACAGAAACCAAACGGATAATGGCGTTTAATTTCAAAACCTGTCTCCGAGACCGCTATAAACAAGCCATGGTAGAGGGACAACAACTAAAAAAACTCGATACTCGTTTTGAATTCTATTTATTAACCAACAACAAAAAAGAAACTCAAAGACTAAATAATAAAATCAATCAAGGAAAAGTACAAGGCATTAATAAAGTAATTAACTTATTTTCCAATTCAGCCAATAATTTTTTACAAAACTTAATTACCACCAAATTCATCCCCTTTTCTAATATCAATATAATTAAAAAATAAAAAAAGGAGTTAATATAAAATGTTAACCAACGAACAAAAAGCGTTAAAACAATTAATAAATTATATCGAACAAGGCCAATGGGAAAAATTAAACCTTTATTGCCAAATAATCAACCCCAAAAATTTACTTGACCCCAAAAATACAAAAATATTTACAGCTTTAAAATATTTATTTTTAGAAAAACAAACATCTCATCCGTGGGACAAACCCACTACAAAACCCATTATTATCAAAGAGTTATTAACATATTTACAAACTAATTTCCCCCAAGCTAATTTTACTTTAGATTCTTTAAATTATTTAAATGATGATTTTAATAAACAAAATAACACTCATTTTTTAGACAATCTAAAACATACTGAAGTGTTCCAAAACTTTAGACACTTTTTACTTTTTAAAAATTCTTTAAGACTAACTTAATAGTTAGTCTTTTTTTCTTTTCAAAGACTAAAAAAATAATTTCATATCTTTTCTAAAAAAGTTTTTTAGAAAGGAATTAAATGTTAAGACAAAAATTATTTAAATATTTTTTAAAAAATAAAAAGAATTTAGAAATAAGAGATCAATTAATTGAACTTCATTTACCATTAGTAAAAAAAATTAGTTCAAAATTCAAATATTACCCTAATTTTTTAACTAGAGATGATTTATATCAAGAAGGAATTTTAGGATTAATCAAAGCACTAAATAATTACGAAGATTTCGGTTATGACTTTATTGCTTACGCAAATCCAACCATCAAATCGGAAATCAAAGAACTTATTAGGAAAAGTCATTCTCCTTCTGTTCCTCAAAAAAATCATAAAGCTAATAATCTTTCTTTTCGAGAAGAACTTTATGAAACATATCAAAAAAATAATCTAAACCCTCATCAATTATGGTTAAAACAAGTTAATCATGAAATTTTTTTAAATAAACTAACCAAAAAATTAAGTCCAAAGGCATTTCATATTATCTGCTTAAGCTTTGGTATTACTTTAGGAAATATTAATGAAGATTATCAAAGATGTTATACCAACGCCGAAATCGCTGAACAACTTCATTTAAAAGTGAGACAAATCAAAAACATTAAAAACATCGCCATTAAAAAATTAAAAAAATTATATAGAAAAGAGAAATAAAATTATGTTAAACAAAGTCCAATTAATTGGCCGTATAAGCCATGATTTAGAAAAACAATACATTAACAGTAATAATGAACAAATCCCTAAAATTGATTTTCAATTAGCGGTCAACCTCAAAAATAAAACCCAATTCATCCCTTGTGTCGTTTTTAGAACACAAACCGAAAACATGAATAAATTTTTACATAAAGGTTCGAAAATCTATGTCGAAGGCGCTTTGGCTATTCAAAAATACACCACGAATGACGGTGAAAACAAAACGACTACTAAAGTCATTATTCAAAATGTGATCTTTTTAGACAATAAACCTCAAGAAACTTTACCTTTTTAAAAAAAATTTAAAAACAAACAATTAAACAAATAAATCAAAGGAGTCAAATCATTATGACAAAAAAAGAATTAATTAAAAAAATCGCTTTATCCAATAAAACTTCCGTAACTAAAACAGAAGAATTTTATCACATCTTCGAAAAGACTTTAATCGAAGCAATCACCAATAACGAAGAAGTAGTTTTATTTCCTAAAATAGGTAAATTTAAATTAAAATCAAGAAAATCCTACATCGGCAGAAACCCTAAAACAAAGAAAAAACTAAAAATCCCTGCCAAAACTGTAGTCACTTTCAAACTTTCTAAAAACATCAAAGACCAAGTGAAAACTTTAATTTTAAAATAACCAAGTTATTTTATTTAAAAAAACTAAGAAAGGAGGTTATCTATGACATTAAACAAAAAAATTTATCTTAGTTTTATAGGATTATTAAGTTTGGGTTTATTGGTTTTATTAATCTTCGGCATCACTCATTCTCATCTACCAACTCAAAACCCATCATTAACTAAACAACCTCCATCAACACAACCACAAGAGATCGACAACCAAATCAAATTAGAACAAGCCAAAATCCAAGCACTCCAACAACAAGACCGCATCTTAAAAACCCAAATTGATGAAAATGTCAAAACTTTAACCGACATTATTACTAAAAATAAAACTCTGCAAACTGAATTAACTAATAACCCGCAATTAAATCCGACAATCAAAACCCAAAAACAACAACAATTAACAGAACTAAAAAATCAACAACAAACCCAACAAACCTTAGTTAATAATTTAATGGAACAAAGAAAAGCGTTAAACCAAAATCAAAAAGAAAAACAAGAAGAACTAGAAAAATTAGCGCAAGAAAAAGCCCAACTTCAAACCCAAGAAAACCTTCAACAACAAATTTCCCACTTAAATCAAGCTCTTAATTATGTCGAAGCTAATCAAAAAAGAATTGAAGAATTAAAAACTCAAAAAGAATATCGAAAAAATCAAACCGAATTAAAAAATTTAAATGATTTTCAACTTTTCTTAACTGATCAAAAATTAGCTTTTGAAAAACAAAAGAAAAATTTAACTATCCAATTAAATCATTTAAAAGAAAATAAACCTCTTCCTCATACTAAAAAACAAGTGACATTTAAAGACGTTTACGGCATGGAAAGCGAAAAAGAAGAATTAGAAGACTTATTAACTTATTTTCGCACGAACCAATCTTTAATTAACTTCGATCAAGTCCGCCCCAAAGGTTATTTACTTTATGGACCCCCAGGAACAGGAAAAACCTTTTTAATCAAAGCCCTTTGTGGTGAGGCTAACGTTCACTTTATTAATTTAATTCCTTCCAAATTCAGACAAAAATACATCGGTGAAGGAGAAAAAGAAGTGGATAAAGTTTGGCAAGAAGCCGAAAATCATGATAAAACCATTATCTTTATTGATGAAATTGAAGGATTAGAAAATCGTAATGATTCCAACATTTCTTCAGGAGGAGTCAATGTGATTAATACTTTATTAGATAAATTAGATGGTTTTAATAGTAGTAATAAAAAAATTGTCTTAATGGGAGCAACTAATAATCTTCATAAAATTGATACCGCTTTACGCAGTCGTTTCAGTAAAGAAATCTATATCGGTAATTTAAAAGATAATGAAATTGAAGGTTATTTAAAACATATTATCACCCCTTATCAAATTAGTTATCATACCTTCTTAGCTTTAAAAGAGATTACTCAATTATGTCAAGGCAAAAATCTTTCTAACCGTGATTTAACTACTATCATTGAAGAAGCTTACAAAAAAACCGCTAAATGGTCTCAACAAAATCCTCAAACCCATGAAGTCATGTTGCCTTCTGATATTGAAGAAGTATTACAACTAAAATTAAAAACAAAACCCGATCATCAAAAAGTAAAACAACGCCGAGCAGCTTGTGAAAACCAATACGCCCAATGGCGTCAAGGGTTCAATCAATATTTAGATAAACCCAAAGACGAAACTAAAATTGAATGTCGTTATACCTTTGATGGTTTAAACGGAATTAACTATTACAATCGTCGCTATTCTCAAATCCAAACGGAATTAAATGATATTAATCAGCAATTAACTAAAATCCACCAAGAAAATAAAATCTCTCAATTGGAACAAGAATTAGTCGCTTTAAATCAAACGCCTGACAAATACGAACAAACCATTAAAGATAAAAACCAAGAAATCATCGATATTAAAAATAAACTTAAAACTCTTCCAGCTCAAGAAGAAAGTTTAAGAAAAGAATTAAAGCTGGTCGATAATCGTCGTGAACTTCAAAAAGAACCATCTAACCTCGCCAACTACATCAAAGACCGTTATCCTTTCGACCGTTGGAATAACAAAGTATTAACTTATGAGGAAACATCTGTGAATGGATTCGAACATGCTCAATTTGATACTAAACATGACAGCTATTTACATTATTATATCAATTTCGAAAAACAATTCAAAGAAAACTCAAGTGGTAACTGTTTAATCCTTAAATACAAAGGTCCTAAACACTTCTTAGACAACGACAAAGACTATTACCTTGGTCGCGCACGTGTTTCCAATTCTAATTTCAAATTAACTGATTTTCACCTTCACTTCAACCCTGTCCGTAAAACCTTGTCGATTTACCAAGATAAACATCACGCAATATCTCAAAACAATAATCAAAAATAATTCCACACGATCAAAAAGACTCTCATTTAGAGTCTTTTTTATTTTAAAAAAACTTTAAATCCAAAAAAAAGCGAGTAAAAATATGTCAAAAAAAATAATTGAAACTAAAAAAAATCAATCAAAAAATAATAATAAAACAAATAAAAACACTAAAAATCAATCAAAAAACAATAAATCTAATAAAATAATTATCAAAAGAAAAACTCAAACTCCTTCAATAATTATTGAAACTCAAACTAAAAAAGAAAACTGGTTATTTAAAATCGTTAAAACTTTCTTTAAAATCCTCATTTGGTGTATTCCGTTATTATTAATTGGTGGGGCGATTTATTGGACCCTTTTCAAATTTTTCCCTGAAGTTTTAAACCAAATCAACACTTTTACGAGCAACACCGCAACTAAAACTAAAGCGTTATACGATAAAGCAACTCAACCAATTCGTAAAGTTATCGAGTATATTTATAATAAAGTAACAGGCAACGATAAAGATCCTAATCGTACTCCTTCGCCTCAAAATAAATTAGGTTATTATCTAGCCACTACTTTAACCGTCATCGGGATTTGTTTCGGAATCGGGAAAATTGGTAATTGGTTAAAAAGTGGCAAGAAAAAAACTATTAAAAAAGGAACTAAAGCCATCATTCAAAAAAAAGCTACTTCCAAAATAGCGAATGTCGGCGGTAAAATCCTTAAAATTGGTAGTAAAGCTTTATTTTGGGTTTCTTTAGCTTCAACTGCTTATGAACTTTACCAATTTTATCAAGAAGAAACCAAAATCCCTAACCCTCCACAACAATTAACCCATAAAATGGAAAATCCCCCAACAACAATCTTACAAGCACCACCTATTCAACAACAACCAAACAATGAATTACCAACTATAGTTAATCCAATTCAAGAAGAAACAAATCAAGAAGAGACAAATCAAGAAGAAAGTAAAACTGGTAACCTTAACAATCCCTGATCATGGTTCAGTTGAATCAACAACTGAACCTATCTTATTGCAACAAGAACAACTCCAACAAACACCACCACTTGGTGAGGAATTAAAAGAAACTAACCAAACAACGGAAACGCAACAACTAACTCCTGAAGAAATCATCAAAGCCAAAAACTTATTAGAAATTCATGCGCTGTTCCGTTTTTTTAGACAACTTTTGTCTCTAAAATTATTCTTTAAAACTTAAAATTAAGTGATAATTTCATATCTTTTCAAACTAACAAAGTATTTTCATTAGACGAAAAAAGTGTCTAATATTTTTTTTATAATTTGCTAGTTTCAAAAGATATTTTTGCTAATATTTTAACCCTTCACTATATAGTTAGGTAAAAAAAATTAAAAACTCGTCAACAAAATAAAAGAAAATGATATTTTTTTTAAATTTTACTATTTTTAGGTAAAAAAAAGCGCACTAAAGTAAACTTTTTCAAGGTTATATTATTTTATGTTAAATCAACTAAAAATTTATCTCAAATTTTGAGAATATTGAGATGGAGTTGAATAGTTTAATTTGCTTAAAATCCACTTAGTATTCCAAAATTGAGGAAATTGATTGATTAATTTTTTCATTTTATCAGGAGATTTTTGAAATAAAAAAGGGTTTTGATGTTGTAAGATCGTTTTCATTTGACCGAAAAAATTTTCAATAACAGCGTTATCACGAGGGGTGGCTTTTCTTGACATGCTGATTAAAAAACCTTTTTTCGTTAAAGTTTGTTGAATTTTGAGCGATTGATAAACTTTGCCTTGATCGGAGTGGATGATACAAGGTTCTTTTAATGAAGGTAATTTTTTAATAGTATTTAAAACTAAATCTTTATTTTGTTGGTTTGAAGTATGAGAAGCGATGATTTGGTTGTTAAAAGAGTCAATAATACAAGAAAAATAGAGAAAACCTTGATTAGTTTTAAAATAAGTAATATCAGTAAAGAGTTTTTGAAGAGGTTTGGTGGCCATAAAGTCTTGATTGATTAAATTAGGAATTATTTGGAGATTATTTTTTAAATTACGGTAAGTAAAATTTTTTTTAATTCTTAAACGACAACTAATGTCGTTTTTTTTCATGATGAGATAAACTTTTTTCTTGGTGATAAATTCATTAAAGGTTTTTTGGTATAAATCAGTGATTTTCCGATGACCGTAAAAATATTGATAATGGAGACATAAAGCTTTAATCCGTTTTTGTTGTAAAAAATATTTTTCTTCTTTTTCTTTTAGTTTTTTTTTAACTTTTAACCAATAATAATAAGTACTTCTTTTAATTTGAATTGTTTTTAAAATGGTGGTTAAATTAAGAGTTTTATTGAATTGGTTTACTAAATGAAAAACAATCTTTTTATCAATTTTTTTAATTTTTTCAATCATTTTTTGTAATAATTTAATTTTTTGTTTTAATTTTTGCATCTTAACACCAATTATCTTTATAAATTATTTTAAATATATCAACTATTATAACTCTAAAAGATTTTTTATTGGAATAAATAAAGCGCTTCAGCGCGTTCTTCTTTTTGTTTAATACATATATTCAATACTTGGGAAGGCAATTAATTTAAAAATTAAAGTTGATTTAATGATTGCAATAAATTAAAAAAATAAAATTACTAAAAAGAGGTTTTTATGATATCGATAAATAATAATGATATAAAAAATGATAATGCGATAATATCAAATATCGAGTATCATTATCATTATCGATATAAAATATCAAATATCACTCCTTCAATGAGTTAATCTTTATATAGATTATTTTCAAAGTCAAATTGTCATAAAAGTGTCAGTGAAGCGTCATAAAAGCGTCAATGAAGTGTCATAAAAGTGTCAGTGAAGTGTCATAAAAGTGTCATTCTTGTTGTTTAGGTATATATTTATATTTGGGATGTAGCTTTTTAACCCGATAACCTTGTTTATCTTTTGTTAAAAAAGATTGAATGTATTTTAAATCTTCTTTTCGATAATAGATGATGTTTAACCCTTTCTTATAGTTTGTTTTTATGGGTTTATGATATTTATCCAGCTTTTGAGGGTCTAGTTGGTATAATTGTAAGTTTTCTAGTTTATGAAGATTGATTTTGCCAATTAATTTTTTGATGATATTTTTAGATTCATTTTTATAATTGATTTGGAAGATATTAAATAGGTGTTTAAGGGAGTTATTTTGGCTTTTAAGCGGGGTTAAATCAGAAAGTAATAGTTTGCTATTACTAGAAGAGAAATTATCATTAATTAAAATTATTTTTGCTTGTTTAATTTCTTCTAAGATTTGAGGATCGACGAAGAGAGTTTGGTTTTTGGGACGGTAATTAGCTTCTTGGTAGGTATTTTTCTTTTTAGAATGAGCAATAATGGTGAGATTAATTAAATCTTCTTTTAATATTTTTAAAAAGTTTTTAATTTGAGTTAAATCATTAGGGGTGGTTTTTGTGTTCCAGCCCCCGATTCTAATTTCTTGACTAGTGTCGTTTTTCATTTCTTTTCTCCTTTTGTTTGGTTTGTTATAAAAATAAAAAACCCCGAATTTGCGAAAAATAAAATCGCAAAATTTAGGGTATATGCGCTTATTTGGGGGTATGTTAATATTTTTATATGTTTAGATGTTATATATTTTGGTATAAAAAAATAATTTAATTAATTACTTCTACTTTGTCTTCACCAAAGAAATGAACCGCTAAATCGACGATGATTTTCTTTTTGGCCTCTTCATAATTAATGTATGGAGCTAAAAAACATTTTTGATATGCTTCTTTTCCGTATTGACGTAATAAATCATCGACATCTTTACAAGTTTTATCATAAGGTGGTAAAATACGTCTAATTTCGTAAATAATATTTTCTTCTTTAAGTTGTTCTCCTAAGGCTTCGCTGCGTTTTCGGCCTGTTTCGTCATTATCTAAGGCAATAATTACTTTGATTTTTTCTTTTTTGAGAATTTCTAGTTGGGATTGCGAAAGTAATTGAGTAACACAAATTAAACCGACCGCGTTTTTAATATTGTTTTGCCAACAACTAATGACATCAAAAAAACCTTCATGAATGATTATAGTTTTCGTTTGTTTAATATATGGTAAAGCTTCAAAAAAACGATAACTAAAATAAAAGGTCGGGGTTTGACTAAAATTATTGAGGGATTTATATTTAGGTTGAAAATAAGAAACTTCACGGAAATGATTTTGATAAAAATGAAAAGTTTGATGATAACCATTTTCAATGGGGATAATAATGGAACCATGAAAAGTATCATGAAAATATTTTTTATTTTGTTGACTGGTTTTTTCTTTGATAAAGCCATATTCAACTAATTTTGTTGTATCAATATTTTGTTTTTTACAATAATTTACTAGACGAAAAGATAAAGGTTTATCAGATAAGGGGGCATACCCTAGTTTAAATTCTTTAATGGTTTCTATAGTGAGTTTTCTTTTTTGAGTTAAATATTCTATTCCTGGTTGACTTTCGTTATTTTGGTTAGAAATTAACAAATAATGATAATAATCTCTAATTTGGTTGAATAAAGGCGATATTTCTTTAAATAATTGTTTCTTTTTGATATTAATTTCCTGTTCGTCAACTGGTTGTTTTAATTTAATAGGTTGATATGGTTGTTGAAAAGGGTTAATAGTTATTTTAGTTATTTCTTTTTCTTGTTGGCTTAAGGTTTTAAATTCGAAAGAATTCATAAATCCTTCTATTCTTTTGATCGCTTCATGAAAGGATTGAATTTGACGGATAGTCATATAAACATCAATAATATCGTAATCACGACAGCATTTCCAACAATGAATTTTGTTAGTAGAAGTTAAATGACAACAAGTGGGGTTTTGTCCTTGATGGACGGGACAAGGAAAACGATATTTGGGGTTGAAGTTTGGTGGTATTATATTTAATTTTTTTAATAAAACTGACATGGGGAAATGAGTTTGGATGTGTTTTATTTTATCTTGATAATTCATTGAGTTTTCTCCTTAATAACTTTCTAATGGATAAGGTAAAATATAACCGATTTCTTGGAAGGTTTGCGTGGTCATTTCAAAGTGATAAACTAAGTTCTTTTTGGTACCACTGCGATTCTTTTTAATAGATAATTCAATGATTTTTTGAGATTCGTTATTTTTTGATGCTAAATATAATTGATTACAATTTTGATTATAGATATTTAAGGGTTTGTCTTGGTCTTTGGATAATTTGGGTTGGAATTCAGACATCATTAAGACGATATCTGAGTTAGTTTCAATTCCACCACTTCCTTTTAAAGCTGTTATTTCTGGTGATTTACTTTGGTAATTGCTGTATGTATCTCTTGAAAATTGAGATAAAATGATAATAACAAGGTTTAATTCCATGGCTAATTGTTTGAGTTTCGTCATAATTTCGTCAATGGCTAAACGGTCATTTTCTAAGTGGGTTGTGGTTTTGGTTATTTGAAGGTGGTCAATGACGATAATTTCGACTTGTTTTTCTAAATGAAGGCGATAAACTAAATCAATTACATAATCAATGTTTTTGCCTTGATCATAACTAAATGATAATTTAAGTTGGGTAAAAAATTGTTTGGCTTGTTTCATCCTTTCCATGTAGGTATGTTGAGTGATGTTTAAGTCTTCCCAATTTTTATCTAAAATAACATCTAAAGGAATTTGATTTTGGTAGGCTAATAAACGACTTAAATTTTCCTCCATCGTCATTTCATAAGAAAAAACTAAGAGATGAGGATGATGATGAGTTTCTTGGTGTTTGGTTTTAGTGATATCTAAAAGAAGGTTGTAAACAAAAGTGGTTTTTCCTAAACCTGTATAGCCCCCAATGGTGATAATTTGACCCTTTTTAAAGCCTTTCGTGGCTTGATTTAAGCCTCGGAAAGTTTCTGATAGGCGGTAATATTCTTCTTGAATTTTTTGTTTGGATTGATTATCAGTTTCAAAAAATTCAGGATGACAAGAAGCCATTTGATTTAAAGTTAACAAAGTCTTATCGGAGGGATGAGGTATAAAGGACATAAATTTTCTTAATTTATCAAAGATTTCTTGGTAGTATAGATGTTTATGATAAGGATCTTTGTTTTCAAAAGAAGGACTAATAATTTTTAAGAGTTGTTGGAACAGTTTTTCTTGGGTATAGGTATGTTTTAGGTTAGCTAAAAAATCAAGGTTATTTTCCTCATTAACATCATCACTTAAAAAAGATAATGATGCTTTAGTGAAGTTATCTTGGGGAAAATGGGTTTGGAGATAAGTGAGTAACTCTTGGATAATCTCCGTTTGAGATTTGATTTTATCAAAGGGATGAGTATTTGTCTGGTTTAAAGTTAAATATTTTAAGGCCTGAAAGATTTTTGTATGTTGTTTATCTAAAAAAGGTTGTGGTTCAATGAGCTGAAAATAAAAACTTAATTGGTCAGTTTTATTTTGGTTCATATAGGAAATGATTTGTTTTAACGCTTTTTGTTCGTTGTTTAACATTTTATATTAACTCCTTTTTTTCTTTGTTAATGATGTTAATGTTAGAAAAAGGTATTAATTGACGGGTAATTAAGTTTTGTAAGAAATTGTTGGCTGAATTGGAAAATAAGTTAATTACTTGATTAATGCCTTGGACTTTTCCTTGATTGATTTTCTTGTTTAGTCTTTGGGTTTCAGTTTCGTTGTTGGTTAATAAATAAAACTCAAAACGAGTATCTAATTTTTTTAATTGTTGTCCTTCTACCATGGTTTGTTTATAGCGGTCTCGGAGACAGGTTTTGAAATTAAAAGCGATTATTCTTTTATTTTTAGTAAATAAAACTAAATCAAATTTAATGTCTGGGATAAAAAATAAATTTACTTGAGGGTATAAATTAGTGATACCTTTATTTTGAAAATATAATAAAATAAGGTATTCATTGATTTTACCACGGATTACTTTTTGACTTTGAGAGTGGATATTATTTTGGTTAAAATAATGGTTTAATTGTTGGTGATTGGTTTTCATATATTTGTCAACAGAAAGATTAAAGGTAGTTTTTTTAAAAAAACCTTTTAAGATGTCCACAGTTTGGATATTAGTATTAAATTGATTAATATTCATAAAATCTTGGTTATTTAACATTTGATATTCCTTTCTTTAAATAAAAAAAGACCTTTAAATTAAGGTCTTTTGTTGGTTTTTTTAGTTTTAAAAATTCTTTTTGTTTTCCAAGTGATGGTGCCATCTTTATGAATAGTTTTGATTTTTCCATTAGAAAAATAGATGTAAGTGTTGCCGTTTTGGCAGGTTTTTTTAATTATGATCACCATTTTATAATGCTCCTATTTGTTTAATAATTTGATTTTGGTTAGTTAATGTTGTTTTGCTATTCATCTCTTTTAAGATTAATTTGTGGCCGAGGTTTTTTATTTCTAAGAATAATTCATATCCTTGGCTTACTTGGCGAAAGTATGATAAAGGATGAGTTTCTATGACGTCTAATTTATGATCTTTTTGGTTTTGTTTGCGTTCTAAACCTAATTGTGGTTTGATTTTGAGATAAACAGTCATATCTGGTTTAATAAATTGTTTATTAAGTAAATTAAAAAGCTGATAATTTTTATCAATGTTGCGAGGATAAGCTTGATAGGCAAAGTTAGAACCTAACCATCTATCTATTAAAATGATTTTATTAGTTTCTAAATGTGGTTTTATTTCCTCTTCTTGGATTTGTTGCATATTAGCAAAACTCAATAAATAGCGAGTTAATGGTTTTAATTGGGCATTAGTTAAAAAGATATCACGAAGAGGTTGGCCGATGGAGGAACTGCCTAACCCTTGTAGAGTAATTACTTCGTGGCCTTGTTTTTCTAATTGTTTTCTAATTTTTTGAATTAAAGTTGTTTTACCACTGCCATCTAAGCCTTCAAAAACTATTAATTTCATTTTTTTCTCCTTTGAATTGAAATTTGGGCATAAAAAAAAGACCTTCGATTTGAAGGTCTTAGGGTTTTAATTATTATTTAAATTTACTTAATCGTTTTAAATAAGTTGTTTGTGATAATTCTTGTTTAGTTTTTGATAAAAGTTCTAAATATTGTTTGCTATCTTGAATCATTTTGGTAATAAAATTATTATCTAAGTAAATTCTGACTACATGATAATCATTATCATTAAAATAAACTAAAAAATAAGCAAATTTAGCTTGGGAACAATAGAGTTGACATTGAATTTGAGCCCAGTAGTTAATAGGGACTTCTTGGTAGGAAAAGAAGCCATTCCATGATGTTGATATATTGTTGTTTTCATCGCGATAAGGACATTTGATTTCTAAGAGAGTGTTGGTTTGTTGATTATAACCATCTAAGGAAGCGGAAAACATTTTGACTTCATCATCGGTAAAGATGGTATCAGGAAAATTTAGATTAGTTGTTTTTTAAAAGAAAGTTCTAGCTAAAGGTTCGGTTTTATTACCATGTTCGGTGTATTTATTGGAAGTAAATGTGGTGCCAAAGAGTTTATCATGGACTAATTGTTCCATGGAACGAAAAGGATCTAAACCCGTTATCGAAGCAATTTCAGAAGCGTTGATGTATTGTTTGCGGTGTTGATACCATTCTTTGGTACGTTGTGATAGTTTGATTTGCATGGTTATTTACCTTTCTTAAATAATGAGATGATATATTGGCCTAAATAATAAATAAATTTAATTATATAATGTAAAAATTTAAAAAGAAAATCAATTAAACATAAGAGATGAGGTAAAAATAATAAAATAATGGTTAATAAAGCTAAATTAAGCCATTGGTTTTGATTATTAAAAAAACAATTACTTATAGCAACAAACCCATTATTTAACTTTGTTAACCAAGTATTAATTAGGTTCCACATGATTATTAGTTTTAATAGTGGTTAGATGTTGATAAAATCTAACTACGATGCCTTTCTTTAACCTTTGGATGTTTAATTGATAAGTAAAAAGATAGAATTTGATGAAATAATTAATAAAAATTAAAGGGATTAAAAAAATAAAGATAATGATGTTAATGGATAAAGATGGTAAGATTTTTTTAATGAACATAATTTTTGTTTCCTTTCTTGGTGAAATAAAAAAACTCTCTATAAGAGAGAGTCTTTGTTTTGTAATATAATTTTTTTATTCTTTTAAATTTTTTAAACATTAAAATATTTTTTTATACAATGAATTAAAAATACCCATATAAGTAGTTGTTTTTTGATTTAATTCTTGTTGTAATTTGTTTATATTATTTTGTTGATTTAAAAATTTTTCTTTTTCTTTTTGTAATTCTATATATTTTAAGTTTAATTGTTGTTTTAATTTTTCATTTTCTAAATTAATATTTTGGTTTTTTTTGTTAATTTCTTCTAAATTATTTATATAATTTTCTAGATTTAGAATAATTTTTTTTGTATTAAGATAAATATTTGTTTGGTTATCTATTTCTTTTTCTAATTGTAATTTTATTTCTTTAAATAAATTTAATTCAATATTTAATTTTTCTATTTCAATATTTTTCAATTTTATTTTTAATTGGTAAAATATTTCTTTATTTATAATATCTTTTTGAGTTTTAATTTGTGGATATAATGTTTTTGTTAACCAAAAAATATACATATTTTTTGCTCCATTGCCCATTTCATTTAGATCTTCTAAAGAATAAAATTCATCTTCATTAGATCTAATTCCACTATCAAAAAAAACAAATAATAAATTATTAGGAGGTTCTTTAATACGCCAGCAAAGATCATTTTTATTATTGGTGGAGCTATTATAACAAGGATAATCTAAAGTTAAATAACTAAATATTTGATCAATATTTTTATTTATAACATGAGACACAATATCTTCTTTTTTTTGAATCCAAATATTATGAATCTTCATATTTAGATTGCATATTTTTTTATTTTCTATTGCCATCACTGGATGATGATTAACCAAAAACAACAATCCTAAGCTAATAAAGAATAAATTTATTCTACTAAATTGATTTTTTAAATTTAACATTAATTAAAATCTCCTTTAATTTTTATTTTTACCAACCATTAGGATGGTTTTTGTTCATTTCTGCTTCTTCAACTTTATCATTGTTATGTTTATCTTTAAAAATGGATAAAGTTTTGCGGACAGGGTTGAAGTGGAGGTGGAAGTTAGTTAGTTCGAAGTTGGAATCGGAAACACGAGCGCGACCAAGGTAGTAGTCTTTGTCGTCATCTAAGAAGTGTTTAGGGCCTTGGTATTTAAGGATTAAACAGTTGCCATTTGAGTTTTCTTTGAATTGTTTTTCTAATTTCACATATAGATATAATTGACTGTCATCTTCTTTATCGAAACGAGAAAATTTAAATCCATTAATGGAGGTTTCCTTATAAGTTAACCCTTTATTGTTCCAACGGTCGAAAGGATGACGATCTTTGATGTAACAAGCTAAGTTAGAGGGTTCTTTTTGGGTTTCGAGGCGATCTAATATTAATTTTTGATTTATTTTGATTAGTTCATTGTGATTTTTCATGATTTTTTCTGATAAATTATCTAATTCAGGATTATTAGGTGAACGATTCATATCTATGGTTTTATCATTTAAATAAATTTGTAGGTTTTTTTCTTTAGCTTGTTTTTCTAACGATTCTCGTTCGCGAAATAATTGTTCTGCCTTAAGTTTTTGCTGTTCATAATAACCGATTCCATTAAGGCCATCAAAGGTATAATGAATTTCAATCATTGATTGAGTTCTTCCTCGGTGATCAATTTCTTCCCATTCTTCTTTTATATCAGCTTTGGTTTCTTTTATGCTGGGAATTTCTTTTTTTGGTAATTCTGGTAATTTAATGATGTTCATTTCGGTTAAAAAGAAAAAACCAATCAATAAACATAATAATAACCCTAATATGATAAAAAACCATTTAATGATTTTTTTAATAATATTAAACATGATTAGTTCCTTTCGGGTAATTTATAATATACCAACATTTTAACACATTTGACTTTTTAATTTTAATTAAAACCATTTTTTGAACCAAGAAGTTACTTTATTAACATTTTCCTTTGTACCGTTAATTGTTTGTTTTATATTTTCTTTAAATTTTGTTTTCAAAGGTTGAATTGCGGCACTATAGGTTTTTTCTTGATTTTTGAGAATTTTGTCAATTTTGTCTAATTCCTCTTTTTCGGTGGTTAATTGATCGCTTTTTTCTTTTAAGGTTATTTTAGTTGTTTCATGAGCTTTTTGTTCTTCTTTTATTTGTTCTTTGAGTTTATTGATTTCATGACGGAGTTCGGCGTTTTCTTCAAGATATTTACCAGAGACGTTTTCTAAAGCTTTAATGGTTCCTTCTAAAGCTTCAATGTGAAGGCCTTGTTGCACCCATTTATCGATTTGTTGTTCTAATTCCTCGCTTAAACGGTTAATTTCATTGGCTTGTTCATTGATGATTTGGTTTAGTTGGGTGATTTCTTGGTCTTTTTGGTAGATAGTTGCTTGATATTCTTTTTCTTTTTGTTGAAAATTAGTAGTTAATTGATTGATTTCATTTTGGAGTACTTGTTTTTCTTGTTCTGATAAAGCTTGATTGGTTATTAATTCTTGATTTTTGGTTTCGATTAACGATTTTTGTTCTTGGAGTTGGTTTTGGAGTTGTTCAGTCATTTGGTTTTGTTCGTTGATTTGATTGATTAATTCATTAATTTGTTTTTCTTTTTCAGTGTTGATCGTTTTTTCTTGGTGAAGGTCAGTTTCTAATTGATTAATTTTTTGATCTTGGTTAAAGATTTCGTTTTCTTTAGAACGGATTTTGTCAGTTTGTTGATTGATTTCTTTTTGAAGTTCTTGTTTTTCTTGTTCAGATAGTTTTTGATTGTTTTCTAATTCTTCTTGTTTTTGAGTTAATTCATGTTCTAAATTAGCTTTTTGAGTTTCTAAAGTTAAACTATTAATTTTTTCTTGTTGGAGTTTAATTTCTAATAAGTTTTTGGCTTTGATGATTTCTTCAGGAGTTAGTTGTTGATTTTCAGTTGTTTTGTTAGTTTCTTTTAATTCCTCACCAAGTGGGTGTGTTTGTTGGAGTTGTTCTTGTTGGAGATGTTTTGGTTCAGTTGTTGGTTTATTAACTGAACCATTATCAGGGATTGTTAAGGTTACCAGTTATACTTTCTTCTTGATTTGTTTCTTCTTTAACTTCATTATTATTAGTTAAAGTTGATTCTTCATCTTCAATAATGGTTGTATTTTGTGTTTGTAAGATGGGTGTTGGGGGATTTTCTATTTTATTAGTTAATTGTTGTGGTGGATTAGGGATTTTAGTTTCTTCGTGATAAAATTGGTAAAGTTCGTAAGCAGTTGAAACTAAAGAAACCCAAAATAAAGCTTTACTACCAATTTTAAGGATTTTACCACCGACATTCGCTATTTTGGAAGTAGCTTTTTTTTGAATGATAGTTTTAGTTCCTTTTTTAATGGTTTTTGTCTTTCCGCTTTTTAACCAATGACCGACTTTCCCAATTCCCAAACAAATGCCGATGACGCTTAAAGTAGTTGCTAGATAACAACCTAATTTATTTTGCGACGAAGGATTGTGATTAGGATCTTTATCATTGCCTGTTAATTTATGATAGATATATTCAATAAAATTACGAATTGGTTGAGTAGCTTTATCGTATAACGATTTAGTTTTAGCTGGGGCATCACTCGTAAAAGCGTTGATTTGGTTTAAAACTTCAGGAAAAAATTTGAAAAGTGTCCAATAAATTGCCCCACCAATTAGGATAAATGGTAATAAAAATAAGATTTTGTTTATAATTGATTTTAAGGTTTTAAGGAACCAATTTTCTTTTTTAGTTTGTGTTTCAATAATTATTTTAGGAGGTTCGGTTATCGGTTTTCTTTTAGTAATGATTATTTTTCCCGTTGATTTTTTTGTATTTTTTTTGTTATTTTTTTTATTCATAGTTTTTCTCTCTTTCTTTAATTTGATATAAAAAAAGACTCTAATCAATATTAGAGTCTTAAGTTGATATAAGTTGTTATTTATTGGATATTGGGATTAATTACATTATGTTTATCTTTAAAAATGGATAAAGTTTTGCGGACAGGGTTGAAGTGGAGGTGGAAGTTAGTTAGTTCGAAGTTGGAATCGGAAACACGAGCGCGACCAAGGTAGTAGTCTTTGTCGTCATCTAAGAAGTGTTTAGGGCCTTGGTATTTAAGGATTAAACAGTTGCCACTTGAGTTTTCTTTGAATTGTTTTTCTAATTTCACATATAGATATAATTGACTGTCATCTTCTTTATCGAAACGAGAAAATTTAAATCCATTAATGGAGGTTTCCTTATAAGTTAACCCTTTATTGTTCCAACGGTCGAAAGGATGACGATCTTTGATGTAACATACAAGGTTAGAAGGTTCTTTTTGAAGTTCACGACGATTTTCGACCAGCTTTAATTCTTTTCTTAAATTTTCTTCTTGAGCTGGAAGATTTTTAAGTTTATTTTTAATATCGATGATTTCTTGGTTTTTATCTTTAATGGTTTGTTCGTATTTGTCAGGTGTTTGGTTTAAGGTTACTAATTCTTGTTCTAATTGTGGAATTTTGTTTTCTTGGTGGATTTTAGTTAATTGCTGATTAATATTATTTAATTCCGTTTGGATTTGAGAATAGCGACGATTGTAATAGTTAATTCCGTTTAAACCATCAAAAGTAAAATTGGTTTCTATTTTGGTTTCATCTTTAGGTTTATCTAAATATTGAAGGATTCCTTCACGCCATTGAGCGTATTGATTTTCACAAGCTGTTCGGCGTTGTTTTATTTGTTGATAATCGGGTTTTGTTTTTAATTTTAGTTGTAAGACTTCTTCGATATCAGAAGGCAACATGACTTCATGGGTTTGAGGGTTTTGTTGAGCCCATTTAGCTGTTTTTTTGTAAGCTTCTTCGATGATCGTGGTTAAATCACGGTTAGAAAGATTTTTGCCTTGACATAATTGGGTAATCTCTTTTAAAGCTAAGAAAGTATGATAACTAATTTGATAAGGGGTGATAATATGTTTTAAATAACCTTCAATTTCATGATCTTTTAAATGACCGATATAGATTTCTTTACTGAAACGACTGCGTAAAGCGGTATCAATTTTATGAAGGTTATTCGTCACTCCCATTAAGACAATTTTTTTATTACTACTATTAAAACCATCTAATTTATCTAATAAAGTATTGATAACATTAACTCCTCCTGAAGAAATGTTAGAATCATTACGATTTTCTAATCCTTCAATTTCATCAATAAAGATAATGGTTTTATCGTGGTTTTCGGCTTCTTGCCACACTTTATCCACTTCTTTTTCTCCTTCACCGATGTATTTTTGGCGGAATTTGGAAGGAATTAAGTTAATAAAGTGCACGTTCGCTTCTCCACAAAGAGCTTTAATTAAAAAGGTTTTTCCTGTTCCAGGCGGTCCATAAAGTAAATAACCTTTGGGACGAACTTTATCAAAGTTAATTAAGGATTGGTTTGTTCGAAAATAACTTAATAAATCATCTAATTCTTCTTTTTCTGTTTCCATACCGTAAACATCTTTGAATGTCACTTGTTTTTTAGTATGAGGAAGAGGTTTATTTTCTTTTAAATGATTTAATTGGATAGTTAAATTTTTCTTTTGTTTTTCAAAAGCTAATTTTTGATCAGTTAAGAACAGTTGAAAATCATTTAGATTTTTTAATTCAGTTTGATTTTTTCGATATTCTTTTTGCGTTTTTAATTCTTCAATTCTTTTTTGATTAGCTTCGACATAATTAAGAGCTTGGTTTAATTGGGAAATTTGTTGTTGGAGGTTTTCTTGGGTTTGAAGTTGGGCTTTTTCTTGAGCTAATTTTTCTAATTCTTCTTGTTTTTCTTTTTGATTTTGGTTTAACGCTTTTCTTTGTTCTAATAAATTATCGACTAAGGTTTGTTGGGTTTGTTGTTGGGTTTTTAGTTCGGTTAATTGTTGTTGTTTTTGGGTTTTGATGGTCGGAGTTAATTGAGGATTATTAGTTAATTCGGTTTGGAGAGTTTTAATTTTGGTAATAATGTCGGTTAAAGTTTTAACATTCTCATCAATTTGGGTTTTTAAGGTGTAATCTTTTTGTTGTAATTCTTTGATTTTGGTTTGTTCTAATTTGATTTGGTTTTCGATCTTTTGTTGTTTTGTTGATGAGGGTTGTTTAGTTAATGATAGGTTTTTAGTTGGTGGACGAGAATGAGTGATGCCAAAGATTAATAAAATCAATAAACCTAAACTTAATAATCCGATCAAACTCAGATAAATTTTTTTGTTTAATGTCATAGAGAACCTCCTTTCTTAGGTTTTTGAAAGAAAATAATTGGGTTATTTTAAAATTAAAGTTTTCGCTTTATCTTTAATGGATTTTGAAAGTTTAAAAGCGACTACTGTTTTCGCAGGAATTTTTAATTTTTTCTTTGTTTTAGGGTTTCTACCGATGTAGGCTTTTCTTGGTTTTAATTGGAATTTACCGATTTGAGGTGATAAAACTACTTCTTCATTAGTAGTAATTGCTTCGATTAAAGTCTTTTCGAAGATATGATAAAATTCTTCTGTTTTTGAAATTGAGGTTTTATTTACCTCAGCGATTTTTTTAATTAATTCTTTTTTAGTCATAATGATTTGACTCCTTTTTTGATTTTTTTGGAAAATTACTGTTATTTAAATTAAAATAGAGTTTCATATCCAATTTAATGATGTGAAACGATAGTGAAAATTTTAATTTTACTCATAATTTTTAATAATGATTTCTTGATGGATTTTTTTGTTGGTGAGATAATGGCTTGTTGTTGTTTTTGTTTTAATGATGTGACAATTTGAAAATAAATGAAGAATTGGGGTTGTTTCATAATTGGTATATAACCATTTAACACCCCTTTTGGTTGCTTGGTGTAATTCCAAGGCTAATTGTTGATGATCAGTAAAAGAAAATGGTTTTTGGTAAAAATCTTTATCTTTAATCCCTTCATAGTAATATGGTGGATCGATAAAAAGAAAATCGCCTTGTTGACTATTGGCGATAATTTGACGAAAATCCATACAATATAAAACATGTTTTTTATTTTGGAAATGTCTTTAGAATGTAACTAATTCGTTTAAATTGATGATGGGAGTTTTTTGTTTGGATTTATACCCAAAATTTGTTTTTAAATTACTTTGCTTATCATAACGAGTAATACCACGAAAAGCGTATTTATTTAAAACATAAAAGATAGCTGACCTGGTTAATTTTTTTCTTTTTTTGACATTTTGATTATATTGGTTTAATAAATGTTTAAAAGCTTGTTTTTGGTTCTTTTGGTTGTTATATTGGTAAATATAATTTTCTATGGCTTTGACCTTGTTAACGAAATGATCGGGATTTTGGAGACTTTGTTTCCACATAGTGATTAATTGGTGATCATTATCGTTTAAAATCGCTTTTGATGGTTGTAAATAAAAATAAAGAACCCCACTTCCTAAAAAAGGTTCGTAATAAGTTTTAAATTGTTTGGGTAAATGAGAAATAATTTGAGGCAAAAGTTTTTTCTTACATCCAATCCAATTAATTTTCATCTTTCTTCTCCTTATTCCATAAATAAAATAAAAAGAAAATATCAGAAAAGATGGCGATCATAGCGTTAAATTTTAATCCTAATTCAAAATTGAAAAATAAAGCCATAATATTACTAATGATGAAAAATAAATAGGAAATGGTTAATAAAATAGGATATCTTTTTTTCATTTTGTCTCCTTTATTTTTTTATTTCTTTTGGTGTCCTTACCAATAATTGTGTGTTTTTTTCAAATAAAAAACCCCTTTTCAAAAGGGGTTAGATGATTAAGTTTATTTGGTTGTTATTGAGTTTTATGAATTGATTGTTTTAAAAAGGTAAAGTTTCTTGAGGTTTATTATCTAAAAAGATCACGTTTTGAAGAATAACTTTAGTGTTAATTTTAGTTTGACCTTCATTATTCGTATATTTTTGAATGGATAAAAGCCCTTCAAGATAAATTTTCGAACCTTTATGTAAATATTTCTTCATGTTTTCGGCTTTTTTTCGAAAAGCGACACAAGGGATGAATTGGGTTATCTCTTTAAGGTTAACCGCTAATTGAAAATCGATTTTAGGGATTTGTTCGTTGTTTGAATTGATATATTGTTTTTCTAAATCATGGCTTATACGGCCTATTAATTGAACTTTATTTAACATATTTTAATTTTCCTTCTTTTTGATATATTTTTTTATTTATCCATCAATAAAACTTTTGAAAACAAATGTATTGAACGACTATCTAATTTGTTGATGTTGGAATCGTTTATTACTGTTGTTTCAAAAATTTTATGTTGAGTTTTGATACAAAAAAAGATTACTTTGAAAGTAATCTGGTTTTTTTTATTGTTTCAAATAACTAGTTTAACGTCATTACGGACGAGAAAGGTTAACGTTTTTTTGTTTTTTTTAATTTTTTGATAGCGATGTTTTTAATATTTTCTACTTGTTTTAAAGATAAATGGAGTTTTTGGGCTATTTCTTCATTCGAATAACTAGTTTGATAATCTTCGTTGATATTCCCTAAAGGAACACCAAAACTTAAATGGATAATTTTGAATTCGGTTTCGCTTAATTTTGCTTTCATTTTTTTTAAAAAATTTTCATGCTTAACTTGTTTTAACCATAATTGATGAGGATTTAGTTTATTTATTTGATATGGTTCACAAAAATCTTCTTGAAAAGAAAGATTATCCTTTTTATGATTTTTTTGTGGGATTGAAGGAGAATGGCTTTTTCTTATTATTTCTCTTATTTCCGATTTGATGGTTGGAGTAGCATAAGCGATAAAGTCATAACCTAAATCTTGGTAATGATTGAGGGCTTTGATTAATCCTAAAATCCCTTCTTGATATAAATCTTCTTTAGTTAAAACTCGAGGATAATATTTAAATTGATTTACTATTTTTTTGATTAATGGTAAATGAAGTTCAATTAATTGATCTCGTATTTCTAAATTCTTTTTATTTTTTAAAAATTCTTTAAATAATTCTTCTCTTAACATTTAATTCCTTTCTAAAAACGTTTTTAGAAAAGATAAGAAATTATTGTTTTAGCCTTAGAAAAGAAAAAAAGACTAACTTAATAATTAGTCTTACAGAATTTTTAAAAAGCAAAAAGTGTCTAAACTTTTGGAACAGTTCATCAACTCCAACAAGAAAAAATTAATAGTTTAGCTTTAGAAACTCAAAAAGCTAATTTAGAACATGATTTAACTCAAAAACAAGAAGAATTAGAAAATAATCAAAAACTATCTCAACAAGAAAAACAAGAACTCCAAAAAGAAATCAATCAACAAACTGACAAAATCCGTTCTAAAGAAAACGAAATCTTTACCCAAGATCAAAAAATTAATCAATTAGAAACTGACCTTCATCAAGAAAAAAAGATCAACACTGAAAAAGAAAAACAAATTAATGAATTAATCAATCAAATCAACGAACAAAACCAAATGACCGAACAACTCCAAAACCAACTCCAAGAACAAAAAACCTTAATTGAAACTAAAAACAAAGAATTAATAAATAATCAAGCTTTATCTGAACAAGAAAAACAAGCACTCCAACAGGAAATCAATCAATTGACTACTAATTTTCAACAAAAAGAAAAAGAATATCAAGCAACTATCTACCAAAAAGACCAAGAAATCACCCACTTAAACCAAATCATCAACGAACAAGCAAATGAAATTAATCGTTTAAGCGAAGAATTAGAACAACAAATCGATAAATGGGTGAAACAAGGCCTTCACATTGAAGCTTTAGAAGGAACCATTAAAGCTTTAGAAAACGCTTCTAGCAGATACATCGAAGAAAACGCCGAACTCCGTCATGAAATCAACAAACTCAAAGAACAAATAAAAGACGAACAAAAAGCCCATGAAGCAACTAAAGTAAAATTAAAAGAAGAAGAAAATAAATTAATCGAAAAAACAAAAAAATTTGACGAACTTGATGAAAATTTTAAAAACCAAAAGATTACCTATAGTGCCGCAATTCAACCTTTAAAAACAGTATTTAAAGAAGATGTAAGACAAAGAATTAGGGGTGCAAAAGAAAATGTTGAAAAAGTAACTTCTTGGTTCAAAAAATGGTTTTAATTAAAATTCAAAAGTCAAATGTGTTAAAATATTGATATGTTATAAATTACCCGAAAGGAACTAATCATGTTTAATATTAAAAAAATCATTAAATGGTTTTTTATCATATTAGGGGTACTTCTTTTTTTATTGATTGGTTTTTTCGTTTTAACCGAAATGAACATCATTAAATTGCCAGAATTACCAAAAAAAGAAATTTCCAGCATAAAAGAAACTAATTTTGAAAACATCGAAGAATGGTATGATAATAATAACAAATGTACCATGATTAAAGCCAAATACACCTTCGATGGCCTTAATGGAATTGGTTATTATGAAAAACAACTTCAAGAAAAAAAGGTAGTCATAACGATATTTCAATCGCTCAAAAACGCCTCGAAAAACAAAAAGAACCTTCAAACCTCGCCAATTACATCAAAGACCGTTATCCTTTCGACCGTTGGAATAACAAAGGGCTAACTTATGAGGAAACATCCGTGAATGGATTCGAACATGCTCAATTTGATACTAAACATGACAGCTATTTACATTATTATATCAATTTCGAAAAACAATTCAAAGAAAACTCAAGTGGTAACTGTTTAATCCTTAAATACAAAGGTCCTAAACAATTCTTAGACAAAGACAAAGACTATTACATTGGTCGCGCACGTGTTTCCAATTCTAATTTCAAATTAACTGATTTTCACCTTCACTTCAACCCAGTCCGTAAAACCTTGTCGATTTACCAAGATAAACACAATAATGATAAAGTTCAAGAAGCTGAAAATAATAAAAGAACCATCCCTGACTGGTAATAAAATTTAACAACTTTCAAATATGTTAAATTTAAAGAAATAAAAAGGAGATTTTTTTAATGTTTAAATTACAAAATCAATTTAAAATAATAAATATTTGTTTATTAGTTTTTTGAGGGTTGTTATTTATTAATAATAATTATCAAGTGATGGCAATGGGTAATAAAAATAGTAGTAATAATAGTGAAATTTCTAATGATAAAGAATATGCCTTATATGTAAAAGCAGAATTAGCAATACAAAGCGAATTAACAATTTTAAAACTTAATAACGAAAAAAAATCAGAACTTTCACATAAACAAAAATGTATTACAACAGAAATCAACAAATATAATAAAAGAAAAAACAATAATAGATTATCTGAACAACCAGAAAGTTCTAGACAAAATATCAGTTCTGCAATAAATGATGATGAAAACGAATTATCAGATGATGAACTTCAACCTATGAATTTAATGAAAAGAAATTATAAATGTCCAATTGATAAATCAGAAAGTTCCAAAAAGAATGATTATAAAAAATAAAAAAGGAGATTTAATTTATGTTTAAATTACAAAATCAATTTAAAATAATAAATATTTGTTTATTCTTTTTATTATTAGAATTTTTAATTATTAATAATACTCAAATAATGGCTGCCCCTAATGAAGAGTTTGTTGGTGATATGAGAATCATTAATGTAACTGTATCAAATATTAATATTATTAAAAATCACGAAACATTTAAAAAATATTTTGATTTTACTCTAACTAGTCCGTGTTATAACGGAAACATAGCAGAATTTTCAATTATGTGGAAGATTAAAAATTCACCTCGAAATTTATTAGGTGTTTTTTTTGATGATGGCATTAGAGATGATGAAGATAATAAATATACTTTAGAAGATTTAAAACAAATGGGTAATGGAGCTAAAAATATGTATATTTTTTGGCAATATGAACAAAAATAATTTTTATGAATTAAAAAAGGAGTTTTAATTAATGTTTAAATTACAAAATCAATTTAAAATAATAAATATTTGTTTGTTTGTTTTATTAGGATTGCTATTAATAACTAATAATCATAAAATTATGGGAATGGGCAATAATAATTCATCAAATGAACTTAATGAATTAAACGAAAAATTAAATAAATTATTAGAAGAACAAGAACAAAATATAGCTAAAATTATAAATATTGAATATCATGAAGAAATAATGTTAGAATCTTTTAATAATAAAGTTCATTTAAATCATGAAGCTATTAATGAAGTTAAAGGACATATTTATATTTTAACCGAAAGAAAAATAATTGATGAAAAAATGAATAATTTTATTGATAAACGTAACGACACAATTATTCAAATATTAAATTCTAACGGTAGTGTTCGTATTCAAATTATTTTAGAACTTATAAAGCTAAATAAACAAGTCGACTGTTTAAATAGAAGAGAACAAAGATTAAACAATTTTTTAAAAATTTATCAAAAAGATCACCAAAATAATACATCTACTAGTTATTAATAATTAATAAAATTATCTAAAGAATAATTTATATATAAAATTTTACTATTTTAATTAAAAGACCCTTCAGGGTCTTTTTTTATTTAACAACAACAACAACCTTGGAAAGGAAACAAAAATTATGTTAATTAAAAAAATCTTTCAATCTCTACCTAGTAATCTCATCTTTTGTATCATTATTTTATTTTCATTTCTTCCAATTATCACTATTTATTATGTTATTAAATTTTATCTTTTCACTGTCAAACTAAGTATTTACCAATTAAAACAAGGAATAGTGGTTCAATTTTACCAATATTTAACTATGAAGCGACCAAATCATCATGTGGAATTTAATTAATACTTGGTTAACTAAGTTAAACAACAACCTTAATATTATCAGTCATTATTTCTTTACTTATCAAAATCAATGGTTAAACTTAGGTTTATTAATAATTATTTTATTATTTCTTCCTCATTTCTTATATTTAATTGATTTTCTTTTTAAATGTCTTTATCACGTTCTACGGTTTATTTATTATTTAGGAAAATATCTTTTATTATTATTAAAAAAAATTTTTAAGAAAGAATAATTATTATGAGAATCAAAAACTTAAATCAAAGAACCCAATTATGGTATCAACACCGCAAAAAATACATTAACGCTTCCGAAATTGCTGCGATTACAGGTTTAGATCCGTTCCGTTCCATGACACAATTAGTCCATGATAAACTCTTTGGTACCACTTTTACGGCTAATCAATATACATTGCATGGGCAAAAAATGGAACCGATCGATCGCCAGTTTTTCATACAAAAAACCAATTTAACTTTTGAAGACACCATTTTCACTGATGATCAAGTTAACATTTTTTCCGCATCTTTAGATGGTTACAATGAACAACATCAAGCTGTTTTAGAAATTAAATGTCCTTTCGTTAACGAAAACCAAGAATTCTCATCCACTTGGACTAATTTTTTAACTCACCCTCAACTAGAAAATATCCCTCAATACTACTGGGACCAAGTTCAATGCCAATTATATTGTAGTCAAGCTAAATTTGCTTACTTTTTGGTTTATTTTAACGACCAAAACTATCATGTGGTACGAATTTATCAAGATAATCAATTTATCTCTAAAATGATTCAAGATAGCGAAAAATACTTAACACTTTTAACCAAATCCAAAGAAGAATTATCACAAACAACTTATTTAAAACGATTAAGTAAATTTAAATAATAATTAAAACTCTAAGGCCTTCAATTTGAAGGTCTTTTTTTATGCCCAAATTAAGATTAAAAGGAGAAAAAATCATGAAATTAATCGTTTTTGAAGGACTCGACGGGAGCGGAAAAACAAGTCTAATAAAAAGCGTTCAACAAGAATTAACAAAACAAGGTAATGAAGTGATGGTTATTCGCGGATTAGGTAGTTCTACAATTGGTAATTTTATACGTGAAACGTTTTTAACCCACAATACTTTGCATAATTTAACTAGATATTTTTTAAGTTTTGCCAACATGATTCAAACCCAAGAAGAACTCATCAAACCCAACTTACAAACCAACAAAATCATTTTAGTAGATAGATGGTTAGGCTCTAATTTCGCCTATCGTGTATATCCTTCAAAAATTGACAAAAATTACCAAATTAAGTAAAAAATTCATCAAACCTGATATCACTATTTATCTAAAAATTAATCCTCAATTAGGTTTGGAACGAAAAATAAACCAAAAGAATCACAAATTAGATGTGATTGAAACTAGTTCCTTAACTTATTTTCAACAAGTAGAAAAGGGATATTATGAATTTTTGAAAAAACAAAACCTAGGAACTAAAATCATCTTAAATAATATGAATGATAAAGATGCTAAATTTAATCAGCAATGCATTATCAAAAAAATAGGAGAAATAAAGAATGGCAATAATTATTAAGAAAACTGTCAAAACGGTAATTTATATATCCATTATAGCAACGGCAAAATCAAAACTATTAAAAAAGATGTAACTATTCAATGGCGTACCAAAAAAATTAAATTTAAAAACCCAAAAAGACTCTTTAATTAGAGTCTTTTTTTATTTAGAAAGGAATAATCAAATGAATCAATTAACTAATTTTCATTTCAACAACATTAATGTTTTTAACCACCAATCTTTGTGTGTTAACATCACTAAACAAATAATCCAACCATCTTTATTCAACAAACCATTTAACGAATATATGATAAAAACCCATAACCTTCTAAACGAATATCTTAATAATAAACAACACAATTCTCAAAGTCAAAAAGTAATCCGTGGTAAAATTAATGAATATTTCATTTTATTATATTTTCAAAACAAAGGAATCATCAATTTATACCCCCAGGCTTATTTATTCTTCATTCCAGACATAAAATTTGATTTAGTTTTATTCACAGAAACCAAACGAATAATGGCGTTTAATTTCAAAACCTGTCTCCGAGACCGCTATAAACAAGCCATGGTAGAGGGACAACAATTAAAAAAATTAGACACGCGTTTTGAGTTCTATTTATTAAACAACAACGAAACAGAAACTCAAAGACTAAACAATAAAATCAATCAAGGAAAAGTACAAGGTATTAATAAAGTAATTAACTTATTTTCCAATGCAGCCAATAATTTCTTACAAAACTTAATTACCACCAAATTCATCCCCTTTTCTAATATTAATATAATTAAGAATTAAAAAAAAGGAGTTAATATTAAAATGTTAACCAGTGAACAAAAAGCGTTAAAACAATTAATAAATTATATCGACCAAGGCCAATGGGAAAAGTTAAACCTTTATTGCCAAATAATCAATCCCAAAAATTTACTTGACCCCAAAAATACAAAAATATTTACAGCTTTAAAATATTTATTTTTAGAAAAACAAACATCTCATCCATGGGACAAACCCACTACAAAATCCATTATTATCAAAGAGTTATTAATATATTTACAAACTAATTTCCCACAATATAATTTTACTTTAGATTCTTTAAATTATTTAAATGATGATTTTAATAACCAAAATAATACTCATTTTTTAGACAATCTAAAACATACCTATACTCAAGAAAAACTATTTCAACAATTAATAAAAATCATTAGCCCAACATACGAAAACCAAGACCCATACCACAAAAATTTATATTACCAAGAAATATTTGATAAATTAAGAAATTTTATCTCTTCAATCCCCCACAAAAACGATAAAACACACTTTACTTTAAACCAAATGGCCTCTTTACATCCTGAATTTTTTGATACCGATCAACAATCAAAACAAAAAATCCAAGAAGAATATTACCGTTTATCAGAAACTTTTAAAAGACTCAACCAATCCACAAAAGGATTTAAAAAAGGTCAAATCATAACTATTGGGGGGTATACTGGATTAGGTAAAACAACTTTTGTCTATAATCTTCTTTTAGATATAGCAAAAACCAAACACAAAGAAATATCTCATTATCCTCATATTTTGGTATTTTCTTATGAAATGACCTTAGAAGAAAATTTAAATCGTTTATTAGCCCACCAAACTCAAATTCCTCTAGATGTTATTTTAGATAAAAATTTTGAAGATACCAATATCACACCTCTCAAATACACGGAAAGGATGAAAATAGCAAAACAATTTTTCGCCAACATAAATTTATCATTTAGTTATGATAAAAGCAAAAATATTGATTATGTAATCGATTTAGTTTATCGCCTTCATTTAGAAAAACAAGTCGAAATCATCGTCATTGACCACCTTCAAATCACCAAAACCACCAATCATTTAGAAAACGACCGTCTAGCCATTGACGAAATTATGACCAAACTCAAAAAATTAGCCATTGAATTAAACATCGTTATTATCATTTTATCTCAATTTTCAAGAGATACATACAGCAATCAACAAGGTAAATCACCAGAAATAACAGCTTTAAAAGGCAGTGGTGGAATTGAAACTAACTCCGATATCGTCTTAATGATGTCTGAATTCCAACCCAAACTATCCAAAGACAAAGAAAAACCAATAAATATATATAATTCAACCTTAGAAGAGCTATATTCAGATTATAATGACAATGAAAATCAAAAAATAATCGAAGTATGTATCAAAAAAAATAGAAGTGGTACCAAAAAAACCTTAATTTATCACTTTGAAATGACCACTCAAACCTTCCAAGAAATCGGTTATGTTTTGCCTTATAAAATAGAAACTTATTATTAATCAAAAAAACTAGGAGTTAAAATAAATGAAAAATAATTCCAAACAAATTATAAAATAACACTAAATCAACTCTAAAAAAATAATAATCATAAAAAATGTGTTAAATATATAATGAAAAAGAATAGAAATAAAATAAATATATAAATATGAACTAAATCACAATAAAATACAATACTTAAATTATTATACTTATAATAATGAATTAAAAAATAATTCTTCTTGTGTTATTGTTAGTTATTTTTATTGGAAAAAAACAATTAAAAAAAGAAAGATAGGTTTTTCAATTGACAAATAAAATTCAATTCGGTCAATTTTTTACTAAAAAACAAAATTGGTTCACAAAACCATTAGAAGAATTTATTTTTGATAATTTAAAAGAAAATCATATTATCTTAGATCCCTTCGCTGGCGAAGGGGATATTTTAAATTTTTTAAAATATTATTTTAAAAATAAAATTAATAATTTAAATTTTATAGGGTATGACATTGATAAGAAATTTGTTAAATATAAAATGAATGATTCTTTAAAAAATATACCTTATGAAAAAAAACATAAATATTTTATATCAACAAATCCTCCGTATTTAGCAAAGAATAGTTGTTATCGTAAAAAATATACACAAACTTATAAAGACTATTTTAAAACATCTAATTTTGCTGATCTTTATTTATTAGCTTTAAGTAAGATGATATCCACAAATCAACCAGGTTTTGCAATTGTCCCAGAAACTTTTATTAATTCAAAATTTGATAAAACCAATGTTAACAGAATTATTATCATTGAACCCAATCCTTTTGAAGATACTACCGTACCTATTTGTATTGTTTGTTTTAATGGCGCCAAATTAGAAAAACAAATTATTTATAAAAATGATGATAAAATTGGTTCTTTACAAGAATTAAAAAAATTAAAAATTTTTGTTAAAGAAAAAAGTGATTTTTTAAAAAAATTACGATTTAACGATGTTAATGGATTTATTGCGTTGTTGGGTGTAGATTCCACAAATCCTGAAAAAAAAATTAAATTCATTCATAAAAATAAATTAAAATATAATATTTCAAATATAAAAATTTCGTCTCGTGCGATTACTATAGTTAACAGCGAAGAATTTAAATATTTAGATGATTCAAAAATTGAAAAAATAATTATTAACGCAAATCAAATTTTAAATACATTTAGAACAAAAACTAAGGATGTTTTGTTGTCTCCATTCAAAGGAAATAACAAAGATAATCAACGTAGACGTAGGTTAGATTTTCATTTAGCTAGAAATATTTTAACAAAGGCTTTTATTGATTATTGTAATAATATAAATGAGGATAGTATTTATGAAAAAGATAAATTATAAAACAAAATATAAAGAACAATTAAAACAAAATTTGGAAAATTTCAATATTAAAGATAAAAAAAACTTTAAAAAAAATTAAAAAATTTTGTGAAAAATTTAATTTTATTCAAGAAGAAGTAGAAACATCAATTAAACATAATAATTTTTTAAAAGCTTGGTTTATTTTAGAACCTTTAAATATTTTAGGCGATTAAAGAACCATTAAAAAAAATACCAACTTTTAAGTTGGTTTCCTTATTGTTTCTAAATACTAAAAAATATTTTTCTTATTAAATAATAAAAAAGGAGATTAAAATGGCGAGAAATTACAGACGTTCTTATTTCATTAAAAAATCTTTTAGAAGAAATAAATTAACTTTAGGCAGTTTTTTTACATATTGGATTTTACCTACATTAGGCATTGTTATTCCTTTGATTGTTTATTTTGCTTCAAAAGGTTATTTATCAATAGCTAAATAATAAAAAGGAGGATAAAAAATGACTTTAAGACAAATATTAATTTTAATTGCTCTTGGTTGTATTTTTATATTTGCAGCTTATAAACTTGGTTTTATTGTTCCTGATGCAACTAAAATTACATGGATTAAATAAATGAGTGTTTTTTTAAAAAAACACTCATTAAGGATAATATATGAATAAATTAAGTTAAAATTAAGGATTTTTTTAAAATGGATAAAAAACAAAAATTAAAGAAAGAATTTTACGAACATTGTCAATGTTGCGGAAGTGATTTGGGAATGAATATAAATGATATTGATTTGAATTTGCTTACTTTTTGGTTTATTTTAACGACCAAAACTATCATGTAGTTCGCTATTTAACAAAACAATAACTTCATTAATAAAATGATTGTAGATGGTAAAAAATATTTAGAATTACTACATAATGCAAAACATGAATTTTATTCTATAATAGAAGAAGTAAAAAAAGAAAAGGAATAATAAAAAAATGTATCGAGTTGATAGAAATAATTTTTTTAAAAATGAAAAAAAATCTACTATTTATGCTCCTAGTTGGGTATCGCAATTTTTATATGATATTTTATCACCTCAAATTAAATGCGGTTTGATTTTTGATCCCTGCGTTGGTGAAGGTTCTTTGTTATTACCTTGGCAAGAAAAAGGTTTTGATGTTTTGGGGGTCGATGTAGAAAAAACCTCCTTTCCTGATTTAATTCATAAAAATTTTTTAGAATTAAGCCAAAAAGATTTAAAGAAACAAAAAATATCTTTGGTAATAACCAACCCCCCTTTTAATTTAGATTTTAAAACTAAAAGTTATGTTAAGAAAAAATACGGCGGTCGTCCATTGTTACCTGAGTTGTGGTTAAAAAAAATAATTGAAATTTTTGGCAAAGATATGCCAATTGTTTTATTCACACCTTATGGATTTAGACTTAATCAATCACTAAATAGCAAGCGATTACAAAAATTTATAAATCAAGAATATCCTGAAATTACTTCTATTATTAGTCTTCCAAAAGACGTTTTTGAAAATGTTGTTTTTCATTCAGAAATTTTAATTTTTAATGTTAACAATTTAAAACCACATTATTTTTGTAGAGGAGCGATGATTTAAAATGGATAAAAAACAAAAAATAAAGAAAGAATTTTACGAACATTGTCAATGTTGCGGAAGTGATTTGGGAATGAATATAAATGATATTGATTTGAATTTATTTGGTGTAATAATGGCTTTAATGATTTTAATTAGTTTTGGATTTTTTGTATTATTTGGGGTTTTGAGTTTATTTTCATTTTTTCAAATTAATAATGAAATTTTTACAACTCTTATTTATATTTTTTTTTATTGATATTCTTTCATTTTGTTTAATAGCTCACTTTATGCCAAAATTGCTTTTTGAAAAATTAGATTATGAAAAGGTTGAAAAAGAATAAAAGAAAATTAGATGAAAAAATATAATCTATTTGATAATTTTATTTGTTTATTGATTGGTTCAATTATTGGTATATTTTTATATATTAATTTTTTTGTTGAAAATAATAAAGAATTAGAAACAATCCAAAAAGACAATAAACCAGTTGAAACAATCCAAAAAGATAATAAAATAGTTGAAATAATAAAGAAATTAAAAAAGGAATAATTTTATAGAAAGGAATAATTGATGGATATACAACAAACAATTATTAATATTGTTGAATCTAAAGTATTTATTTCTTTTACTTCTTTTATCTTTGGTATTTTTATTTATTGGCTTTATTTTTATATTAAAGAATTGAAAAGTAAATATGATTTTAGTGATGAATTACGAGATATAGTAAACCATTATCTTAAAAAAGGTAAAATTAGTATTAGTGAATATGGTGCCTTAGTTAGATTAATGGCAAATATGGGGAATTACTTAGGTATATATAGAAAACATGTTGAAACAATGATTAAAGAATTTGGAGAAAATGGAGGACTTAATTTTTCTGAGGGTATTTTTGATGAAAAAGATAATAATCAAGAAAATAAAGAAAATAATAATTTAGATGAAATTTTAAAAGAAAATTTAAAATTAAAAAATCAATTAAATAATATAAAAAATCCTTTAATTATGGAATCTATTGATGATACTGAAAATGATTTTTAGTTTTAATTTTTTAAAATATTTAATTTCCTTTGATTTTAAAGATTTTTTTTATTTATTATATAGTATTTTTTATAGTATTTTTTTTACTAAATCATCTTTTTTATTTGGTTTTAATGTTGGTTGGAATATTAATTTTATTAATATTTATAATATTATAAAAACTATATTTATTTTTATATGGGAACATTTAACAACTTTAATTTATCCTTTAAAATTATTTAGTTCATTGTTTGATTTTTTAATGCAAATATTAAAAATTTTTATTGATGTTTTTGGTAGTATTATAGGTTATATTAAAAGTTCTATAACAAGTCTTACTGGTCAAAAATTAATGGACCCTAGTGAAAGTATGTGGGAAAAAATAAAAGAAATAGCAAAACTGATTTTTAGTGTTGCTGTTGGTGGCTCTGTTATTTATTTTTTTAAAGAAGTTAATAGTTTTCTTTTAAACTCTTTCATTAAAATAGGTGATTTGTTGTTTAAAATTATTTTAAGAATATTAGACATTATTTCAATTGTTTTAAAATTCTTTTTATTTTTGTTTAAAAAGGTTATAATAATATTGAGTTTCATTTTATCATTTTTTATTAATTTCCTATATTTATGGGTATTTGAAAATGCTAAAAAAACGCTTTAATTATTTTTGATAATAGAAAAGAGGTTTAAAAATGTCAAGTTTTAGAATAGGCAATAAACATTATAAAATAATTCCTTTTTTAATTACTACTGGAACATTAATTTTTTTTGTTTTTTGGATAGGCGGGCTTGCTTATAAATATCATTTAGAAACCGAAGAAAGACGTAAATTACAAGAAGTAGATATTAAAGCAAAAGCAAGAGAGTTAAATAACGATATATATAATGAAAATAAAAAACTTAAAAAAGAAAACGAATATATGAAAGATACTCCTTATGAGCTTCAAAGAGATAACGGAGAAAAAGAATATTATAATTTATTTACTAATAAATTAGTTAAAAAAATTGATAAAGATGATACAATTTGGGAATATGATAAAAATAATGGTCTTTTGTTGAAAAAAACTGATAGATATAATAATTTTGAAGAGTATGGTTCACATGGGAAAATGATTAAAAAAACTTTATCAGATGGTGTATGGATGGAATATAATCCTTTTAATGCAAAAATGATGAAACGTAAAAATATTGATGGTTCTATTGAAGAATTTGATGATAATTCAGAAAGATTTAAAGAAATAGATAAAAATGGTAAAGTTAAATTTTTTAAAACTAAACTTTATCAAAATATTTCGGATTTTAAGAAATTAAATCTTACTGCTAGACAATTAAAAGATATAGGATTTACTTTTCAACAAATTAAAGAAGCGGGATATACTGCGGAAGAATTAAAAGATGCAGGTTTTAGTTTGCAAGAATTAAAAGCTTCTGGATATACTGCGGAAGAATTAAAAGATGCAGGTTTTAGTTTGCAAGAATTAAAAGATTCAGGTTTTAGTTTGCAAGAATTAAAAGATTCTGGATATACTGCGAAAGAATTAAGAGCTGCTGGATATACTGCGAAAGAATTAAGAGCTGCTGGATTTCGTTTGCAAGAATTAAAAGATTCAGGTTTTAGTTTGCAAGAATTAAAAGATTCTGGATATACTGCGAAAGAATTAAGAGCTGCTGGATATACTGCGAAAGAATTAAGAGCTGCTGGATTTCGTTTGCAAGAATTAAGACTTTCTGGATTTAGCCATCAAGAATTATTAGATGCTGGATATTAAATTAAGTATAAAAGTATTCAAAGACGAGCAGAGCGAACTAGGCGTCCAGCCGAAGAACATTACAATTAACCTATTACACCCCTCCTATAAAGTCCCCTTTGGGGATTTAGGGGGTTTTTAATATTATAAAGGAGAATAAGATGTTATTTAATTTATCAAAAGAACAAAAAGATATTATTAATTCAGATGCTTCTTGCATGTATATACATGGTGGAGCTGGTTCTGGCAAAACTACCATTTTAATTGAAAAATTAAGACAAAAAGAAAAAGAAAAACCTTTAATTTTGGTAGCTACTAATGCTACTAAAAATATTATTTATGATAAATTATTTTCATCATTAAAAGAAGATTATTCTTCTTATAATGATGATGAATTAGAAAAATATTTAAAAGATAATTATGAAATTAGAACATTTCATAGTTTTGCTTATTCTTGTTATTTAAAATATAATATTTTTAATGAAACAGCAAAACAACGAAAATTTATTGATGATGAAACTAAATTAAATATTTTAAAACTGATTTTAAAAGAAAATCAAGATTTAAAATTGTATTTTAAAGAACAAAGAAAATATTCATTTAGAAAGCTTTTACAGGAATTAAATAATTTAATACGTTTAACTTTTCAAAAAGAAAACTGTTATTCATCTATTAAAATTGATGATAAAGTTTTAAAAAAATCTTTTGAATTGTTATTAAATTTGTATTATGAAAAATTAAATTATTATAATTTAATAACTTTTGATGGTTTATTAATTGAAACTAGTGATTTTATTGAATTTGTTGAAAGAAATAATGGTTTAATTTATAATCGTCCTGTTTTTATTGATGAATTTCAAGATTTAAATTATTTTTATTATTTTATTATAAAAGAACTTTTATTTAATAAACCAAATTCTTTATATTGTTTTGGTGATTATACTCAAAATATTTATAGTTTTTTTGGTTCTAGTGAACGTATTTTGGAACTTTTTGTAAAAGATTTTAAACCTGAAAAACATTTTTTAAATGTTAATTATCGTTCTAAAGGTATTAATATTGTTAAAGCAGCTAATGAATTAATTGATAATAAGGAATATTTACAATTATCTTTTAGTGAAAAAAAATATAGAGATTTTATAAATTTTTCTTTTTTTGATAATTTTTATCAACAAATTAATTATTTGTGTGAAAAAATTAAAAATTCTTTAATTTATTCTACAACTGTTCTTTGCCGTAGTAATGGTGAATTACAAAAACTTAAAGATGAGTTTGAAAAAAACCAAATTCCTTTTACTATATCTGATAATAATAGTAAAGAAAATGAAATTGTTTTGTCAACGATACATGGATATAAAGGATATGAAAATGAATGCGTTTATTTAATTGGTTGGCAAAATCGAAATGAATCACAAGATAAAGTTTTAGAAAAAAAAATAATTTATACTGCAATAACTCGTGCTAAACGTGATATTGAAATTTTAACTTTAAATGATTCTTCTATTTTTATAGATTATTTTTATTCCTTAATAAAAAAAGAATTAATTTCTGATGATTTTACAAAAGGATTAAATGATAAAATTTTTGATTTAGATTATTTAAAAATTTGTTTACCTAATTCAAAAGATATAAAAAATTATGATGAATTATCTACTACTATTAAAATTTATAATGAAAAAGTTAACCAATTAGAAAAACAACATAAATTTAATCAAATTACTGAATCTTATTATAAGAAATGTTATTTAAAATTATGTGTTTTATTTAAGGAAATTTCTAAAAATATTTATAAAGTACAAAAAAAAGATAATGGCTATGAGATTCGTTTAAAAGGTTTTAATTATTTTATGTTTGAACCTTTGGAACGAATTAAATGTTATAAAAAACATTTAAAAGAAAAAAAAGAAGAAAGGTATTTGTCATTAAGTGATGATGATTTTAAATTTGATTATTCTTTAAAAAAGCAATTAAAAGAAAATAAATTGCAAGAAATTAAACCAAAATCAAAAATTTTAAGGCATTATCGAGATTCTTCACAAAATGCTAAGGATAAACTTTTATATAATTTCAAAGATTCTAAAAAAATATCTTTTATTACTTTGACAGCTCCTTATGATGATTTAAAAGGTAAAACTATAAAATATACTCATGAACCTGATATTATGGGGCAGGTAAGGAAACGTTTTATTCGTTTAGTGAGAAAAAATTATTTATCAAATTTATTTCAACAATGTTCTCAAAAAGATTTGGTTTATTCCAAAATGCAAGATTTTCGTTATTTTTGGTCTTTGGAAACTACTAAATTAGGAGTTATTCATTATCATATTATTTTTAATATTGATGTTTTAAATTCTTTTGGTGTATATTCTCGTTATTTGTGTACTGATAAAGATTATGCTTTGGGTTTGAAAAACCGACCTATTAAAGGAAATAAGAGTATTTTTTATGATGATTATTTAATGCATAAAATAGATGAAAAAGGTAATATTAAAATACCTCAAAATTATTACGAGAAAAAGAATGTTAAAGTGCCAAAAATTACTTTGCTTTGGGCTAATGCTTATGCATCTGTTATGAATAAAAATAATATAAAACATTATAAACATTTAAATCCAATTAGTCAAAACGTTCAAATTTTTAGACCATCAAAAAAAAATCTTTTATTTGAAAAAATTGAAATTAGTAAATGTAAAGTTTTTTATAAAGGTGCTTTTGATAAAAAAGATTATGTTAATAAAATTGTTTCATATGTTAGTAAATATGTTTCTAAAAATGATAAACAAATTGAATCAAATTCTAATAAAGGAATTGATTTTTATAGTCGTCATTTGTTTGGATTTTCTCGTACATGTTTTTCTTGTCCTCAAGAATCTTTTTTGGCATTATTTCCTTATGATATAATTAAAGAAATAGAATTAAGTTCATTTCCAATTGTTAATTTTAACTTTTCTAATATATTTGAATGGAATATTAAACAAAGAGTTAATGGAAGAAATATTAAAATTCCACATAATTTAACTTTGTTGTTTAAATCTTATATGAATCCAAATCAATTTCAAAATTCTAATTATTTTAGTTTAAATTTATCTAGTATTCAACCAAAAAATTATTTTCTTAATAAGAATTTTAAAAAATATTTTAAATTACAAAAACTTAAATTAAAACTTAAAAAAGATTATGAAAAACAAGATATTAAAATATTAAATAAAGTTGAATGTCAATATTGGTATAGATATCTTGAAAATAATTATATTCAAAGTTTACAACTTTCTCCTTAATTTAATTTTGATTAAATTAGTTTAAATTAAATATTTTTAATTAATTTTGCTGTCTAATTATTGGACGGCTTTTGTTGTTGGAAAAAAATAAATAAAATTATTTATAAATTTCAAAAACTTAAAAAAACTTTAAATTATTGAAATTATTAATGCTATAATATAAGTAATAAGAAAAAGATTTTTTTTAAAAGAAACAATATTTTTAAAAAACTCAGTAATCGCCTACAAAAACCCCTTGAAACAAAACTTTTATGAAAAAGTATTTGGTGAATTTTTAAAAAATGATATAAATAATATATCCGAAGTGTGTAAACCTAAAAGTATTTTTATAAAAAAACAAGAAATAGTTCAAAAAAAAGAAATAAATCAGTATATCTCATCAAAAGGTAAGTCAATTGATTTTTCTTTTAAATATAAAGATTTAGAAATTATTTTTTATGTTTTTCACAAATATACCAAAGAATCTGGCGGCTCGCAAGATAATCAAAAAAATGATGTAAAAATATCTATTGAAGAAGCCAAAACTGACACCCAAAAATATAATAAAAATATAATGATTTTATTCATTTGTGATGGCGATTATTATAGTGAATATAAAATGAAAGAATTAAAAAAAGTAGCAAATCAACAAAATCTTAAAGTTCTGAGTTCCAACGAACTACAATTTTTTTTGGATCAATTTTATTCACAAATAAAAAACAAAAACTTTTTAAATTAAAAATAAGTTTGAAATAAAAAAAATGTTAAACTAATTTAATTGAATTTGGTTTTTATTAATATTATTAGCTAAATTTAATTTAATTGTCAAAAAAATAATTATGATAAAATTAATATAATTAATGCCTTTAATTTGAAGGTTTTTTTATATTCAAATTTTAATTAAAAAAAAAGAAATAACAATTTAATAAAAAATATTCTTTTAAAGATAAAAAAGAATTAGAAATAAAAAATAAATATAGTTTTAGAAAAAAATTGTAAATAATTCTATAATTTTAAATTTTATTTTTATATTATAAGACCTTCAAAATTGAAGGTCTTTTTTTATATTCAAATGAACCCTTATGCTTTCAGTTTTTAATTGTTTTTTTCCAATAAAAATAACTAACAATAACACAAGAAGAATTATTTTTTAATTCATTATTATAAGTATAATAATTTAAGTATTGTATTTTATTGTGATTTAGTTCATATTTATATATTTATTTTATTTCTATTCTTTTTCATTATATATTTAACACATTTTTTATGATTATTATTTTTTTAGAGTTGATTTAGTGTTATTTTATAATTTGTTTGGAATTATTTTTCATTTATTTTAACTCCTAGTTTTTTTGATTAATAATAAGTTTCTATTTTATAAGGCAAAACATAACCGATTTCTTGGAAGGTTTGAGTGGTCATTTCAAAGTGATAAACTAAGGTTTTTTTGGTACCACTTCTATTTTTTTTGATACATACTTCGATTATTTTTTGATTTTCATTGTCATTATAGTCTGAATATATTTCTTCTAAGGTTGAATTATATATATTTATGGGTTTTTCTTTGTCTTTGAATAGTTTGGGTTGGAATTCAGACATCATTAAGACGATATCGGAGTTAGTTTCAATTCCCCCACTTCCTTTTAATGCTGTTATTTCTGGTGATTTACCTTGGTAATTGCTGTATGTATCTCTTGAAAATTGAGATAAAATGACAATAACAATGTTTAATTCAATGGCTAATTGTTTGAGTTTAGTCATAATTTCGTCAATGGCTAGACGGTCATTTTCTAAGTGATTTGTAGTTTTGGTTATTTGAAGGTGGTCAATGACGATAATTTCTACTTGTTTTTCTAAATGAAGGCGATAAACTAAATCGATTACATAATCAATATTTTTGCTTTTATCATAACTAAATGATAAATTTATGTTGGCGAAAAATTGTTTTGCTATTTTCATCCTTTCCGTGTATTTGAGAGGTGTGATATTGGTATCTTCAAAATTTTTATCTAAAATAACATCTAGAGGAATTTGAGTTTGGTGGGCTAATAAACGATTTAAATTTTCTTCTAAGGTCATTTCATAAGAAAAAACCAACATATGAGGATAGCAAGAATTTTCTTGGTGTTTGGTTTTGGCGATATCTAAAAGAAGATTGTAAACAAAAGTTGTTTTTCCTAAACCAGTATAGCCTCCAATAGTTATTATTTGGCCTTTTTTAAATCCATTTGTAGATTGGTTAAGTCCTTTAAAAGTTTCCGATAAGCGGTAATATTCTTCTTGGATTTTTTGTTTTGCTTGGTTGTCGGTGTCAAAAAATTCAGGATGTAAAGAGACCATTTGGTTTAGATTAAATAGTGTTTTATCAGATTTGTGGGGGATTGAAGAGATAAAGTTTCTTAATTTATCAAATATTTCTTGGTAATATAAATTTTTGTGGTATGGGTCTTGGTTTTCGTATGTGGGGCTGATGATTTTTATTAATTTTTGAAATAGTTTTTCTTGGGTGTAAGTGTGTTTAAGGTTGTCTAACACATGAGTGTTGTTTTGGTTATTAAAATCATCATTCAAATAATTTAATGATTCCAAAGTGAATTTATCTTTTGGGAAATTAGCTTGTAGATATGTTAGTAATTCTTGGATAATAACGGATTTGGTAGTAATTTTGTCAAATGGATGAGTTGTTTGTTTTTCTAAAAATAAATATTTTAAAGCTGTAAATATTTTTGTATTTTTGGGGTCAAGTAAATTTTTGGGATTGATTATTTGGCAATAAAGGTTTAACTTTTCCCATTGGCCTTGGTCGATATAATTTATTAATTGTTTTAACGCTTTTTGTTCACTGGTTAACATTTTAATATTAACTCCTTTTTTTTAATTCTTAATTATATTAATATTAGAAAAGGGGATGAATTTGGTGGTAATTAAGTTTTGTAAGAATTTATCGGCTGAATTGGAAAATAGATTAATTACCTCGTTTATACCTTGGACTTTTCCTTGATTTATTTTGTTGTTGAGTCTTTGGGTTTCCGTTCCATTATTAGTTAATAGATAGAATTCAAAGCGTGTATCTAGTTTTTTTAATTGTTGACCTTCTACCATGGCTTGTTTATAACGGTCTCGGAGGCAGGTTTTGAAATTGAAGGCCATTATTCGTTTGGTTTTAGTGAATAAAACCAAATCGAATTTAATGTCAGGTATAAAAAATAAATGTGATTGGGGGTATAAATGGGTGATTCCTTTATTGTTTAGATATAACAAAATTAAATATTCATTGATTTTACCACGGATTGATTTTTGACTTTGTGAATTGTAGTGGTTGTTTTGGAGATATTCGTTTAGGAGATTGTGGGTTTGTGTCATATACTCATTAAATGGTTGGTTGAATAATGAGGGTTGGATTATAAGTTTGGTGATGTCAACACATAAAGATTGGTGGTTAAAAACATTGATATTGTTGAAATGTAAATTATTTAATTGATTCATTTGATTATTCCTTTCTAAATAAAAAAAAGACTCTTGGTTAGAGTCTTTTGGGGTTTTTGAAATTTATTTTTTTAGTACGCCATCGAATGGTGCCATCTTTTTTAATAGTTTTGATTTTACCGTTGCTATAATGGATATATAGATTACCGTTTTGGTATTTTTTCTTAATTATTATTGCCATTTGATATTTCTCCTATTTTTTTGATTATTTGTTTTGTGTTGGATTTCCAAGTTTTGGGTTCCATTGCATTTAAAATAATTTGGGGACCTAGTTTTTTGTTTAAAAACTCTTGAAAACCTTTTTCTACTTGATAAAAATATGATAATGGGCTTGTTTCAATAACATCGAGTGTGTGATTAGTTTGATTTGCTTTGCGGTTTAGCCCTGTTTGTGGGTCGATTTTTAAATAAACTGTTAAATTTGGTTTAATAAATAATTTAGTTAAATTGTTAAAAAAATAATATTTTTTATCAATTCGATTAGGATATACGCGATAGGCGAAATTAGAGCCTAACCAACGGTCAACTAAAATGATTTTGTTTGTTTCTAAGTGGGGTTTGATGAGTTCTTCTTGGGTTTGAATCATATTGGCGAAACTTAAAAAATATCTAGTTAAATTGTGTAATTTGTTATGCGTTAAAAATGTTTCGCGTATGGATTCCCCAATTGTAGAACTTCCTAATCCGCGAATAACGATTACTTCTTTTCCTTGTTTTTTTAATCCGCGCTTAACGCTTTTTATTAAACCTGTTTTTCCGCTACCGTCTAATCCTTCGAATATAATTAATTTCATTGTAATTCTCCTTTTAATCTAATTTTGGGTATAAAAAAAGACCTTCAATTTGAAGGTCTTATTTGTGATTTAGTTTGGTTAATTGTTTTAAATAAATTGTTTGTGATAATTCTTTTTTTTGTGTTATGTAGTAATTCTAAATATTTTTTACTGTCTTTAATCATTTTATTAATGAAGTTATTATCTTGGTAAATGCGAACTACATGATAATTTGTGTCATTAAAATAAATTAAAAAATAAGCGAATTTAACTTGGCTACAGTAGAGTTGACATTGAACTTGGGCCCAGTAGTTTTTAGGGACTTCTTTGTTTGCAAAAAAGCCGTTCCAAGATGGGGGTGTGGTGTTGAATTCGTTAACATAAGGGAATTTGATTTCTAATAAAGTGTTGGTTTTTGAGTTGTATCCATCAAGTGAGGATGGAAACATTTGGACTTTATCGTCGGTAAAGATGGTATCGGGAAATTTTAGATTAGTGGTTTTTTCAAAGAAACTACACGCTAAGGGTTCGGTTTTGTTTCCATGTTAGGTGTATTTGTTGGTGGTAAAAGCAGTTCTAAATATTTTGTCACGGACTAATTGGGCGGCTAAGGTTATAAATTTATCATTGCCCGTGATGCTAACTATTTCGGAGGCGTTAATGTATTTTTGGCGATGTTGGTACCATTGTTGAGGTTCTTTGGTTGAGGTTGGGTATAAAAAAAGACTCTCGTGATGAGAGTCTTGGGTTGGATTTATTTGTTGGTTTTGGGGGTTGTTAATATTTGTATTAAATATATATTAAATTGTTTTTTAATTGGGATTATTTTAATTTATTTATTATATTTATGGTTTTCGCCATATCTTCTAATGATAAATTTTTATCTTTAACATAATAACTAATTTTTATGGGTTTATTTGGATTTATTCTAACATTTTTGGTTTCAATGTTATAAATCGTTTGAAGGGGTTTATTTTTTTCCATTGCCATTACTTGATGATTATTGGTGATAAAAAATAATCCTAAAAAAGTAAATAGAACTATTATTAATAAATATAATTGTTTTTTTAATCTAAAAATTAACATTTTTCTCTCTTTTCTGTTTTTTATTTATTTTCTTTTGTGTTGTGTTTTTGGGTATATAGGGTGATGTAGCCTTGTTTGGGGTTGAAGTGTAGGTAGTAGGTTTTGCTTTTCAAAACGCCTTCAGGACTTCTTTCGTTTGAGGTGCAGTTTACTTCATCCATGAAAAAGTCTTTATCTTCTTCGAGTAGGTGTTTGGGGCCTTCGTATTTGAGTTTTATGTAATGATTTGATGGATCTATACGAACACCATTGCCCCCACCAAATTGTGAATCATTTTGTTTTTCTTTTGTGTAGAAACCATCAAACTCATCTACTCGCATACCCTCATCGTACCATTTGTCAAATGGGTTTTTTACAAATAGGGCGAGGTCGGCGGGTTCGTGTTCGCGGTGGTGACCGCGTCCTAGGCCGTAGAGGCCGTAGAAGGTGTAAGTTCTTTTAATCATCGGAACACCTTCTTGCGCGATATCGGTTAATAGCCAACTTTTATTATTATTTTTTTGTAAATTATTTTCATTATATGTGTATTTTGCACCGCTTTTTGTTTGAAACCACTCCTCTTGGGTTTCTATTTTGGTTGAGGGAATTTCGTAGATTTTAGGTTTTGATTTGATTATATCATATTTATTATCTAAAAATAAAAATACTCCAAATCCAAAAACTGAAACAGACATCATGACATAATAAATAATCAAACCCGTCTTTATATTGACTTTTTTAATCCTATTTGTATTTTCTCGTTTTTGAATAAACCAAATCCATAAAGGGATTGACCCAAAAATGATACCCAAAAAAAATACAATAGTTAATATCTTAAATAATTCCATTCTATCTTAAATTTCCTTTTTTTAACTTACTTTTATTTTAACATAAATAGAACAATAATGCAAAAAAATATTCATTATTGTTACCATCCAAGCCATTGTTTGTATGTGTCCCATTTTGATGCAACAGATGCGGCACCACTAATTAAACCACCTATGCCTCCGCCAATAATCGTACCGACACCAGGTAAAATGGCAGAGCCCAATGAAGCTCCTATTATGGCTCCTGATTTCGTTGAAATAACTGTGTTTACTACTGCACCTGTTCTTTCTACGCTTTTGTCCCATTTGGAGGTTTTGATTTTTAGTTGGTCGGCTTTGGTGGTTAGGGTTGATTTGTCTTCTTCTAATCTAAGGATTTGGTCATCTAATTGCTTTTTCATTGCTTTGTGAGCAAGTTGTTCGGTTCTCAATTGCTCTTTTAGTTTTTCGATTTCGTGTTGTAGTTCTTTGTTTTCGAATCCTAATGAACCGCTTGCGCCTTCAAGTCCTGAGATTGCACCTTCTAGTTGTTGGATTTTGATTGCTTGTTGTTTAAAGGTTTTCATGTTGGTTTCAATTTCGGCGGTTAGTTTGATGATTTGTTCTGCTTGTTCTTGGATGGTTTGTTGTAGTTTTGCTATTTCTTCATCTTTTTGGTTGATTATTTCTTGTAGTTGAATTTCGTTAGCTTCTAAGATGTTGATTTTGCCTTTTAAGTCTTTAATTTGAGTTTGTTTATTATTTAATTGGTTAACTAATGCTTCGTTTGCATTGCCGTTTTTCACTAATTCATCTTGAATTTCTTTGATTTCTTTTTCTAGTTGTTCGTTTTCGGTTTTAGATGTGTTTAGTTGTTCTTGGATTTTATTTAAATCGTTAGTGTATTTTTCTTTTAGGTTTTTGTTTTCTAGTTTCAAAGTATCTATTTCACTTCTAAATCCTTGTTCTTTAATTTTTAGTTGTTGCATTTCGTTTTTTAAGGTTTTGATATGCGTTTCTTTGTTATTTAGTTCTTGTTGTAGAGTGTCATCAGGTTTTTGGTTGATAATTAAATCAGTGCATTCTTGTTGATATTTATTTAATTCTTGTTGTTTTTTGGTTAATTGTTGTTTAATTTCAGATAAATCATTATTTTTTTGTTCTAATAGGGATTTATAATTATTGAGTTTAGTTGGTGGAAGAGTTTCGCTTACGTTATGACTAAATTGAAACATCCAATCTGTTGGACTTTTTGTGATATTGTATATTCGGTGTATTTCATTTAGGTCTTTGTCTTTTATGCAGAAAAAATTATAGTAAAAAGAAAATTTAATATAGTAATACTTGACATTGTTAATTTTTATTTCTAGGCTATTTATTGTTTGTTTATTTTCGTTTTTTTGGGGTTGGTAAGGGTTGAATGGTTTTAATTCAACTGTAAAAGGCTCGGTAGAATAATATATTTTTTGGTCAATAACTCTTTTGACATTTTTTAAATCTAGGTTTGATGCTATTTCATTAGCTTTAATTTCACAGTTCTTTTCCCATTCATCAAAAAGTTGTGTTAAATTATTTAATTCTTGTTGTAAAGAAATTTGTTGATTTGAAAGACTAACTAATTCTTGGTTAATTTTATTGATTTGTGTTTGTTTAGTTAATAATTTTTCTTGTAATTGTTTAGTATTTTCATTGTTTTTTGCAATTTGTTCTTTTAGTTTTTTGGTTTCTTGTTCAAGTTCAGAAACCATGTTTTTGTAATTTGCAATTTGTTTTTGGATTTCTTCCAAAGTTTTTAAATGTTGTTCTCTTAAGTTTGTGGTTTCTTCTTGTTTTTGGGTTAATTGTTGTTTTAGTTTATCTTCATTTTGTTTTAATTGTTTGATTTCTTCTTCTTTGAGTGCTAGTTGAGCTTCGAAATTAACCTTTTCTTGGTTAATATCAGTTTTTAAGGTGTTAATTTCTGAATTTAGTTGTTGTTTTTCTTCATTAGATAAGTTAATTTGACTGATTAATTGTTGTTCTTTGATGTGTAGTTGTTCTTCTTTTTGGTTAATTTCTTGCTGTAGTTTTTCTAAATCTTGTTTGTTTGAAAACAATTGATTTTCTAATTGAGTTTTTTGGGTTTGTAAATTTTGGATTTCGTTATTTTTGTTTTGGGTATTTTCAATTTGATGGTTTAAATTAGTTTGGATATCGTTAATTTCTTGTTTTAATTTGTTTTTGGTTTCTTCTGTTAATTCTTGATTGTTTGCTAATTCTTTTTCTTTTGATGTGAGTTGATTTTCTAAGTTATCTTTTTGATTTTTGATGTTTAACATTTCTAATTGTTGAGCTTGTAAATTAGCTTCTAGATAGTTTTTTTCTTGTTCTAATTGTTGAGTTTTTGCTTTTTCTTGTTGGATTAACTCCTCAACTTGTTTTTGCATTTCAGGATTTAATTCATTTCTCTTGTTTTCTATTTTTTGTTTATGAATTGGTTGTTGTGTAGTTAGTTGAGGAGTTTGTTCGTTATTGTTTAGTTCAGGAGGTTTGGCTGTTTTTTTTTTTTTTGAGTTTCTCTTTCTTGGGGTTCATCTTTTGTGGTTTGGTTTGCCTCTTCGTGACGGTGTGTGTGAGTGTTTGGGTTTTTATTTTTATTTTCTAGTTGTTGAGGTGGATTTGGATTTCGGGTTCCTTCTTGATAAAATTGGTAAAGTTCATAAGCGGTTGATGCTATAGAAACCCAAAATAAAATTTTACCACCAATTTTACATATTTTACTACCGACATTCGCTATTTTGGAAGTAGCTTTTTTTTGAATTATTTTTTTAGTTCCTTTTCGGATAGCTTTTTTCGTGCCACCTTTTAACCAATTACCGATTTTACCAATTCCCAAACAAATACCGATTATACTCAGGGTAGTTGCGAGATAATAACCTAATTTATTTTGGCGTGAAGGTGTTTGATTAGGATTTTGATTATTGCCTGTTGCTTTATTATGGATATACTCGATAAAATCGCGAATTGGTTGAGTAATTTTATCGTATAACGATTTGGTTTTGGTAGCGGCATTGATTGTAAAATCGTTTATTTGGGAGAATATTTCAGGAAAGAATTTAAAAAGAACCCAATAAATACCACCTACAATTAGTGTGAGTGGTAATAAAATGAGGATTGTAGTTTTTAGTGGTTTGATTATTTTTACAAACCAATTATCTTGCTTTTGTTGGGTTGAAACGATTATTTTAGTAGGTTGTGCGGTTCTTTGTTGTTTAATTGGTTTTGTAGTTTTTGGGGTTGATTTAGTAATTCTTGTTGAAGTTTTTTTCATTATGGTTGCTTTGGTGGTTTTTGGGGTTAATTTTCTTTGATTTTTTGTGGTTTTTTTGGTTGTTTGTTGTTTTTTAGTTTTTTTGATTATGATTATTTTTTTTGCCATATTATTTTCTCTCTTTCTAATTATTTATTTTCTTTTGTGTTGTGTTTTTGGGTATATAGGGTGATGTAGCCTTGTTTGGGGTTGAAGTGTAGGTAGTAGGTTTTGCTTTTCAAAACGCCTTCAGGACTTCTTTCGTTTGAGGTGCAGTTTACTTCATCCATGAAAAAGTCTTTATCTTCTTCGATTAGGTGTTTGGGGCCTTCGTATTTGAGTTTTATGTAATGATTTGATGGATCTATACGAACACCATTGCCCCCACCAAATTGTGAATCATTTTGTTTTTCTTTTGTGTAGAAACCATCAAACTCATCTACTCGCATACCCTCATCGTACCATTTGTCAAATGGGTTTTTTACAAATAGGGCGAGGTCGGCGGGTTCGTGTTCGCGGTGGTGACCGCGTCCTAGGCCGTAGAGGCCGTAGAAGGTGTAAGTTCTTTTAATCATTGTTTGGTCTTTTGGGGGTTTTAGGTATTTGATTATTCCTTGTTTCCATGCTGTATATTGTTCTTCGCATTCTTTTCTGCGTTTTTTGATATCGTTCATGTTTTTGTTTTTATTTTGTTTGACGTCTATTGCCTCATCTAGGTCGGAAGGCAACATTACTTCATGAATTTTATTTTGTGATTTATATTTATTAGTTTTGTTGTATGCTTCGTTGATGATAGTTGTTAAATCACGATTTGAATAGTTTTTACCCTTACATTTGTTGGCGATATCATTTAAATGTATATATGTGTGATAACTAATTTGATAAGGTGTGATTAGGAATTTTAAGAAGTCTTCAATTTCGTGGTCTTTGATTAAGTCGATTTTGATTTCTTTGCTAAATCTACTTCTTAGGGCTTTGTCGATTTGATTAAGGTAGTTAGTTGCCCCCATTAAGACAATTTTTTTGTTATTACTGTTAAATCCATCTAGTTTAGTTAATATATTATTAATTATATTTTGACTTGTTTTGTTAGTGTTTTTGTCTTCTCTATTAGCAAGTCCACTGATTTCATCGATAAAGATAATTGCTTTACCATGTGATTCTGCTTCTTTCCAAATTTTTTCCCATTCTTCATTGCCTTCACCAACGTAAGTCTTATCTAGTTTAGAAGGTTCAAATTCAATAAAATGTGCTTCGGTTTCATTACATAAAGCTTTCATTAAAAAACTTTTACCTGTTCCAGGAGGGCCGTATAGTAGGTACCCTTTGGGTTTGATTTTGTCATAGTTAACTAAATCGTTGTTATCATCTTTGAAATAATAAATTAAATCTTCTAATTCTTCTTTTTCCCTTTCCATTCCGTATACATCTTTGAATGTGACTTTCTTTTTTTCAAGTTTTGGGGTGTTTGGGTTTTGGATGATTTCAATTTCGTTTTTTAGTTGTTTAATTTGTTTTTCGAATTGGATTAATTGTCCGTCTAAGAATAAATCATAACTTTTTAGGTTTTGGATTTCTTGGGGGTCATCTTGGTGTTGGGTGATTAGTTCTTTTATTTGTTCTTTGTTTGCGTTATTGTAATTAATTGATTGTTGCAAGGTGTTTATTTTTTGATAAATATCTTTGAAGTTGGTGGTTTTATCTATTTCTAATTTAGTTGTTTGGATTTTGTTTTGATTAGTTAATTGTGATTGTGTGTTTTCTACTCGTTTTTTAGTTTGGGTTTTGGTTTCGTCATTGATTTTATCTCGTTTTTGGGTTGTTTTGGTTATTTCTTGATTTATTGCGTTTATATCATTTTCTAATTTTGTTTTTTCATCATTAGTTAAGTTTGTTTGTTTGTTATTTAATTGGTTGGTTTTTTCTTCTAATTGGTTTTTCAGGGTATTTATTTCTTGATTTAAAGTGTTGATTTTTGCTAAATTAGAATTAATTTGTTGAGATAAAATGTTGTCTTCTTCTTTTATTTTTTTTGATTTTTCTATATTTTTTTGGTTGAATAATTCTAATTCTTGTAAACGAGTTTGGATTTCACTAAGTGCTTCTTTTTCTTTGGGGTTTAGTTCTTTGTTATTTTGTTTTGCCTCTTCGTGGTGGTGTGTGTGAGTGTTTGGTGGTGTATTTTGGTTATTGTTGGTTGTGAATGGTGATTTGGTTAATCCGATAATAAATAAAACAATAAGGATTAAAACAAATATTGATAAAAAACTAAGATATATTTTTGTTAATGTTTTCATGTTTTCTCCTTTCGTGTGAATTGGTACAAAAAAAAGACTCTCGTGGTGAGAGTCTTGGTTGTTATTTATTTTCCAGGGGTTGGATGGTTGGTTTTTGGATGATTTGGGTTGTTTGTTTGTGAGTGGGGTTTTTGTTGGTTTTGAGTTGATTGTGGGGTTTGGGGTTTGGGTTGGCTATTGTTTGTATTGTTTGGTTTTGGGGTTGGTAATTCTTGTATTCTTCTTTTGAACGGATGAGTGTCGTTAGGGTTGAATAGTTGAAGAAAACTAAAAAATAGATGTTTAAATATAAAACATAAAACGGTAACAAAAACTGCGCCCGTCATGAAGCCAATAGTAAAATTTGAATCAGTCATTTTCATTGTCCTTTCCGATTGAGGTGTTGTTGTGTTTTTGGGATTTTAACAATCTTTTTCTTTCTTTTTTAGATTGCCAAATGGCTACTTTATGTTTTTGTTGTTCTATTTGAGATAATGTTTTTTCTTGTGCAGTTTTTATTTGTTCTAGTTTTTGAAGTAATAATTGTTCTTGATGTTCTTGTTTGGTGTTTTTGATTTCTAAAGTTTGAAGTTTTTTATTAGGAAAAAATATGTTTATAATAGTTTGTTTAATAAAAACAATTGTATTTTTAATTAATTTAAAAATAGGTTTAAAACCAGTAATGATTAATATTGTAAATAGAGTTGTTTGTATTCCATCCAATCTTCTTTCCATGATTTCAGCAGCGGTAAATCCTTTAGTGTAATTTAATATAAAATTACTAATTATTGTAAATATTGAAAAAATCCACATTATTTCCTACTTTCTTAATAATTTTTATAAAATTTATTCATTTATTTTTAGATAATTTCTTTTTATTTTTAAAGGTTTTATTGGAATGATGTAAATTTATCCATTTACCTTTGTGGGTTTTGGTGGTTGAACGGTCTTTAAAGTGAGTTCCTTGGTATGTTTCGGTCATTGCGTCGCTCATGTTATTTCTCCTTTTATTTTAATTGAAGTTTTTTGACTTCGTCTTTGATTGGTTTTGACATTTTAAAACTAACAACCGTTTTTGCAGGTATTTTTAAATTTTTACCAGTTCTTTTGACTGTTTTTTTTCCTGTTTGTTTATTGATGATGAATTTAGTTTCGGGTGTTATGTGGGCTTTTCTAGTTTTTAAGATGAATTTGCCAATTTTAGAGGATAAAACTACTTCTTCATTTGATGTAATTGCTTTAATTAGAGCATTCTCAAATGAATTGTAAAACTCTTCGGTTTGGGTTATTGAGGTTTTATTTACCTCAGCTATTGATTTAATTAATTCTTTTTTATTCATATTTTTTTCTCCTTTTGGTTTATAAAAAAAGTCCATTTTGGGGACTTAATTTTTTAAATATTATTTAGTTTTGTTGTCTAAAAAGATGACGTTTTGGATAATTACTTTGGTGGTGGTTCGCGTTTTACCTTCGTTTGTGGTATATTTTTGGATGGATAATGCGCCTTCTGCATATATTTTTGAACCTTTATTTAAATATGTACTCATGTTTTCAGCTTGATTTCTAAAAACGACACAAGGGATGTATTGCACTTTATCTTTATTGTTAATTGCTAAATTGAAATCTATTTTAGGGATTTGTTCGTTGTTGCTATTGATATATTGTTTTTCTAGGTTATGAGCGATATTACCGATTAATTGGACTTTATTTAACATTTTATTTCTCCTTATTTTTATAATTTGGGTTTAGTTTTCTAATTGCATTATCTTTTAAATCTTCAATTTGTGAGAGTTTTAAATTAAGTTTTTGGGCGATGGCATGATTGGTTAGGGGTTGTTGATTAGGTTCGTTGTTGTTTTCTAGTGAGATACCAAAACTTAAACAAATAACATTGAATTCATTTTTACTTAGTTTAGTTTTTAGTTTTTTTATTAATAATTCATGTTTTACTTGTTTTAACCATAATTGATGTGGATTAAGGATTTTATTCCAATTAGGTTGTTTGTATTGTTCTTCTTTAAAACTGATATTGTTTGATTTGGTTGTTTTTTGGGGGATTGAAGGTGAATGGCTTTTTCTTATTAGTTCGCTGATTGCAAATTTTATTTTTGGAGTTGCATAAGTAACAAAGTCATAGCCTAAATCTTGGTAATTATTTAGAGCTTTGATTAATCCTAAAATCCCTTCTTGATATAAATCCTCTTTAGTTAAAACTCGCGGATAATATTTAAATTGATAAGCTAGTTTTTTTACTAAAGGTAAATGAAGTTCGATTAATTGATTACGAATTTCCAAATTCTTTTTATTTTTTAAAAAATCTTTAAATAATTTTTGTCTTAACATTCAATTCCTCTCTAAAAACATTTTTTAGAAAAGATATGAAATTATTTTTTTAGTCTTTGAAACAAAAAAAGACTAACTTAATAGTTAGTCTTAAAGAATTTTTAAAAAACAAAAAAGTGTCTAAACTTTTGGAACACCTCAAACAGGCTCAAAAACATATTTCATGAAAGAAAGAAAATAATAGAATTATTAAGAAATTCTTTAGTATCTAATTTATCTGCTCCCAACATTCAAGCAAATTTTTTTTCACCAGAACAAAACCAAAGATTAGAAGAATTCAAAACAACTAATCCTACATATCTAAATTTAACACAACAAGAAAAAAATATATTAGATGATTTGGAGAAAAAACTACAAGAATTTGAAAACGCATTAAATAACATTACATTATCAGAACCTAATAAAACTCCTAAAACAAGAGATAATTTAGCTGCATTAAAGAAAAAAACAACTACTGAATTACCACCTTTAACAGGCACTAATAAAAAAGACAAGATAAAATAAATAAGAACAAAATTAAATGAATTAAAAGAATCCATTAAAGAAGAAATAAAACTAATATTAGGACAAAAAATACTTGAATTAATGCAACAAACATTACAAGAATATTTAGAATAACAAAAAAAACAAATTAAAGATAAAATTAATAACATTATTAAAAAATTTACTACTGGTATTAATGCACCTTATTTTACTTTTAATCTTTCTAATAAAAAAATAAAATGGTATTCTGGAAGTCTTTATTATGATAGTATAAAAGAGTTAGAAAAGTATTTAGAAAATATGACATATAAAGCAACACTGCCTACAATAGATTCTAATTTAACTTTATCATTTAAAACAAAACAAAAGGAAAATGAATTAAAAGAAGTTGATTATGCTTATTATGATTTAGTTAATAATGATAATCAAGTTAATAATAATATGAGTGTTATTTTAAGATTTCGTCCTTTTGTTGCTCCTTTTTGTCTAGATGAAAAAAAACAAGAACAAGCATGTAAGAATTGTACTACATGTCAATCTAATTCTTGTCAAGATGAAAAAGATAAATTAAAACCATGCGAGCAACTTAAAACAGGATTTGGAGCTTGGCTTTCGCCTCAAGATTGTTTAGGAGAAATTCAACAAGAATTAAAAAACAAAATGATAATGCATCATCACAACAAAGAAAAACAATCTTTTTATTTTTTGAAAAACCAATATATAATTTTTTAGAAGAACAAACATATTCTATTAATCATAGTTCTTTTATGATAGATATATTACCTGATACTCATTTAAAAGGATTAGATTATATGCAAAGAGCTCATGAATCATGGGAGCATCATCATCAACCTAGCCAAACAAATGAAATACATCAAACAGGACAAAATATGTATCATAATTTAAATAATCAACTTAGAGACCCAGCATTTAATAGAGCATGGCAACAAGAAAATAAAGGTCAATATAATTATAACTATAATCAAAATTCTTCACCTTATCAAATAAATTATACTCCTACAATCTATCAAGTTCCTAATGCAAATATGCAAATTGTAATTCAACAAGAAACTCAAAATAATCAACAACCAAATCAATAACATTAATAATTAATATATAATATAATAATGAAAATAAAGGTTAATTATAACATGGCATATAAAAAAATGAACCTAAAAAGGATAAAGCATTAAAAGAAGTTGAAGTTAATGAAAAAGCAACTAACGTTCAAATTAAAAAAACAAAAGATTATAAAAATAAACTTAAAGTAGTAAAAGAAAATGAATTTGAATATGATGAAACATTAAATCTAGTTTCTAATAATGAATCTAAAAGTAATACGTTTTTCTTTGTAATTATTATTTTGATATGTATTACAGCATTAGGTGGTTCTGTTGTTTTTTCTTATATGACAAATGATACAATGGATAAAAACTTTCAAAAAACAAATGAAATAATTACTACAACAAAAACAGATGTTGAAAGTTTATCAACAGAAGTTAAATAATTAAAAGAAAACCAAACAAATAATAATCAAACTGATGAAAATAATAATACTCAAACTGATGAAAATCTTATGACTATTCAAGAATTACAACAAATGATGGAAGATATAATTCATGGAAATAATCTACATACTCTAAATGACCTTATAAATGCATTAGCTAATAAAAATGATCCATCTAAAAAACAATTACAACACATAGATAAATTTCCTGAAGGTACTAGATATTTTCCTATGCCTTTAGATGAATTTGAAGGATTACCTAGTTTTAAAAAAACTATTGGGATGGAAAGTGTTATAGACCAATTACAAGGTTTTCTTAATTATTTAAGTGATCCTTTATCTTATGTAGGTGTTGGGAAAGTTAAACCACCTCAAGGAGTCTTATTTTATGGGGTTCCCGGAACAGGTAAAACATTCTTTACTAGAGCACTTGCTAAAGAAGCTGGTAGACAAGTTGGTTTTTATGAAACTAATGCTGCTGAATTTGTTTATCAAACTCTTGTAGGAGATGGTCCTAGGTTTGTTAAAAAGTTATTTGAAGATGTAAGATTACATAATAAAAAAGAAGGAGTAAAAGCTTCTATTATCTTTATTGATGAATGTGAAGAAGCTTTTAAATATCTAAATAAAACTGCAAATTCATCTTCAGATCTACCTAACGTTGTAAACCAATTTAAAACTGAATTAACCTCAACAAAAAATGATCCTAAAAAACCTATTTTAATTATTGGAGCAACTAACTATTTTGATAAAATAGATGAAGCTATTAAATCACGTTTTACTTATCATATTGAAATTAAAGTTGGTCATGCAACAGCCAGAGCTAAATACTTAGATTTAATGATTAATGTTTTAAGAAAAAATCCTTTTCACGAAGAAGCATTAGAATATCTTTTAAAAACTGTTAATCCTTTTCTTGATAAGTTTGATGCAGAATCGCGTTCTAATAGACGTTTAGAAAATATGATTGAATCATCTGTTATTAATATGAATAATCGTTTAAGTGCTGAAAGTCGTGCAAAACAAAAAGAAATTGATGATAAAACTAAAAAATTACAATTAGAAGCAAATACTTTATCTTTATCACAAGAAGAAAAAGACCAACTCCAAAAAGACATTCAAGAATTAAAAACACAATTGCATAATAGAAAAATTAAATTAGAACAAATAGTTGAAAATGAAAGCCAAATGGCACAAATCAAACAACAAGAGACAAAAATAGAAAAAGAAACAGCCGAAAAGAAAGCCCAACAAATTATATTAGAAGAAAAAATAGCTAAATTGAATTTTGAAATAGAGTTTTTGCAAGAAGAATTAAACAAATTAAACGAGAAACAATCCCAACCAAAACCCTTACAACCTCCTACCTCATCAACTCTACAAACATCTGAATCAAATGCTTCTTCAACTCCGCCACAAGATGTAACGCCAACTCCTCCAAACAGTGAACAACAACCTCAACAACCAAATCCAGAGGCTGAAAAACTAAAACAACAAACAAAAGATAAACAAAAAGAAAAAGAAGAACTATTACAAAAAGAAGACCCATTAAAATTAGAAGAAGACATAACAAAATTAGTACAAAAACTGGCACAATTGGACCAAGAAAAAAAACCTTTTAAAGCAAAAGTTAAACAATTACAAAAGGACTTAGAAAAAGAAGTTAGAGTAGTTGATTTAAGAGCAGCTTTTTATCAAGTTTATGGTATGAAAATCCTTAATACACCAGAAGAACGTTGTAATGAATTACAAGAATTAGCTAAGGTTTATAATAAAAGAAATACACAAGTTCTTTATTCAACACAAGCAATGCATTATTTCAACCAAACCTTAAATCCTAAAATTAATCAATTAATGGAAGAAGCTCAATGTGATAAATTAATTGCTTATTTTGTAGAAGCTTCTAAAAGAAAGTTTTTAGAAACCAAACAAACATTACAACAAAACGATTTAGATGAAGTCTTTAAAGAAGTGTATGGCGGATTAGATGAATTAACACAAAAATTAAATAATAATTATAAATAAATAATGGATATTTTATATCCATTATTTATTTTTATCCTAATTGAAATTATTTATCTTTGTTGGATAAATTGAATAAATTATTTATATTAACATTATGTTATTGTATTTTGATATATGTTATAATTGAGGTGATAAAAGTGATATAATAATTCCTTAAAAATAATTTATCAAGTATATTAGAAAACTAAAAGGAGCAATATTTTGTATTTTTCCATCACTCAAAAGACTAAAAAGACTTTGCATAAATATATTCTAGCAGCTCATATACTTGCTTTAGCTCTTATATTATTTCATTTTTCTAAACAAATGGGGCTATATGATTATTTTAGGTCTCCTTTAACTTATAAAGCTTATTTTAATCTGGCCTTAGTACCTTTATTTTATTTAGGGTTTTTCTTTGGATTTAAGAAAGCTTATTTAATGCTTTTTATTTATCTGTTTTGTGAATTTGTAACTACTTTGGGACATTTTTGGATTTTAGCTGATTATGATATTTTTTTGCTTGAAAAAATAAATATTAATAAAGTAGCTTTTTTTATACTGAATTATCTTTTAAAAACTTTAATACCTCTTTTATCTTGGTCTTTTACAGGATTATTATATTGTAAAGATTTAAGTCATTTTAATATTAATAAAAAAAATATTATACGTTTATTAAGTATTTTAATTATAATTATGTTAATTCATGCTTGTCTTTATGCTATAAATGGTTATTTATGTTATTTGCCAAGTATTAAATATATTCTAAAAGATAATCCATATTATAATATCTTTTTTGCTAATGAAATAATTTCCTTTATCACTATTTTTGTTCTTAATTTAGAAACAGTTATTACTTGTAATTTATTATTATTTGGTTGTGTTATTTATCTTAATCCAAGATTAAAGATTATTTATCAAACTTATTTTTATGAATAAACAATAACATAAATGAATAAACAATAACATAAATGAATAAACAATAACATAAATGAATAAACAATAACATAAATGAAAAACTTTTTTTGCAATTCCCAATAAGACAAATTTAATAATATTTACCAAAAATATAAAATAAATTTTTGAATCCTCCAAACCAAATTATTTTTTTTAATACTTGCCAATTATTAAATCTTATGATATAATAAAAGTGCTTTGGCACTTAAATTATTTATTGCCAAAATTAAATCATTACAAAAATATTTTATTTGCTATAATAAATTATTAAATTAAAAGGAGTTTAATCATGAAACAAAAAACAATTATCCCTTTACATGACAATGTTGTTTTAAAATTGAAAATGGAAGAAACTAAAACAGCTAGCGGAATTATTTTGGCTTTATCAGAAAAAGAAAAATCCTCTGTTGGGGTTGTTGTTGGAGTAGGTTCCAAAGTTGAAGGTTTAAAAAAAGATGATGAAGTAGTTTATAAAAGCTATTCTGGTAGCAAAGTTACTTTAGGAGAAAAAGATTATTTAATTGTTGCTGTAAAAGATATTTTGGCACAAATTAAATAAGATAATATAGATAAGATAAATAATTATAAACTAAGTATTAATAAATAAAAAGACAATATTTTAAACTTTTTTTAAAATTATAAATCATAAAATTATAAATATTAATTAAATATCAATAAATCAATAAATAAAGATATAAAGATATAAAGATATAATAAGATATAATAATCAATAATCAAAATATTTAAGGAGTAATAAAATGAGTAAAAAAATACTTTATGGCAAAGAAGCAAGAAAAGCTTTATTACAAGGAGTAGATGCAATTGCAAATACTGTTAAAGTGACTTTAGGACCTAAAGGACGTAATGTTATTTTAGAAAAAGCCTATGATTCACCTGCTATTGTAAATGATGGTGTTTCTATTGCTAAAGAAATTGAATTAAAAAATCCTTATCAAAATATGGGAGCAAAGTTAGTATATGAAGTAGCTTCCAAAACTAACGATAAAGCAGGAGATGGAACAACTACAGCAACTGTTTTGGCACAAAGTATGATTCATCGTGGGTTTGATGCAATTGATGCAGGAGCTAATCCTGTTTTAGTAAAAGAAGGAATTGAGTTAGCTGCATTAACAGTTGCCAAAAAACTTTTAGCTAAATCTAAAAAAGTAGACGCCCAAGAAGATATTCAAAATGTGGCTGCTGTTTCATCAGGTAGTCAAGAAATTGGTAAAATCATTGCCCAAGCGATGCAAAAAGTAGGAAAAGATGGAGTTATTAATGTTGATGAATCCAAAGGTTTTGAAACAGAATTAGAAGTTGTTGAAGGATTGCAGTACGATAAAGGATATGCTTCTCCTTATTTTGTCTCTGATAGAGAAAGTATGACAGTACAGTTAGAAAATGCGTTAGTTTTAGTAACTGATCATAAAATTAGTACTGTGCAAGAAATTGTACCTATTTTGGAAGAAGTAGTAAAAGCATCTAGACCTTTATTAATTGTAGCTGAAGCTGTGGAAAATGAAGTTTTAGGGGTTTTGGTAGCTAATAAATTAAGAGGAACTTTTAATGTAGTTGTAACTAATGCTCCTGGTTTTGGTGATAATCAAAAAGAAATGTTACAAGATATTGCAGTACTTACAAAAGCTAATTTTGTTTCTAAAGAACTTAATATGAAATTAGCAGATTTAAAAATGGATGATTTAGGAAATATCAATAAAGCTATTATTAAAAAAGATAATACTACTTTGATAAGTAATTCTAAAAGTCCTGAATTAGAAAAACGTATTCAAGTATTAAAAACTCAAATTAAAAATGCTACTTCTGATTATGAAACTAAAAATTTGCAAGAAAGATTAGCTAAATTATCAGGAGGAGTTGCCTTAATTAAAGTTGGGGCTGCAACTGATACTGAATTAAAAGATAAAAAATTACGTATTGAAGATGCTCTTAATGCTACTAAAGCTGCTATTACTGAAGGAATTGTAGTTGGTGGTGGAAAAGCTTTAGTTGAGGTTTATCAAGAATTAAAAGATACTTTGGTATCTGATAATAAAGAAGTACAACAAGGAATTGATGTAGTAGTACAAAGTCTTTTAGTACCTACTTATCAAATTGCTTATAATGCAGGATTTTCAGGTAAAGATGTGGTAAAACAACAACTTTTACAACCCTTAAATTTTGGGTTTAATGCTAAAGAAGGTAAGTATGTTTGTCTCTTAAAAGAAGGTATAATTGACCCTACTAAAGTAACTCGTCAAGCTGTTCTTAATGCTGCTTCTATCTCTGCTTTGATGATTACAACTGAGGCTGCTGTGGTAAGTTTGAAAGAAAATAAAGATAATAACTTTGATTTAGGAACACAAGAATAATTTTTTATAACTAATAAAGCTTTATTTTTTTAATTATTGTCTCCCATTTTTCCTTTTTTCATGTTAAAATAATAGTAGGTTTTGATTGTCTTTTAACTCTTTGTTAGAAAACAACTCAAACCATATAATTATATAACGCAAGAAAGGAGAACAAACAATGCAAAATCAAAAAAATCAAAAATCTTTAGTTGCTAAAGTTTTAGTTTTATTTGCTGCTGTTGCTTTAATGTTTGTTGGCGTTCAAGTTTTTGCTGATGATAAACTAGATTTAAGCACTTTAGAATGTAAAGACGCTCTTGAACTTACTGCTGCTGATGCAGCTGATGCAGAAAAAGTTGTTAAACAATGGAAAGTTCAAAACACTTCATTGAATGCAAAAGTAACAAAAGATTCTGTAAAAGTAGTGGTTGCTGATAATAAAGTAACAGTTACACCTGCAGATGGTGATGCTGGAAAAGCTTTATCAGGTTCAAAAGTATTAATTTTAGTAGGCGTATGTGAATTAAATAAATTAACTTTAGGCACAGACAAAAAACTTACACTTACAGTTAAAGATGGCAAAGTAGATGCAGAAGCTGGTTTAAAAGCTTTAAAAGAAGCTGGAGCTAAAGTTCCTGCAACTGTAAACAAAGACGACGTAACTTTCACAGTTGGTAAAGACGACAATGCTAATAAAGTTACTGTTAAAGCTGTAGATGGTAAAACTACTGTTTCAGGACAAGTTGTCTTTGAATTTACTGTAGCTAAAACACCTTGGTACAAAACAGTGTGGTTCTTAACATTAGTAGCTGTTGTAGTTGTTGCTGCCGTTGCTGGTGGTGTGTTTTTCTTTGTTAAAAAAAACAAAAAAAATAAATAATCTTATTTAATCATTATTTAAAAAGCTAGGTTTTTTAACCTAGTTTTTTTTATTTATCTTTATTATTAATAATAGTTTTTAGCAATAAAATAATCTTTATAAATACAATTATAATCAAAAATTATTATTAATAATAAAAAAGAATCAATTATAAGGTTTTATTTGGGAAAATTATTAAAAAATTATATAATATATATAATGGTTTTATTTTTTTTATCATCCCAAACCATAAATTAAATATTTATCAATTTATTTAACATCATAAAAAATTATTAAATTATTTAAATATAAACAATAAAAATTATAGTTATTATTATAAATTATCTTAATAAAAAATATTAATTATCATAAATATTAATCTTTAATTATTAAATAATGAATAACTAAGGAAGCAAATGAAAGAAAATGTACAAAAACGGTTCTATTAAAATTGAATTAGCAAGCCCTCCTTTAACAGTAGGTAATCCCTTAAAAAATGCTTATAGTATGCAAAATGTTCTAAACAAAAGTAAAGCCAGTTTTGTTTTGTTCCCCGAACTTTGTTTAAGTAGTTATACAGCAGGAGATCTTTTTTTTGAAACTACTTTTTTAGAACAAAATTTTCAAGCTCTAGATTGGCTTTTAAAAAATAATTCTTTTGAAGGAGTCTATATTTTAGGTATGCCTCTTGCTTTGCATGAAGTTTTATTTAATGTAGCAGTTATCATTCAAAAAGATAAAATATTAGGAATAACCCCTAAAAAAACTATTCCCAATTATAAAGAATTTAGCGAAAAAAGATGGTTTCAATCAGGCAAAACCTGCGAATCCCAATACATCCAAATTTTGGGTCAAACAGTTCCTTTTGGAGATGTTTTATTTATTAATTCCCAATTTGATCTTATTTTTGGAGTAGAAATTTGTCAAGATTTATGGACTGTCTTTTCTCCTGGTGATCTACTTTCCTTAAACGGCGCTCATTTAATTTTTAATCCTTCTGCCTCAACCGATCACATAGGCAAACTTGATTTAAGAAAAAATGCCGTTCTTGATCATTCGCGCAAACAAATTGGAGGCTATTTTTACACTAGTAGCGGAATTACTGAATCTACTGTTGATAATTTATTTTCTAATCACAAAATGGCTGCTTTGTTAGGCGAAATGGTCGCCGAAAAAGATTTATTTAATCAAGATGTAAGTTTAGTAGTTGATGTTTGTGTTGATTTAATTAAATTTCAAAGAAGAATTGATACTACTTATGGTGACCAAAGAATAGGAAAACAACATCCTTTTTTAAAAGCTTATTTTGAACTCCAAGAAACGCCCCATTATCAATTTGAAAAACCAATTAATCAAACGCCTTTTATTCCTCAATCAAATGTTGCTTCGCATTTAAAATTGGCAAATGAAATCCAAGTATTAGCACTTAAAACTAAACTTAGCAATTTAAACGCCAAAATAATTGTAGAAATTACTGAAAATATTAATGATTTGTTAACTTTGGTAGTTGCTTTTCAAAGCTTTTCCTTGTTGCAAAAACCGTTAGAAGATTTCATTGTAATCCTAAATCCACTTCTTTTTTCCAACCAAACTCATTATCAACTCCTCAAATATTTTTTACAAACCAAAGGAGTTTGCCACATTTGTGAAAGTAGTTTTTTAAAGAAAAAAGATTTGTTAGCCTTTTTGGGACTTGACAAAACTGATGCCACCACTAACACAACTAATCTAACTGATGCCACAAATGACACAAGCGCAACAAATGAAATAAATGAAGCAAACGAAACAGCTACTTTATTCAACGATATTAACAACATTTCTACTTTGTCAAACGAACTTGCTTCTTGTTCCAAAGACCTAGATCAAGTTTTTTTAAAGGAATTAGCTTCCCAAACACAAAAGTTTTTGTTGTTAGAAAATAATAATTTTTCGGATATGGCTTTAGGAAAAAACAATCCTCGTAGTCATTACGACCACATTTATAATGTCAATGCTGGCGTTCCTAATGTTTTAGTCAAAGAATTATTACTTTATCATTTAGAAAAAAACTATTTACAAATTGCACCTGCCTTAAAAAAATTATATCAAAAATTAGTGCAAGAAAACATCAATCAAAAATTAATTATGGAAGATTTTATTCTTTGTTGCCACATTAAAAAAGGCTTTACCAAAACCAAAATTGCTTGGTTGTTGCAAATTGCCTTTGATTTGAGTCCAGAAAAAAGCAATCAATTAGTTGTTTCATATCTGAAAACTTTTTATCAAAATCAATTTAAAAGACAAAATATGGCACCAGGTCCTAAAGTTTTAGAAAATAGTCTTTCGCCCAGAAACGAATTTTTGCTTCCTATTTATCTACAAAGACAAGAATAAAAAGCAATAAATCAAAGTTCTAAAAATATAAAATCTCAAAACATCAATAAATATCATCAAAATAACAAATCAAAACACACACACACATAACAAATTAAAAACAAAGAAAAGGAGCAAAAAATGACAAAAGTTGTTGTTGGTTTATCAGGCGGAGTTGATAGTGCCGTTGCTGCTTTTCTTTTAAAAAAACAAGGTTATTTGGTAGAAGCAGTTTTTATGCGTAATTGGGATAGCAATCTTAATTTTGATATCCAAGGTAATCCCACTTTAAATGACATATGCTCGCAAGAACTAGATTATAAAGATTCCTTAAAAGTGTCTGAACAACTAGGAATTAAGTTGCATCGTGTTGATTTTATTGAAGAATATTGGCAAAAAGTCTTTATGTCTTTTATCAAAGCCTTTGAAAATAATCTTACTCCGAATCCTGATATTTTGTGTAATAATGAAATTAAATTTAGAGCTTTTATTGAGTATGCAACAACAAAACTTGCCCCTCAATATATTGCTATGGGACATTATGCTAACATTATATATGAAACTTCTTCAGACCAAAAATTATTTCCACGACTTGCTTGTGCTGTTGACCAAAACAAAGATCAAACTTATTTTTTATCACAACTAACAACTAAACAATTACAAAATATTTTGTTTCCTTTGGGCAATCTCACAAAACAAGAAGTACGCCAAATTGCTTTAGAAAATAATTTAATTAATGCCACTAAAAAAGATTCCACAGGGATTTGTTTTATTGGTGAAAGAAATTTTTTTCAATTTTTAAGCAACTATTTACCCGCTCAAAAAGGTGATATTAAAACTTTGGATGGGACTTTTTTAGCACATCATAAAGGAGTAATGTATTATACCATAGGGCAACGTAAAAATTTAGGTTTGGGTGATGTTCCCAGCCAAAAACCTTGGTTTGTCGTTGGCAAACACCTTCCAACTAACACTTTATACGTAGAACAAGGTAGCACACATCCTTATTTATACAGCGACAAAGCCTTAATTGGTGATATTGTTTGGCGCGGCAAAAAAACCAATTTGCACCTACAAGCCAAAATGCGCTACCGCCAACCCAATCAAGACGTTATTTTAACTTGGCTAGACCAAAACAACTTAGAAATTCATTATCCTCAAACAATTAAAGCAGTAACTCCAGGGCAAATATGTGCTTTTTATGATAAAAATATTTGTTGTGGGGCAGGCGTTATTAAAGAAGTTTATTTTCAAGGCACAAAAAGACTATACACTTAATTTATTTTTTGATTTCTTTTATTTTCTTTGCGTTTTTTTGCAAATCCTTAAAAAAGAAGGTGATAAGATGATTTTAGATTCCGATTTAACTTTAGAAAAAGATAAATTATATCAAGATTTAATGGCTGTGATTTCCAAAAATATTCAAGATGCCACCATTTTGCAAAAAATTACTCAAGCCTATCTTTTTGCCAAAGAAAAACATCACGGGCAAACACGTTTTACAGGAGAACCCTATATTATTCATCCTTGTGCAGTGACTAAAATTTTGGCACAATTAAACAGCGAACCCAATACTTTAATGGCAGGATTACTCCACGATGTTTTGGAAGACACTAATGCTACTATGCAAGATTTAACTTCTTTGTTTGGCGAAGACGTGGCTTATTTAGTTTATCGGGCAACTAAACTTACCAAAATTGCTTTTCACAAAAATCAAGGACATGCCGATAATCAACAAAAAATGTTTTTAGCAATGGCAAAAGATATTAGAGTTGTTATTGTAAAGATTGCTGACCGCTTGCACAATATGCAAACTTTAAATTCGATGCCTTCAGAAAAACAATTACGTATTGCCAAAGAAACCTTAGAAATTCACGCTCCTTTAACACATCGTTTAGGGCTTTTTGAAATTAAATCACAATTAGAAGATTTGTCTCTAAGATATGCTTTTCCTCAAGAATACTATCGTGTTTCTAATTTAATTTGGTTAAAAAAACAACAACGTGAAGAATCAATTACCAAAATTATCACCAATATTAAATCTCTTTTAGACAGCCACCAACTCAAAAATTACACTATTAAAGGGCGTGTCAAAAATATTTATAGTATTTATAAAAAAATTGTTAAAAGAAAAGTTAGTTTTGAAGAAATCTTTGACCTTTTAGCTATTCGAATTATTGTGCCTACTGTGGATTTGTGTTATCAATGTTTAGGGATTATTCACGGTCATTTTTCGCCACTTCCCCTAAGATTTAAAGACTATATTGCAGTTCCTAAACCTAATCTTTATCAATCTTTGCATACAACTGTTTTAACTAAGGATGGCTCTTTGTTTGAAATGCAAATAAGAACTCAAGAAATGGATGAAATTGCTGAAAAAGGAATTGCTGCTCACTGGGCTTATAAAGAAAATAAAACTTATTCCCAAGAAGCTAAACAACTAGAACTTGCCAAAAAATTAAGATGGTATCAAGAATTAGTTAAAATTACTATGGATGCCAAAAATCATCCCGAAGAAACACCCAAAGAATTTGTAGATTCTATTAAAAATGATATTTTAAGTGATAATGTCTATGTTTTTACTCCTACTCAAGAAGTATTTGAGCTTCCCAAAGGTTCTACCCCCATTGATTTTGCCTTTCGTATTCATTCCGCAGTAGGAAGCAAAATGACAGCAGCCATCATTAACGGGCAAATTGTACCAATTGATTATCAACTCAAAAATGGTGATATTATTTCGATTAAAACCAATAAAAATATTTTATCAGTTAATAAAGACTGGTTGCGCATGGTAAAAACAACACATGCCAAAAGAAAAATTAAAGGTTTTTTAAAAAAAGATATCAAAGAAAATAAAACTGAATATTTAGCAGAGATTCAAAAAGGAAAAGATATTATTGAAAAAGAATTAACTGCCAATAAAATTGAACTTTCCTTGATTGATAATAATTTTGTCCAAAAACATTTTGAGCGTTACAATATTCAAACTCTTAATGATTTTTATTATGAAATTGCTAAAAAACAATTAAATCCTAAGTCAGTAATTAATAAATTGCTTGTTTTAGCCAAAGAAACTTTAAGTCAAAATATTTTGCAAAAACAAATGGCAAAATCGCATAAAAAACTCAAACATCAAAGTGAGACAGGCGTTATTATTGAAGGTCTTAGAAATCCTAAATTAAAATTGGCAAGTTGTTGCACCCCTGTTTATAACGACGAAATCCTAGGATTTGTCACTAAAGGAAGAGGTATTATTGTGCATCGCAAGGAATGTAATAATTTAGCTCAATGTGATGAAAAAAGATTAATTACTGCTTCATGGCAACAAGACCCTACTATTGCTAAATATCCTGCTTGGATTAGTATTATTGCTTCTACCAAAGATACTTTAGTGCAACAAATTATTAATAAAATTAACAGTTTTAATGTAAGTATTTTAGAATTTAATGTTATTAATAAACAAAAATTAGAAACTATTATTAAGATTAGGATTTTAATAGCTAATACTAAAGAATTAAATAATCTAATTACTAATTTATATAAAATTTCGCAAATTTATCAAATTCAAAGAGTCAATAATTAAATAATTTATTATTTATAATGCAGACAATTATTTATTCCCCATTTATTTTATTTTACTCCATATATTAATGATGCCTTATTAAAATTATTTTGTTTATTGTGTGTTTGTGTGTATTTTTTAAATCATTTTCATGTATTTTTTAAAGTTTTATTAGCACCAAAAATTAAAAAATATAAAATCTCCAACAACAAAAACCCAAAAAGCTTTATCAAAACTTTTATCCCAAAACAACAAAAAAATAACAAAAAAATAATCATCACAAAATTAAAACCCAACCCAACCCCAAAAGCAAAGGAGCCCAAAGATGTTTTCTAAAATTAAAGGTACTTATGATTTGATGTCAGATAAAATGGTTTGTTGGCAAAAAGTAGAAAATCACATTCGCACTTTGTTTGCCAAGTATCATTTGCAAGAAATAAGAACCCCTATAATTGAATATCGTGGTGTTTTTGATAGAGCAGCTCAACATTCAGAAATGGTTTCCAAAGAAACTTATACTTTTGCAGATAAAAAAGGACGTTTTATTACTTTGCGTCCCGAAGGAACTGCTGGTGTTATTCGTAGTTATGTGGAAAATAAATTAGATAAAACCTCACAATTACACAAGTTTTTTTATTATGGACCTTGTTTTCGCTATGAAAGACCTCAAAAAGGACGCTATCGTCAATTTCATCAAGTAGGAGTAGAAATTTTAGGACAATCAAGCCCTTTTTTAGATGTAGAAGTAATTGCTCTTGCCTATGAAACCCTCAAATCATTAGGGATTTGTGATATTACTGTGAAGATTAATTCTTTGGGATGTAAAACTACATACAATAATTATTTACAAGTTTTTAAAAACTATTTACAAACACACTATCAACAATTATGTCCTTTATGTCAAGAAAGATTTGAAAAAAATATTTTGCGTATTTGGGATTGTAAAAATTGTCACAACGAACCTTTTTTAAAGCAAGCGCCACGCATTTTTGACCATCTTGTTGAGGACGCCAAAGTTCGTTTTTTACAAGTTTTAGAAGGGCTTAAACAAATGAATGTTAATTTTGAATTGTGTCATGATTTAGTCCGTGGACTTGATTATTATACTCATAGCGTTTTTGAAATTTTTTATAATAACAAACAAGGACATCAAGCAGTTTTAGGTGGGGGTGGTTGTTATGATAATTTAGTTACTTTATTTGGAGGAAACCCTTCGCCTGGTATTGGTTTTGCCTTAGGCATGGAACGTTTAATGTCGATTTTAGCCACTCATTCTTTTTGCAATAAAAATATCTTACCTTCTTTGGATGCCTTTATATTAGTTAGTGTGCCGCAATTTTTTTATCAAGGACTTGCACTTGCAACAACTCTCCGCCATCAAGGTTTTTCCGCCGATCTTAATTATCAGTTTTTATCTTTTTCCAAAAGTCTCAAACAAGCCTTAAAACAACAACCCCTTTATCTTTTAATTCTGGGACCAAAAGAATTTGACAACAATCAAATTACAATCAAAAATACTGACACCCAACAGCAAACCACCATATTGCAAAAAGATGTTGTTTCTTATTTTCAAAACAACAAGGAGTTAAATTAATTCATGAAAACTAAATATAGCCATTATAACAACCAATTACAACTTGCCCATCAAGGAAAAACAGTTTTTCTAAAAGGTTTTATTTTTCGTAAACGCAACTTAGGAAAAACTCTTTTTTTTGACTTACGTGATGTTTCTGGTATAGTTCAATTATTAGTTAAAGAAAATAATCCACAATACGACAAAATAGCTTTAATTAAATTAGAAACAGTCGTGCAAATTAAAGGTCAAGTAATTGAAAGAATCAATAAAAATCCTGATTTGCCAACTGGTGATATTGAAATTTTAGTATCTCATATTGAAATTTTAAGTGAGGCTCAAACCTTACCTTTAAATGTGTTTCAAAGTCAAGAAAGTTTAGAAGAAACCAGACTTAAATATCGTTATTTGGATTTAAGAAATCCTGAAGTTAAACATTTTTTGATTCAAAGACACCACATTACCCAAAGTATTCGTCAAACTCTTTTGAAAAATGATTTTTTAGAACTAGAAACTCCCATTTTATCTAAATCAACTCCTGAAGGAGCAAGAGATTATTTAGTGCCTTCCAGAATTTATCCAGGTAATTTTTATGCCCTTCCTCAATCTCCCCAACTTTTTAAACAATTATACATGATTGCAGGATTTGAAAGGTATTTTCAAGTAGCACGTTGTTTCCGCGATGAGGACCTCAGATCTGATAGACAACCTGAATTTAGTCAAATCGATATTGAAACATCTTTTTTAAATCAAGATGAAATTATGTCCTTAACAGAAGAAATTATAGTAGATTTATTTGCCAATATTTGGAAAAAACCACTTTCTCAACCCTTTTTAAGATTAACTTATCAACAAGCCTTTGAACTTTATGGTTCTGATAAACCAGATTTAAGAAATCCCCTTAAAATCACCGATTTTACTACTTTTTTTGATACTACCACTTGCCCCCAAAATATGTTTTCAGGCAACATTAAAGGCTTTAAAGTTTCTAAAACAGCAGTTTTGACACGCCGAAAACTAGATGAGTATCAATTGTTTTTTAGTAAACATTTTAACTTGAAATTGTTTTCTTTTGTTAAAAAAAATGATAAAATTATAGGTGGAATATCTCAATTTATTAAAGATGATTCTTTTTTAAAAAATGAAGAAATTTGTTTTGTCGTTTCTGGCACAAAAGACATTATGCACAAAGCTTTAGGTATTTTTCGCACCAAACTAGCCCTTGATTTATCTTTGGTTGATACAACTCAAGAAGCGTTATTATGGATTGTTGATTTTCCTTTGTTTGAAACTACTCAAGAAGACCTGCCCCAACCAGATCTTACTTTGGAAAACTCAAATACTTCCAACCGTCTTTATTCTTTGCATCATCCTTTTACTGCTCCTTGTGATATTGCTATTTTGAAAAGCAATCCTCAAAAAGCTCTTGCCAAAACCTATGATTTAGTTTGGAACGGCTACGAAGTGGGTGGTGGTTCGTTAAGAATTAACAATCCCCAAACGCAAGAATTAATTTTTAGTCTTTTAGGATTTTCACAAGAAGAAGTGCAAACTCGTTTTGGTTTTTTAGTCGAAGCCCTTAAATACGGCACCCCACCTCATGGAGGACTTGCCCTAGGCCTTGATCGTCTTGTGATGTTGTTTACCAAAACCAACAATATCAAAGATGTTATTGCTTTTCCTAAAACCCAAAGTGCCAAAGATTTGATGTTAGAAGCTCCCAGCGCAGTTGACCAAGAACAACTCAACACCCTAAAACTCAAATTCAAATGCAATTGTAATTAAGGATGTTTCATGAAAACTATCAAACTTGCTTGTAGTCTAGATGCCAATCAAACTTATATTATAGCTGTAAGTGGCGGCGTTGATTCAATGGCTTTACTTCATTGTTTGGTTGCACAAAAAATAAAACTGCAAGTTGTGCATTTCAACCATTTAGCGCGCCCTAATGCTTGGAAAGATAAAGAATTAGTCCAAAGTTATTGCCTGCAAAACTCCCTTTGTTTCCATTATTTTGAACTTAACTGCCCCCAAAAAAACTTTCAAGCCCAAGCACGTTTATTAAGACAACAAAAATTAATGCAAATAGCTACAAAGCACCAAACTCCTTTTATTTTAACAGCCCATCATTTAGATGATTTGGCAGAAACTATTTTACAAAAAATAACTAGAAGCAGCACTTTGCTAGGTTATAGTGGCATGCAGATCCAAACTTCTTGGCAAGATTTCATTTTTTTGAAACCTTTTTTATACGTTCCCAAAGCCAAAATCATAAGTTATGCTGCTTTTTACCAAATCCCTTTTTTGGAAGATTACACCAATCAAAACTTCACTTATCAAAGAAACCAAATCAGGCACCAAGTTATTCCTTACTTAAAAACCCAAACTAGTTTTTTGCAAAATATCCCAAAATACCAACAAACTCTTTTGCAAGCCTATAATTTTATTCGCAAACAAACTCTTTTATTTCTTACAAAACACACAAATCATAGTTGTAACCCACCAAACTCTTTTGCGCTTGCACCTTTTTTAAACCTTGATTTAGTTATTCAAAAAGATATCATTTTATTATTATTAGAACAACAAAATATTACTAAAAGTTTTATTTTTATCCAAAATATCATCAAAGGCATTAACAATCCTTATAAGCCTAATTTATCTTGGCATCTTAATTTTGAGTGGCATTTAATTAAAGATTACAAGCACATTACATTAATGAGTCCTGCACCACCACTTTCCTTTGCTTTGTCAAAACCTTTGTTGTGTGTTTCTACATGTAATCTTTGTCTTGTTTGCATTTCTCCTTCGTTACAATCCCTCAATTATAATCCTCAAAAAGTTAGTTTTCCTTTAAAAGTGCGTTTGCGCCAACCAAAAGACACATTAAAATTTAGTTTTGGCACTAAAAAATTGAAAAAATTTTTAATTGAAAAAAAAGTGCCCCTTACTCAAAGAAATAATTTATGGTTAGTAGTAGACAATCTAGACAATATTTTATTTATTCCTCACTTATATATCAACCTAACTTTAGGAAACCAATCGAAGATTTATTTAGCTTTTAAAAACTTTTTTACTTCTTCAAATTGTTTTTCTCAAACAAATTAAAAATGAGAATCCAAAAAAATAAATGCAGAAATTACATCCATCCCAAATTAAACTCCAAACATTAAAATATTTGATTTCAATGTTTAACTCAAAGATAATTTCTTGCAAGAAAGGTTAATTTATGTCATTTTTTGATAAAATTTTTAAAAAATTCCATATGGGCGTCCTTTATTTTGCTGTAATTTTAATAGGTGCCACTTTTATTTATTGTTATTTTACTAAGAATGCAAAAAAAGATAACAATACATTTGATGAACTTGCAAAAGATAACAAAATTGAAAAAATTATTTATGAACCTCACTATTTTAATTCATATTTTTGTAATGTTGTAGTTACTACTACAGACGGCAAAGTAATTGATTTTTTTAATATTCCTTGTGAAAAAGTATTTGACCAAAAACCAAACGGCAAATACAAATATAAAATTGATTCTGTAGATCCTAGACCTTGGAATGGTTATGAACCTGTTGTTTGGGTATTTAGACAATGTTTAACAATGTTAATTTTTTACTGTTTTTTTCTCTTTTTTGCCGATACTATAAAACAAATGGGACAAGAAATTTTGGCATCAGCCCCTGGTAAAAAAGGTTCTAAAAGTCGCAAAGTTATTATCAATCAAAAAAGATTTACTTTTTCAGATGTAGCAGGAGCTGATGAAGAAAAAGAAGAAATGTCAGAATTGATTGACTTTTTAAAAAACCCGCGCAAATACGCTGCTATGGGAGCAAGAATTCCTAAAGGAGTTTTGTTGTATGGACCTCCAGGTACAGGAAAAACCTTACTTGCCAAAGCAGTTGCAGGTGAGGCAGGCGTTCCTTTTTTTGCTGCTTCGGGTTCTGATTTTGATGAAGTTTATGTAGGTGTTGGTGCTTCACGTGTCAGAGATCTTTTTAAAGAAGCTCAACTGGCAGCTCCTTGTATCGTTTTTATCGATGAAATTGAGGCAGTTGCTAGAAAAAGAGGCTCCAATATTGGTGGGAGTAACGGTTCTGAACAAACCTTAAACCAACTTTTAGTAGAGATGGACGGCTTTAACCAAAAAATGGGTGTTATTGTTATTGCAGCTACTAACCTCCCCGAAGCTCTTGACTCAGCTATTTTGCGTCCTGGACGTTTTGACCGTCACTTTAATATTACTTTACCAAATGTTAAAGACCGTGAAGCTATCTTAAAATTACATGCAAGTAATAAAAAACTTTCAGAAGAAATTAGTTTAGAAGAATTAGCTAAACAAACCCCAGGTTTTAGTGGTGCTCAATTAGAAGGCACCTTAAACGAAGCTGCTTTATTAGCTGCTAGAAGAAATGCTACTTTTATCAATAAAAAAGATATCAGCGAAGCTTTAGACCGTATTTTAATTGGACCTGCTAAAAAATCTAAAAAATACAATGACAAAGAAAAACGTATGGTAGCTTATCACGAAGCAGGACATGCTGTTATTGGAATTAAAATTCCTTTTGCCCAAATAGTGCAAAAAATCACCATTATTCCCCGCGGAAACGCAGGCGGATACAACTTAATGCTTCCTCAAGAAGAAACTTTCTTTTCTTCCAAAAAAACCCTATTAGCCCAAATTACTTCCTTTCTGGGCGGACGTGTTGCCGAAGAATTAATGTTTGACGACGTTTCTAACGGCGCTTACAACGATTTTAAACACGCTACGCAAATAGCTAAACTGATGGTAACTAAATACGGCATGAGTGATTTAGGACCAGTGCAATATTCAGGAAATACTTTCCAAAATGATTTTTCTGATCCTAAAGGTTTAGAAATTGACCAACAAATTCAAAAAATTATTGCTAATTGTTATCAACAAGCCAAACAAATTATTCAAGAAAACCAAGATTTGCTTGACACAATCGCTAAATATTTACTTGAAATTGAAACTCTTAATAAAAGAGATATTGATGAAATTGTAGCTACAGGAAAAATTGCTTGGTGGGAAAAAGAAAAAGAAGAAGCCAACAACCCAACCCAACCAACTTCTCAAATGCCTTCCAACAACGAAACAACTAGCACTGATACAACTCCTTTAAATGATGAATTGAAAACAACAACCAATTTAGAAAACCAAGAATCAAACGAATCAAATCCAAACAATAAGGAAACAACTTCTCCAGAAGTTGTGTCAACAGATTCCGAATAAACCCAAAACCAATCTATTTTTTCATTTCTAAAAATAGTTTTTTGCAAAAACCAAAAATATCTTTACAATTAACACCAATTTTAAGCTTGCTTAGAGTTGGTGTTCGTTATGATAATTTAAATTTATCACCAATGCTTTTTCTTGATTTTTTAACCTTTTTATTATTTTTTCTTTATTTTTGAAACCCAATTCTTTTACTACATTTTTTTAACTTTTAGAAAACAAGGCCTTTTACATGAATGAAAAAAAAGAGTTTCTTATTTCTGCCAGTGAGGCATTTCAACGTTTAGATCATTTTTTATTGACTCACATTAATTTAAATAAAAGTCAATGTCAAAAATTAATTTTGGCACAACAAGTTTTGGTCAACTCTAAACCTGCGAAAAAAAGTTATTTGCTCAAAGCCCAAGACCTAATTACAGTTATTATCCCTCAAACTCAAGAATCTGTTAATTTACAAACTCCTCAAAATCTTAATTTAGACATCATTTACGAAGACCCCTATTTAGCAGTTATTAATAAACCTGCCAATTTGGTAGCACACCCTTCTTTAAGTTTTCAAGAAACAACCTTAGTTAATGGCTTGTTGTACCAATTTGCAACTTTAAGTCATGTAGATACCCAAAGACCTGGTATCGTGCATAGACTTGACAAAAATACTACTGGTTTATTAATTATTGCCAAAAATAATGATGTAAGCGACAAACTACAAATTGCGTTCCAACAAAGAAAAATTACCAAAATCTATTGGGCTTTAATTGAAGGTTTTTTAGAAGATAAAGGCACTATCAAACTGCCTATTGGAAGAAATCCTCATAATCGATTAAAAATGCAAGTTATTCCAGACGGTAAAACTGCTGTTACTCATTTTAAAACTTTGCAACGTTTTTCTCACTTTTCTTTGATGGAATTTAATTTGGAAACAGGAAGAACTCATCAACTAAGAGCACATTTTTCCTTCCTCAAACGTCCTATTATAGGAGATCTACTTTATGGTTCATCACACCATATTACTCCTTTAGGTCAATTTTTGCATGCCAAAATGTTAAAATTCAACCACCCTATCACCAATCAAAATCTTATTTTAGAAGCACCCTTACCTGCTAATTTTGAAAAGCTTTTACAATCTCTTAACAACTCCAATTAATGCTTTAAACTTTTTTATCTTTACTTTATCATTTGTGTTTTAAACTTTTTATTTTTTTCACCCACTTTCCAATTTTACAATCATTTAAATTAAAAAAACAATAAACAAGGAATTATTTATGATTAAAATTAATAATCTTTCGAAAACTTTTTTCCTTAAAAAAAAAAACTTCCAGTTTTACAAAACATTTCACTTGCAGTTTTGAAAGGCGAAATCTTTGGGTTAGTAGGAACTTCGGGTTCTGGCAAAACTACTTTATTAAAAATTATGAATGGATTTATGTTGCCTGATAAAAATGCTAATTCTTCCATGCAAAAAGCTTTTAGTCATCTAGAAAGTGCTATGATTTTTCAAAATTTTAATCTTTTGAGTAATTTAAATGTTTTTGAAAATGTGGCTCTTCCTTTAGAAATAAGAAGCACTCCCGAAGAACAAATTACTACTAAAGTAAATAAAATGCTAGATTTTGTAGGACTTCGCCAATTTGCAACTGCCTATCCTAAAACGCTTTCGGGCGGACAAAAACAACGTGTAGCCATTGCACGTGCCTTAGTTTACGAGCCTAAAATTATTTTTTGTGACGAGCCTACTTTTGCCCTGGATGAAATGACAAGTCAAGAGATTTTGAAGTTATTGCAAACAACCAATCAAAAACTAAAAACTACCATTGTTTTGGTTTCTCATAATGTTGCAGTAATTAAAAGTTTGTGCCATCGTGTAGCTATTTTGGAGCAAGGAAAATTATCTAAAATTGCTACCCTTAATCCTTCTTGTAAATTTGAAGCTACTTCTTATCAAAACATTTTTATCTAAATTTTATCCTTTTTTATCATACAAATGTTTTTGTCCAACAAAATATTAATAAATAAAATTACTTAGAAAAGAGACACATTACATGTTTAAACTATCTTCTTTATCTTCCAAAACTAAAAAAAATCTATTATTTGCCTTATTAACTATTTCTCTTTTGTGTAATTTGCTTTTGGGTTATTTTCTTTGGGATGCTAAAAAATCTTTAGCTCATACCCCTTCCAACCAAAAAAACCATAAATTAACAGTAGCAACTGCTCTGCCAACTATTAAATATTTTTTAGAAGAATATGCCAAAGACCGTTTAAAAGAATACAATATTGATTTAGATGTTCAATATATAAGTTCTAGATTTAAACAAACCAATGAATTACTTTTAAACAAAAAAGTTGATGCTAAATTAGACGCTCATGTACATGATTTAAATATTTTTAATAAAGAAAATCCAAATATTCCAGATCAAGATAAATTAACTTTTAGCCAAGTAGTTTATTTAGCTAAATTTGGGCTTTTTGCTAAACCTAATACTTTTAATAATTTAGAAGAAATTAAAAAAAACAATCATCCTAACAACCTTAAAATTTTGATGCCACAAGACAATTTTCAACGTTCTTTAGCTTTGCGCGTGTTGCAAGAATTAAAAATTATTGAAGAAATAAACCCAGAACGCACTCTTAGCACTGAAGAACAATTTAATTTAAAAACTACAGATTTTAAACCTACTAATTTATATCCTGACATAGAATACACTACTGAATCGGATTTAATGACAATTACATCTAGATTTCTTGCTCCTAATGATTTTGATTTATGTCTTAATTATCCTACTCTTATGGGATTGGGAATAAATAATTTTATATCACTAGGAATAATGCAAAAACCCACTAATTTAGATGATATTATTTATTCTTATACCATTTCTTTAGTGACTACTAACAATAATAAAAATAACTGGAAAATTAAAATTTTACAAGATATTTTAAAAGAAGAAGAAGCTATTGCATATATGAAAAAAAGCCAATTTGCAACCAATTTTTATATGATTCCAAGACAAGAAGTTAAACAAATAAGTAAAAACATTAAAGATAAATATTTAGGCAAAACAGGCGCTGCTCCTGCTTCTAATTAATGTAAAAACTCAATGGAAAATAATATTTTTATTCGTTTGTGGAATGTTTTAGCTAAAAATCAATTGGTATGGAATGGTTTTAAAGAAACTCTTAAAATTACTTTAATAGGTTGTTTTATTGCTTTTTTTCTAGGGCTTATTTTAGGAGTTTTATTATATTTATTCAAAATACAAAAACATTATAAAAGATATTGGATTTTAAATAGTTTGATGAATTTTTTCATTTCTACTCCTTTTTTAATCTTAATTGTTTTATTACTAAAATTAATTTTAATCCCTTATTTTCGCATGGGTTATGGCTTTGGTACTGCCCTTTTTTTCTTAGTCTTAGCTATTGCTCCTCTTTTTGCTCGTCATTGTGAACAAGCTTTTTTAACTACTAATCCAGAATTATACCAAACATCATTTAGTCTTGGAGCAACTAAATTTCAATTTGTGACTAAATTTTTGTTAACAGAAACCCGTTCTGATATCATTTTAAAACTAGCTTCTCTTTTTATCACTTCCCTTGCTTATTCTTCTGTTTTGCAAATTGTAGGGCATCAAGGTATTGCAGCAGTGGCAATTGATAATGGCTATAACGGACATTATGATTTTGAACCCTTTTTTACTCGCTTTGATTTAATTATAGTATCTGTTTTGCTTACCTTTATTTTAACTCAAACAGTTTATTTTTTAGGAAATCGCATTGCTTTTGCCCTTGATAAACGCTAATTACATCCATTTTTTACCAAATTTTTTCCTCTCACCAACTTTTTTATCATTTTTTTCCACAATTTAGTCTTTTTTTTCATCAAATAAAGTAAAATAAGGTATAATACTCTTGTGGATAATATGAAATTAATTATAGCTATCGTTTCTAGTCACGATGCTAACAAAGTACAACAATCTTTAATAGAAAATAGTTTTTTTACAACTAGATTAGCTACTAAGGGAGGTTTTTTAAAAGAAGCTAATGCAACTTTTATTTTAGGAGTCAAAGAAGAACAAGTACCCAAAGCTTTAGAAATTATAAAAACCCATTCTCATAAAAAAACTCAAATGATTCCAAAAAATATCATCAATGAGTTTAGTGCTTATAATTCTTTTCCTACCGAAGTTTCTGTGGGCGGAGCAACGATTTTTGTTCTTGATGTGGACCAGTTTTTAAAAGTTTAACATTAATTAATAATTTTATCAAACCTAAAACCTATCAAATTCAACCAAATTTAAATTAAAAAAAGGAGTTTTTACGTGGCATTAACCAAAGAACAAAAACAAGAAATCATTAAACAAAATTCACGTTTTGCAAAAGACACAGGTTCATCTGAAGTTCAAATTGCTATTTTATCAGCAGAAATCAAACAATTAAGTGAACATTTAAAACAACACCCTCATGATTTTCACTCTAAAAGAGGTTTGTTTATGAAAAACAGCAAAAGACGTAATTTAGTAAAATATTTAGCAAACCAAAATTAATAATTCAAATATCACAGCTTTTGTGGTATTTTTTTATTTTTATTTTCCTTGCATTTAATTTACTCAAACCAACCCCAACCCCCAAAAATTACTTACACGCACGCACGCACGCAACTAAACGCATAACAAAGTTAAAAAGGAGACAACAAGGAACAATATGAAAGGTTTATTAGTTTTATATGACGGATTTGAGGATTGTGAGGCTTTAGTCACAAGAGCTTTATTAAATCGCGTATCCCTTCCTTTAACAACTGCAACTCTAAATCCCCAATTAGAAGTTATGTCTTCTAGCGGGCTTTGTGTAAAAGCAGATGCCAATTTAGCTACTATTAATCCTTTAGAATACGATTTTTTAGTTATTCCTGGAGGACCTTACGTAGCGCAAATTATTGAAAAAGAAACTTTTTTATTAAAATTAATTCAAAAATTTGTTGATGCTAATAAAGTTATTGGAGCTATTTGTGCCGCTCCCATGTTTCTAGGCAAACTAGATTTATTAAAAAATCACACTTTTACTTGCTTTCCTTCTTGTAATCATTTTATTGAAGGTACTTATTTGCCAGACCAAAAAGCTGTTATTAGTGATAAATTTGTAACTTCGCGTTCTCCTATAACCGTCTTTGACTTTGTTTTTGCTTTAGTAGAAGTGCTGAAAGGCAAAGCTTTTGCTTTTGCTTTTAAAAATTCCCTTAATGTTTAGTAAATGTTTAGTAAATTTGGGACTTTTTATTTGTATATAAAAAATATCAAAATTATCTGATAACCATCCAACCATTATCCTCTTTTTTTCAATTTTTTTTACACAATTTATGCATTATTTTTTAAAAAAAGTTGACAAAATGATTTTTTTTACTTGACTTAATGACATTATTTTAGTAAAATATTAAGAGAATATTGAAAATAAAAAATTAATATTTCATAATAATTAAGACTATTTCATATCTAAATTACAAAAGATTTCATAACTCTTTTGTTTTTGTCGCTTTCAAACAAAACACAAATACACACATAAAATTAATCACTATTTTTTCATTAATAATAAGGAGAAAATTCCATGACAGAACAATTGCAACCAAAAAACAATCAAAAAACTTTAATGGCTAATAAAACAACAGTAAAACCTAAATGGCACCTAGTAGATGCTAAGGGCAAAACCCTAGGCAGATTAGCTACCAAAGTGGCTTCCATTTTAAAAGGAAAACACAAAACACATTACACGCCACACGTAGACAATGGCGATTATGTTATTGTTGTAAATGCTGCCTATATTCATTTAACTGGCAAAAAATGGCAACAAAAAACTTACTACAAACATTCAGGTTATCCAGGTGGTTTAACTAAAGTTGTAGCTTCAGAAATGATGCGTAAATTTCCTACAAGAATGGTTGAAAAAGCAATTTTAGGAATGGTTCCTCATACTAAATTAGGTTCACAAATTGGTAAAAAATTATTTGTTTATGCCGAACAAAACCACAATCACCAAGCGCAACAACCAGAAAGTTTAGAGGTTTAATTAGATGAAAAAAGTAAATTATTTTGGTACTGGTCGTCGTAAAAGTGCTGTGGCAAGAGTTATTTTAACTAATGGTACTGGCAAAATTACAATCAATACTAGAGATTTTGAAAAATATTTACCATTACCTGCAACACGACTAGAAATGATTCAACCTTTAGAATTAACTGAAAAAAGAGAAGCTTTTGATGTAAGTGTTAATGTAAACGGCGGAGGGCTTTCAGCTCAAGCAGGCGCTATTCGTTTAGGAATTGCACGCGCTTTAATTGAAAGTGTTCCCGAATTAAGAGCCATTTTAAAAAAAGCTGGTTTATTAACTCGCGATGCTCGTTGTGTTGAACGCAAAAAATACGGTTTAAAAAAAGCTCGTCGAGCACCACAATTTTCCAAACGTTAATCCAAAAAAAGAACTTTGTCAAAAAGTTCCTTTTTTTTAAATTTTCCACCAACACCTCCCCTATCGATTTTAAATTAAAAGGAAAACCCTTACTGTAACTATGAAAAAAATTAAAGTTCGTTATGCTCCAAGCCCTACTGGTTTTTTGCATATAGGAAATGCCCGCACTGCTTTATTCAATTATTTGTTTGCCAAAAAAAATCAAGGAGAGTTTATCATCCGCATCGAAGACACCGATTTTTCACGCAATGTTGAAGGCGGCGAGGCTTCTCAATTAAAAAATTTACGTTGGTTAGGAATTGATTGGAGCGAAGGGCCCGATATCCAAGGACCTTTTGGACCTTATCGCCAATCAGAAAGACTTGCCATTTACCAAAAATACGCCCAAAAACTACTTGATCAAGATCTCGCTTACAAAGAATTTCAAGAAGGACACACCACTTTTGCCATAAGATTTCGCGTTCCTACCAATCAAACTTTTGCCTTTGATGATTTAATTAGAGGCAAACTTACTTTTCAAAGTCAAGAAATCGAAGACTTTATTATCCTCAAATCAAACGGCTATCCTTCTTATAATTTTGCAGTTGTCATTGACGATCACTTAATGCAGATTTCTCATATTTTTCGAGGAGAAGAACACATCACTAACACTCCTAAACAAATTATGATTTATCAAGCTTTCCAATGGCATCTTCCTCAATTTGCTCACATGACTTTAATTCTTAACGACAACAAAAAAAAATTAAGCAAAAGAGATGCTAATATTATGCAATTTATTGAACAATATGAAAAATTAGGATACTTGCCACAAGCATTATTTAATTTCTTATCTTTGTTAGGATTTAGTCCTTTAAGCCAAACCGAAATATTAAGTCCCCAAGAATTAATTAATTTATTTGATGTGGCACGCCTCAATAAAGCTCCTGCTATGTTTGATAAAACTAAACTAGATTATTTGAATAATCAACATTTAAGAAAGTTGCTTCCAGAAGTAATTGCATCATTTATTTTGCAAAAAAAATATTTAGCTCTTACAACCGCTCCTACAAATTACAAAGAGTGGATGACTAAATTTGTGGCTTTGTTTCAAGATAGAATGCATTATATGCAACAAATCACAGATTTTTATCAACTTTTTTTTCAATCCACACCTTTTTTATCGCAAGAAGCTACACATTTTTTACAAACTAATCCCCAAACAACCCTTATTTTAAAAACTTTTTATAATGTTTTTGATGTTATTGTATTTGAAAAAGATGTTATTGCTAATTCCATTAAACAAGTTACTAACCAAAATGATTTTGCTAAAAAAACACTTTTTATGGCTTTGCGTATCGGAACTACTTGCAAAATGCATGGTCCCAGTATCGCCCTTTTATTAGAATTGTTAGGAAAAAAACAAGTACTTAAAAATCTATCTTATGTTTTAGAACAAGCCCAAAAATTTTAATTAATTCCATTTGAAAAATAATATTTATATATTTCATAATTAATTTAATTTACTTATCATTTTATTTTATATAATTCATTCCATCGCAATTTAACCCTTATTTTTTTCTTTTATTTGCCCCCTCATTTTTCTTTATGCCATTTTCCAAACAAAAAGGATTTCTTTAATGCTAAAAATTTATAACTCTTTAACTCGCAAAAAAGAATTTTTTAACCCTGCCCATCCGCCCCAAATTAACATGTATGTTTGTGGACCTACTGTCTATAATCACCTGCATTTAGGAAACACCAGACCGTTAATTTTTTTTGATACAGTGAAAAGATATTTAGAAATGCTTAATTTTAGGGTATATTATGTAGTAAATATTACTGATATTGATGATAAAATTATTGAAAATGCCCTTAAAAACCAAGTTTTGGAACAAGATTTAGCCAATAAATATATTAAATCTTTCAACAATCTCCTCAAAACCCTAAACATTCAAACCATTAATTTTAAACCTCAAGCTACTCAATATATCAATTCTATGATTGTCTACATCCAAACTCTTTTAGACCAAGGATTTGCTTATTTTACCGATCAAGGAATATATTTTCGTGTATCTAAAATTGATGATTATGGTAAACTCAAAAAACAAGATTTATCCCAACTTAAACAAAATGCACGTAAACAATTAGACCCCCAAAAAGAATTTCCAGGAGATTTTATTTTATGGAAAAAAACTTCGCAAGGTATTACATACCCAAGTCCTTGGTTTTCAGGGCGTCCTGGTTGGCATACTGAATGTGCAACTATGATTGAACAACTTTTTAAATTGCCTTTGGATATTCATGGAGGAGGTACAGATTTAAAATTTCCTCATCATGAAAATGAAATTGCCCAAACACACGCCCATAGCCACCAAAAACTAGCTAATTTTTTTATGCATGTAGAAAGATTATATTATCAAAATCAAAAAATGTCTAAATCTTTAGGAAATATTATTTGGTGTAAAGATTTATTAAAACAATACAATCCTTGCATAATAAAGCTTTTAATTTTGAGTACTCATTACCGCAAGCCAATCAATTTTAGTTATGATTTGATGGAACAAGCCCAACAAAAATACCAAAAAATAACTGATTTTTTAACTAAAAATAATTTTTATTTAAAAGTTAATCAATTTTCTTGCCAAGCCTTAGACCAAGATATAATGCAGTTATTTCATCAATTAATGCAAGATGATTTGGCTACTCATAAAGTAATTGATTTAATGGAACAAACAATTAAACAAGCCCATCAAACCCAAATTTTGGATAAGTTATCCCAATTTCAAAACTCTTTATTATTAATTTTAAATATTTTAGGAATTACAATTCCATTTAACAAACCAACAAAAACAGACTTACAAACATATTTTTTGTGGCAAGATGCAAGAAAATGTAGAGATTTTGCCCAAGCAGATATTTTAAGAAAGCAATTATTAGATAAAGGCTTTATTTAAAAACTTTGAAACGCTCCAATAATTTGCCCCCACATTTTAATTATTTTTTTTACCTTTTTTTATTTTTCAATATTATTTATTGCAATTCACAAACATTACAATAATTTTATTTATTTAGAAAAAGACCTCTTAATTGAGGTTTTTAATATATTATCAGTATCAGAGGGAATCGTGCTAAAAGTTTATTATAATCAAACCATCCTAAATGTTACTTTAAACACTAGTTTAGAGACTTTAAAAAATCAATTAAACCTTAAAAATGTTTATGCTGCCAAAGTAAACAATAAATTAAAAGAACTTACCTTTAAATTGCATGCCCCCATCAATCAAATTACTTTTTTAGGCGCTTGGAACGCTGCGGCTGTAAATATTTATGAAGCTAGTTTAAGATATTTAGTTGCTATGGCATCTTACAAACTTTTTGAAAATATTTCATTACATTTTACTTATTATAGTTCTTCTAGTATTTTGGTATCTTTTCCCAAAGAAATTACCTTTTTGCCAGAAATGTTTCAAAAAATTAAAGAAGAAATGCATTTGTTAGTATCGCAAAAATTAGATATTACCAAAAAGAAATTGCCCCTTGAAAAAGCCTTGCAAATTTATCAATCTTTGGGATTTGGGGATAAAATTAGTCTCCTCAAACAAAAAGCTCCTTCCTTTGCTACCCTTTATTTTTGCCAAAACTATTGTAATTATATGTATCAAGGTTTAGTTCCTAACACTAGTTATTTAGATAAATATCATTTATTTTATCATCAAAATGGGTTTGTTATGCAATTTGTAACTCCTTTTAGTGATGAAAAAATTCCTCCTTTTCAACAAGAACCTCTATTTGAACAAATGCTTACTCAAAGTTTGGCTTTTAAAAAAACTATTCAAATGCAAAATGTTTCCCAAATTAATCAATTTGCCAAAACTGCTCAAAGTCAATTTAATTTAATTAATCTTGCAGAAATTAATCATCAAAATCAGTTGCAACAATTAAGTGCTAAAATTGCTAAACGTGCCTCCAATCTTAAAATTATTAATATTTCGGGTCCTTCTTCTAGTGGAAAAACTACATTTGCTAAAAGATTACAATTACAATTACAAGCGTTTGGAATTTGTACTTTTATTATTGCTATGGATAATTATTATTTGCCTTTGAAAGATATTCCCAAAGAAAAAGATGGCATCTCCTTTGATTTTGAAAGTATTGATGCCTTAAATATTCCTTTATTTAATCAAAATATCTATGATTTGCTGACTTGCAAAAAGACTACTATTCCCCAATTTGATTTTGTTACTCGTAGTCATACCCAAAAAGATATTCAAACCCATAATCATATTATTTTGGTAGAAGGAATACATGCCATAAACCCTAAACTTACTCCTTTTATTCCAAGATTACAAAAATTTCAAATCTATATTGCCCCACAACATCAATTATCACTAGATTTCCACAATCCTTTACATTTAACCGATGTGAGGTTTTTAAGAAGAGCTATAAGAGATTATATTTCTAGGAATACTACTATTTTAAGGACTTTTGAGTTTTGGGATTCTGTGCGAAAAGGGGAGTTTAGATGGATTTATCCTAATCAACAAGAAGCTGATTTTGTTTTCAATTCTGAATTAATTTATGAATTTAATGTTTTGAAACCATATTTAATTCCTTTGTTATTGCAAATTCCTGAAACAAGTAAGTATTTTGATAAAGCTCAGTATTTTTTAAATTTGTTAAGTTTTTTTAAATCTTTTGATTCTAATTTAGTGTTTCATGAGTCTTTGTTAAAAGAATTTATTGGTGGGAGTCCTTTTTATTTTTAGATTATTTTATAATTAAATATTTTGTTATATGGAAAGATTAACTTTTTCAAAAGTTAATCTTTTTTTGTTGAAAAAGATATATTATATAAATGAGGATGTATAAATTATAATTGCAGTATTTAAGGCAAAAACTTATCAATATGCAGTTGTATCACAAAAATAGTTATATTCATGTTATAATTAAGCTGTAAAAAGTTATTATATTTTAATATTTAAGTGTATAAAGATATTTAAATATAATTTATTCAAAAATATTCATACACAAAATATTGATGTGAGGAACTTTATGTATCAGAAAAAAATTTTAATTAGATTTGGAGAATTATTTTTAAAAGGAAAAAATAAAAAAGCTTTCATTAATACATTAAGACAATTATTACAAAATAAAATTAAAGACCTTTGCAACGTTCAAATGTATTTTAAACATGATTATGCTTATCTAGAATATATTTATGATGCAAGTTTAGAAAAAGAAATTCTTAAAAGATTATCTTATGTATCAGGGATTTCTTCTTTTGTTGTAGTAAGTCAAGCAAGTAGACAATTAGATGATATTGTTCAAAAAGCTTGTTTATTGTTGCAAGAAAAAATTACAAAAAATACTTCTTTTAAAATAGAAACCACTAGAAAAGATAAAAGTTTTGCTTTAAAAAGTTTGGAACTTACCCAACAAATTGCTCCTTTAATTTTAAAGCAGTTTGAAGGTAAATTAATAGTTGATGTTAAAAATCCTCAAGTTATTTTACATGTTAGTATTAGAAAAGAAAACACTTATCTTTATTTAAAAAGTGATGAAACTCAAGCTTTAGGAGGGTTTCCTGTTTCTTCTGGTGGTGGAGGAACTGTTTTGATGAGTGGTGGTATTGATTCTCCTGTAGCTGCTTATTTGGCGATGAAAAAAGGTATTACAGTAGAGTTATTACATTTTGAATCAAGCCCTTTAACTCCTTTAGAATCAATCCAAAAAGTAATTGATTTAGCTAAAGTTTTGAGTCGTTATGCTTTTGGTAATCAAATTAAATTGCATTTAGTGCCTTTTAGATATTTGCAAGAAACAATTACTAAAACAGTTCTAGATTCTTATATCATTAATGTTATGCGTCGGATGATGTATCGTTTAGCTTCTCAATTTGCTTTTCAAAAAAATCATTTATGTTTAATTAATGGTGAATCAGTAGGACAAGTAGCAAGTCAAACTTTGGAAAGTATGCAGACAACTACTCAAGTAACGAGTATGACTATTTTAAGACCTTTAGTTACTATGGATAAAAATGAAATAATTAAAATAGCTAAACAAATTGATACTTTTGATATTTCTATTCGTGCTTTTCATGATTGTTGTACTCTTTATTTGCCTCAAAATCCCACCACTAAACCAACTATTCTAAAAGCTAAAAGAGAAGAGCAAAAAATAGATTATTTTCCCTTATTAAATGATGCTTTGCAAAATACAATTACTCTAAATATAGACCAACATTTGCAATTTAATATCTGTGATTATGGTTTTTTTGATGTAAAAGAAGCAATTAAGCATTTTTGCGAACAAAATCCAGAGCAAACAATTGTAAGTCAATATTAAAATACAAAAGATAAAAAACAATTCAATAAAATAATATTCAATAAAATAATATTCAATAAAATAATATTCAATAAAATAATATTCAATAAAATAATATTCAATAAAATAATATTCAATAAAATAATATTCAATAAAATAATATTTAAAAAGAGCGTAAAATGCAAATTAATTTTATATTTTTATGCTTTACTAATTTCATTCAAAGGAACATTTATGATTACATCGAAACAAAATCCTACTTTTAAAAAATTAAAAAAATTACAATTAAAAAAATATCGCGATTTATATCAACAATTTTTAGTATATGGTGATCATCTCATTGAACAAGCACAAAAAAACAACGCTGTTGTTACCATTTTTACTTCTAATGAGGAAAAACCAGGGACTTTTATTGCGCCTTCTTTGATGAAAGAATTATCTCAAACTAAAACTGTCTTTGAGCAAATGGCTCTTTGCAAACCTACCTCAGAGAATAATTTATTGTCTGATAAAATTTTAGTTTTGGATGATATTCAAGACCCTGCTAATTTAGGAGCTTTAATGCGTTCTGCTAGTGCTTTTGGGTTTAATCAAGTTTTTGCCAGTTTTCATAGTGCTGATTTTTATCATGAAAAAACTATTAGATCAAGCCAAGGTGCCTTATTTTCGCTTTCCTTAAAAAGAGGCAATACTAAATCCTTTTTAGAAGAAATTAAAGAAAAAAACTATTCTATTTTTAGTGCTTTTCCCCAAAAAGCCAATATTACTATGGAAGATGCTAAAAAATATCCTAAAAAAGTATTAGTTTTAGGAAACGAAGGACAAGGGATTTCTTTGGAAACAGAAGCCCTTTCTGATTATTTTGTAAATATTTGCACTCAAAATGTCGAAAGCCTAAATGTTGCAGTTGCAGGAAGCATTTTAATGTATCTTTTGTAATTACCAAAGATAAAAATTTATTGCAAAAAAATAAAACAATAAAATATCATAAAACAAATTATAAAATAAATAAAATAATAAAGAGGTTTAAAAATGAATATATTACATGATATTAATCCTGAAAGAATTACCAAAGAAGAGTTTATAGTAGTTATTGAAATTTCTCAAGGAAGTAAAAAAAAATATGAGATTGACAAAGAAACAGGTCTTTTGTTGCTTGATCGTTTTTTGACAACTGCTTTTCGATATCCGATTAATTATGGATTTGTTCCTTTAACTCATTGTGAAGACAATGATCCTTTAGATGTTTTGGTGTTATCTCAAGAAATCCTAGATCCTATGACTTTGGTAAAATGTCGTCCTTTGGGAGTAATTAAAATGATTGATAATGATGAATTAGATGAAAAAGTAATTGCAGTTCCTGTTTTTGATAAGTATTTTTCTCATTTACAAGATTTAAAAGATATGCCTTCGCCAATGATTGCAGAAATTAAGCATTTTTTTGAAAATTACAAAGCTTTGGAAAAGAAAAAAGTAGTTATTGAAGCTATACAAGATAAACAAGCAGCATTTAGTGCTATTGAAACAAGTCTTTTAACTTATCAAAAAGTTATTAAACCTTCTTTAAAGAAAGAAAAAAAGCAATAAAAACCTTCTTATATTTTTGCAAATAAAGTTTATTTGTGTTTTGCCTCCATATCATTTTTCAGTTTTAATAAGGCTCAATTGTAATTAAATTATTTCATTAATATTTGATTAAAATGTTTGAAAAGAAAAGATTTGACAATAATATTGGTGATAAATATACTGTACAACAAACTTATTTTTAAAAAAACTTACTAACTCAAATTTGATTATTGCATTTATTTCATTTTGCAAAGGAAAAGTTTAAATTATGAAAACAATTATCACTAATAAAAAAGCATTTTATGATTATTCTTTAGAAAAGAAAAAATATCAAGCAGGAATCAAATTATTAGGAAGCGAAGTAAAATCAATTAGAATAGGAAAAATTAATTTATTAAACTCCTATATTCATATCAAAAATGAAGAAGCTTTTATAGTGAATATGACTATTTTAAAATATCCTTTTAGTTGTTGTTTGGCATATGATGAAAATAGAACTAAAAAGCTTTTGTTGCAAAAACATGAAATTATCCAAATTAAAAACAAAATTAAAACTGAAAAATTGTCTGTTATTCCTTTAAAAGTTTATTTTAATAAAAATTTAGTTAAATTAGAAATTGCCTTATCTAAAGGTAAGAAACAACACGATAAAAGAAATGCTTTAAAAGACTTTGATGCTAAATTGCGTATTCAAAAAACATTAAAAAACTTTAATCAAAAACAATAACCCTTAACCCTTGTATTTTTTAATGAATAAAAAACCAATTTTAAAAATCCCCAACTTAAATTGCTTAATATTTTGTATTTTTTTGTAGTTTAACAATAATTTATAACAATTAAATTTTTGCAATAATAATGATACAAAATAATCAATTATTTTGTATTTTTTGCTTTTATGCAGATATCAAATTAGACAATAATTAAGGACACATGAATGAAAATTTCTAAAACTCGTTTTATTAAGTTTTTAAAAGTTTTAAAATATTTGAATTTTAAGTTTTTGTATCAAAATAAATCTCAGTTTCTTTTGGATTTTTCCAATGAACTCAAAGATTTAATTAATGAAGAAACTTATGCTAAAAAACTTGCTTTTTTACAAGAAAATCTAAGCGAGCAAGACGAATATCAAGCTGTTTTAAACCAAAAACATTTAAACATTATGCAACCTTATTACAAACAATTAGAGCTTTTGGTAGGTTCTTATTTGGAAAAACATTTTCCAGGAGAAGTTATTTTTTCTTTGGAAACTTATCAACAAAAAAAGTTTCAAATGAATAAACAAGGATATCAATTTTATTGTTTTTTAGATGGATATCAAGAAGACAAAACTACTATTCGTATTTTTGAAACTAAAACTACTACTAGCAAAAAATTCTTAAAATTGCAATTTGTAAACGATAACAAAGAAAAAATGCCCTTTTTCCATTATACAAGTCCTAACACCTTATCACCTTTTTGCAAGGGCTCCAATCAAGACAACCCATCTTATCAAAAAAAAATGCAAACTTTTTTTAATCCCAAATCACAAGAAGGAAAATACATCTATGATTTAACTTATCAAAGATGGGTAATTGAAAATAATTTAACTGAGGCACAAAAAAAGAAAAAAATAGAGTATTATTTGGTAGTTCTTAATTCGGATTATGTTTATGATTGCAAAAGTTGTAATGCGGCTTTGGATCCTAACTTGCTTACTTTTATTGATTTGACTTTGATTACACAACAAGGAACTCAAATATTAGAAAATGATGCCAATCTTTTAATTTCTTATTTGTCTTCAAAAACTAACAAGCCAAACGACACTTCTTCTTATTATTTGTTGCCTGAAAAAATCCTTCATTTTTATGAAAACATCCCTTCCAAAGACAGTATTTTTACTTATTTTTATAATCATTTAGGTTTTTTTGACTCCCAAAACAAACAAAAACACGAAACACAACAGTTAATTTTGCAACAATATTATCATGTTTCTGACATTCCTTTTGCTTGGTTGAATCGTTTTGATAACAAAGTGCAACAAAAAGTTACCCAAAAAAAGCTTCCTTATTATTGTTTTGATAAGATTAAAGCAGGGTTGCAAATTCTAAAATACCCTCTTTATTATTTAGATTTTGAGGCTTTTCCGTGTCCTTTTCCTAGATTTAAAGGCGAAAAACCCTATACTCAATCCTTATTTCAATTTTCACTTCACATCGAAAAAATCCCTGGTTTGTGCAACAAAGATAAAAATCACGTTTCTTTTTTGGCACCCGATCACGCCGATTACAGAAAAACCCTATTAGAAAAACTAACCAATGCCATTTTAGATGATGGAGGCTCCATTATTGTTTATCATAAAGCTTTTGAAAAAACACGCCTTCAAGAATTATCTTTGCTTTTTCCTGAATATTCCTTGCAAATCCAAAACATTATTGCGCGTATTTTCGATCTTAAAGACCTTCTAAAAGGCAGCAAAACTTTTTATCAAAACCTAGGATTTGATTCCGAACAAGCCGCAGGCATTAATTTTTATCATCCCCATTTGCAAGGTTCTTTTTCTATCAAAAAAATTACTCCTTTATTTTGCAATTTGAATTATCAAAATTTAGTTATTCAAAATGGTATTGAGGCTTTTTTAACTTATATTCAACTGCCTAAAATGTCTCCTTTGCAATTTCAAGCGCAATTTCAAGCCTTAGAACAATATTGCAAACAAGATACTTGGGTAATGGTAGAAATTTTGAAAGGACTTATCAGCCAAACCCAAAAACCTAATTTCTTATATTTAACTCCTAAAGATATTGTCCAATAGTCAAATTTATTATTTTTATCTCCTTTTTACTCACAAAATTCCTTAAGGATGCATAAAAAATTGTTATTTGCCTTGGGAAATGATATAATTATATTATGAGTTATTTTTTTTTCATCAAAAGATAAAAATGGTGCTTGTAACAAATCACTGTTTTTTTATTTTGTATCTGGTTTTAGTTGGTTGCGTTTGTTAATGTTAAATTCGCCCACATCTAACAAGATGCATTTACTAGGAGGTATCGTTTGATTAGTAAGAATTTTTTTAAACTTTTAGATAAAATCGCTCAAGAAAGAGATTTAGATAAAGACCAAGTTATTGATGCTTTTGCTAAAGGATTGATTTCTGGTTGCAAAAAAAATCATAAAGTTAAAAGCTGTAAAATCGAGTTAAAAGAAGACAAAAGCGAAATTATTTTATATAAACAATTTTTGGTTGCCGACGAAGCTACTATGAGCACTATTAATTTAAAAGAGTCAACTCCCATTACTCTTGAAGAAGCCCAACAAATTAAGCCTCATGCCAAAATAGGTCAAGTAATTGATATTAAAGTTGATCCTAAAGATTTTAATCTATACGCTGTCAAAGAACTTAAAAATCAATTCAAAGAAGAGCTTACCAAAAAGAAAAGAGAAAGCATTTATAATTTTTTCAAACAACAAGAAGGCAAATTAATTAGCGCTAAAATTATTTCGGAAAACGATAAATTTTATAATTTGGAATTAGAAAAAGAAATTACTACCTTGCTGCCTAAAAAAGAAATTGCTTCCAATAATGAAATGCAAGTAGGCGAAAGAATTCAAGTTTTTTTGTCAGAAGTAAGAAAAACTACTAAATGGCCTAAGATTTTTGTCAGTTGTAATCATGTGGGACTTGTAGTTAAAGTGTTAGAAGAAAATATTCCTGAAATCCAAGAAGGCATCGTTAAAATTGCAGGGGTTGCCCGCATTTCTGGCGAACGTACCAAAATTGGTTTATTGTCCTGCGACGCTCAAGTAGATGCCATTGGCTCTTGTATTGGCGAAAGAAGTAACCGTATTAAAAATGTTATCAAAATCCTTAAAGACGAAAAAGTTGATTTATTTGTTTGGAGCGACGATCCCCAAGAACTTATTGCAAATGCCCTCAAACCTGCTTCATGCCTTCAAGTTGTCATCAAAGACGACATTAACAAATACGCTCTTGCAATTGTTCCTGACGACCAATTTTCTTTAGCGATTGGTAAATTAGGTAAAAATGTTAAATTAGCAGTGGAAGTAACTAAGTGGAATATTGATATCAAAACCTTAGATCAAGCCCAAAAAGAAGGATTAATTTAATTGTAATGACTGTTTTGCGAACTTGTATAGTTTCTAAAAAAATTCAAGATATCAAAAAAATGATTAGAATAAATAGCACTAAACAAGGAAAAGTAGCTGTTGATTTTAATTTAGCACTTCAAGGAAGAGGAGCATATCTAACTTTAAAACTTGAATATGTTATTTTGTCGCAAAAAAAGAAACTTTTAGATAAAAAACTCAAAACCAAAGTTCCTGAAGAAATATATCAAACTCTTTTAAAATTGATTGCTTTACAAACTTAGTAAACATTTTTATATTTTATTTATGCATTTTTCCATCTTTGAAATATTTTTTGTTCACTTCACACTTCACATTTTTTATTTTTTGCCCAATTTATTTTTTATGTTGCAATCTTTTATTTTCATGCATTAAAAATTATTAAAATTAAAGGAGGGATGTAAATGACCCTTAACAAAAAAACAAATAATGAAAATTCATCCAAAACTACCCCTAAATTATCCAAGGAAACGGATTTGCGAAACGATTTTGCTAGTAAAAACTATGTTTTTAATCCCCAAGACAAAGTTTTTCAAATCGCTCAAGTTTTTGGCATTACCAGTGCTGTTTTAATTAAAAAATTATTACAATTAGGACTTAAAGCAGATGTTAATCAAACCTTAGAAAAAGATATTGTTGAACTTTTAGCCAAAGATTACAATATTCAAGTAAGCGAACCCCAAGAAAAACACACCCCACCACAACTTCAACCGCAAACGCCTTCCCTCACTAAAACCAAACCCAACCAAAAACTTAATTTGCAAAAAAAATCGCCCATTGTAACTATTATGGGACACGTTGACCACGGCAAAACTACCCTATTAGATGCCATTCGAAAAACTCGTGTAGTTGATCAAGAATTTGGAGGCATTACCCAACATATAGGAGCTTATCAAGTTGAATACCAAGGCAATAAAATAACTTTTATTGATACTCCAGGACATGAAGCTTTTGATAAGATGAGGGCTAGAGGAGCTAAAATTACTGATATTTGTATTTTGGTAGTAGCAGTTGATGATTGTGTCAAACCACAAACCTTAGAAGCCTTGAAGCACGCCCAAAAAGCCCAAATTCCTATTATTGTTGCTTTAAATAAAATTGATAAACCCAATAATAACACACAACAAATTATGCAAGAATTATCTAGTTATGATTTGTTGCCTGAAGAATGGGGCGGCACTACTCCTTATATTGCTATTTCTGCTTTAAAAAGAGAAGGTTTGGAAAAAATATTAGAAATTATTCTTTTAGTTAGTGAAATCCAAAATTTACAAGCTAATCCCGATCAAAAAGCTCAAGGAACAGTTATTGAGGCAAGCCTTGATAAATCTTTAGGACTGGTGGCTACTTTTATTGTAAGTGATGGCAACCTCAAAGTAGGCGATATCGTCGTTGCTGGAGCTTCTTATGGAAAAATTCGTTCCATGGAAGATGAAAACAAAAAAAAACTAACCAAAGCCTTACCTTCGCAACCTGTGCGTGTTGCAGGATTAAAAGAAGTGCCTCAAGCAGGAGATATTTTTTACGCCGTTGCTAATGAAAAACAAGCACGCCAAATTGTAGCCGAAAAAAAATCCCAAACTAAAGAAAATTTAGCCAAAACCCTTTCACCTCTTAATTTAGAAGATATTTTACAAGACTTAGAAACCGAAAAACCGCAAGAACTAAATATCATTTTAAAAGCTGATACTCAAGGAAGTTTGGAAGCGCTTCAAGGTATGATTGCCAAAATTAAAGTATCTGATCTTAAAGTGCAACTTTTGCGCGCTGCTGTTGGCACCATTACAGAAACAGATATTGCTTTTGCCAAATCATCAGACAGTTTGTTAATAGGCTTCAATATCAAACCTGCTTCTTCCACACTCAAATCTGCTCAAAGACAAGAAGTAAAAATTACTATTCATAATGTTATTTACCGCATTATTGAAGATATTGAACAAAAATTAAAATCTATGATTAAGCCTACTTTTGAAGAAGTGGTTACTGGTAAAGTAGAAGTAAGAAAAATTTTTAATATCAGTAAAGTTGGCAATATTGCTGGTTGTTATGTGACACAAGGTATTGTCAATAATAGCGATTTTGCCAAAGTAATGCGCAATGATGAAGTTTTATTTAAAGGTAAAATTGCATCCTTAAAACATCTCAAAGACAACATTAAATCTGCCAAACAAGGTTATGAGTGCGGCATTTTACTTGATGGTTTTAATGATTTTGAAATTAATGATATAATAGAAACATCTAAACTAAGCAAAGTAGAGGAATAAAAAATGGTAACAACAGCTGAAAGATTGTCTAGTCTAATTCAAAAAGAATTGGTGTTAATTAATGATGTTATTCAAGACGAACAAATAGGATATATTAATTTAACCGATGTTAAAGTAACAAAAGACTTGTCTTTTGCTAATGTTTATTACACTATTTTAAGCGATGATCCAACTGTTTTGAAATTAACAGAAGAAACTATTGAACAAAATAAAGTTGTTATTCGGTTGGAATTAGCTAAAAAAATTAAAAATTTTCGTAAAATACCTGATTTAGTTTTTAAATATGATAAATCTTTATCTTATGGACGCCGTATAGAAAATATTTTAAAAGATATTAATAAATAATTCTTTCTTTGTTATTTGTTTCAATAATTTATATAAGAGATGCTTTAATAAAGGCGTCTTTTTTCTTTATTGGCGTTGGTATTTTGTTATCTTTGTTATTAAAAATAATTTGCGCACAAAATAAAAAAATTAAAATCACTTTTCTTTGTGCAATTCCAAAAAATAATGTAATTAGTAAAATAATTCAAATATATAATTGCAAAAATAAATTTGCAAACGGCTTTTGTTTTGCTTTTTTGCTTTTGCTTATCATAAATAATAAAATGAAATAATAAAACACAACAAAAAGAAAGGAAAAACGATGAAACTTATTGTAGGTTTGGGCAATCCAGGTACCAAATTTGTAAACACTCGTCATAATGTTGGTTTTGCTGTTGTTGATTCTTTTTTAAGTCAAAATAAATATCAAATCTTGAAGGAAGACAAAACCGCCCACATTTATCAAATTAATTTTAACCACCACCAATCATTATTGATTAAACCACAAACGTATATGAATTTATCAGGTGAAGTGGTAAAAAAAATTATAAATAAATATCGCATTAAGATAGAAAATATTTTAGTTATTGTAGATGATATTTATTTGGATGAAGGCAAATTAAAGTTAAAAATGCAAGGTGGTCATGGAGGGCATAACGGATTAAGGAATATTATTGATCGTTTAGGCACTAAACAATTTAAAAGGTTAAAAATAGGAGTAAGTTTAGATTCTTGCATTCCTTTGGATCAATATCTTTTAACGCCTGTCAATGCAAGCAGTCAAAAAAATATTTTAAAAAACATTAATATTATTAATAAAATTATATTTAATTTTATCCAAGATGTGGATTTTAATATTTTAATGAATGGGTATAATTCTAAACTTTGATTTTGTATTACCCATTATTATTTATTTGAAAATAAATGATTTCTTAATTGAACAAATTTATAAAGGTATAAAAAAAGAGCAAATATGAAAATATTTGCTCTTTTTATTTATTTTATTTCTTCTTGTAAATCTATTTTTGTGATTTTGATTTGAGAAATTACTTTATCATTGTGTTTTAAGATTGTAAATTTAAAATTCTTGTAAATGATTTCGGTATTTTTGTCATTTGGTTTGGGGAATCTTCCCAATTGTCCTATTAAAAAACCACTTAAAGTATCATAATCTTCAGTGTTAAATTCTAATTTAATTGCTTCTGCGACCTCTTCTAAATCAGCAAATCCATTAACAATATATTCATTTTTGGCAACTTCTTTAATCATTAGCTCTTCGTTGTCGTATTCATCCGAAATTTCACCTAAGATCTCTTCAATTAAATCCTCAAAAGTAATTATTCCAGCTGTGCCACCATATTCGTCAATTACTATTGCCATATGGGTTTTGGTTTTTTTCATTTCGCGGAAAAATTCATTAGTATTTTTTGTATCTGGGACCAAATAAGGTTTTCTAATGAATTTTTTCAAATCAAAAATTTTATTTGGGTTTGAGGACATTAAATAATTAAAAATATCTTTAACATGTAAAATGCCTATAATATTATCAATACTATTTTCATAAACTGGAAAACGTGTGTATTTTTCATTTTGGATAGTTTTAATTAATTCTTTTTTGGTAATTTCAACATCAATTGCAACTACTTCGGTGCGGTGGCGCATTACTTCAGAAATGTTTGTGTGATCAAATTCAAAAATATTTTGAATCATTTTATTTTCATCTTTGTCAATGATTCCTTTTTGATAACTTGAAGTTAACATTAAGCGTAGTTCGTCTTCTGAGACTTGTATGCTATTTTTGTTAGGATTTAGTCCGAAAACAATAAGAAAAAGATTACTTACTTGAGTCAAAATCCAAACCAAAGGCGTAATTAACCAAGCAATTAAGGAAATAGAACCAGAAAAAAGATAAGCAATTTTGGAAGGTGCATGCATTGCTATGCGTTTAGGAATTAATTCTCCAAAAATAATAGAAAGGGTAATAATTAAAGCCTCAATTCCGATGTTATGTAATGAAAAATGCCCTTCTGTTTCTCTTAGCCAACAAGATGTTACAATATTTCCTTGAAAAAAAGTAATGATGTGAATCATAATTTGAATTACTGATAAAAAAGTGGTTGGTTTGGCTTTGATTTTTTTGACTCTTAGAGCATTTTTATTGCCCTTTTTGATATCTAATTCAATTTTGCTTTCGTTAGTAGAAATAAAAGATATTTCGCAAGCTGCAAAAAAAGCATTTAATGCGATTAAAATAATCAATATGACTATCGGATTCATAAGAAAAAACACCTTTTGGCATTAATGCACATTTTTTTATTTGCTAAATTTGATTTTTTACCCACAAACGTCTTTTTTTCAAAGATCTTTATTGTGCTCAATTTTATACTATCACTATCGTCCATATTTTTTTGAAACAACACCTCGCATTTAATTTATATTTTTAATAACTAACTGATTTCATTTTAACATAAATAATAAAAAATGTCAATTTATAAAGTAAAATAATTGCTGGTTTTTCATTGGTTTTTGCTCGCTTTTTGTGGTACATATTTTTTTGTTAATGGAAAATAAAAGCAATAAAAAAGAATAGTAATTTTATTTGGGTGTTTCTTTTGGTTTTGTGATTTTTTTGTGATTTGTGGTAATTGAAAAAATTGATGACTATTTTCAAAAACTTCTGTTTGCTATTATTGTTGCCTTTTGGTTTGGCGTTTCTTTTTTGCCTCCATGCAATTTTAATTTATCTTTGGATTTTATAATTTGTTTACAATAAATTAGCAAACCTATCAAAAATAATTAAAGCATCTTGGTGAATGTTGTTTTCCAAAATAAAATCTAGATCCAAAGGCCAAATGCTATATTTTAGTGTCAATAAACAGCGATAACGGTTATTTTTTTTAGGAATAAGTGATAAAACAGGACCTAAAACAGTTATTTTGTGTGAAAAGCGATTGGCCAATACTGCTTTGATGCGGTAAGCAATATCAAAAGTTTTTTTAAAATCTTTATGAGAGATTAAAATTTGGCTCAGGTATCCAAATGGAGGGTTTTGTGATATTTTTCTTTCTTCTAAAAGTTGTCTCAAAAACTCCTTTTCTTCATATTTGACTGCCGCATTAATTGCAAAATGGTCTATATTATAGCTTTGCACAATTACTTTGCCTTGTTCTTTTCTGCCACAACGTCCTGCTGCTTGAATGAGTAATTGAAAGGTTTTTTCTGAGCCTTTAAAACTAGGAATTTTGAGTAAAGAATCTGCCATTAAAATACCTACTAAAGTAACTTTGTGAAAGTCAAGTCCTTTGGCAATCATTTGAGTTCCTAACAAAATATCTGCTTTTTCTTGATTAAAATCGTTCCATAATTTTTCGTATTGACTAATTTTTGTGATAGTATCTGAATCAAATTTGATAAGTCTTGCTTGCAAAAATTCTTTTTGGAGATAAGCTTCGATGTATTCGATACCAACGCCTACTTCTTTTATTTGTTCTTTGGAGCAGCGCATGCATTTTGGTGTAAATTGATCTTTATAGTTGCAATGACTACATTTTAATAGTTCTTGTTTTTGATAAAAAGTAAGGCTATTGTTGCATTTATGGCATTTGGGGACAAAGCCGCAAAAACGACATAAAACAAATGGTGCAAAACCTTTAGTGTTGATAAATAAAATGGCTTGTTGTTGTTTGGCTAGAACTTCCCTTAATGCATGTTTGAGGGTTTGTGAAAAAGGTTCTAAATTGCCTTTTTTTAATTCTTCTTTCATGTCTACAAGTTCGATGGTAGGTAAAGCATCAATTAAAGCTCTTTTGGTAAGGCTTAAAAGTTGATAATTTTGTTGTAAAACTTGATAATGACTTTCCAAAGAAGGAGTAGCGCTTCCTAAAATTAAAGGAATTTTGTGGTATTTAGCCCTTATTTGTGCCAAGGTTCTTGCATCATAAGTGGCGCGCTCTTTTTCTATTAAAGCCTCGTCGTGTTCTTCGTCAATGATGACAATTCCTAAATTATTTAAAGGAGCAAAAATAGCACTACGAGTGCCTAAAACAATGCAGGCTTGTTGTTCTTTGATTTTTAAAAATTGGTCTAAATGTTCTTTGGGGCTTAAATAACTGTGTAAAATAGCTATATTTTTGTTTGTGAATTTGGCTTGGAGGCGTTGCATTAAAGGAGCTATTAACATTACTTCAGGTACCAATAATAAAACTTGTTTATTTTGATTGAGAACTTTGGTAATTAAATGGAGATAAATTTCAGTTTTGCCTGAGCCTGTTTTTCCGTATAAAAGATAAGTTTTGTGGTAGTTAAGATTTATTTTTTGTGCTATTTGTTGTTGTTCTTCATTCAAAATTATTTTTTTGTCTTCTGCAAGTAAATCAAAGTTGTGATTTAGAACTATACTTATTTTTTGTTCTGTTTGTAAAAGAATCTTTTTGCGGATTAAGGATTGAATAATGCTGTTTGAAGTCAATTCTAAGGCTTTTTTTCTTGTGATTTCTTGAGTTTTTATTTTTGGTTTGCTATGTTTGATTTCATTTGAGCTTGTTTTATCTAACATTTTTAAAGGTTTTAAAGGTTTTAATTGTTTTAATTCTTTTAATTTTGCAATAAAATCTTTTTGCTTGGGTGTTAATTTTATATCTTTTTGTTCACTTAATTGCGGATTAAGGTGGTAAATGCATATTTTTTTTTCAGTGTTTTTTTCTTTGAGTTGTAAAATATCTTTGATTATGACAATTTTTTTCTTAGATAGTTTTGTAAAATGTTCTAATAGTTTTTCTTGCGATTTGTTTTTGGGATTTAAAAAAAGTTCCTTTTTGTTTGCGAAAAAACCTTTGAGATTTTCAGGAAATAACTCCTTATTTATAATTTTAATTTCTTTTAAAAAAGATTTTACAAATTCTTTGGGGAAAATAGTTTCATAAACTAAGGCTTTAATAATGAAAGGAGTTTTTAACATTTCTTGGGATAATAAAAAAAATTCTTGATCAAAATAAGGAGTTTCATCTAAAATAGTTATTATTTCTTTTAAGTTCTTATTGAACTTGCTATTTTCTTTTAAATTGATAATATAGCCTAAGCGTTGCGAATTAGCATTACCAAAAGGAACTACAACTCTCATTGCTTTTTTGATTATCTTTTCAAAATGGGGTGGTACCAAATAATCAAAAGGTTTGTTAATTCCTTGATATGTAGTTTTTATATCTATAATTATTTCAGCTATCAATTTTTTATCCTTGCTTTCCTTATTGCTTTAGTTTTTGAGGGTTTGATACTTCAATTATAACAAAATTATAAATCATTTGGGATTAATAAAAAAAGAGACTTTAAAAAGCCTCTTTACGATTTGTTTGATTGTAATTAATGTGTGTAAACGATTTTAATTTATTTTTTTACAGTAGCTAATTTATTTTTGTTAGGTTTATTACCTACTTTGGTTTTAGTTTTTTCAGAATTTTCTTTTTGTGCTTTTGGTTGTTGTGTCTCATCTAAAGCATAAATTTCTTTTTGACTTAAAGTATCTTTATCTAATAAAGCTTGGGTTATTTTTTCTACTAATACTTTATTTTTTTCTAAAATGTTTTTAGCTTGTTTGTAGCATTCATCTACTATTTTTTTAATTTCTTGGTCTACTTGATAACGAGTTTGTTCGGAACATTTTTCAAAGTTAATATATCCTAAAGGACTAATTCCTGAATAAGCCACCATCCCAAAAGCAGTGCGAGTAGCTTGTTTAAGATCGGAATACACTCCATTAGTTCTAGCTTTAGAAAAGAGTTCTTCAGCGGCTGCTCCACCTAAGGCAACAACGATGTTATAGGTGAGTTGTTTTTCGGTATTGCAAAAATATTCTTTATCAGATGTAGGCCACATATAACCTAGAGCGCCTCCTCTTGGAGTAATAGTGAGGGTTCTTACTTTTTCAGAACTATGAGGGTGCTTCATTACAATTACGGCGTGTCCTGCTTCGTGGTAAGCTGTCATTTTTCTTTCTATTTCATGAATAACTAAAGATTTTTTGGCAGGTCCCATATAAACTTTGTCAACTGACTCTTCTAATTCATCCATAGTAATAAAAGCTTTTTGGTTTTTGGCTGCTAAAAGAGAGGCTTCATTAAGAACAGCTGCAAGTTGGGCTCCATTCATTCCTGGAGTTCTTTTAGCTAAATGGCTAAAATCCACTAAAGGGTCTATTTTTTTGTTACGAGCATGAATTTTTAAGATTGCTTCTCTAGCTTTTACATCAGGAAGGATATACTTGAATAGTTCTATCAAAACGTCCAGGGCGAAGCAAAGCAGGATCTAGAGTATCAACTCTATTAGTTGCAGCTACTACAATTACTCCTCTATTTTGGTTAAAACCGTCCATTTCAGTAAGTAATTGGTTAAGTGTTTGGTCTTTTTCGGAATTTCCTCCTTCTCCTGAATTACTTCTTTTTCCTCCTAAAGCATCTATTTTATCGATAAAAACGATACAAGGAGCATTATTTTGTGCTTCTTTAAATAATTTTCTTACGCGTGCTGCTCCAACTCCTACATACATTTCAACAAATTCGGAGCCAGATGCTGAATAAAATGGCACTCCTGCTTCTCCTGCAAGAGCTTTTGCAAGTAAGGTTTTACCTGTTCCCGGAGGACCTTCTAATAAAACTCCTCGTGGGATTCGTGCTCCTAAAGTGATATATTTTTTAGGATTTTTTAAGAAATCAACTAATTCTTTCATTTCTTCTTTAGGTTATTGGTTTCCCGCAACGTCTTGGAAAGTTAATTTGCTTTTTTGTTTCATAGAGGAAGTTTTGTTGTTTTTAGAACCAGCTCTTTTTTGTAATAAGAAATTATTAAAAATATAAAACATCCATAAAGCTGATGAAAAAATACTTAAAATACCAAAAGTATTAGATAAACCGTTGGTTAAATATTCTTGGGAATTAGTCATTAAATGATTTTTAGGTTTTTTATCTTCAAAAACTTCTTCGCCGTCTTCTTTATAGATTTTTTTACTTTCTTCTAGTAATTTATCTTGCAAAGTGCGATACATAATATCATCCATATAAGCATAAGCAACATCTTCATTTTTATAATAGACTTCTATTTTATGAATAGTACTTTGTTTAAAGGAACTATGTCCTAAATTAATAATTTTAATTTTTTCGATATCTTCGTAATTATCTTTAGTCACTTTGTCAATTAAAACAAATGGCATATATTCTTTTTTATTGTCGTTATTAAACCATTGGTGATTAATTTCTTTAATTGATAAAAATAAAACTAATGCTAAAATGACAGTAATACAACTCCATTTAATGATTTTATTTATTATTTTATTCATAAAAAGCCTCGTAATCTTTTGTTTTTCAAGTATTTTTTAAAATAATATATTAAAACAAACATAACTATTGTAAATGCTACCAAAGCACATGACACTTTGATTAATAAACTTAAATTAAATGCAGGGTTAGTTTTGGTTGGTAAAAGTTGATTTTTATTGGCATCTTGTAAAACTCTTTGAAAACCTTGTTCTAGATTATCAGCAGTTAAATAGGAATGATTTTGTCTCATAGCTGCTAAAGCACTTTCAGAAACTAAAGCTTTTAATTGAACAGGGCTGAATTTATTATCATAACATTTTTGACTTAAATCTTTTAAAATTTGGGGTTTTAGTTTGCCATTTTGATCTTTTATATCATTGTGTAATTCTTGATCTTTGACAAAAAAGTCTAAAAATTCTTCTATCTCTTCAGGTTTAGGCAAATCTAATTTAAGTTTCCTTTCTAATCTTTCAGGTCTTAACAAAGCTTTATCTAGTACATCAGGGCGGTTAGTTGCTCCAATAACTAAAATTGGTTTAGAAGGGTCTCTATCTTTGGAATTAAAACCATCTAGTTCTGTTAATAATTGATTAAGTGTTTTATCATAACCCCCAGAACCTCCCTTACTGCCGTCATCTGACCTTTTGGCACCTACTGCATCTATTTCATCAATAAAAATAATACATGGTTGGTTAGATTCTTTTGCTTCTTTGAATAATTCCATTACTTTATTTACGCCTGTTCCTATATATTTGTCTTGTTGGAATTCAGAACCACTCCTATATAAGAATTTTACTCCTGCTTCTTTAGATAATTCTTTAGCTAAAAAAGTTTTACCAGTTCCTGGGTGACCGTAGAATAAATAACCTTTAGGAACTTTAATTCCCATATCTTGGTATTGTCTAGGGTTTTTAAAAAAATGGAATAATTCTTTAAGTTCTTTTTTAGTTTCTTTAGCTCCTTTAACATTGGATAAAAATTCTTTAGTGTCATCTTGTAAAGAAATAAAATCTTTAAAATAAAGTGGAATAGAATCTGTGATAATGGAATTCAATCCGTTATTTAAATTTTTCATTTCTTGGTTTAGTTTAGCTAAATTATCTTGTAGAAATACTTGTTTAATAATCCTATTTTATCTTTACCTTTTTGAGATAAGGTAGTATTTGTGGTTTGTATTTGTTCGTTGTGATCTTTTTTAATTTGTATTTTAGTATCAAATTTAAATAAATGTTCTAATAAAGCTTTAAAATCAAGTTCTTTATTAATTGTTTCTAGATTCCAGCGGTTTTGTAAATTATTCTTATCTTCTTGTGATAATTGAGAATATTTATTTTGATAATTAGTTTGGATTTCTTCTTGTTTTATAAATATGCGCTGTACTAACTTATCTAATGATCCTATTTTTTCCTTATTTAGATTAGTAATTTTAGTTTCTAAAAGATAAAAATTTTGTTCTAAAAAAACAGTTGTATCTTGTTTTAAATTTGAGTATTGGTTATATAATGATAAATTAGTATCTTTGTTTTGAGCATTTAGGTCAAATTGTTCGCTAATTTGTTCAAAGCGTTTTTGTAGATCATAAGAATGTCTATTAAAATCTAATAATTTTAAATTAAGGCTATCTAGATCTTTTAATATTTGATCTAAATTTTTTACTTCATTTTTGAGAGGAAATAAATTGCTTTTTGTAGTAGTGTTGTCATTAGGATTTGTGTTTGTGTTTTGGTCTTGTGGTTGTGCTTGTGAAAGAGGAGAATTAGAAGCTGTTATTGTGTTTGGAGAAGTAGAAACAGAAGCAGAATTGGGTTGTGATGCTTGTGGTGTTGTCTGTGATTGGGGTTGTTCTTCGTTTGATGTTAAATAATCAAATCCTCTTTTTAACAATTTTATGCCTCGTGAAAATATAGTTTCTTGTTCTTGTTCATTATCTTTTGCATTATAAGGTTCATTATGAAGTGTTCCGTTTTTTAATACAATTTTTCATTTTAAAATTGTTCTTTAAGGCTAAAAAATAAGTTGATAATTTCATATCTTTTCAAACTAAGGAAATATTTTGTTGAATTAAAAAAAGTGTCTAAATTTTTTTTGATAATTCTTTAGTTTCAAAAGATATTTTTTTAAATATTTTATCTTTACACTATCTAGTTAGGTAAAAAAAGTGAAAAAGTCGTCAACAAAATGAAAAGAAAATGATATTTGATATAAATTTAACATTTTTCTTTAAAAAAGGCGCACTAAAGTAACCTTTTTCAAGGTTATATTATTTTATATGTTGATGCAATTAAAAATTTATCTCAGATTTTTAGAATATTGAAATGGAGTTGAATGGTTTAATTTACTTAAAATCCACTTATTATTCCAAAATTTTGGAAAATGATTGATTAATTTTTTAATTTTTTCAGGTGATTTTTGAAATAAAAATGGATTTTGATGTTGTAAGATTGTTTTCATTTGGCCGAAAAAGTTTTCAATGACTGCGTTATCACGGGGAGTGGCTTTTCTTGACATGCTGATTAAAAAACCTTTTTTTGTTAAAGTTTGTTGAATTTTTAATGATTGATAAACTGTTCCTTGATCGGAGTGAATAATACAAGGATTACTAATTTTCGGTAATTTTTTAATAGTATTTAAAACTAAATCTTTATTTTGGTGGTTTGAAGTGTGAGAAGCAATAATTTGGTTGTTAAAAGAGTCTATGATGCAAGAAAAATATAAAAAACCTTGATTAGTTTTGAAATAAGTGATATCAGTAAAGAGTTTTTGGAGGGGGTTGGTTGAATTAAAATTTTGATTGATTAAATTAGGAATCACTTGAAGATTATTTTTTAAATTGCGATAAGTAAAATGTTTTTTGATTCTTAAACGACAACTAATGTCGTTTTTTCTCATAATGTTATAAACTTTTTTCTTAGTGATTAACTCGTTAAAGGTTTTTTGGTATAAAGTAGTAATTTTACGATGACCGTAAAAATATTGATAATGCAAACATAAAGCTTTAATACGTTTTTGTTGTAACAAGTATTTTTCTTCTTTTTCTTTTAGTTTATTTTTAACTTTTAACCAATAATAATAAGTACTTCTTTTGATTTGAATCGTTTTTAAAATGGTGGTTAAATTCAGAGTTTGATTAAATTGATTAACTAAATTAAAAACAATCTTTTTATCAATTTTTTTAATCTTTTCAATTATTTTTTGTAATAATTTAACTTTTTGATGAAGTTTTTCTAATTTCATAATTAAAATACCAAATCTCTAAATAAATTATTTTATATATATATTTATATATTTACTATTATAACTCTAAAGATTTTTTATTTGATAAATAAGTGCTTCAGCACGTTGATATTTTTGTTTTTTATAATACTAATAATAATACTTGGTAAGGCTGTTAATTTAAAAATTAAAGTTTATTTAATGATTGAAATAAATTAAAAAAATAAAATTACCTAAAAGAGGTTTTTATGATATCGATAAATAATAATGATATGAAAAATGATAATTCGATAATATCAAATATCGAGTATCATTATAATTATCGATATAAAATATCAAATATCACTCCTTAAATGAGTTAATCTTTATATAGATTATTTTAAAAGACAAATGATGATAAAACGATGAGTGAAGGATGATAAAACGATGAGTGAAGGATGATAAAATGATGAGTAAAGGATGATAAAATGATGAGTTAAAAAATAAATTAATTATTTTATGATTTGTCTTTTTTTAAATATCTTTTATAATCAGGACGTAGCTTTTTCACCCGATAACCTTGTTTATCTTTTGTTAAAAATAATTTGATGTGTTTTAAATCTTCCAATTGATAATAAATAACATTTAATCCTTTTTTATAATTTGTTTTTATAGGATTGTTATATTTATCTACTTTTTTGTCATCTAATTTATATAATTTTAAAGTGTCTAGTTTGTCTATGGTTATCTTACTTATTAATTCTTTAATATAGTCTTTTTGTTCGTTGAGATAATTAATTTGGAAGATAGGGAAATGTGTTTTAAGGGTATTGTTTTGGCATTTTGGGGGTGATATGGGGTTGGTTAGGGTTTGATTATTATTATTGTTTTCGGTAGAGTGAGTTTTGATTATTTCTATTCTATACTTTTTCATTTCATCTAAGATTTGTGGGTCTACAAATAGAGTTTGGTTTTTTGGGCGGTAGTTTGCTTGTTGATAGGAATTTTTCTTTTTAGAATGATAAACAATTGTAATATTTAATAATTCTCCTTTTAATATTTGTAAAAAGTTTTTGATTTGAACTAAGTCGTTGGGGGTTGATTTTGTTTCCCAACCGCCCCTAATGATTCCTTGATTTGTTTCGTTTTTCATTTTTTTCTCCTTTTTATTTGGTTTTTTGTTATAAAAATAAAAATCCCCTAAGTTGCGAAAATAAAATCGCAAAATTTAGGGGTATATGCGTGTGTTTGGGGGTATGTTAATGTTATTATACATGTAAGGTTTAATATATTAGTTAAAAAGCAATAATTTTAATCAATTATTTCTACTTTGTCTTTTCCAAAAAAATAAATAGCTAAATCGACTATGATTTTATTTTTGGCCTCTTCATAAGTAATGTATGGGTCTAAAAAACATTTTTGATATGCTTCTTTTCCGAATTGGCGTAATAAATCATCAACATCTTTAAAAGTTTTATCATAAGGTGGTAAAATGCGTCTAATTTCGTAAATAATATTTTCTTCTTTAAGTTGTTCTCCTAAGGCTTCACTGCGTTTTTGACCTGTTTCATCGTTATCTAAAGCGATAATGACTTTGATTTTTTCTTTTTTAAGAATTTCTATTTGTGATTTAGAAAGTAGTTGAGTGACACAAATGAGACCGACAACGTTTTTAATCCCGTTTTGCCAACAACTAATGACATCGAAAAAACCTTCATGAATAATGATGGTTTTCGTTTGTTTAATAGAAGGTAACGCTTCAAAAAAACGATAACTGAAATGAAAAGTAGTTGTTTGACTAAAATTATTGAGTGATTTATATTTAGGTTGGAAATAAGAAACTTCGCGAAAGTTATTTTGATAAAAATGAAATGTTTTATTATATCCGTTTTCAATGGGGATAATGATGGAACCATGAAAAGTATCGTGATAATATGTTTTATTTTGTTGATTGGTTTTATCTTTGATAAAACCATATTCGATTAATTTTGTTGTATCGATATTTTGCTTTTTACAATAATTTACTAAACGAAAAGATAAAGGTTTGAGGTGTTCCAAAAGTTTAGACACTTTTTTGCTTTTTAAAAATTCTTTAAGACTAACTATTAAGTTAGTCTTTTTTTGTTTCAAAGACTAAAAAAATAATTTCATATCTTTTCTAAAAATGTTTTTAGAGAGGAATTGAATGTTAAGACAAAAATTATTTAAAGATTTTTTAAAAAATAAAAAGAATTTAGAAATTCGCAATCAATTAATAGAACTTCATTTACCTTTAGTAAAAAAACTAATTTATCAATTTAAATATTACCCTAAATTTTTAACTAAAGAGGATTTATATCAAGAAGGGATTTTAGGATTAATCAAAGCCCTTAATAATTACCAAGATTTAGGATATGACTTTGTTACTTACGCAACTCCAAAAATAAAATTTGCAATCAATGAACTAATAAGAAAAAGCCATTCACCTTCAATCCCACAAAAAACAACCAAACCAAATAATATCAGTTTTAAAGAAGAACAATACAAACAACCTAATTGGGATAAAATCCTTAATCCACATCAATTATGGCTAAAACAAGTAAAACATGAATTATTAATAAAAAAACTAAAAACTAAACTAAGCAAAAATGAATTCAATGTTATTTGTTTAAGTTTTGGCATCTCGCTAGAAAATAACAACGAACCTAATCAACAACCTCTAACCAATCATGCAATCGCGCAAAAACTTAATTTAAAACTCTCCCAAATTGAAGATTTAAAAGATAATGCAATTAGAAAACTAAACCCAAATATAAAACCTAATGATTTATTAGATGAATTTCAAATAAAAGAATTAAACGAAAAAGAACAAAAAGAGGAGATTTATAAAGATTTAAAAATAGATTTAGATAAAGATTTTTAATCTTTTTATGTGTATTTTATTTTACATTAAATAAATAAAAATTGTATTCCGCGGAATGTTAATTTTAATCAATTAATCAATTTTATAATACCTCTAAAACTCCTTATTTTATATCTATATTCAATTTTAAATTAAATTAAGTATAAAAAAGTATTCAAAGACGAGCAGAGCGAATTAGGCGGCCAGCCGAAGAACATTACAATTAACCTATTACACCCCTCCTATAAAGTCCCCTTTGGGGATTTAGGGGTTTTTTTTATATCAAAAATTCGCTAGGTTTTACGTTGGGGGGGGAACTCTATACTAAAAAGGAAATGTTAGGCACTTTTTTTATTTTCCCTCGCGCCTTTACCGTGAGCATCGGTAAAGGAGTAGCGAGAGAACGAAAAAACCGCCTTTGCGTGAAGACGTAAAGGCGGTTGGAGAGTCCATAATTAAAAAAAGTAATTTATATTTATATTAATTTAATGTTTAGGAGGATAAGTAAAGAAATTTTGAGCTAAAGAGTTTCTGTACATATCAAGAGGCACAAAAATACTTTTTTTCCCTATTAAACGATTAGATATATCTTTTTTTATTTCTTCTAAAGTAGTTGAATCGTCTAAAATCCAATTAACAATAGCTATTTTAAGAAAATCATTTCTTCTTTTATCGGAAGGAATTAATACTTTTTCTTTAAAAATATCAAAATCTTCTTTTCTATATTCTTCTTTTACTGATATTTCTTGTTTTTGTTCTTTATTGCTATTAGAAACATTACAAGCAAAAGTATTATATTTTGAATTTGTTAAAATGTAACTTAGAGAAAATAAAATTAAACAAAACAAAATTTTTTTATTAATAAATTTAAATTTATTAAAAATTGATTTCATTTTTTAAATCTCCTATTTTTAATTTTTTTTAGAAAAAAGAGTTATAATATAAGTGTATTCAAGAACGACACTAATGAATTATTAATATTAACAGATAAAAAATGTTAAAATAATTAATGACTCTATTTATACGTTTGGTCGTTCTTGCGTATATGTAGGGTCATAATTTTATATTTTAATTTAATAGGGGCCTTTATTTTATTTATCTTTACTATCTAAAAAAATAACTTTTTTAACTATTACTTTAGTAGCAGTTTTGTTTTCGCCTTCGTTATTAGTATATTTTTTAATTGACAACGTTCCTTCTACATATACTTTTGAACCTTTATGTAAATACATACTCATGTTTTCAGCTTGGTTTCTAAAAACTACACATGGTATAAATTGGGCTGTATCTTTATTATTAACTGCTAATTGAAAATTAACTTTAGGTATTTGACCTTCATTAGTATTAATATGTGTTGGCTCTAAGTCATGGGTGATATTACCTATTAATTGGACTTTGTTTAACATTTTATTTCTCCTTTCTATTTATATTAAAGTAATAAGGCAACAGGAGCTGCTATTGGGCCTACAGAGGCAAAAATAGGAGCTAGAACTACACAACCAATTACAACTGCACCTGTAGCTAGAGTTACTACTGCGATATCTTTAACTAATTTATTTTCATCGTTATCATAATTTGAGTTCCAATCAAATTGATATTGCTCTTGTTCTTGTTCTTGTTCTTGTTTTTCAGTTTGAGGTTTTAATTGTTGTTTTTGGTTTTTTAATTCTTTTAAACGTTTTAAAGAATTAATTAATCCAATTATATTATTAACTTTATTAGTATCATGGATATATTGAGTTTGATATTGAGATTGGGTTTCAACTTTATTATTATCTTGAATTGATTTAAATAATTTAGGTAATCTTAAACCTAAAAGGAATAACAGAATTAAAAGAATAATTGCAATAAATATAGTCCAAATTATTAATATAATTTTTCTTTTTTTATTCATTATTAACGATTTATTATTTCTTTAACAATTCCGTCTGGGTTATAATATGTTGTTTTGATTATTTTGCCTTCGGAGTTGATTTCATTAATAGAAGAAATAGTTTTACCATCTAATAGATAAAATGTTAATTTGCTTAGTTTACCTTCGGGGTTGTATTCCTTAATAGAGGTAATAATTTTACCATCATCATGATAAGAAATTATTTTAATTAATTTTTTAGTTTGAGAATCTAATATTTTAATATGATCTATAATTTTACCATCTTGTTTATAAACTATTTCTTTTTCAGTTGTTAATTCATCAACTTCAGATTCTATTTTTCTAAGAATAGCATTATATGTTTCTTGTTCTTGTTGAGGATTAGTTTTAGATGTTAAAGTAGGTTGATTTTGGTTATCAGTTTTAGGTTGGGGTTTATTAATAGCTAATAAAAGAAAGATTAAAAGAACCAGGATAACTCCACTAATAAATAAACCCCAAATGATAAATATTTTATTTTTCAATTTTTTTTGATTATTGGTTTGCATAATTTTAATCCTTTTTTTTATAATTTTGATTATATATTGGTTTAATAAAATTTTGTTTTTTTTGTAAATTAAGTTTGTATTCTAAATCTGATATTTTTTTATTTAATTGTTTTAATTCATCTAGATTCAAGTTATTAGTTTCAACTGGTTGTTCTGAATTTGATTTAGGAGTAAATAAATATTTTAATAATAGTATAAAATAATATATTCCTAAAATAAAATATTTAATTGGGCAATAAATAGTATATTTTATTATTTTTTTTATAATGTTAAAGATAGAACCTAAAAAACATAATAAAGTGATAAAGATTAAAATGTAAAATATAGATAAAACGAAACTCAATATTATTCCTATAGAATTTGGGATATCAAATAAACTAAAACTAACATTTCTGATGGCAATAATGTTGTTAAAAATATTCTTTAAAATGATATAATAAAGATAGCGTAATCATTTATTTTATCAATAAATGCGCTTATGTTTAAATTAAGGTTTTGCATTTAATGCATCCTTTCATGATAGTTATATAAATCTTTGGTCTTTGAGAAAATTGGGATTTACATAACTATTTTTTTATACTTTTTTAATGTGGGATTAATATAACAAAAATGACCCTACATATACGCAAGAACGACCAAACGTATAAATAGAGTCATTAATTATTTTAACATTTTTTATCTGTTAATATTAATAATTCATTAGTGTCGTTCTTGAATACACTTATATTATAACTCTTTTTTCTAAAAAAAATTAAAAATAGGAGATTTAAAAAATGAAATCAATTTTTAATAAATTTAAATTTATTAATAAAAAAATTTTGTTTTGTTTAATTTTATTTTCTCTAAGTTACATTTTAACAAATTCAAAATATAATACTTTTGCTTGTGATGTTTCTAATAGCAATAAAGAACAAAAACAAGAAATATCAGTAAAAGAAGAATATAGAAAAGAAGATTTTGATATTTTTAAAGAAAAAGTATTAATTCCTTCCGATAAAAGAAGAAATGATTTTCTTAAAATAGCTATTGTTAATTGGATTTTAGACGATTCAACTACTTTAGAAGAAATAAAAAAAGATATATCTAATCGTTTAATAGGGAAAAAAAGTATTTTTGTGCCTCTTGATATGTACAGAAACTCTTTAGCTCAAAATTTCTTTACTTATCCTCCTAAACATTAAATTAATATAAATATAAATTACTTTTTTTAATTATGGACTCTCCAACCGCCTTTACGTCTTCACGCAAAGGCGGTTTTTTCGTTCTCTCGCTACTCCTTTACCGATGCTCACGGTAAAGGCGCGAGGGAAAATAAAAAAAGTGCCTAACATTTCCTTTTTAGTATAGAGTTCCCCCCCAACGTAAAACCTAGCGAATTTTTGATATAAAAAAAACCCCTAAATCCCCAAAGGGGACTTTATAGGAGGGGTGTAATAGATTAATTGTAATGTTCTTCGGCTGGCCGCCTAATTCGCTCTGCTCGTCTTTGAATACTTTTTTATACTTAATTTAATTTAAAATTGAATATAGATATAAAATAAGGAGTTTTAGAGGTATTATAAAATTGATTAATTGATTAAAATTAACATTCCGCGGAATACAATTTTTATTTATTTAATGTAAAATAAAATACACATAAAAAGATTAAAAATCTTTATCTAAATCTATTTTTAAATCTTTATAAATCTCCTCTTTTTGTTCTTTTTCGTTTAATTCTTTTATTTGAAATTCATCTAATAAATCATTAGGTTTTATATTTGGGTTTAGTTTTCTAATTGCATTATCTTTTAAATCTTCAATTTGGGAGAGTTTTAAATTAAGTTTTTGCGCGATTGCATGATTGGTTAGAGGTTGTTGATTAGGTTCGTTGTTATTTTCTAGCGAGATGCCAAAACTTAAACAAATAACATTGAATTCATTTTTGCTTAGTTTAGTTTTTAGTTTTTTTATTAATAATTCATGTTTTACTTGTTTTAGCCATAATTGATGTGGATTAAGGATTTTATCCCAATTAGGTTGTTTGTATTGTTCTTCTTTAAAACTGATATTATTTGGTTTGGTTGTTTTTTGTGGGATTGAAGGTGAATGGCTTTTTCTTATTAGTTCATTGATTGCAAATTTTATTTTTGGAGTTGCGTAAGTAACAAAGTCATAGCCTAAATCTTGGTAATTATTAAGGGCTTTGATTAATCCTAAAATCCCTTCTTGATATAAATCCTCTTTAGTTAAAAATTTAGGGTAATATTTAAATTGATAAATTAGTTTTTTTACTAAAGGTAAATGAAGTTCTATTAATTGATTGCGAATTTCTAAATTCTTTTTATTTTTTAAAAAATCTTTAAATAATTTTTGTCTTAACATTCAATTCCTCTCTAAAAACATTTTTAGAAAAGATATGAAATTATCTACTTAATTTTAAGTTTTAAAGAACAATTTTAAAGACAAAAGTTGTCTAAAAAAACGTAACAGTGCACCTTTAAAAGTTTCTGATAAGCGGTAATATTCTTCTTGGATTTTTTGTCTTGATTGTTGATCGGTATCAAAAAATTCAGGATGTAAAGAGGCCATTTGGTTTAAAGTTAATAAAGTTTGGTCGGATTTGTGGGGAATTGAAGAGATAAAATTTCTTAATTTATCAAATATTTCTTGGTAATATAAATTTTTGTGGTAGGGGTCTTGGTTTTCGTATGTGGGGCTAATGATTTTTATTAATTGTTGAAATAATTTTTCTTGGGTATAGGTATGTTTTAGATTGTCTAAAAAATGAGTATTATTTTGGTTATTAAAATCATCATTTAAATAATTTAAATAATCTAAAGTAAAATTATCTTGGGGGAAATTAGTTTGTAAATATGTTAATAACTCTTTGATAATAATGGGTTTTGTAGTGGGTTTGTCCCACGGATGAGATATTTGTTTTTCTAAAAATAAATATTTTAAAGCTGTAAATATTTTTGTATTTTTGGGGTCAAGTAAATTTTTGGGGTTGATTATTTGACAATAAAGGTCTAACTTTTCCCATTGGCCTTGTTCGATATAATTTATTAATTGTTTTAACGCTTTTTGTTCGCTGGTTAACATTTTATATTAACTCCTTTTTTTATTTTTTAATTATATTGATATTAGAAAAAGGGATGAATTTGGTGGTAATTAAGTTTTGTAAGAAATTATTGGCTGAATTGGAAAATAAGTTAATTACTTTATTAATGCCTTGTACTTTTCCTTGATTGATTTTGTTGTTTAGTCTTTGAGTTTCTGGTTCGTTGTTGGTTAATAAATAAAATTCAAAACGAGTATCGAGTTTTTTTAATTGTTGCCCTTCTACCATGGCTTGTTTATAGCGATCACGAAGACATGTTTTAAAATTAAAAGCGATAATCCGTTTATTTTTCGTAAATAACACTAAATCAAATTTAATGTCGGGGATGAAGAATAAATAAGCTTGAGGATATAAATGAATGATTCCTTGGTTTTGAAAATAGAGTAAAATAAGATATTCATTGATTTTACCACGGATTACTTTTTGACTTTGAGAGTTGATGTTATTTTGGTTAAAATAATGGTTTAATTGTTGGTAATTGGTTTTCATATATTCGTTAATAGAAAGATTAAAGGTATCTTTGTTAAAAAAACATTTTAAGATTTCCACAGTTTGGATATTAGTATTAAATTTTTGAATATTAAAAAAATCTTGGTTATTTAACATTTGATATTCCTTTCTTTAAATAAAAAAAGACCTTTAAATTAAGGTCTTTTGTTGGTTTTTTTAGTTTTAAAAATTCTTTTTGTTTTCCAGGTAATGGTGCCATCTTTATGAATGGTTTTGATTTTTCCATTAGAAAAATAGATGTAAGTATTGCTGTTTTGACAGGTCTTTTTAGTTATGATCGCCATTTGATAGTACTCCTATTTGTTTAATAATTTGTTTGACATTGGATTTGATAGAATCACTTCCGTTTAAAATTAATTTATTAACTCCACTAGTATAATGAGTGAGATAATGATTGTATCCTTGACGAACGGTTTGAAAATAAGTTAATGATTGTCTTTCAATGAGATCTCTTTGATGGTTTTTTTGTTTTTTCTTTCTAGTTCTTCCGATGAGAGGATCGATATCTAAATAAATTAATAAATCGGGTTTTTTTAAGATAGTTTCATGATTCAACTTAAAGATCTTTTTTAAAGGGGGAAGTTGTTTCTTTTACTTGGAAAAAGGAAATAATTGATAAGCATAAGCGGATGGTAACCAACGGTCTAAGATGATTAATTGGTTGTTTTTAAATAATTCCGCTTGGATTTGAGCCATATTCGCGAGACTTAAATAAAAACGAGTGAGATAATCTACTTGTTGAAAATTTAAAAATAAATCTCTAATTTCCTTCCCAATAGAACTGCTCCCTAAACCTTGATAAAGTTGATGAGGGGTTTTTAATTGGGGTTGAAGAGAATTGATAAGAGAAGTTTTTCCACTCCCGTCGAGTCCTTAAAAAACGATTAATTTCGTCATTTTTTTCTCCTTTGATTTTTAATTTGGGCATAAAAAAAAGACCTTCAAATTGAAGGTCTAAAAATATTAATTATTTAATTTTACTTAATTGTTTTAAATAAGTTGTTTGTAATAATTCTTGTTTTGTTTTGTGTAGTAATTCTAAATATTTTTGACTATCTTTAATCATTTTAGTGATAAATGTTTTATCTTGATAAATCCGAACAACATGAAAATCATCATTATTGAAATAAACTAAAAAGTAAGCTAAGTTCGCTTGAGAACAGTAGAGTTGACATTGAACTTGGGCCCAGTAGTATTGAGGGATATTTTCTAGATAGGGATTGTTTAAAAAACTAGTCCAAGTGGATGATATTTCTTGGTTTTCATTAACAAAAGGACATTTAATTTCTAATAAAGTATTGGTTTGAGAATTATAACCATCTAAAGAAGCGGAAAATTGTTGGTGATAATCATCCATAAAAATAGCGTCTTCAAAGGTTAATTTGGTTTTTTGAATGAAAAATTGACGTGCGATGGGTTCTAGTTTTTGTCCATGAAGAGTATATTGATTAGAGGTAAAAGTGGTGCCAAAGAGTTTATCATGAACTAATTGTTCCATGGAACGAAAGGGATCTAAACTCGTAATGGAAGCGATTTCAGAAGCGTTGATGTATTTTTTTCGATGTTGGTACCATAATTTAGTGCGTTGATTTAAGTTTTTGATTCTCATAATATTCATTCTTTCTTAAATATTTTCTTTAATAAGAATAAAAGATATTTTCCTAAATAATAAAAGAAACGAAAAAGATGATAAAGACATTTAAAAAGAAAATCAATTAAATATAAAAGATGAGGGATAAATAATAAAATAATCGTTAATAAACCTAAGTTTAACCATTGATTTTGATAAGTGAAGAAATAATGACTGATAGCATTAAGCATGTTATTTAGTTTAGTTAACCAAGTATTAATTAAATTCCACATGATGATTTGGTTGCTTCGTAGTTAAATATTGATAAAATTGAACCACTATTCCTTGTTTTAGTTGGTGAAGACTTAGTTTGACAGTGAAAAGATAGAATTTAAGAACATAATAAATGGTGATAATTGGAATAAATGAAAGTAGAGTGATGATGAAAAAGATGAGATTACTAGGTAAAGATTGAAAGATTTTTTTTATGAACATTGTTTTTGTTTCCTTTCCAAAGTTATGTGTGTTGTTAAATAAAAAAAGACCCTGGAAGGGTCTTGGTTTGTGATTATTCTTTTTTTTTAGGAATTGTATCTAAAAATATTTCTTTGTGCAACTTTTGCATTGCTTTTAAAACTTTTTTATTATTTTCAAAACTTATTTCTCCTGAACATATTAATTCAACACATTTTAATTCAAATTCTTTTTTAGTCAAATCTTCGAATTTTAATTTTTTGTTACATTGTATTGTTTTAATTATGGAGAAAAGTATTAAAATAACATTCAAAATTAAACTTATTATTAAAATAAATGATTTAATTTCCATTTTTTTGATTTCCTTTTTTTATTTTTTATCCCTCAGATGGGATTATAATGTAGAGATAGTTTAGTTTAAATAAGATATTATTTTTATATTGTGTTTTTAAAAAATTACTAGTATTCATTAATTTTTTTTATCCCCTATGATAATGGTTATAAATTATCAAATATGAAAGTTTGAATAATATTCACTATTATACAACTTTATGAATTGAATATTGAAAAAAAATGATTAAGGTGCATCATTATTTAAAGGATTTTAATTTGGTGTTTTTCTTTAATTTTTTGTTGAGTATAATTGTAAATTTGGATATTTTTGTTTGCTTGGTTTGTTTTTAAAAATTTATATTAATTTCTATAAACATCAATTTTATAACTATTTGTTTTATAAACAATTTAAAAAAATGGTTTTTTTGTTTTTCCAAATTATCATTGTTTATTTTTTCATCTTCTTTACTATATTTTGATATTTGTTCTAATTGCTGAATTTGTTCTTGACATTTATTAATATTTGTTTCTTTAATTAATTCATTATTTAATTTGTCCATTGCCATAACTTTATTATTATTATTTATTAATAACAATCCTAAACAAATAAATAAAATAATATTAAATATTAGTAAATATTTTTGTGATTTAAATATCATATGAAAGCTCATTTAATTTTTATTCCTTTATATTTTAACATATTGGAAGTTGTTAAAATTTTTATCACCAGTCATCGCTGGTTCTTTTATTATATTCGGCTTCCTTGACTTTATCATTATTCTGTTTATCTTGGTAAAGGGATAAAGTTTTACGGACAGGGTTAAAGTGGAGGTGAAAATTAGTTAAATATATTAAAAAATAATGACAATAATGACAAAATATAAAAAAGTTATTTTAAAAGTTGTATAATATCTTTATAAAGGTAAAAAAGCAAACCAAATATGGTAAAGATAAAATCAAGCCAAAATTTATGTCTAAAAGATTAAAATAAAAGCTGAAATGCAAAAACGGCATTAAAAAACTAACTTATATTATTTTATTTGATGAACTAAAAATAATTTATTAATAAAAATAAAACGAAAAGGCGATATTCATGTTAAAAAGACAAGCTAAAGAACAAAAAATTAGAAGAATGTTGAAAAAAGTTAATATTGATAAATTAAAAATTGTGATTTTGAAAAATTGTAGTAAAAAAACTCATTTTGAAGTTAAAAATCAGATTCTTTTTGTCAATCCTCAAGTGAAAGTTATTGTAGATCAAGTTTTGGAAGAATTGAGGAAAAAAATGGATTTGAAAAATAATTAGTCATTTACCAAATTATATATTTAATTTATCAGATTCATTTATAATTTCTAATATAGTTGTTTTTATAAGAGTTTCTAATTCTTGCATATCTTTTTGAAATATGGTAGTTATATTACCATTTTGAGCTATTTTTTGAATTATTTTTTTGAGAGTTTGGAATTTGTTTCTTAACTCCATTAAATTAAAAGATTGTTTTCTTAATTGTTTTATTAAAATATTTTGTTCTGGATTAGATTCAAGTTTGGCATTTGCATTAGCCATCAAATTTTGTTTTATAAAATCTTAATGTCTGTGATTTTGAGTTTGCCTGCATTCATATCAATTATAATTTTATTTTTTTCAAGCAAGCTTAGTTGATTTTTTAATATTTGATCTATATCATTATTAATATAGGTTTGTATTTTATCCAAAATATTTGTTGCTGTTTGTTGCCATTTATTTGTGTTATGCAATAATTGGTCTTTTAAAGCTAATATAAGTTCGGTATTTGGTTTTTCTTTTTTCCAAAAAATATGCATTTTATTGTTTTGATTTTGATTTAAGGCATCTAAAAGATTATTTTGGGTTTGGTATGATTTCATTTTTTCATCATTAAAGTTTAAAAAAATAGCAAAAATTTTGTGTTGGATAGCATCAGTAATTTTTTGATTTGCATTACTTTTAGAAAGCATATGATAATTATAAGCAAAAACTTCTTGGTTCCAATCAGGGTTTATTTTTCTAAATTCGGTTTTTAAATTTTCTAAATTAGGATTGAGACCTAAATAATGTTCAATAATGTTTGTCTTGGTATCGGGTTTGATTTCAGGAAGGATGTGGCTTAATTTTGCATTAGGAACAGATTTATTTTTTGTTTAATAAAAATAATTGCAGATAACAAAATTATTAGTGCGATAATAAATGTGATAATTATTAAATACTTGTAGTATTTAGTTTGAATAGATTTCATGAAAAATAACAAAATCCTTTCTATGGAAAACTAGTTTCCTTAAATATTATACTATTATTTACTGACTATACATTATTATATTTTGAAATGTTGAAAAATTCATATTTTATCTTTTGTCAATTTACAAATTTAGTTTAGCAACTACTTTTATGTGGTAAAATATATAAGAATTAGTTTTTATTACAACTTAATCTAATTTATAAATTATTTAATAAAGTTAATTATTATTTTTAAATGTTTCCTTATTTTCCTTATAACTTATTTAATTTCTAAACTTTTTATAATCTCAGTAATTGCTACATATTCCAAGCAAGAAGGGAGTTTTATTGTGAAATGGGCTACTAAACCAAGTGATAAACAAACTTTGGGCGAAGAAATTGCCAATGCAATTTCCCATGGTTTAATGATTCCTTTAGGAGTTTTTATTCTTGTTTGTTTTTGTCTTAAAGCCTCTGTAATGTCAAATCCTAACGGTTATATTGTACTTGTTTTTAGCATATCGATGATTATTCTTTATTTGATGAGTACTTTGTATCATTCTTTATCCTTTACCAAAGCTCATAATTTTTTTCAAAAGACCGATCACATTAGTATTTATTTATTAATTTGGGGAACTTTTGCCCCTATTTTGTTACTTTTGCCAGAATTGCAAAAACCCTTATTTCCTCAATCAAATGTGCCAATTTCCAAAGGACAATGCTTTTTTGTTTGCCAATGTATTTTGGCTTTTTCAGGTATTATATGTAAAGTTTTTTGGATGAATAAAGGAAAAATCATTCATTTAATCTTTTATGTTTTGCTTGGATGGAGTGGGCTTTTGTTAGTGCCTGCAATGTGGAAAGCCAATATTTTTCATTTTGTTTTACTGGGCGGTGTTTTTTACAGTTTAGGCATCTATTTTTATGTTAAAGATAATAAAAAATATTTTCATTTTATTTGGCATCTTTTTGTTATGGCAGGAACTTGTTTTCATGCTTGGGGCATATATCGTTTGCTTGAAATTTTGCCAAACAATTAATAACAAATTGAAAAATTTCCAACAATAAAAAGAAATCAAACTTGCAAACAAATAATTACAAACCCAAAAATAATTCCACTCATTAAAAGAAATTATTAATTAAAAATAAAAATAAATCAAATAACAAATAATTAAAATCCCAATCCCAAACTCAACCCAAAAAAATTAAGTCAAACAACAATTAAAATTAATATACAAACAAAAAATAAATTATTACACATCAAAAAACGGAGAAAAATATATGAAAATTATGTCGGTAAATTCTGGTAGTTCTTCTTTAAAATTTCAATTATTAGAAATGCCACAACAAGAAGTAATTGTTTCAGGTTTAGTTGAAAGAATCGGTAGCAATCAGGCTGTTTTTACAATGAAGACCAAAGACAAAAAAGACAAACAAGTATTAGAAGTGCTAAATCATCAAACAGCAGTAGAGTTATTGCTAGATGCTTTGATTCAAAAAAAAGTTATTAATACTTTGGAAGAAATCGAAGGAGTAGGGCACCGCGTAGTTCAAGGTGGAGAAATATTTAGCGATTCTGCTGTTTTAACTGAAAAAACTCTTGCTCAAATTGAAAGTTTATGCGACCTAGCTCCCTTACACAATCCTGCAAACATCATAAGTATTAAAGCTTTTCAAAAAGTACTTCCCCAAGTTTTTCAAGTAGCTGTTTTTGATACTACTTTTCATCAAAGTATGCCCGCAGTTAATTTTTTATACGCCACTCCTTATTACTGGTACCAAAAATACCAAATTAGAAAATACGGAGCTCATGGTACATCTTATAAATATATAACTGAGCAAATGCAACAAATTTTGGGTAAAAAAAACGCCAAAATCATTATTTGTCATGCTGGCAACGGCGTTTCTTTATGTGCAGTTGATTCTGGTAAATCAGTTGATACTTCTATGGGTTTTACTCCGTTAGAAGGGGTTCCTATGGGAACTCGTAGTGGCAATATTGATCCTGCAGTAGTGAAATTTATAGCTGAAAAAGAAAACAAAACTGTTGCTTGTGTTATCGATGATTTGAATAAAAAATCAGGTTATTTAGGAGTATCAGGTATTTCTAATGACACTCGTGATATTTTGGCAAGCATTAAAGAAGGCAACCAGCAAGCCATTTTGTCACACGACATCCAAGTTAAGCGTATAGTTGATTATATTGCTAGTTATTACGTATTATTAAAAGGCGTTGATGCTTTAGTATTTACAGCTGGTATTGGCGAAAATTCTTCTTTTTTCCGTTCTGAAATTATTAAACGTTTATCAGTTTTAGGAATTAAGTTAGACGAAGAAAAAAACAAAGTTCAAGGCAAACAAGAACTTATTACAACTTTTGATTCTGCAATCAAAGCTTTTGTTGTTCCTACCAATGAAGAACTTGCTATTGCTCAAGATGTTTTGCGTTTACAACAAAATCAAACTAATCAAGATAAAGACGATCAGCAAGAATGTTTTTGCTGTTGTGGCTAATAATTAAATCACAAACCCAATCACTTTTATAGTTTTGGGGCTTTTTGGAGGAATACTCAAGTGGCCGAAGAGGCACGCTTGGAAAGCGTGTAGATCCAAAAGATGCGAGGGTTCGAATCCCTCTTCCTCCGCCAACTAAAATTAGCTATTTTTTGTTAGTTTGCAAAGTCAGTTTCATTTTGATAAAAATAATTTCCATAATTTCATCGCTCATATTATTTTTTTAAGAACTTGTTTTTTAAGGGCTTGTTGTTGGGAAATGTTTTGGTAATTTGTTTTTTTTGCATTTGTTTTTTGCGTTTTTTTGGCATTTGTTTTTGGAACTTTTTAGACTTATCTTTTTTTCTTTTGAGGTTTTTGGAATGCACATTTTTTATCTCAATTTATTCCCTCAAATCTTTTTTAAACATCGCCACCAAAAATATTGACTGCAAAAAACTTATAAAAACAATCAACCTAACTTTTTTACTTTACAAATTAACAAAATCAAGGTATAATATTCTATGTTATGGAATTTTAATTATTAAAATTATTTGGCGGTTATGGCGAAGTGGTTAACGCGGCGGCTTGTGGCGCCGATATGCGTGGGTTCGATTCCCACTAGCCGCCCCAGAATATATTTCACAAAATATAAAAATACAAAAATTATTATAAACATTATTTAATAATAAAATATCCAGATTATAAAGTTATATTGAGGCCCATAGCCAAGTGGTAAGGCAACGGACTTTGACTCCGTGATTCGTTGGTTCAAATCCAGCTGGGTCTGCCATTTTATAAGTGTTTATGAGTGATTAACGAACGAAAATAACAAAGGTAAACGCGGGTGTGGCGGAATGGAAGACGCACTAGACTTAGGATCTAGCGCTTAGGCGTGCAGGTTCAAATCCTGTCACCCGTACCATGCAACCTACTTGTAAATGAAGGGATATGATGTCAATGGTAGCATAACGGTCTCCAAAACCGCTCGTTCGGGTTCGAATCCTGATATCCCTGCCAAAAAAATTACCCCAATAAAAATATTTTAATAAAATAAAAAAACAATTAATTTTTTTGACAATCATTTTTTTGCTTTATTAAGATATTTTAAAATGAATTTTTTAATCATTTTGCTCTTAAAATCTAAAAAAACCTTATTTATCTTTTTCAAACTACCCAAAAAAACAACTTTATCTTAAAAAACCACCAAAATCAATTGACAATTGTTTCTTTTTTTGATTAAATAAAGGTGTAGATATAAAGTTTTATGATAAAATAAATATAAGCTATATTTAAGTTTTTTATAAAGCTAACAAATAAAGTATAAAACTTTTACAAACGCTTTTATTAGGAGGTTGGTTTTTTGAGATTTGAAGAATTGGTAACTTGGGTTTCCAATAATCCTTGGATTTGGGTTGTTGGCGCTGTTTTTTTCCCTGTATTGATATTTCTTTTAGTAAAATTAGTGATTAAAACGCTAATTTTCATTTATTTTGTTAATTTTCGTATTGCAGCTTTTTTTAGTCCTTCCAAACCGTCTAAAGAGAGCAAAAACAACGACAACAAAAACGAACAACCTCAAATTCCCAATGTTTTGATTAATAACAAAGACTTTGATTCTAATTGTTTAATTAATTTAAAATTAATGGAGATGATGGACAAAAAAGATAACAACCGTTCGCAAACCGATCTTTTAGAATTAAAGCATAAAATGCTTGAAACTTATTTTAATCAAAAGATCTTTGAATTAGAAATGAAACAAAAAATTAAAGAATTAGAAGAAAAACAACAGCAATCCAAAGCTGATACCATTCCTAATAATGCCCAAACTTTTAACTCACAAAAGAATTTTTGGGATGAAATCCCAGAAACTTTAAAACAAGTTTTAGAAAAATTAAATAACATCGAAGAAATGCAGTTCGAAATTTTACAAGATTACACTAAAAAAACTTATTACAGTTCTGATGATAGAGTTTTGTACGTTCATCCAGAAGACTTTTTGCACATCAATAAAGCTTTAGGACATAAAAAACAACAACAATTAAAAAATTAAATAAAAATATTAGGATGAAAGTATGTAAAAGCCCCTTTTTGCATGCTTTTTCTTTTTATCATTTCGAAAAAACTACCTTTTTTAAACTAGTTTTGATTTTGCCTGTAAACAGATTACCTGATTTTTCCTTGCAACATCTTTCCAAACAATTCTAATTACCATTATTTTTTATGACATCACCACTATTAGGATCATAATTATAAACCTCTTTATCATCATTTTTGCTTTGATATTTGTATTTTGCACGCCAAATTCTTATTTCTGTTTTGGGGTCATATTTATTTATATAATCAATATTTCCATTAGGGAAATATTTTGTATGTTTGATTTTATTTTGGGTTTGAGGATCATATTCTAAAACATATTCTACTTTGCCATTTTTACTATTATGGTGAGTTTCTTTTATAACATTTCCGCTTTTAGCATCATATTCATACATATATAAAATATTTGATTTGTCTTCTGCAAAACTTATTTCTTTAATTAATTTTTGCGTATGCGGATCGTATTCTTTAATATCTAAGATATTTCTGTCATTTTCAAAGACAGTATGTTTAATTTTATTGGCAGTTTGCAAATCATATTCTATGATATACCAAACACACTTTTCATCACCATTAAACGCTGTGAGTTTAATTTTTTTATTTGTTTTGCTATCATAATCCAAAATATGGTCAATGTTTCCATCCATGTTATAGATTTTTTTTTGAATAACATCCACATTATGATTAGGTTTGTTTTTTGTTGGGCTTATATTATCGATACTAATTATATTATCAATATTGTCAAAAGATTTAAAAATTAGCACCACTAACAACAATAATGTAAAAGTAGTTTTAATAGTTGCGAACCTAGTTCTTAATTTTATAATTTTCATATTTTTTAATTTATTATTGGGAAATTCTTAGATGTAATTTAATTTATCTTTCATTTAATTTATTTATTGTGAGATTAAGCATTTTTATAATACTTTGGATTATATGGTATTTTCAATATTATTATAACATTTATTTTATAATAATAATATTTTTTTAGCACTTATAATTGATTCATCAAAAAAAAATCTTGTTCTATGCTATAATTAATTTGTATAGTTGAAAATAATTAATAGTTAATAAATAAAAAAGGAAACAATGATTATTATGGTAATTATTTATGTTCAAAAATAAAACAAAAACTCCGCCACAAAGTCAAAAAACCAAATCTATCCTTTTAATTTTAAAAAAAAGTATGATTATTATTTTAGATTTTTTTCTAATCTATCTCTTTATTGCTTCTTTGGGTAATGCTTTTTTTCCTAAATATTCAGCCAAATATCTAGGCATTGCTGCTTTTCCTGTGGCTTCTGGTAGTATGGAACCTTTTTTACATGGTCCTAAAAATGAGGATTCAGGACAAATAGGGGATTTAGTTTTTATTAGAGGTGTTTGGGACGCTTCCAAACTTATGCCTGTTGGTGCTGTTGATGGGAAACAAATCACCAAAAATCCTACAACCAAACCTTATAAAGTAGGCACAACTCATCCAAAAAACGGCGATGTTGTAATTTTTGAAAACCCTAATTATAATAATCCTAATGTTTCTGAACAAGAAAGACAAGCAGCCCAAAAATATCGTTTTATTATTCATAGAGTCGTTTATAATGATTCAAAAAACGAATTAATTGGCACTTGGGGTGATGCAAATGATACCCAACACAAATACGAACAAAAAATTCCTTATCACAAAATTGTAGGAAAATATGTTTGTAAAGACCGTTATATTTTTCCATCCATCAAAAATTTCTTTTCTGATCTGTTTGCTTATATTGGTTCTTTCTTTGCTTTTTTATTTGAAAATCCCTTATATTTGTTTTTAATAATCGTTTATTTAATGATTATGGCGTATCTCTTATATTTCTTAATTAAAGAATTAAAAGCAGCCAAATAATTACAAAAATGCAATCAAATAACACCAAATTACAAAATAATACAACAATTTTACAATAACAAACCAAAAGGTAAACAATTAATGTGGCAACAAATCATTAATAATCAAAAAACTAAACCTTATTTTAAAAAAATATTTACTTTTTTGCAAGAAGAAAAAACCAATCACAAAATTATTTATCCCAATCAAGAAGATATTTTTGCAGCTTTTAATTTAACTCCTTTTGAAAAAGTGAAAGTAGTTATTTTGGGGCAAGATCCTTATCATGGCAAAAATCAAGCTCACGGGTTGTCTTTTAGTGTAAAAACCTTCCAAAAACCACCTAGTTTATCCAATATTTTTAAAGAATTACAAAATGATTTACAAATTACTGCTCGCACCAATAATTTAACTAAATGGGCGCTAGAAGGCGTTTTGATGATTAATGCTATTTTGACTGTTGAAAAAGATAAACCTTTAAGTCACCATCAAATTGGTTGGCAAGAATTTACCAAAACTATTTTTCAAGCTTTGCAAGCTAAACCAAATATAGTCTATATTTTGTGGGGAAAATTTGCTCAAACCTACGAACAATATATTTGTCAATCCCAAAATTGCATAATTAAAAGCCCCCATCCTTCCCCTTTTTCCGCTCATAGAGGCTTTTTTGGATCTAAACCTTTTTCTCGTGCTAATACTTATTTACAAACTTGTGGAATTAAAGTTGTTGATTGGAATCTTTAACTTTTTTATAATATTTTTAATTTTATAATATTTAAACCTATTTTGTTGAAAATTTTTATTTTTGCCACCTTTTTAATTATTTTTTGTCTCTCGTTTTGTATTATTTTTATTTTGTGATTTTCATTTATTAATTTAAAAGTAAAATTACTAACTACCCCAAAAGAAAGCCAAGGTTTCATTTTTATGAATAAAACAAACCGTTTTTTTGAAAAAGTAAGCAGTTATCAAAATCAAGGAATCAACCTTCCCCAACGTCAAACCAAATTCAGCGCTGGTTATGATTTTGAAGCAGCCCAAAGCATGGAAATCCCACCGCAAACAGTCATTTTGGTTCCCACAGGAATTAAAGCATCTTTTCCTTGGAACGAAGTTTTATTAATTTATGTGAGGTCTTCTTTGCCCTTGAAAAAACAACTAACCCTTGCCAACGGCGTGGGAGTAGTCGATAGTGATTATTATAATAATTTGCAAAATGAAGGTCATATTTTTATTGCCTTGTATAATTTTTCTAAAAACCCAGTTAAAGTTTGTAAAGGCGAAAGAATTGCACAAGGAATTTTTCAACCCTTTTTTCAAATTACCCAAGAAAAAGAAAATAATTTTGCCAGAAAAGGCGGTTTTGGTAGCACAAAGTAACAAAATTGTATCCAAATCAACAAAAACATTGTTAAATGGTTTTAAATATGGTAAAATATGTTAGGAAAAAAGTTATTTATTTTTATTTTTATTATTTCAAAAACATTTTATTGTTTGTTCTTTGTTCTTGGTTTTTAATGCATTTGTTTGTTTGTTGCCGTTTTTGCTACTAGGCAAACCATTTTGCCCGTCAATTTTGATTATTTAATTATTTTTTTAATTGTTATATTTGTGATTTATAAATTTATAATTATCAAATAATTATTAAAACGCCATTTTCCTTCCCCAAACAAACTTGCAAAAAAGCTTTTATTTAATTATAAGGGATGTATAAATGCATTGCTCAAACATTTTTGACACAATTAAAAAATTTAGCAATTTAGCAATTTGGAACAATATTTGCAAATAGAAATAAAAACTTGATGATGCATCATCATTTTGGATCAATTTTGATACACAATTCACAATTAAAAAATGTATTAAATATTTAAAATGCAAAAGCCCAAACACAAACAAAATTATCATTTATTTATTTATTTTTTATCATAATTTAACACAATATTTCAAAAAATATCAATTAAAATAAAAAGGAGTTTTTAATAACAATGGCAGTAGTTACAACAAAACAATTATTAGAATCAGGAGTATATTTTGGTCATGCCACTCGCAAATGGAATCCCAAAATGAAACCCTACATTTTTACTTCTAGAAATGGCATTCACATCATCAACTTGAAAAAAACCTCAGAAGAAATTGAAAAAGCTTATCAAGAATTGCTAAACATCATTACTTCAGGCGGCAAAGCTTTATTTTTAGGCACTAAAAAACAAATTCAATCAGCGATTAGAGAAGAAGCGCAACGTTCACAACAATACTACGTGGATCATCGTTGGTTAGGTGGCACATTAACTAATTTCAAAACTATTTTAAAAAGAATCGAATTACTTCATTTGCTCCACAAAAAAGAAGAAGAAGGACTTTGGAAAAAACTTCCTAAAAAAGAAGTAGTGCAATTAAAGCGTAAAAGAGACAAATTAGAAAAATTCTTAGGCGGCATCAAAGACATGAAAGACTTGCCTCAAGCTATTTTTGTTGTTGACCCAGAAAAAGAAAGCATCGCAGTTGCCGAAGCGCGCAAATTAGGAATCAAAGTTTTTGGAATTGTAGACACTAACTGCGACCCTGATTTAGTAGACTACATTATTCCTGCTAATGACGACGCTATTAGAGGAGTGAAATTAATTATTTGGTTAATGGCTAATGCTTGTGTTGAAGGCACTGGTGGCGTTGCTGAAAAAGCAGAAACTTTTGATGCTAAAAACCCATTAAAACCTCAAAATTACAATGCCCCTAACAAACGTCCTTACCAAGATTCACCAAGAAAACCATCTTACCAAAATCAAAATCAAAACCAAATATAATTAAACTTTTTTTGGTCCTTAACTAACCAATACGCAATTTTTATTTTTACAATTTATAATTAAAAGTAATTAAATCATTAAAATTTAGAATGGAGCAACAAATGAAAATTACAGCCGAAATGATTAAGGATTTACGTCAAAAAACGCATGCTGGAATGAAGGAATGTCACAAAGCTTTACAACAAACTGAAGGCAACATCGAAAAAGCCATCGTGTTTTTAAGAGAAAAAGGCATCATTAAAGCAGCTCAAAAACAAGGACGTGCAACTTCTGAAGGCATCACTAATATTGTTTTTGATGGCAATAACGCTTTTTTATATGAAATCAATTCTGAGACTGATTTTGTTTCCAAAAACGAACATTTTCAACAATTAGTAAAAGTGCTTGGAGAAATTATTTTAAAAAACCAATTATCTAACGCCAAAGACCTTTTAGCCTTTAATTACCAAAATAAAACCGTTCAAGAATTATTGTTAGAAAAAACCTCAGTTTTGGGCGAAAACATTACTCTTAAACGTGTTTTAAAAGTTACTAAAAAGCCTCAAGAATCTTTTGGAACTTACAAACACCAAGGCGGACGTATTTCTGTTTTGGTAGTTTTAAAAAACGACTGCCCTTCTGTATCAGAAGACATAGCGATGCATATAGCTGCTTCCAAACCGCAATTTTTAACTCCTGACAAAGTAGATCCTACATTTTTAGCAGAAGAAAAAAAGATTTTACATAAACAAACTGCCAAAGAATTATCCGACAAACCCGCACAAATGATAGAAAAAATTGTTGAAAATCGTTTAGGCAAAATGTTAAAAGACATGTGTTTATCAGAACAACCTTTTGTCAAAAATGCAGATCAAAAAGTAAAAGATTATCTTAAAGCCAACAACACTGATGTAGTTTCTTATGTGCGTTGGGAAATGGGCAACTAATAATTCAAAAATCTTTATTTCATACTTTATTTAACAAACTCAAATTTAGACTCTTTTAAAGATGTTGCAGATGTTTATGAAGAAAGGTTTTGTGGATGCATAAAAAAATTCTTTTAAAATTAAGTGGTGAATCCCTTAAAGGCGAATCTTTATACGGAATTGACCCTCGCACCATTAAAAAAATTGCTTGGGAAATCAAAGAAATCAAAGATTTAGGAGTCAAAATTGCCATCATTGTAGGAGCAGGTAACCTTTGGCGTGGACGCACTGGTGAAGAACTGGGTATGGATCGTTCTCAGGCAGATTATATGGGAATGCTTGGAACTATCATGAATTCTTTAGCTTTGCAAGATGCCTTAGAACAAACAAACACCATCACACGCGTGATGACTGCCTTTCCTGTTTCTTCGGTAGCCGAACCCTATATTCGCCGTAAAGCTATTCGTCATTTGGAAAAAGATAGAGTAGTTATTTTAGGTGCAGGGGCTGGTTCTCCTTACTTTTCCACCGACACTGCTGCTGCCCTAAGAGCTGCTGAACTAAACATTGATGTTATTTTAATGGCTAAAAATAATATTGAAGGTGTTTACAATAAAGATCCCAAAAAACATCAAGATGCCGTTTTAATCAAACACATGAAACACCAACAAATCTTATCTCAAAGACTGGCAGTTATGGATATTACAGCCGCTTCTCTTTGTTTAGAAAATAACATCGATATTTTAGTTTTTAATATGTTTAAAAAAGGTAATATCAAAAAAGTTGTACTCAAAGAAGGCAACATAGGTACTGTTATTAGTTCAAAAGGAGAATAAATATGCAACAACTTGCCAAAGATATTCTTGCGTCGTTAGAAACTAAAATGACTCAAGCCCAAGAAGTAATGTTAAAAAACTTTTGCGATATTCGCACTGGAACTGCTAATCCTAATATTTTAGATAAAATTACTGTTAATTATTATGGAGCACCCACTTTTTTAAAAACGTTAGCCTCTATTAGCGTTTCTGAAGGCAACCAACTCAACATCAAACCTTACGATAGCACTTTAATTCCTAATATTAAAAAAGTTCTTTTGGCATCTAATCTAGGAATCACTCCTCAAACTGATGGTTTAGTTGTAAGACTTGTTTTCCCCAAACCAACCGAAGAGAGAAGAAAAGCTTTAATGAAAGAAGTAGAGCAACTAGCAGAAAAGACCAAAGTAGCTATTAGAAACGTGCGTCGCGAAGGCAATGACAAAATCAAAAAAGTTGAACTTACTAAAGATTTAGAAACTTTTTATTTAAATCAAATTCAAACATTAACTGATAAAAACATTAAACTTATTGAAAAACACACCACCACTAAAAACACTGAATTATTAAAAGCTTAAAATGATTTCGTTTTCCAAATACAACAATTTTACCCAATTTTTACCTTTCGCTTTAAAAAAAGGAGGTTTATATGATAAAAAAGAGAATAATAACAGGGGCCACCTTAGTTTTATTTTCTTTTTTCTTTTATTATTATGCCCCTTTAGAAATCAAATTTGTAGTTTTTGCCCTTTTAGCAATAAAAGCAGTGCAAGAAATGTTTTTTATACTCAAACATCCCAAAGATAACCAAAAACAGACCTTTATTAAATTTGGGTTAGTTGCCACTTCTACTTTATTATTTTTTACAGTTGTTTGTTTGATGTTGTATCCAAATATTTGTCAAAATCAAAACTTAATAAAAGACGCAAAACAATTAAACTTTTTATTCCTTAATAAAGACACATTTGTATCCCTAACAAAATCAACTCCCTCGAACCTAAATTTTTTCCTTCTTTTATTCTTACCTTTTGTGTTAGTTTTAATAATGCTAGTTTTTTTACCTTTTTTGCAAACTAAAGATGTAAGCAAAACCTTTCTTATCACCTTTTATATTGGTTTTTTGATGGCTTGTCTTTTTTCTTTGTTTTTCCTGCATTGGCATTATTTGCTTTTGTTTTTTTTAGCAGTTATGCTCACTGATTCTTCTGCTTTTTTAGCACGTTTCCCGCGTTTTTGCCCCTTTTTAGGAACAAGACCCCTAGCTTTTCACCTAAGTCCTAAAAAAACTCAAAAAGGTGCTATTTTAGGCACTTTTGGCTCTACTATAACAGTTTTGATGGTCTTTTTATTTATTGATTGCAACTCTTGCATTAGTTTCCCCATCTATGCTTTTTTAATTTCTATTATTTCTCAAATTAGCGATTTGTTAGCTTCCAAATTTAAAAGAGATTATGGCATCAAAGACTTTGGAAGTTTCCTTCCAGGTCATGGTGGTTTTTTAGATAGGTTTGATTCTTGGCTTTTGAGTTCTTTTTTTGCTCTCATACTCTTTAATTTACCTTTTTAAACAAATCCAAACTACCATATTTATTTATATTTTTTCAACATTTAATCTTTTTGCCCTTGCCTTGTTATGATATAATTTTATTTGTAAATGTTAATATAAAATAATAACTCTTTTCGCGTTTTTCCTTTCTCTTTATCACAAATTTAAATTCAATATTTTAAAACTTTTTAACAATTTCCATTTCAAAAATATTGATTTAAAAAATTAGTTCAAATTTGTCCACCATCTATTTTTTGTAAAAAAATATTAAAGGAGTAATTTATGAATTACAAACCAAGACCAAAAGTGATTGCAGGTAATTGGAAAATGTACAAATGCAAAGACGAAGCCCTGGAATTCATCCAAAAAGTAAGCTTGCAAGTTCCTGACCAAACCCAAGTCCAAACTTTAATTTTCCCCCAACTTACCTTATTAGATTCCTTAGCACAACTCCAAGGCACTAATTTACAAGTAGGGGCCCAAAATATGTTTTATGAATCCGAAGGCGCTTTTACTGGCGAAGTTTCACCACAAAATTTGCTTTCATTAGGTGTCAAGCACGTTTTATTAGGACACAGCGAAAGAAGAACTTTTTTTGGAGAAACCGATCAAACAGTTAATCTAAAACTTTTATCAGCTCTCAAACACAAATTAGTTCCTACTGTTTGTGTGGGCGAATCGCTTCTTACCAAGGAAAATAACCAAACCCAAGTTTTTTTAGACCAACAATTAACCAACATTTTTGCAGGTGTTCCAGAAGAAGCATTACAAAACATCATCATCGCTTATGAACCGGTTTGGGCAATTGGTACAGGCAAAAGTGCAACTCCCCAAGATGCTAACAAAGTCATTGAACAAATCAGAGACAAAGTCACTGCACTTTATTCTTCCCAAGCATCTTGTGCCATGAGAATTATTTACGGCGGTTCAGTGTCTGTTGCCAACATTAAAACCATTTTAGAACAACCCGCTATTGATGGCATTTTAGCAGGAAAAGCTTCCCTCCAAACTGAGGATTTTTTATTTTTTGCTCAAATAGCAAGCAAACAAGCCTTAGCTTCCACTAAAGATATTTTTCAAAAAAATGATTGTCCTTTTTGCTGTTAATTCCAATTTACAATTAGGAAAATAAGACAAACATTTAGCAAAAGTTTTTATTTTAATTTGCTACAATTAATTAATTCATCCCCTTTTTTTCTAATTTCATTTTTGCATTTTTTCTTTCATTTTTGCATTTCATCATTTTTTGTGTTTCTCAAATACGATAGGATAATAGGAGTTTCAAATGAAACAAAAAAAAGAATCTTTATTTATTTTTGATATTGATGGCACCCTTTTAAGTTCTAAATATAAAAAAATCTTTCCCCAAACAATCAAAGCCATCCAAACTTTAGCCCAAAACCCTGATAATGTTTTAGCAGTTGCCACAGGAAGAAACATTAAAAGAATAGATGTTTTAGGCAATTTGCTACCTTATTTCAAACATTTTGTCTTTTTTAACGGCGGTCTTACTAAATATTTTGATAAAGTAATTGATGATAGACCTTTTAAAAAAGAAGTAGTCAAAGAACTAATCGCAAAAGCCCATCAAGCCAAAATTCACATAGGTCTTACAGGAATGACACAAGAAATTGTACCAAGCCCACAAGACTTAATTCCGCCTTCATTAGGAGAACTTTACTGCACTAATAAAAAATCTGTAGTGGACCCTGAATTTCATCTGCACAACAATGTTTATCAAGTGTGGTTATTCGAACCCAACAAAGAAAAATTGCAAAATTTTCTTAAAGATTTGAAAGATTTGCAAGCGTATTATTGGAGAACTAATGGTGGTGTTGATTTGGTGCCTCAAAGTGTGAATAAAACTTGTGGTATTAAAAAATTAAAAGAACTTTACCCCCATCATCAATTAGTTTGTGTAGGGGACGGCTATAATGATGTTGAAATGCTTAAATTAGCTGATGTAGGCATCGGATTGGAAAACACCAATTGCCAAGAAATAAAAGATAATTGCAATCTTTTAGCTCCTCATATCGACGATGATAAATTCTATGATTTTTTAAAACTACACCATTTAGTTTAATTTTTTCTTTTGGATTTTGATTTTAAAACAGCATGAATTTTTACTTACTTTTATAATTTTTATATTTTTTTCTCTGTTTTGTGATTTTAAAACTGTTAATTTGCATTCCTTTTGACCAAAAATAATATATTTTGTTTTTTGCACTTATACTTGCAAAACTACCCAGAATCCTAAATTATTTTTTAGTCCAAAAGCCAATTAACAAACCTCATTAATTACAATTTAGATGCAAATCTAAAACCAAAGAAAGGATTAAGTTAAATGTTAACTTCCGATAAAAATGTTCTTTTAAAAGCGCATCAACAAGAATACGCTATAGCTCAAGTAAATATTAATAATTTAGAATGGACCAAAGCTGTTTTACAAACTGCCGAAGAACTAAAATCACCTGTTATTTTAGGAGTATCCGAAGGAGCTGCGAAATATATGGGAGGGCTTAAAACAGTCGTTGCAATGGTAAGAGAACTAGACGCCTTTTATAAGGTTTCTGTCCCTGTTATTTTGCATTTAGATCACGGTTCTTATGAAGGTGCTAAACAAGCAATGGAGGCAGGATTCACTTCTGTTATGTTTGATGGCAGTCATTATGATTTTGCCCAAAATTTAAGTAAAACCAAAGAAATCACCGAGATATGTCACCAAAAAGGACTTTTAATAGAAGCAGAAGTTGGGGGCATCGGCGGCGAAGAAGACGGCATTATTGGTCAAGGAGAAATTGCAGATCCTCAAGAATGCAAACAAATTGCTGATTTAGGTGTTGATATGCTTGCTGCTGGAATTGGTAATGTGCACGGTAAATATCCTGATAATTGGACAGGACTTGATTTTAGTGTTTTTGCCAAAATTAGAGAACTTACCAACAAACAAACGCCCCTAGTACTGCACGGAGGCACTGGTATTCCTGAAGACATGATTAAAAAAGCTATTTCTTTGGGAGTAGTAAAAATCAACGTCAACACTGAATTTCAATTAGTTTTTGCCCAAGCTACTAGACAATACATTGAAGAAAAAAAAGATTTAACAGACAAAGGCTTTGATCCGCGTAAGTTATTAAATCCCGGCTTTTTAGCTATTAAAGAATTAATGAGACATAAATTAGCTCTTTTTGGTTCAATCAACAAAGCTTAATTATTGAATATCAATATTTCCCAATTTTAAATCTTTCCCTTAAGAAAATATAGCTACAATTATAAAAAATTTCTTTTTTACATTTTAGAGAAGAAAGGTCCAAAATATGGCAAGTTCTAATACAAATATGAACACCAACAATACCATAGTTATTGTGTTATTAGCAATTAAAACACTTGTACCTATTGTTGTGGGTATTTTAGCCTTGCGCAGTTATTTTAAAGGCAAAAAAATTGAAACTAAACGTTGTTTTATTAAGTGGTTAATTAAAGATATTAAAATTAGGTTAACTGAATGCGATAATTTTAAACTAAAAGAACAGTTTTCTTTAAAAATTCAATTTATTGTGGAAAGAATTGATGATTTTGAAAAGCAACGGTTAATGGGAGGCAAAATGTTTTTAACTTTTGTAATAGGAGCTTTTACCAATCGCAAATAAAACCTTATAGAAGGCGAACTTGACCAATACTTAGAAGAACTAAATGCCATTAAAGACGAATTGCCAGAATCAACAATTGAAAAAATTAAAAAACATAAACGATAAAATAATACCAATATTTAAAAATTATTATTCCTCTAAACTATGGATAAAATAAATAAAATAAAACAACAAAAAAATAAAATTAACCATTCAAACAAACTATTTACTAATTTAGATAAAAATAACTTAAAAATAATTAATATTTCCTAAGTGAAAGGCATAAATGCATGACAAAATCCTTAACTAATATGAATATTACAAATAAAAAAGTTTTATTGCGAGCAGACCTAAATGTTCCTTTAGAAAACAGCGTTATCACAGATGACAACAGAATTAAGGCTATTTTACCTACTTTAAAATATTTAGTTCAGCAAAAAGCTAAAGTTATTATTTTTTCTCATTTGGGACGCGTTAAAACTGAAGCTGATAAAGCCCATTTTAGCTTGCAAGTGGTAGCTGAAAAAATTGCTTTTTATTTACAACAAAAAGTAAAGTTTGTTCCAGAAACTCAAGGCAACACCTTAAATCAAGCTGTTGGCCAGATGCTTCCAGGGGATGTTTTAGTGGTCCAAAATACTCGTTTTGAAGATGTTCCTTTCAAAAAAGAAAGTAAAAACGACCCCGAATTAGGCAAATATTGGGCATCTTTAGGTGATTTTTTTGTCAATGATGCTTTTGGTACATGCCATCGCACCCACGCTTCTAATGTAGGTATTGCAACATATATCAAAGAAAAATGCTTTGGTTTTTTGGTCGAAAAAGAAATATCTTTTCTCAAAAAAATTGTCCAAACTCCTCAAAGACCTTTGGTTGCTGTTTTGGGTGGCTCCAAAGTATCTGACAAAATTGGAGTTATTCGTAGTCTTTTGCAAAAAGTTGATGTTCTTTTGATAGGTGGAGGAATGATCTATACTTGTCTTAAAGCCAAATGTTTTAACATAGGAACTAGCTTGTTAGAAGCAGACAAAATCCCTTTAGTAAAAGAATTATTAGCTTCTCCAGAAGGCAAAAAAATCGTTTTACCTAAAGATTTTGTTTGTGGCAAAGAATTTTCGCCAACAACACAAGCAGCTGTTTATAGTTATGATAATATTTCTGATGATGTAATGGGACTTGATATCGGACCTCAAACAATTGAACTTTTCAAAACGTATTTACAAACGGCTCAAACAGTTGTTTGGAATGGTCCTGTAGGAGTGTTTGAATTTGAACAATTTTCTAAAGGAACCAAAGCTTTAGCCGAAACAATAAGCAATCTTTCGCCCAATACAACTACCATTATTGGTGGTGGCGATAGCGCTGCTGCAGTCTTTAAATTCGGTCTAGATCAAAATTTCAGCCATATTTCTACGGGTGGAGGCGCTTTTTTAGAATTTTTAGAAGGAAAACCAATGCCAGGGCTTGCATGTATGGAGAAACTGTAATCACAACTCCCCTATTTTTATTTTATTTTTTGATCATTATTATTCTTCAAATTACCAAATATTACAAACATCACAAAATAAAACAATCCACACAACCAACAAATAGATCCATCATTTACATTAAAAAAGGATAAAAAAAGAAAAAGAGGTTTAATTAATTATGAAAGTTAAAGTAGCAATTAATGGTTTTGGGCGTATCGGTAAATTAGCCTTTCGTCTTGTTTTTGGAAATCCTAAATTTGAAGTAGTAGCTATCAATGATTTAGCAACTTTAGAAACTATTTCTTATTTATTAAAATACGACAGCATTCAAAAACCTTACAAATTAGACGCTGTTAGTTTTGAAGACAACTATTTAGTAGTTGAAGGACAAAAAATTCCTGTGTTTCAAGAAAAAAATCCTCAAGATTTACCTTGGAAAAAACTAGGAGTAGATATTGTTTTAGAATGTACAGGTTTTTTTACTAGCAAAGAAAAAGCAGCTCTTCATTTAGAAGCTGGAGCTAAAAAAGTGTTAATTAGTGCTCCTGCTACTGGGGATGTAAAAACAGTTGTTTACAATGTTAATGACCAAATACTTACTAAAGAAGATGCCATTGTAAGCGGGGCTTCTTGCACTACTAACTGTTTGGCGCCCGTTGTTAAAGTCTTAAATGACAACTTCGGCATCAACCAAGCTTTTATGACTACCGTTCATAGTTACACCAGTGACCAAAGTTTAATTGATCAAAACCATCCCAAAGGCATTTGGACACGTCGCGGTAGAGCTGCAGCCTTTAATATGGTGCCAAGTTCTACTGGAGCTGCCAAAGCTATTAGTTTAGTTATTCCTGAATTAAAAGGAAAACTGGATGGTACAGCAATTAGAGTTCCTACAATTACAGGCTCTTTAGTTGACCTTACCGCAGAACTGACTCAAGAAGCTACTCCAGAAGCCATCAATGAAGCTTTCAAAAAAGCTGCTAATGGAACCCTAGCCTACGTTACAGATCCTATTGTTTCCTCAGATGTTATTGGAACAAGTTATGGTTCTTTATATGATTCTCACACTTTGCAAGTCCTCAAAGAAAAACCTAAATTTATTAAATTAATGTCTTGGTATGACAATGAAATGAGTTATGTTAGTCAATTAGTAAGATTGCTTCACAAAGTAGCAACTTTAGTTTAATCCTTTTTGAATCTATCTTTATTACAAATGAAACTCCTTAGACCATTTTTTTGAAAGTGGTCTATTTTCTTTATTCTCTCCTTTGCAACCCTTCAAAAATATTGTTATCACCTTATTATTAATTAAATTTATTATCAATATCTTTTATTAATGATTTTCTATTGGCGATCATCCCACTATTTTTTCTCCACTTTTTTCCCTTAGTTTATATTTTTATTTGCAACATTATATTATTATAAAATATTATCAAAACCAATAATTATTCCCTTGCTAAAAATACCCCCCCTTCACCTTTATTTTATTTTTTTACCCCAATTATTACTTTGCCTGATGAAAAGTAATTTTGATATTTCTTTAGAAAGAAATTAATCTCATATGCTAAAAACCAACAACAAAGAAACAAAAGTTTTTTTCTCCCCCTTGCAAAAACACATTATTGCTTCTACTTTTTTAGGATTCACAATTGTGTTAGAATTTGCTTATGATAAGTTAGGGATTGCCAAAATGGGAGCAAATATTGGCTCTTTTATTAAAGTTTCTCTCCTTCCTTTAATTTTAATTGGTTTTTTATTGGGCAAAAAACATAGCTTTCTTTTTTGTACTCTTTATGCCTTATTTCATCTATTTAAAGCTATTTTTTTAAGTGAATCCACCAATATTTTAGTTTATATGCAAGCCCAACAAATGCGACCCTTACAACAAATTGCAGTTTTACTTTTGGATTATCTTTTAGTTGATTTATCTTATAGTCTTTCTTTTGTTTTTTATACCCCTAATTTAAAATATTTTGATAATTATAAAAGCATTTTACTTAATTTATTAATAGTTTTTACCTCTGTTTTTGCTTTTAAATGTTTGGCTTCTTATTTTATTTGGTTGCCCCTTATTGCAAATAAACAAAATTATTTCCCCTTTTTAGCTCCCCTAATCAACTACCCTATTATTTGGTGTTTTTGTTATAATTTAATCCCCGTTTTTGCTACTTTTATCTTTATTTTTATTTTTTTATTTTTCTTAAATCCTAGAATTAAAACTTACCTTAACTATTATAGATAATTTTTGCCCCCCTCCTCTTTTTTCCTCAATGTTGTCAAAAAACATTTTATTAATTCAATATAAATAATAAAATTACATACACAAAGAAAAGAGAAAAACTATGCATAATAATTACTATTTCCAACTTTTAAATCAACCCTTTGTAGCTTTTGTGCCACCCCTTCTTGTCCTATTTATATTTTCCTTATTGCTATTGTGTTATCATTTTTTATTAAAAGCTAGTATGTTTGTACCCATTTTAAATAAAGGAACTACATTTGAAAAAGTTTTTAGGAGATATTTATAAATGATATTTATTAGCCTTATCAAATAAGAATTTTTTTAATTTCAGTATTATTTTACAATTTATTCCCCGTTTATTATTTCTTTTTCTTCGATGTTGTCAAAGAACATTTTATTAATTTAATATAAATAATAAAATTACACACACAAAGAAAAGAGAAAAACTATGAATAATAATTTTAATCGCAATCAAAAACTTTTAAGACAAAAATTATCCTAACTTCTTTTTTAACTTCCTTATCTATTGTTTTATCTAAAATACTACAAATTATATTCCCAGATAAAACAACATCTTTTCCAGGGTTTCATTTTATTCATATAGATGTAAATATTCTTGTCTATGTGCGTTTTTTACCTTTAATTGTAATGTCTTTTTATGTTCCTTGGCATCTTTCTTGCCTGGGTGCTTGTTTGGTTGAAACAATTGGATATTTTGTAGGATATGGTTATGAATTTTGTTATCAGTTTGAACTGATTGCTAATTTAGCTTGTGTTTTATCGTTTGGATTATTACCTGGTTTGTTGTTAAGACACCAAGATAATTTTTTAAAAATGTATTTAGTTGTTGTCCTGTTATCAGCTTTATATCAAACATTATATTGGTATGTAATGTTAAAATGGTGGTGGACAGCCGAAATAAATATTTTTTCCCAAGATATTACCATCCAACAAATTGCAACAACTATGGTAAATAAAGGGCTCTTTATTGCTTTGCCCCTTGTCTTTGTGACTTCCTTTTTTGTATTTATCCTTTTAAAAGAGCTGTTTAAAAGATTGCAATTTTTAGCAGATACTTACGAATTTTATAAGAAATAATCAAATTTATTAGTTTATAATTAAAATGTAGTTATTCGACAATAAAATATTTTTTCAAACTAACATAAATAAAATTCAACTTGCCACACCGTTGCTATTTAGATATTTTTCATAAAAATTAAAAAGATAGGATTAAACCAAAGTGAAATTTCAAGATTTTGAATATCAAAGAGTGGATATTGCTCAAAACAAACAAACTATTTTGCCTATGATAGAGGCTTTTTTGGATGCTTCCTTACCAGAACAAATTAAAATTATTAACCGTCTTAATTCATTAATGGATGAAATTAATTCCATGTTTACTTTGGCAGAAATTAGGCATAGCCTAGATGTAAAAGATACTTTTTATCAACAAGAAAAACATTTTTGTGACCAAAATGCCCCTTTGCTAACCGAATTACAACATCAATTTAGCCAAACTATGGTAAAAAGTAAACATTATGACGCCTTAGTACAAGAATTTGGGCCCCTGTTATTTGACCAAACCAAACTATTTTTAAAAACATTTGACCCTAAAATTATTCCTTATTTACAAGAAGAAAAAACTTTAACAACCAAATATCAAAAATTAATTTCTGATCCTTCTGTTGCTTTTGAAGGCAAACTTTATAATTTAAGTCAAATGGCTCCTTTTTTGGAATCGTCCCAAAGGCAAACTAGAAAAAATGCCCAATTAGCTGTTTCGCAATTTTTTGCTAAAAATGAGCAAGAATATGACCTTATTTATGACCAATTAGTCCAAACACGAACCAAGATGGCTCAAATATTGGGATATTCCAATTTCGTTGCCTTAGGTTATGATCTTTTAGGACGCACTGATTACGATGCTAACCAAATTGCAGATTATCGCACCAACATTTTAAAATATGTTTTGCCGTTTTATACCATGACTCAAAAACGTAAATCCAAACGTTTAGGTATTGCTAAATTGGAAAGTTATGACAAAAGTTTTAATTTTTCAAGTGGCAATCCCAAACCTCAAAGAGGAGTTGATTTTCAGTTAACCCAAGCAAAAAAAATGTATCATGCAATGTCTCTCCAAACCAAATTATTTTTTGATTTTCTCTTAGAAAAAAATCTATTAGACCTAGATAGCAAACCCAACAAAACAGGCGGTGGATACTGTACTTACCTTCCTAAATATAGCGCTCCTTTTGTTTTTGCTAATTTTAATGGCACAAGTCATGATGTAGATGTTTTGACTCACGAAATAGGACACGCCTTCCAAGTTTATCAAAGTCGTCATTTAATTCCTGAGTATCGTTGGCCTACTTTTGAAGCAGCTGAAATTAGTTCTATGGGAATGGAATTTTTAGCTTATCCGTGGGTAAAAGATTTTTTTGCCCAAGATGTAGACAAATATCAATTTCTACATTTAATCCAATCCCTTAATTTCTTACTTTATGGTGCTTTAGTGGATCATTTTCAACATGAAGTTTATCAAAATCCTCAAATGACTCCTGCTCAAAGAAAAGAGTGTTGGCGTAATTTGGAAAAAAAATATTTGTTGTTAGAAACTTATGAAGGCGATCCTTTTTTAGAAAAAGGTACTTTTTGGTTCCGTCAAAGCCACATTTTTTCTACTCCTTTTTACTACATTGACTATACTTTAGCCCAAGTTTGTGCTTTAGAAATTTGGCTTTTAAGCAAGCAAGATTATTCCAATACTTGGCAAAAGTACTTAAAATTATGTCAATTAGGCGGTTCACAAACTTTTTTAAACCTTTTAAAAACTACAGGACTTACTAATCCTTTTGAACCTAATCACTTAAAAAACATTGTTTCTTTTGTAACTTGTTATTTGCAAAAAATTGATGATACTAAATTTTAATTACACCATTTTATAACAATTTTTCACTCCTTCCACAAAAACTCAATCTTATTTTATATCTTATATTACGATTTGCGATTCGTTGCAAAAGTGGTTTTGCCTTTTTCAAACTAACCTCCCCTCGAAATAAACCAACTACCTCAAAAATGCCCCATCAAAACTACCAAACAAACAAAGAAAGAAAGAAAAATTTAAAGTTATGATATCTATTCAAAATTTAACTTTTTATTACGGTTGTAATCCTATTCTCAAAGACCTTAATTTAACCATTCAAAATAATTCTTGGGTTTCTATTGTTGGTCATAATGGCTCGGGAAAATCTACTTTAGCCAAAATTTTAGTAGGGCTGCTTTCTTGTACCAAAGGACAAATTTTAATTGACAATATCGTTTTAAATGAAAAAAATTTGCCCCTTTTGCGACCTAAAATAGGTATGGTTTTCCAAAATCCTGATTATCAGTTTACAGGACTTACTGTAAGAGAAGATATTGCGTTTGGATTGGAAAATTATAATGTTTGTAGAGAAGAAATTATAGCCAAAGTTTGGCAATATGCCAAAATGGTAAAAATAGATGATTTATTGGACACAAACGTGAATCAACTTTCAGGGGGACAAAAACAACGTGTAGCAATTGCCTCCATTTTAGCGATGGAGCCCGAAATTATTATCTTTGATGAAGTAACTTCTTTTTTAGATCCTCAAGGCGCTTTGGAAGTGCAAAAAATTATTCAAAACATTAAAAATAAAATTTTGATTACCATTACTCATGATTTAGAGTTTGCTGCCAAAAGTGATGAAATTATTGTTCTTGATCAAGGAAAATTAATTACCCAAACCCCACCCCAAAACTTTTTTCAAGACCCTTTATTTTTGCAACAATATAAATTGAAACCTCCTTTATCATTAGAGCTTTACTATGAAATTTTAAAAGACAGCACCACTAAAAACATTAAAAATAATCAAATGTTAGAAAATTTAAAGGATATTTTATGGCAATACAATTTGAAAAAGTAAACTTTTATTATAATAACCAACCCCACCCCCCCCAAAAAACTACTGCCACTTTATCTGACATTAATTTAAAAATCAATTCTCAAAATGAATTTATTGCTTTAGTGGGGAAAACCGGTTCAGGCAAATCGACCTTAGTGCAATTAATGAATGCTTTGCTTACCACAAATATAGGAAAAGTAACAGTTTGTGGCACTACCATAACTTCTAAAACAAAAAAAGAACTCTTAGTGCCCTTGCGCCAAAAAGTAGGTTTAGTTTTCCAATTCCCTGAATATCAATTATTTGAAATAACTGTTTTAAAAGATGTAATGTTTGGTGCTGAAGTTTTTTTAAATAACAAACAACAAGCCCAAAAGCAAGCTTTCAAAACTTTAGAACAAATCAACATTCCTCCCGCTTTACATCAAAAATCTCCCTTTCAAATTAGTGACGGACAGCAAAGAAAAGTCGCTATTGCAGGTATTTTAGCCATGCAGCCTGATATTTTAATCCTTGATGAACCTACACGTGGTCTTGATTTGGAAAGTAGCTCTGATATTATGGATTTTTTACAAATTTTGCATCAAACATTTCACAAAAATATTATCATTATTACTCATGATATGAATTTGGTTGCCCAATATGCAAAACGTGTTTTGGTTTTGTCTCAAGGAAAATTGCTTTTTGATGGCACAAAAGAAACTTTTTTTGAACACCCCCGATTTGAGCAATTTAACTTAGATATTCCTGATACTTTTAAAATTTTAAAACATTTAAATCAAACTTTAGGAATCCCCTTTCAAGCACACTATTGTTTTAGCACCCTTGCCCAATATTTAAAAGAATTTTATTGTTAAAAGGTATTATTGATGAAAAATAATGATTTTACAAATAATAATTTATCCCACCCCTCTTTATCGCGTTGTTTTTTGTACCAACTCCATCCTTCTATCAAAATTCTTGCTTTTGTGTTGCTGTTAGTTTTTATTTTAAAACTGCCCATTAATGTTGAAAATATTGCTCCAAATCAAGTTTTTATTTTTGCAAACCCCAAACGCATCACTTTATTTTATCTTTTTTGTGTGGTAGCTTTAATGAGCCTTTGTTTCTTTTTTGGAGTAACTTGGAGTTATTTTTGGCAAAGAATTAAACATTTAAGATTTGTTTTTATTATTTCTTTGGTAATAAATTTAGTTCCTTCGGAAGATACTTCTTTTAATGCTTTTATGCGAGCTCAAATTCCTATTTTAAGTTATGATGCCATCCATTCTTTTTGGTTGTTTTTAATATGTATTTTATTGTATAATTTCACTAAAAAATATATTCCCTTTAAATTATCTTATTTGTTATTTTTGCTTTTGTGCGTCTTTGTTATTCCTTCGTATTTTCCTTCCAATATACAAGAAATTTTGGGTTGCAAACCTAAAAATTATATATTGCAAACGACTTCTTTTCTAAGAATTTGTTTTATTATGACAAGATTGTTTTTAATTGTGATGTTGTTTTTTTTATTCAATAAAATAACTTCTTTTATCGAAATTCAAGATGGTCTAGATATTATTTTGTCTCCTTTAAAAAAACTCAAAATTTCTACTGAAACTTTTACTTTGATGCTTTCTTTAATTTTTATGGCTAATTCTTTTTTATTGCAAGAAACCAATAAAATTTTAAAAGCTCAGACAGCAAGAGGCATGGATTTGCACAAAAAAAATATTTTTAAAAGAATTAATCATCTTTTAGCCTTATTGGTTCCTATTTTTGTGTTGGTTTTTAAAAGGTCTTTGGTAATTTCTAATGCTATGGAAGTAAGAGGTTATGTTTTGGGAGCTCCTCGCACCAAAATGATTACTTATCGTTGGAAAATGCTTGATTTTATAACCATAACTACCATTTTTGCTCTATTGTTTATCAAATAAATTCGTATTTGTAAATGCTTTTATAAAACATTTTGTTTTTCCAATAATTACATTGAATGCCCAAAAATAAAAAAAGAAAAAGGTTGTGCCCAAATGAATCAAAAGTTAGGATTAAAAGACCAAGATCAAGAAATCTTTGATCTTATTGAACAAGAAAAAATTAGACAAAAAGAAAATATCTTATTAATTGCTTCGGAAAATTTTGTTTCTCAAGCAGTATTAGATGCCCAAGGAAGCATTTTGACTAACAAATATGCAGAAGGTTATCCTCAAGCTAGATATTATAATGGTTGTAAAAATGTAGATCAAATAGAAAAAATTGCCATTCAAAGAGCAACCAAGCTGTTTGGTGCTAAATATGCAAACGTCCAACCTCATTCAGGTTCACAAGCCAATATGGGAGCATTTCAAGCCTTATTAAAACCTGGTGACAAAATTTTAGGATTATCTTTAATGGATGGAGGACATCTTACTCACGGTCATAAATTAAGTTTTTCTGGTGGTTTTTATGAAGCTCATTTTTATAATGTCAATCCCCAAACTGAAATGCTTGATTATGATGAAATTCGTAAAGTTGCCTTAAAAGTTAAACCTAAATTAATTATTGCAGGATATTCGGCTTATTCTAAAACTATTAATTTTAAAAAGTTTCGTCAAATTGCTGATGAAGTTAATGCCTATTTAATGGCAGATATTGCCCATATTGCAGGTTTAGTTGCTTGTGGGCTTCATCCTTGTCCCTTTGAAGCTAACGCCGATGTTGTTACTTCTACTATGCACAAAACACTGAGAGGACCGCGTGGAGGTTTGATTTTAACCAATAAAGAAGAAGTATTTAAAAAAATAAATCGTGGTATTTTTCCAGGTATTCAAGGAGGACCTTGTATTCATACTATTGCAGCTAAAGCTGTTGCTTTTCAAGAAGCGATGATGCCTTCCTTTAAAGAATATCAAAAGCAAGTTATCAAAAATGCAAACACCTTTGCTAAATCCTTCCAACAAAAAGGTTATCGCATTGTAAGTGGAGGCACTGATAATCATTTATTTTTAATTGATGTTAAACATAAAAATCCTGAGTTTACAGGATCCAAAATTGCAAACATGTTAGAAAAAATAAATATTGTTGTCAACAAAAATACCATTCCTTTTGATCAAGAAAAACCTTTTGTGACAAGCGGTATTAGAATTGGCACACCTGCTATGACAACAGTAGGTTTTAGAGAAAATGATTTTATTTTAGTTGCAGATTTGATGGACAAAGCTATCAATCACTTGGACGACGAATCTTATTTAGCCCAAATTAAACAACAAGTTTTGGCTTTATTAAGTAAATTTAATAAGTAAAAAACAACATCCCTATTTTCAAACATAAAAATAATTATTTTGTAATCCTACATTTTTTCTTTCCTAATTCCATTAACAAAATATTAATAAAACATTAACAAAAGACTCCTTTTTATTAAGGGGTCCTTCCTTTTTTATGTAACAATTTTTGCCACCCCCCAAAACTTTTTTATTTTGCAACAAACATCCCATTTGTCAAAGTCACACCCATAAAAACATTAGCAAATAAACTCTGCTTTTGCTTATTTAAACCCAATTTATCTTTATATGTAATTATTGTTTTTTTATATGTTATAATAAAAATAATTAATGGTTTTTTTAATTAATTATAAAAAAGTTACTCAAATTAGAATAAATTAGTATCTAGCATTTTTTATCGCACACACACACAATTTAAAAATTTTTAAAAAGTAATTTAGACAAAATAAGAAAAAAATAATTAAAAAAGATTTCAAAATATAAAAAGGAGTTATTATTTGGAAAAAGCTTTAGTATTAAGATTTTTGGCTGGAGTTTATTATATTAAAGATTTAGAAACTCAAATTATTTTGGAAGCTAAAAAAAGAGGCAAATTAAAAACCCCTGATATCAAAACTACCCAAAAAGAAAATAGTTCTGCCTCTGACTTTATTATTAAAGTAGGCGATATTGTGTTTTATGAACTTTCTTGTGATACTTATTTAATTCAATCTATTTTGCCTCGTAAAAATGAATTAAAAAGACCTAATGTTGCCAATATTGACCAGGTATTGCTAGTTTTTTCCTTAGTAAAGCCCAATTTTCAATTTCTTTTATTAGATAAGTTTTTATTAATTTTAGAACAACAAAAATTAGATGTAGTTTTGGTTTTTTCTAAAATAGATTTGTTAGAACCTGAAAACCTTACAACAATGCAACAACAATTATCTTATTACCAAAAATTTCAACCCTTTTATTATATTAACTCCAAGCAAAAAATAGGAATAGATGCCCTTAAACACATTTTTGCTAATCAAATTACAGTTTTGGCAGGACAAACCGGAGTAGGAAAATCGACCTTACTCAAAGCCTTAATTCCAGATGCCAAACTCAAAACACAAGAAATTTCTGAAAGTCTTGGCAGAGGCAAACATACCACCAAAAACGCCCAATTATACGAGTTTAATGGTGGATTTATTGTTGATACTCCTGGTTTTTCCAAACTAGACTTAACTACTTTTTGCCCTAGGACTTTAAAGAATTTTTATCCTGATTTTGTAGAACATGTTTGTGATTGTTTTTTTGGTGAAAGTTGTCTTCATTTGCAAGAAGAAAAATGTGGCGTTAAAAAATCCTTAGAAAACGGCAAAATACTTCCCTCTCGATATCAAAATTATGTGAGCTTTTACGAAGAAATCAAAAACCAACTCAAATATTAGTTATTTTTTATTTTTTTGCACATTTTTTTATAGCATCATTTTAGAACTCAATTTAAGAATTGCTACAAGATTGCATTTTATCTATTTTTTACACAATTGTAAAATCGCATTTTACCCCCAACCAAAAAACCACCCCCCCTTTTTTTTACCAACCAATTATTTTTTACAAAATAAAATACCATAAGGAAACTCAAAAATGAAAGTCGGAATTATTGGTTTGCCAAATGTGGGCAAATCTACCTTATTTAATGCTTTAACTAAAATGCAAGTTTTAGAAGCTAATTATCCTTTTGCCACTATCGAACCTAATGTTGGCATTGTAGAAGTTTCAGATTCGCGTCTCCAAACTTTATCTCAAATTTTTCAATCTCAAAAAACTATTTCTGCTTTGATAGAATTCAAAGATATTGCAGGTTTAGTGGCGGGAGCTTCCAAAGGCGAAGGGCTTGGCAATCAATTTTTAAGTCATATTCGCAATGTAGATGCTATTTGTCATGTGGTTAAATGTTTTGAAGACCCCAATATTGCTCATGTGACAGAAACGAATAATCCTGTAGAAGAAATTGATATTATTCAAACAGAACTAGCTTTAGCAGATTTAGAACAAATTGAAAAACGCTTACTTAAACTGGGTAAACAAAAAAATAAACTTGACAAAGAATTATTGCAAGAAAAAGCGTTATTAACCAAAATTAAAACCCATTTAACTACCCAAGATTTAAAAAATTTGGTTTTTTCGGATGAAGAATTAAAGCTTGTCAAAACCTTTAATTTGTTGTTTTTAAAACCTTCCCTTTATTTAGCCAACATTAAAGAACATGATTTATTATCTTTGGATTCCAACGTTTTTTATCAACAAGTTTTAGCGTATGCTACTAAAGAATCCAAAAAATTAATTCCTTTGTGTGTGCAATTAGAAAAAGAAATATCGTCTTTAGACTTTGCAGAAAAGCAACTTTTTTTAAAGGACTATGGTCTTGTAGAATCAGGGCTTACTAAATTAATTCAAGAAAGTTATGCTCTTTTAGGTCTCCAAACTTATTTTACTGCAGGACCTAAAGAAGTTCGTGCTTGGTCTTTTAAAAAAGGTCTTAAAGCTCCCGAATGCGCCCGCATTATTCACACCGATTTACAAAAAGGTTTTATTAAAGCCGAAGTTGTTTCTTACCTTGATTTATTAGAAGCCCAAACTTTTCAAAAAAGCAAAGAAAAAGGCAAAGTTCGCATTGAGGGCAAAGAATACATAGTTAAAGATGGTGATATTATTACTTTTAGATTTAATGTTTAGTTTAATATTCAAACTTTTAATTTTGAAATTCGATTTTTTCTATTTTCAACTTTAACCCCCCCAAATAACAAATTATCAATTTAACAACCTAAAAATAAGGAGATAAAAAAGATATGACAACAAATTATAAAACAACTCTTTTGATGCCAAAAACTGATTTTCCTATGAAAGGAAATTTAGGCAAAAACGAAATTAACATTCAAAAACATTGGCAAAAACTTGACTTATATCAAAAAAAATTACAACAAAATCAAGACAACAACCCTTTTATTTTGCACGATGGACCTCCTTATGCTAACGGCAATATTCATATGGGACACGCCTTAAACAAAATTTTAAAAGATTTTATTGTTCGTTTTCGTAGTATGCAAGGTTTTTACACTCCTTTAATTCCTGGTTGGGATACTCATGGTTTGCCAATTGAGGCAGCAGTTCTTAAAAAAACTTCTAAAAATGCTTTTACCAGAAAGTCTTTCCTAGATAAATGTCAAGAATTTGCCTTGGAAAATGTTAATAATCAAAAACAGCAATTTCAAAGATTAGGTATTTTAGGAGATTGGCAAAATCCTTATTTAACGTTGGATAAAACTTTTGTTGCTGATCAGGTAAGAATTTTTGGACAAATGGTTGACAAAGGCTTAATTTTTAAAGCCCTCAAACCCATTCATTGGTCACCTACTTTAGAATCTGCTTTAGCAGAAGCAGAATTAGAGTACCGCAATCACCAATCTCCTTCTGTTTATGTTGCTTTTAGCATGAAAAAACTAGATATTTTTGACAATGTGGCTTTGGTAATTTGGACAACTACTCCTTGGACTTTGCCTGCCAATGTAGCAATTGCGGTGCATCCCGAAAAAGAATATCAATTAATTGAAGTTTTACAAAAACACTATTTGGTAGGAACTAAAAACATTCCTTTTCTTCAAAAAGTTTTTGCTTGGAACAAAGAAAACATCAAAGTTGTTGCTACTTTTGAAGGAAAAACCTTAGAACATTTAACTTACCAAAATCACCTTGTTTCCAAATTCGGAAAAATAATTTTATCACAACACGTTTTGGATGAAGAAGGAACAGGACTAGTCCACATCGCTCCAGGACACGGTTTGGACGATTTTTTAGTAGGTCAAAAATATAATTTAGATGTTGTTTGTAGTATTGATAAAAAAGGTATGATGACAGATGTTTCCAAATATCAAGGTCTATTTTACACCAAAGCCAACGAAGCTATCATCTCTGATTTAGAAAAAGACCATTCTTTGCTTAAAGCAGATGTAATTTTGCACTCCTATCCTCATGATTGGCGCACTAAAAAACCAGTTATTTCTCTTGCACTTCCTCAATGGTTTGTCTCTATTAAAAAAATTAAATCTCTTTTGCTAGAAGAAACCCAAAAAGTTAAGTGGATTCCACGTTGGGGAGAATTAAAAATGACTAATATGATTACTAATCGTGAGGATTGGAATATTAGTCGTCAAAGAACTTGGGGCGTCCCCATTCCTATTTTTTACACCGAAACCCATCAACCCATTCTAGATTTAAAATTAATTAATCATGTAGCTGATTTATTCGAACAGCATGGAATGGATATTTGGTATGAATGGGATGTTAAAAAACTACTTCCTGAAAACTACATTAATCCCCAAAGTCCTAACAATTTGTTTACCAAAGAACTAGATATTATGGATGTTTGGTTTGACTCAGGAACTTCTTATAGTGTTTTTAAAAAACGTAATCAAGTTTTACAAAGTGATGTTTATTTGGAAGGCTCTGATCAATATCGTGGTTGGTTCAATTCTTCTTTAATTACTTCTGTAGCCACTCAAAATCAAGCTCCTTATAAAACTGTTATTACTCATGGTTTTGTTTTTGATGGTGAAGGCAAAAAAATGTCTAAATCTTTGGGCAATGTCATCGATCCATTAACTGTTGCTGAACAAAAAGGAGCAGATATTATTCGTTTATGGGTTGCAAACACTAATTATAATCTTGATGTGCGCATTAATCCTTCCATTTTAAAACAAGTAGAAGATCTTTATCGCAAAATTAGAAACACCTTCCGTTTTATGTTAGGTAATTTAGATAATTTTAAAAAAGATACTAATTATATTGCCTTTGAACAAAGAACTTTTATCCATCAAGCAATGATGCTAGATTTTGAAGAAGTGTTAAAAAACGTACTACATTCTTATGATACTTATAATTTTGAAGGTGTTTTAAGGCATCTATTCCCCTTCATTACTAATAAAATCAGTGCTTTTTATCTCGATTTTGCCAAAGATATTTTATACATCGAAAAAGAAGATCACAAAGAAAGAAAGATGATTCAATCAACTATCTATGATTTGTTATTATCGCTTTTACAAGTTTTAACTCCAATTATTCCTCACACTACTTCAGAAGTTTACGGCTTTTTTCCTTTTGCTGTAGAAAAAGATATTTATTTAGAAAAAATGCCACAACTCAAAGCACGTCCAACTTCTCATCTTTTATTAGAATATCATAAATTTTTAACATTAAGAAAAAACGTTTTACAATATTTGGAAAAAGCAAGACAAAGTGAGCTTATTAATTCTTCTTTGCAAGCCCATATTACGTTATCATTAACCCAAGAAGAAATGCATGCTTTGGATGTTTTACAAATTAAAGATCAATTGCATCAACTTTTTATAGTCTCTAAAGTAACACTTCAATTAAAAGATACTTTTGATGTTAAAGTTGCCAAAGCTTCTGGGTATGCTTGTCAAAGATGTTGGAATGTAGTAATCACCAAACCCCTTACTCCTTTGTGCACGCGTTGCCAAAATATATTAAAATAAAAGAAATAGGTTTATTATGAAAAATGGTATGGAAAATATTGAAAAATTTCCTCCAATAAAGAAAAAAATTCAATATGTTCAAGAATTTAAAAAAATATTAATTTTATCCTTATCCTTAATAGTATATGTTTTAGTTTCTGTTTGGGCTTTTGATTGCACCCGAGATGGCGGATATAAAACTGATCTTTTTCCTACTGGGGTTATTGGTTTAGGCAATGTAATAGGTAAATTATTACATAAAGCAGGAAAGATTGAAACCAATAATATTATAGTTATTGCTGGTACTTTTTACTTTGTTGTTAATGTTTTCTTATTGTTTTTTATCTCTCGTCGTTATTTGGGTAAATATTTTACCATTACTACTGCATTTGCAACTGTCCTTCTTTTTGTTTCAGTGTTTTTTATTGAAAACCAAGTTAAACAAGGTTTTTTATATCATACTGAACGATTTTTTGGAATATTCAAAACTGAAAGTGATTTTTTAAGCGATCTTACCAGAGTTTTTTTTGCAGGTATTTTAATAGGTATTTTTAATGGTATTCCTGTAAGAATTGGTGCTTCTACTGGAGGACTTGATATTGTTGCTAAATATTTATCTGTTTATAAGAAAAAAGATATCTCTTTTGTAGTAGAAATGTTTGGCTATACTCTTATGATTTTTGGTGCTGTGGGTGTTTTTATTATTGAATATTTTTATAAAGAAACAGGTCTCAAAGAACTTACTACACAAATATCTTTATCACTTTTTTATACTGTTTTACGTATTAAATTATCTGCCTTATTTATGGGATTGATAACTTCTGTTCCCCAAAAAGAAACGAAACTAAACTGCTAAAACAGTTTAGTTTTTTTATTTTATTTGCACGCTTCACTTATTTTTATTAGTTGTAAAACTCAATTTCATAATACATGCAAAACAAATTGAAATTTTTACTTTTTGCTTTGCACAAAATATTTTTTGTATTTATATTAAATTAAAGGAATTTTAATGAAACATTCATTTAGTCAAAAAAACCCTGAACAATCGCAAGCATTGTTACAAACCAAAATCACAAAAGGGCTTACTTCCCAAGAAGCCTTGCAAAGACTTCAAATTAACGGTAAAAATCAAATTCAATCCCTTACCAAACCCACTTTTTGGCATAAATTCCAACAACAATTTAAAGATTTTTTAGTTATTGTCCTTCTATTAGCAGCTACAATTAATTTCGTGATTGGTATTTTACAAGGAAACAAAGAAGAACTTTTGGAAGGCTGTTTTATTTTGATTATTGTCCTTCTTAACGCCTTTTTAAGTATTTATTACGAAACTAAAACCCAAAAAGTTTTAGCTAATGTATCAAAAAAAGCTTCCCTTAATGCCAAAGTAATAAGAGATAGCAAACCGCTTTTAATTCCTATGCAAAATTTAGTGATAGGAGATATTGTCATTTTAGAAACTGGTGATATTATTCCAGCTGATATGATACTTTTAGAAACATTTAATTTATATGTAGATGAATCTTTGTTTACAGGAGAATCGCAAGCTGTTTTAAAAAGTGCTTGTGTTTGTGTCCAAAATGCAGCTCTTACTAATCAAAACATGGCTTTTATGAATACTGTTATTTTAAAAGGAAGAGCTAAAGGAGTGGTTTTTGCTTCAGGAATGCAAACTGAAATTGGAAAAATTACCCAGTTTATTTCTCAACCCCAACAAGAAAAAACACCATTAGAACAAAATATTGCCAAATTAACCAAAAAGTTAACTTTGATAATTGGTATTATTATTTTCCTTAATGGCTTGTGGACGATTTTTAAAAACATTTACAGCTCAACTTTTAGCTCTCACATTTTGAAACATACTTTTTTGGATGCCATTGCTCTTGCAGTTGCTGCTATTCCTGAAAGTTTATTAATTATTATGACTTTAATTTTGGCTTTGGGAATGAAAAAACTTGCTCTTAAAAAAGCTATTGTCAAAAATTTAAAAACCTTAGAAACTTTGGGGGCTGTTAATGTTATTTGTACTGATAAAACAGGAACTTTAACCCAAAATAATATGACTGTTAAAAAAATTATAGTTTGTAATTCTTTGGAAAAAATAAGTCCCTTTTGTGTGGAAAATATTAATGAACCCAAACCCTTTAATTTAGAAAAGTTGCTTTTATTTGGTATTTTATGTAATGATGCTTTGATTAGTGTTGCAAAAACAACCAACGATAAAACTTCAAACAACTTAGAAATTATTGCTGATCCTACTGAAAAAGCCTTTATTAATTTAGCTTTGTTTTATCAATATGATGCGTTTTTACTCCAAAAGAAATATCCTCGATTTGCAGAAATTGCCTTTGATTCCCAAAGGAAATTGATGACTACTTTTCATCATAAAGACGGATTTATTTATGCCATTACTAAAGGTGCTCCAGAAGTTTTGTTGCAAAAATGTAGTCAAGTTCAATATCAAGAACAAACCATTGCAAAAGATACTAAAATAATAAAAATATTAGAAAAACAAATTAGTCAATTAAGTGAGCAATCTTTGCGAGTTTTGGGAGTTGCTTATCGTGTATTTTCTCTTGATTTAGAGACGATTATTAAAAACAATCCTGATATTTTTGAACAAGATCTTATTTTTTTAGGGGCAGTGGCGATGGAAGATCCCATTCGAAAAGAAGTTATGCAAGCCATTTTTAAATGCAATCAAGCACGCGTCACTCCGATTATGATTACAGGGGATCATTTAAAAACTGCTTTTGTGATTGCCAAAAAATTAAATATTTTATCCAAACCTCAAGATTTAGCCATTACAGGAGATGAATTAGCTCAAATGCCAGAGGAAGAATTTTTGGAAAAATTATTGCAAATTAAAGTTTATGCAAGAACTAATCCTCATCATAAATTAAAAATTGTGAAAGCTTGGCAAAAAAAAGGTTTTGTGGTGGCAATGACAGGAGATGGCATAAATGATTCTTTAAGCATTAAACAAGCCAATGTGGGAATTGCTATGGGAATTGCAGGTACTGATGTTTGTAAAATGGCATCAGATATGATTTTAACAGATGATAATTTTGCTACTATTACGAATGCTTTAGAAGAAGGGCGAAATATTTTTAATAATATTAAAAAAAGTTTAGTTTTTCTTTTGAGTTGTAATGTTGGTGAAATTATTTTGATTTTGCTTGGTAATTTTTTAGGAATTTTCTTTTTTGGGTGTGATTTTAAAATTTTGACTGCTTTACAAATTCTTTGGATTAATTTAGTTACTGATTCATTGCCAGCAATGGCTTTGGGAATCGAACCACAAGAAACAAATTCTATGTCGCCAAAAACTTATAATCCTAAAGGAAGTTTGCTAAATAAAAAAACTTATCAAAAAATTATTTTGGAAGGATTTTTAATTGGTCTTTTGGCTTTTGTGGCTTCTTTAATAGGATATTATAATCATGATAGTGATAAAATAAGATATGCTCAAACTTTTGCTTTTATGGTTTTGGCGTTTTCACAATTGATTCATGTATGGAATTTGCGAAGTTTTTGCACTTCTGTTTTTAAGTTAAAAATAAATTCCTTTTTGATTAAAGCGTTTGCCATTAGTGTATTTTTGCAATTAATCATAATTTTTGTCCCTTTTTTAAGAGATTTATTTCAATTAATTTCTTTAACAACAAAAGATTTTGTAATCATTTTATTACTATCTTTGTTGCCTTTGTTGTTTGTAGAAATTAAAAAAAGATTTTGTCATTGTAAATGCCATAAATGTAGATGATATTAAAAAACAAAAAAGACTCTTTCAAGAAGAGTCTTTTTTTATATTCTTAAATTAATTATTCAAATATTTATTTTCTAAATATTGTAAAAAGGTTTCAGGGTTAATTTGGGGCATGCCTGTTGCTTTGAACACAAATTCTTGGTTGGTATAAAAAGAACCCCAGTTTCTTATTTTTTGATCTAAATATTGATTTAAAGTTTCAAATTTGCCTGTTTCAAACCCCTCTTTAATATTAGGATTTGCTTTTTGAACGTTTTTCATTATCATGGATGCTAAAATAGCTCCATTTAAATAGCTGGGGAAATAACCAAAACTTCCTTGAGGCCAGTGAATATCTTGCAAGCATCCAAGACCTACGTTGGGTGGGGTAATTCCTAGATATTCTTTCATTTTGCAATTCCAAAAGTGAGGTAAATCATCCAAAGACAACTGATCAGAAATTAATAATTCTTCAATTTCAAAACGCAAAATAACATGGAAAGGATAAGTTACTTCATCAGCATAAATACGAACAAAATCAGGTTTTACTTGGTTGGCTTGTTTAAATAAATTTTGTGGAGTTAATGAAGGATTGTAAAAATTTAATTCTGTTTTTAAAATATTTACTAAGTAAGTTAAAAATTCTTGAGATTTAGCAACTTGTTTTTCCATTAATGAAGATTGGCTTTCATCAAAAGAAAAGCTTCGTGGAGTGCCTACTGGTTGATTTTTGTATTGTTGGGGTAAATTTTGGGCGTATAAACCGTGTCCTACTTCGTGTATAGTGGCTAAAAAACTATCTAAAAAATTGTTTGCATTATAATTGGAAGTAAGGCGAACATCATAAGGAGTGCCTCCACAAAAAGGGTGGATGGATTCATCTAGGCGACCATAATTGCAATCAAATCCTATTTTGGGCATAATGATTTGATTTAATTTTTTTTGGTTTTCTAAAGTCATTGCAATATCTTTGTAAAGGTGTTTTTCTTGTTCTTGTTTTTGCAAAATAGTTTTCATTAAAGGTGGTAATTTTTCTTTGATGACGTTAAATATTTGTTTGATTTTGGTAGCAGTCATTCCAGGGTCATATTGATCGATGAGAGCATCATACAAAGATACGCCTAATTTTTGGGATCTGAGATTTGCTACTTCTTTGGTGTAATTGAGTACTTTTTGAAAATAAGGTTTGAAGCTGTTATAATCATTATTTTTTTTGGCTTGTCTCCACATTATTTCTGATTTGGTAGTTGCTAAAATTAAATTATTTTGTAGTTCTTCAGGGATTATTTCTTCGGATTGTATTTTGGATGTTATTTCTCGTAGATTAGCTTGTTGCCAAGAATTTAGAGTTTCTTGTTCTTGTTGTGTTTGTAAAAGCAAATTTTTGGTTTCTTGTGAAGTTAATAGTTTTTTTATAATTTGGGTTAAATCGATGATTTCTAAAGTGCGGCTTTCTTGGGAGCCCTTTTTAATGTTGCAAGCCATATCCCAGTTTAATATATTGATAATATTTTCTAAACGACCAATTTTTTCAAATCTTTGTTCTAATTTTTGATAATTAATTGACATATAAGGATTCCTTAGTTATTTATATTATTTGTAAACAAATGTTTTTTTGCGATGGGTTTATGAGAGGTTAATTTTTGAAAAAAGCTTTGTTTTTTTATTAAAGTTGAAAAAAATAGTTTGATTTAAGTATAAATCAAACTTTAATTTTTAATAAATTATTATTTTGTTTATTGCGATTTTAATGGTGTGTAAGTTTGCAAATATTTTATTTTCTAATTTGCATCTTTTGGATTAAAAATTTGGATAAAACCTTTACCTATTAAATTAAAAGATAAACTAGTTAATAAAATAATGATAAAAGGTCCAAAAAATAAATGAGGATAGAATCTAATATCACTTCTACTAGCATTTAAAATATTGCCCCATTCAGGAATTGTAGGATCGAGACCTAATCCAACAAAACTTAACCCCGATATTGTTAAAATAACTGTTGCCATACCTATTGTTATTCTTGTGATAATAATAGACCATAGATGAGGCAAAACATGTTTGAAAATTATACAAAATTCATTTGATCCTAAAGCTTTAGAAGCTTTGATAAAACCTTTTTGCCTAATTTTCATGGTATTTGCTCTTATGATTCGAATAAAAGTAGGAGCATTAGAAATACTTAGAGCAATTATTAATGATAATTTTTTGTTGTCTTTCAAAAAAAACATAATTAAAATAGCTAAAATAACATCGGGAAAAACTACTAAAATATCACATATAAAATTAATGATATTATCAAAAATATTTTTGAAATAACCTGAAATAATTCCTAATAACGTTCCTATTATACTAGCCATCATAATAGAACAAAAACCTATAGTTAAAGATTTTTTAGTTCCTTCTAACATTCTATTAAATAAATCATGTCCAGTAGAATCTGTTCCCATGAGATGTTTTAAACTAATGCTTTGTAAACGTTTATAATGAGATGATGCATCAGGATTTTTATATAAAGGAGTAAAAGGAATTAAATAAACAGCTAAAAATAAAATAGTTAAAAATAAAGAACCAAATAAAATATTTTTATTTTTTGCCCAATATTTTAATTTTTTTTGGAAAAAAAGAAATGGTTTAAAGTTTTTTTTCATAATAAATGATTGTATCCTTTTTGCATATTTATCCCTTTTGTTTAATTTTGGGATCTAACCAAGCATACACTAAGTCTAGAAATAAATTCCAAATAGCTATAAATAAAGCGAGTAAAATAATACAACATTGAATAACAGGATAATTTCTATTATCAAATGCATGTTTTATTAAAACACCTACCCCTTTTATTTCGAAAATATTTTCTGTAATAATAGAACCACCGATTAAAAAACTTAGAAGTAAACCGATGTGTGCTACAACAGGAATTAAAGCATTTTTTAAAGCGTGCTTAAAAATAATATTTTTTTTAGACAATCCTTTAGAATAGGCCGTTTTGATATATGGTTGTGACAAACATTCTTCCATGCTTGTTTTAGTAGTTTTAAAAACAGAACCCGATATTAATAAAGAAAGAGTTAAAATAGGCAAAACCACATGTTTAGGAGTATCAAAATCAGCTACTGGGAATAATCTTAAATAATGACCTAATGTAAGTTGCAATAAGATGCCAATGATAAAACTAGGAGAAGAAATGATGATAATAGAATAAAAATCTAGTATAAAGCTTTTTTTGGACCCTTCATAAAAAGCTGATAATGCTCCTAAAAAAATCCCTAATAAAGAACCAAAAAAACAACTTAAAAAAGCCAATTTAAAGGTATTAGTAAAAGCTTTTGTAAAAAGGTTGAAAACTGGCTCTTTTGTGCCATAATAAGATTTTCCAAAATCTCCTATAAAAATATTTTTGAAATAATTTATAAATTGAGTTTTTAAAGGTTTATCTAATCCTAATTCCTTTTCCTTTAATTTTCTTAGTTCAGGAGTAAGTCCTTTTTCAAACATAGCATCAACAGGATCACCTGGTATCATTTTCATAGTAAAAAAACTGATAAATATGACTGTTATAAATAATGTTATAGTGTATAAACTTTTTTTAAAAATATATTTTATCAACGAAATTTACCTCAAAAATTTAGAATATTTCATTTATGAATTTTTATTGGGTGATTTAAATAATATAAAAAATTATAGGTTAATTTTAATTGATGTATTAAAAAACATATTTGTTTTCTATAACGAAATTAACCATTTTTTTAATATTAAATTTTTTTTATAAATGTATTAATCAAAACCCATTATTTTTTTATGATTTTTGTAAAATCAAAATGTGAGAAAAGATCTGATTTAAAGCCTTGTTTGATATTTTTGGAAGTAATTACATAATTAGGATAACTATATAAAGGAATAACATAAAATTCTTTATGTATATATTGGCTTATTTCTTTTAATAAATTAGTATATTTTTCTTCACTTGTTTCTTTTTCAACTTGTAATAATTTATTTTCTATATGGCTTTTATCATCATTATCAATATGACAAAAATTATTGGGATTGTTGTTAGTTAAAAAATAATCACGTAAAACTTTATGCCCCCATTTTGATTCATAGTTTTCACCTAAAAAAATCATATTGTAAGAAGAGTTATCTTTTTTGGCTTCTGTTAATAAAGCTTTAAAATCCATAGGAGCAAATTCTATTATAAAACCAACTTTTCTTAGTTGTTCTATTATTTTATGTTCAAAAAGATACTCAGATTTTGTAATGCATCCTATTTTAAGTTTTTTAGCAGTTTTATCTAGTTTTTGGACATATTTTTTAGCTTGTAAAAAGTTTGTTGGATAAGCATCTAATTCGTTATCGAATCCTTTCAAGGTTTCTGGCAAAAAAGTTTTTAATTTTTGAGCAGGGATTTCCAAATCAGATATTATTTTTTCAATATCTAACGACCAAGAAATAGCTTCTCTTGTTTCTAGAGAGGTTTTATCTTTATTAATGTATAAATATCTAGCTGAAACATCTTTATTTTCAACTACTTCAACACTATGGCTTAATTTATCTTTTATAATTTGAATTTTATGAGATGGATAATCCAGACAAGCGTCTAAAGAACCATTTTCTACTTGTTGTAAATTAGTATCATTATTTTTATTAATTTTGAAAATGATTGTTTTAGGACTGTCTTTAATTGTGTCTTTATTGTAATAATTATTAAATTTTTCCATTTTGATTTCATCATTTGATTTATATTCAATTAATTTATAAGGTCCAGTGCCAATTTGTAATCCTTTTTCTTCGTTTTCTTCTACAGCTTTTTTATTTAGGATTCTGATAAAATTACAAAAAGTAAAGTGCCAATAAGGTGTTTTTTCTTTTAATTCGATTTCAAATTCTATGTTGTTTATTCTTTTGATTGCTTTGATTTCTTCAAACTGAGGATGTTTATTTTTGTGTCCTCTTTCGATTGTAAATATAACATCATCAGTTGTTATATTTACGCCATTGTGAAATAAAATATCATCTCTAAGTTTAAACTTTAATAAAGTTTTGTCTTGGTTTTGATTTGCATCACTTTCAACTAATTTAGCTAATTTACTTATGATTTTACCTTCTTTTTCTTCTAATAAAGTGTCATGAACTAAACGTAAATATCTATTAGAATAAGTAGAAAAAGTGTTTTCTGGAGAAGTAATATCAAATCCTTGGATATCTGATATAACAGCTATTTTAATTGTGTCTTTATCGTCTTCATGTTTTTTGCTTGGGAATAAATGCCACCACAAAATGATTAAAATTATAAATGTTAAAACTCCAACACTTATATATATATTTTTATTTTTTTTCATTCATTTTGATTTGTTTTTACTTTCCTAATTATTTAATTATAAATCTATTTATTATTTATTGAATATTTTTTTATTTACTTAATTGGACTTTTGTAAAATCAGTTCTTGTGAAAAGATCACATTTAAGACCTTGGACTTTTTTGCTTGTTAAGAAATATATGTTTTGTTGATAAAAAGGAACAACATATTTCTTTTGGTCTAAATGAGTTTGAATTTGTTGAATTTTTTGTACGTAAGTACTTAAATCTATATTTGTTTGAGATTGTTCTAAAAGATCTTTTAGTGTTTGGTCTCCTGAAATATGAGCCCAAGTTCCTTGGGTAGAATCCCCCTCTTTTTTTGGTGTCATATAATCTGTTAAAACTTTATGACCGTATGCCATTTCATGCATATCACTCATAAACAAAATGTCATAATCTCCTTTTTTTAAATTTGTTTTGAATGTATTAAATTCTGGTATGTCTAATGTTACTTCAAAACCTACTTCTTGTAGTTGTTCTTTTATTTTGTTTGCTACTTCTGGAGTTTCCTTAGCAGAAAAACCGAATTTAATTTTTTTATTTGGAAGTTGGCTAACTTGGTTTTTAACTTCTTGTGTGTTTGTATTATAAGCATATGAAATATTTGGATTATGACCTTTTTCTCCTTCGGGGATAAAAGTTTTTAAAGGTTTAACTGGTAATTCCAGTTGAGTAATTATTTTTTCAATATCTAAAGCTTGAGCAATTAATTTTCTTTTTTCAAGTTCAACTTTTTGATTATTCATCATTAAATAACTACATTTAACAGCGGCATTTTCAACAACTGTAATATCTTTTTGTTTTTTTGCATCGGCTACTTTATTTACTGGAAAGTCTAAGACAGCATCCACAGTCCCTGCGCTTAACTGTAATAAAGCTGTATCCTGATTAGAAATGGTTTTAAAAACGATTTCTTTTTGGCTGTTTTTTATTTTTTCTTTGTCAAAATATTTATCAAAAAGTTTTAAATTTATTACTTTTTCAGAAGAATCCCATGAAACTAATTGATAAGGACCTGAACCAACCTTAAGTCCTTCTAATTGATCTTTTGTTTGGTCTTGTTTAACTGCTTCTTGGCTTATTATTCTTTGCTTAGCGATGCTTTCATAGGCAAAAGCAGGGAATGCTTTAAGATTTAGTTTTACTTTTGTGCCGCCTTCTAATTCTTCAACTGATTCAATATTTTCATATTCATCGTGTTGTTTTCCTTTTGCTCTTTCAAAAGAAAATTTGACATCTTTTGCAGTTAATTTTTTACCGTTGTGAAATAAAACATCATCTCTGAGAGTAAAAACAACTGCATCTTCATTTTCCACTTTAAACCATGATTTAGCTACTTGAGGTAAAACATCGCCATTTTCATTTGTAGAAACTAAAGTAGAGTGGATGCAGTAAAACAATCTATCTCCTTGTGCACTTTGAGTGTGATCTTTATTTCCTGGGTCATAACCTACAATATCATTTGGCATTGCTACTACAAAATTATTTCTTGGGGGAGTTGTTTTAAAAAGCTTTTTGTAGACTACAAAACCCATTACAACAAATAAAATAACTTCTGCTCCTATAACTAATTGTTTTTTATATTTTTGTAATAATTGTTTAAAATTCATTTTTTTATTTCCTTTTTTGTTTGTGTTTTGAAAATAAAATTATTTTTATTATGAATAAAATTTTATTTACTTACTTTAACTTGGGTAAAATCAGTTCTTGTAAAAGGATCGCATGTAAGACCTTGAACTTTTTTACTCGTTAAAAAATATATGTCTTGTTGATAAAAAGGAATAACATATTTATTTGTGTATAAATGAGTTTGAATATCTTTTACTGTTTGTTCGTAAATGTTTTTATCAGTGATTGTTTGGGTTTCATCTAAAAGTTTTTTTAGTGTTGTGTCTCCTTGAATGTGAGAATGGCTTTTGGGAGTTTGTTTTCCTTCTTTTTCGAATATTGGGTTCATATAATCTATTAAAACTTTATGACCGTATGGCATTTCATTCATATTACTCATAAAAGATATGTCATATTTGCCATTTTTGGAATTTGTAAAAAAAGTAAGCGATTCTGGTATGTTTACTATAACTTCAAAACCTACCTCTTGTAATTGTTCTTTTATTTTGTGTACTACTTCTTTTATTTCTTTAAAAGAAGCTCCTAATTTAATTTCCTTGTCTTTTTCGCTTAAAAGACTAACTTTGTTTTTAACTTCGTTTTGGTTTGAATCATAAGCGTATTGAATATTTTCGTTATGTCCTATTTCTCCTTGAGGAACAAAAGTTTTTAAAGGATTAACGGGTAAATTTAGATCAGCAATTATCTTTTCGATATTTAGAGTTTGGGCGATTAATTCTCTTTTCCCCTTTTTAACTTTGTTGTTGTTGATAAATAAAACACTACATTTGGCACCTTTATTTTGGACGACTTCAATATTTTTTTTGTTGCTTGCATTAGTTATTTTGTTTATTGGAAAATCTAAGATAGCATCCACAGTTCCTTCTTCTAATTGCAATAAAGAAGTATCGTAGTTAGAGTTAACTTTAAAAAGGATTTCTTTTTGGCTGTTTTTTATTTTGTCTTTATTAAAGTATTTGTCAAAAAGTCCTAATTTTATTATTTTGTTAGAAGAATCTTCATAAATTAATTGATAAGGACCTGAACCAATTTTTAGTCCTTCTAATTGATTGTGTGTTTGGTCTTTTTCTAGTGATTCTTTACTAAGTATTTTGTATTTAGCAATAAGTTCATAGACAAAAATAGGTAAAGCTTGCAACTTAAGTTTTACCTTTGTATCATTTTCTAGCGTTTCGATTGATTTAATAATAGCATATTCGTCATTTCCTTTTTCTTTGGCTCGTTCAAAAGAAAATTTGACATCTTGTGCAGTTAATTTTTTGCCGTTATGAAATAAAACATCATCTCTTAGAGTAAAAATAATGGCATCTTCATTTTCCACTTTATCCCATGATGTAGCTACTTGAGGCAAAACATCGCCATTTTCATTTGTAGAAATTAAAGCAGAGTGAATACAACAAAATAATCTGTCTCCTTGTGCGTTGGAAGTGTGTGCTTTTTGTCCTGGATCAAATCCGTTAACATAGTTAGGAATTATAACTATAAAATCATTTCTTGGGGGTTGTTTTTGAAAAAATATTTTGTAGGTTGCAAAACTTATTATACTAAGTAAAAAAAATGTTCCACTAATAATTAAATATTTTTTATATTTTTGTAATAGTTGTCTAATGACCATTTTGCTCCTATATTCTTCTTTTTGATTTTTTTATATTGCAATTATTTAATTTTTGCGGTAAAATAAGTATTTTTTTATTGTTGTAAAAGAAATAAGAATTCAAAATATGGATGAAATGTTGGGAAATAAAAATAATATTTAGTAACAAATAATATTAATAAATATTTAGGAGATATTATTGTTGATTCACTATTTTTTTAACAAACTAAACATTATGATAACCAAGCCCAGTTTTTAAAAAATTATTAAGTAAACTTTTAGTGTAGGGGTGTTTTGGATTTTTTAATATTTGGGATGTTTTAGCACTTTCTACAATTTGTCCTTGATACATGACAATAATATCATCGGCTACTTGAGAAACTACTCCTAAATCATGGGTGATAAATAAAACAGCAGTGTTTTGTTCTTGTTGTAGACAAGCAATTAAATTAAGAATTTCTTTTTGGACAATTACATCTAGGGCAGTAGTTGCTTCGTCAGCAATTAAAAGTTTAGGTTTACAAACTAATGCCATAGCAATCATTATTCTTTGACACATTCCGCCTGAAAGTTGATGAGGATATGAATTCATTACTCTTTGAGCGTTAGGAATTTGCACTTTTTCCAAAATATCAAGAGTTTTTTGATAAGCTTGGGTGTAATCAAGTTTTTGATGGAGCATTAGAACTTCTATAATTTGATTTTTGATTTTAAAAACAGGGTTAAGGCTAGAAATGGCATCTTGGAAAATCATAGCAATTTCGTTTCCTCTGATTTTTTGCATTTCTTTTTCACTAAATTGAGAAATAATACGATTTTCAAAAGTAATTTCGCCTTGGTAAATTTTTTGGTTTTTTTCAAATAATTTGAGAATAGAAATTGCAGTTTGGCTTTTGCCGCTACCAGATTCTCCAACTATTCCTAAAGTTTTGCCTTTTTGAACTTCAAAAGAAACACCACGAACTGCTTTGATTAGACCTTTTTGGGTTTCAAAATAAGTATGTAGATTGCTAACTTTTAATAAACTCATATTTTACTCCTTTATATTTTAGTAGCTTTATTTTTTAAAGTGCAAGAAATAAAATGATTAGGGGCTACTTGATACCAATCTAGGTCTTGTTTTTGAGTGTGAAATAAAAATCTAAATTTGTTAGTTTCGTAGGTGATTGGCATTTCTTCTAAAGCTTTATTTTGAGTTTTTAATTTAGGGATAGCATTTAGAAGTTGTTTGGTGTAGGGATGATAAGGTTTTTTAAAAAGGCTTTCTGAAGGTGCTATTTCAATTACTTTTCCTAAATGCATTACACAAATGCGGTCACTTAAAAAACGAGCAACTCCTAAATCATGAGTAATAAACAAGAAAGTTAGTTGGTAATCTTTTTTTAAATCATTTAAAAGGTTTAAAATTTGGGCTTGAATTGATACATCTAATGCTGATACTATTTCATCGCAAACAACAAATTTAGGTTTAATAATTAAAGCTCTTGCAATTGCAATTCTTTGTCTTTGTCCCCCTGAAAGTTGATGAGGATAACGGTCATAAAGAGAAGTATCAATGCCACATTTTTTCATGATAGCTAGAATCATTGTTTGATATTTGGGGTCTTTTTTGCCTTTTGTCATTTTGTGGATTAAAAGTCCTTCGCCAATGATATCTGATATTTTGAGATGAGTGTTAAGGGAAGAAAAAGGATCTTGGAAAATAATTTGTAAATCTTTTCTTAAAAAGCGCTTTTCTTTATTACTTAAAGTAGTTAAATCAATTTCTTCAATGTCTTTTGTCTGTGTTTCCTTAGTTTTGGGGATTGTTTCTTTGTGATAAAAAACATTGCCTGAAGTAGGTTTTACAAGTTGTAGAAGAACTTGTCCTAAAGTTGATTTTCCTGAACCAGAGCCTCCAACTACGGCTAATGTTTCGCCTTTGAAAATGGATAAATTAATATTTTGGTTGGCTTTTAGTAAGGTATCTGGTTTTAAAAAGTTTTTTTTGATAGAAAAGTTTTTGGATAAGTTTTTAATTTCAATTAAAACTTGGTTTGAGGATGTCATTTTTGCCTCCTTTCTTAGTTTTTTGCTTCATTTTGTGAAAAATTTACTTTTTGCCTTAATCCTTAATTATTATTGTTTTGATAAATTATTATTTAAAATTTTTTTTAAGAAATTAATATTTATCACAAAATAATAATTACTTTAATTATACACTAAAAAAAATAAAAATGCAAATAGATTTTAAATATTGTTGTAATAAATGATTTTTTTGGGTGGTTTTGTTAAACTGTTTTATTCCTATATTTTTTAAGAAATTTGTTATTATATTTATTTATAAATTATAATTTCATTTTATAATATTTTATAATATCAATATTTTTTTGCTTTAAGAAATTTGTTTATCAAGGGCAATAGTTTTTTTGATTTGTTTGGTAATTTGTTTTTGGTGATGTTTTATTTTGAATTTTCCTTTTTGTTTTTGCCAAAAAAAAGACCATTTTAAAAATATAGTTTTGAGTTTGGTTTGGAAATTAGTTAGTTTGATTTTAGTAAGTAAGTTTTTTTTGGTTTTTTTGATTTGTTTTTCTATTTTGGTTATTTTTTTGTGATTAGCTTTTTGTTTGTGAGTAAATGATTGGGATATTTTTTCTTTTTGTTTGTTGAAATGTTTAAAGATTTGGTTGTTTTTTTGTTTGATGGCTATTTTTTTATGTTCGAAAAATAATTTGTCTTTTTTTTCAAAATTGAGGAGAGCTTCTTTTTTGAGGTTTGATAGTTTTTGGCGTAATTCTTTTTGTGTTTGTTGCCATGATAAATTAAGATTGATAAGAGCATCACTTAGATTTTCGTTTAATAATCCTAATTTTTCTTTCATTAAATTAGTTGTTTGGGTTAAACTTTTTTCTTTGGATTTAATTGTTTTAGTAATTTCTTGTAATAAAGATATTTGATTTTGTTTAAATGTTTTTTCCAAAGAAACATTAATAACATTTTTTATTAATTCATTTTGGTTGTAAAAAACTTTGTTAAGGTGTTTAGTTGTGTTAGTGGTATTTGTAGTTGTTTGAATTAATTTTTGTTCTTTTTTTATTTGTTCTTTGAGTAAAGTATTTAAACATTGATAAATGTTTTTTTGATAATTATTATAGAATAAAATATCTTGGATAACATTTGTGATTGTTTTTTGGCAAGCATTAAAAAAAGATTTGTTTGATATTTTGAAATTGATTAAAGGAGTAAGAGCAATGTTTTTGGAGGCAGGTTTTAAATAGTGCCATAAAGTTAAAAGTTTGGTTATTTTAAGTTTGGTTTTGTTGATTTTTTTTTGGTGTTTGTTAGTTGTTTTTTCTAAAATATGTTGGTGTTTTTTGGTTGCTTTATCTTTTTTTGTGGTGAGGTTTTTGATAATTTTTTCATAACGTTCTTTGTGAGTTTTGATTTGGTATAAAAGGGGATATAGGTCAGTTCCTTTTTGTTTGTATTTGTGAAAAAATCCTTGTATTCCTTTCTTTTTGTCAGTGTGTATTTTTTGATTAAGAAAGGTTAATTGTTTGTCATAAAAAGATATTATTTGTTCGTTAAGATTAATTTTATTTTGTAGGCTAGTTTGGTTTAATTGGTGTTTTTTTTGTAAAAGATTAATTGTTTGATTAAATTGTTTTTGAATGATAGGAAATAAGTTAGTTTCAATTATGGTTTTTATTTGGTCTAAGATTATTTGTTCGATAAGACAAGTTTTAGTTTGATAATTACTTGTAAAAGTATTAATTTGTAATTGGATTTGTTGTAAAGTTTGTTCTAATAATGTGCTTTCTTTTTGCCAAGATGGATAAGTGTTGAGTAAATTATTTAAAGTTTGTAAAAGTTCTATATTTTGGGTTTGTAATAATAAATAGATGTCTTTTTGCATTAAGGTGATGTCTTGTAAAAAGAGATGTTTTTCTTTTTCTTGGGTAAGTTTGAAGGTTAGAAAATCATCTTTTTGAAATATTTTATTAAGTGTTAATTGGGTTTGGAAGTTGTTAATTTCTTTTTTTAAAGTAGTTGTTTGTTCTAAATAATAATGTTGGATTTTGGTTTTTTCTAATTTTAGTTGTAGGGCAATACTTTTAGTTTTAAGGTCAAATTCTTGTTTTTTTGCAAAGAAATGATAATGATAATCTATTTGGTAATTGTTTTTTTTACGTTGTAAGGCTAAAAGAGTTTTTTGATAAGCAAAGAAAGTTTCTTGATAGTCTTTTTGATTATCAAAGATAGCTGTTTCTTGGAGATGTAAGTTAAGGACTGTTTTTATTTGTTCTTTGATACCGTTTATTTTTTGGGAGAATAAATAATTTGTTTTTTGGTGGATGAGATGATAAATTTTTTCTAAGGTTTGTTGGTAGATGTGTTTGTATTTGTTTTGTTTGTGGTGTTCTAAATGCCACATATTAATTGCTTGTTGGTGTAAAAGATTGATGAGGTGATATTGTTGGCTCCATAAAGATTTTTGGTTTTGGTAAGAAAGGCAGTTTGTTTGTTGTTTGTAAAAAAGAGCTTTTTTGGATGTTTCAATTTGGTAATTGGAAAGAATTGGTATATTTATAAAAGGAAAAGGTCTTATTTGGAGAAAAAAAGCTTGTATTTGTGCTTGGATGATAGTTTTTTCTTGTTGGTAAGCATCTTTTATGGTGTCTAGTTTTTTGTCGTTTATACTTAGTTTATTTTGGTATAGTTTGTGAGTTTTGGTAATGGTTTTTTGATAAGTTTGTTTTTTTGTAGTCTTTATTTGTTCTAAGATGCAAATTGATTTGCCTTTGTCTTTTTCTTGTAAATTAAGAGTTGTTTCTAGTTGTTTTAATAAATTGGTGTTTTTTTGATTGAGGTTAAAATCAGTAGTATAAAAGTTTTGTTTTGATTCTTGGTTTTGTTTTTGGTTTTTGAGTTCTAATTTTTGTTTGTCTTTTTCAATTTGAATTAATAAATTATTAATGTTGTTATTTTTGTTGTTGAGATTAGTTATAAGAGTAGTTTCTTTGTGATTGTTTTTTTTAGTAATTTCCTTGAGTTCTTTTTGTAAGATTTCTTTTAATTGGAGGTTTTTATCGTTGTTTTTGTTTTTTTGATAAATAAGTTCTTGGGTTAAAAGAGTTTGGGTTTTTTGTTGTTGTGAGTTGTATTTTTGGAGGATTGTTTTTTTATTGGTTTGGAGTTTTTCTATTTGTGCGTAAATGTTTAATAATATGTGATGGTATTTTTCTTGTAATTGTTTTGTTTGGGTATTGTGTTTGTTATTTAGGGTTTGTAGTCTTTGATTTAATTGTTTGTTTTGGTTGTTTGTAATAATGTTTGGGGTTGTGTTTTTTTCTTGGATGTTTTTTAGGTTTGTGATATTATTTGTTAATTGGGATAAAAAAGGAGAGAAAAAATCGCTTGATAATGTTTTATTGCGTTTTAAGAATAAAGCCAAAAATCTATTATAATATGATGACATAAAATTTTTCCTTCAATCTAAATATTGATTAAACAATATAAAAACACTTAATTGTAGTTTATTATTAATTTTTTTTGTAATGTTATATTATTTTGGTTTTTCAAAGAAATAAGTTCTAAATTATTTTATCATTTACCTTTATCATAACATAAACCAAATTAATTTGGGATGTAAAAAAGAATACTTAGCTTTTATATTTAGATCTTAAAAACAAAAAAACTATCCTGAAGGATAGTTTCTTTCATTATTTATATTATTTTTATTTTTTAAATAGTTTATTAATTTATTTTAAATATGGAAATAATTATTTCTTACGATAAGGTTTATACCAAGTTGTTTTTTTAGGATAGAGATATTTTTGGATTAAAGTTGGTTCATAGTAAAAAATATATAAACTATTGTATTTATTTTTCATGTTTATGATTGCTTCTAAGGTATGTGTTTTATCCTTAATAAATGGCATTTTTCCATCATGATAGATAAATATAATATTTTGGGGACAATTAATAATTGACTTAGACATTAATTCGCCTTTGTTTTGATTAATTGTTTTGTGAAATGAGACTTTTTTGTAATAATTAGGATCAATATTTTTATGTATAAAGATAATAGCTTTATTAGTGTTTTTTACTTTAATGTTATGAATTGTATTATTTAGAGTCTCTTTTTTTACTTTTATTTTAAAAGTACTTTTGATTTGATAGTTTAATTTAAATGTTGAATGTGCTTTAATAAAATAAGAATTAATGTTAAGTAATAGTATTAATATATTTATAATTATAAGCATTAAAAAGGAATTAAAGTTTATATTTGGTCTTTTTTTAGAAGTCTTGTTAATTTTGTTAATGTAAAAAACAGACTCCTTTCTTTTAAAAAAGGTAGTTAATATTAATTATAAGTATAAATTATTAAGCTACCAAAAAGATAATATAAATTAATATATATAATTAAAAAGATAAAAGAAAAGATTTATTGTTGTTTATTGTTGAGTGTTTGCCCAATCTCTCAGACGCCTTACCATTCCTGAAATCCATCTAGAAGTAGGTTTTTAGCTCCATCTAATTTTTTGGTATTTTCTATGTCATGGTAAAAAATATACAAATTTGTATATTTGCCTGTCATTTTTGTTAGTTCTTGATAAGTATATTTTTTATCTAGGTCACCTCGAATTTCTCCATCATGATATAAACAAATTGTACTTGGCTCGCATGTTCCTGTAGCAATTTCGAACGATATATTCCCATCTTTTATTCTATTTATTGTTTTTCTTTTGGTTAATGTTCCATTAAAATTAGGATTAATCTTTTCTTTAATATGTTTTATTATTTTGTCCAGGTGGGAATCCCAATCCCCTTCAATTTCTACAAGGTGTAATTTTGGTCCTTGTTGTTCTTATGTTGGCTCTTCTTGTACTTGTGTTTTTGTTTGTGCTTTTCTTTCTTTTTTTCTCAAACTTATTTTTATACTTGTTTTATAATCATATCTTAATTTAAGATTTGATTGAGCTTTGGTAAAATGAGGGATAATAATAAATAAAGTAAATATTATAATAATTAAAAATAAAAGTGTTTTTTTGTTATAAGTATTGGATAAAAACATTTTAGTTAATGCCTTTTTTTAGAAAATTGATAAATTTTTGGAAAAATATCCCCTTCTTTCTTTCTAAAATTGACGGTTTTTTAATTATTTAAGTTAATTATAAAGTATTCATTAGGTTTTTAGTTAGTTAAACCATCAAAAAAGATAAAGAGTTTAAGACATCAAAGACTATTAAATAATTAATAGCCTTTGAATTGATTATTTGATATTTATTTAAGTTAATGAAAGATTATAAAATAATGTTATTAAAGAGTAATTTATTCAATTTATACATGTTTGTTAATGGAAAGTGTTTGTTAGTATGTGTTAGTGTAATTTATTTTGGATTTAGCTGATTGAGCTTCTGTTAGTTTGTTATTTTCTGCAATTACATTACCATTTTCATCCACTACTTCATATTGCATAGTTAATTCAAAATCAGCAGTATCGGTTTTATTTTTAACTAAACCATCAAGAGTTAATAATTCTACTTCTAATTGAACTTCTGCTGAAACAAATTTGTTATCTTTGGTAAGAGCAAATTTAGAGTCTTTGGTATATACTTCAAAATCATTGTTATCTTGTGTTTTAACTTTTACTCCAACTCTAAATTTGTCAGTTTTGTCTACGTCGTTAACTTTTAATGTTGGTAAAAATACTTTTAAGAACCATTTTTTAGTAGTTTCTTTGTTTTCAAAACCTTTTACGGAGGTGAAACATAAAAATGGGACTTCAACAAAATTAATTTATTAAAAAAACTCAAATTAATTTAGTTATATTGTTGTAATTTGACAAAATAATAATTAAAGTAGCAAATAAATAAGAAAAAAGTAAAAAAAGCTCAAAATAGATTGACAAAACAGCTTTTTTAAGATAAAATAAACTTAGGTTTAAAATTAATTTTTGCACGCTTTGGCATGATTATTAATTTTTTAAGCTTGATTAAAGTGCTAATAATAATTTTTGGCAGTTATTAATTGGGTTTTGATTAACCTTTTATTTGTTAAAAGTTTTATTATTATTTATAATAAATACTAAAAACAAAAAATTATAAAGAAAGGATTTGATAAAATGGCTGTTCCTTTTAGACGCACCGGAAAAACGGCAAAAAGAAAAAGACGTACTCATTATAAGTTAAGCAATCCTGCTTTAGTACTTTGCAAAGAAACTAATACTTTTACTTTGTCTCACAGAGTTACTAAAAATAGTGGTTATTACAAAGGAAAACTTATTTTGGAAAACAAACCTTCTAAATCTCAAAAAACAACTGACAATTAATTTATCATTATTAGACAAATTATTTTGTTTAAATAATTTTTTTCTTAGATGACGATATTGTTTTTTCTTATTTGATATTATTTTAATTTATAGTTTTAATATTATTTTGGATTTATTTATTTTTTGATAGTTACTATTTAATTTATTTTAAAAGAATTATTTTATTTTTAAGTGTATAAGATAAAAAAATAAATAAAATCAAGGAGAAACATAAATGTTATTAAAAAAATCATTATCACAATTTTTACTTACTGTTAGTTTTGTATTTTTAAGTGTGTTTGGGTCTTTTGTTGTTTTAGAAGCATCAAAAAAATATCAAGAAGCAGATACGGCATCATTTTCTAAAACTTATAATGATAATTCAACGAAATTTTACAAGGAGAATTCATATTCAGCTTCTTTGGTTAATGAAGAAGCTAAAAAAAGCTTATGATGCCAAATTAGAAAAACATAACGAAGATCAAAAAGCCCTCAAAGAAAAACAAGAAGTAACTAAAAAATACGTTTTCCTTTTTGTAGAGTTTTTCTTTGTATTGGCGTTAGTAGGATTTAATGGTTATTTCTGTTATTCTAAATCTAAATCATTTAAATAATTATAAGTAAAAAATATGTCTGATATTAAACAAAACATATCTTCTTTATTAAAAACATCAATTTTTTATTATTAAGTGTATTTGGAATGATTGTTACTTTTTTGATATATACGTTTTTTGAAAATCTAAATACTCAAAAAGTTTTACAACAATATCTAGATTCATTACAATCTAATACAAATATACTATCAAATTATAATTTATTATTACAACTTACTAAAAAACAAATGTATACAAGTTATTTAAGAGTTTTTATATTAGTTATTATTTGGGTTTTAATTATAATATTTAATGGTTATATGTGTTTTGCCAAAATTAACCCTTTTAAACAGTTTTTTAAATTTGTTAAAAAAGTTATCAATAAATATAAATATAAAAATGAACCTTTTCATTAAATCATTTTATCTTTTAATATAAAGATATTTGAATTAACTTAATGAGGATATTTGAATTAACTTATTGTATTTTTTAACAAACAAAATCCAAAATAAATAAATCTTTTCACCATTTTACTTATTTGAAACAGCTTTTTTTATTTTAAAAAACATTATTAATTACTTTTTTAACTTTTGTAATTAAAATGACTTGCAATAAAATCTTTTTTAAGGTATAATAAAAAGGCTTGTTTTAAATATTTTTTCTTTTAATCCAAAAAACAAAACACCAATGTCAGTTGTCTAAGAAAAAAATTATTTAAGCAAAATATTTGTCTAATAGGCAATATTTTCAAACATTTCTAAAAAAGGAGAATATAAGTGAACAAAAAAGAAAAAGAAATTATCAAAATAATTCTAAGAGCCTACGACCATCATTTAATTGATCAAGCAGCTAAAAAAATTATTGATATTGTCACTAAAACAGGAGCAAATATTGAAGGTCCAATACCTCTTCCTACCAGAAAAGAATTATTTACTGTTTTGCGTTCCCCTTTCGTTAACAAAGATTCAAGAGAACAATTTGAACGACGCACTCACAAACGTTTAATTCAAATTATCAATCCTAATAAAAAAACAATTGAATCTTTAATGCACATTAGTTTGCCACCTGCAATTGATATTTTGTTAAAAAAAAACCAATAGCAAAAGCAAAATTTAGGCACTATTCATTTTAATATGAATAAATATTTACTTTTTTATAACCATTTCATTTAAATCATTTCATTTGGTTGAATCACAATCACAATTGCAATTACAATTTCAATCAACTTTTGAAAATCACTTTAAAAAAACTTTTTACAAACTTTAAACCAAAATTAAAAAAAGAAAGAGGAAGGACATGGCTCAAGGAATCTTAGGTAAAAAAATAGGAATGACTCAAGTTTTTAACGAACAAGGAGAATTAGTTCCAGTAACAATAGTAGATGTTGCACCTAACGTTGTTTTACAACAAAAAAACGTTGACCAAGACGGCTATCAAGCTACTCAAATAGGTTTTTGCGACAAAAGAGAAAAAAACACTTCTAAACCTATGTTAGGAAATTTTAAAAAAGCAACTACTGCCCCTAAGCGCTTCATTAAAGAAATTAATTTTAGTTCGGATGTCAATTCAAACCTAGCTAATTTAGCAGTAGGCGCCCTAATCACAAACGATTTATTTCAAGTAGGTGATTTAGTTGATGTAACAGGAACTTCCAAAGGTAAAGGTTTTGCTGGTTCTATTAAGAGACACAATCAAAGCAGAGGTCCTGAAAGTCACGGGTCTCGTTATCACCGTCGTCCAGGTTCAATGGGCCCTATTAAAGGTAAATTAAAAGGTAAAAAACTACCAGGACACATGGGACACGAAACTGTTACTATCCAAAATTTAGCTATTCTTTCGGTTGATACTGAAAAAAACTTATTCTTAATAAAAGGCAATGTCCCAGGACCTAATAAAGGTTTTGTAATTATCAAATCTGCTGTAAAAAAATTGACAAAGGAGCAAACGCATGCCAAAAATTAATATTCTTAATCAACAAGGCGACTTCGTTTCTGAAAAGGTTTTAGCAACTACTGTTTTTGACATTAAACCTAATCAACAAGTTTTATACGACGTTGTAAATGCTCAAAGAGCTGCAATGCGTCAAGGCACACATGCTACCAAAACTCGCGCTTTAGTTGCTGGTGGAGGTAAAAAACCATGGAGACAAAAAGGAACTGGTCGTGCTCGTCATGGCTCTATTCGTTCTCCTTTATGGCGTGGTGGTGGAGTTACTTTTGGACCGTCCCCAAGAGATTATTCTGTTAAAGTAAACCAAAAAGTACGTAGTCTGGCTCTAAAATCAGCTTTATCACTCCAAGCTAAAAATAATCAATTAGTAGTTGTAGACAACATTAATTTAGCAACTCATAAAACTAAAGATTTCCAACAAATGTTACAAAAATTAAACATCACTTCCAAATCCTTAATTGTAGTTACTCAAATGACAGAACAATTAGCTTTGGCTTCTCGCAATCTATCTTATATTACTTTAGCTCCAGCTTCTCATGCAAGTGTTTATCAAATCCTTAATTGCAAACAATTAGTCCTAACTGCTGCTGCTGTTAACTATTTTGAAGAGGTTTTAAAATAATGAATAAATACTATGATTTAGTTAAAGCACCAATCATTACTGAATTAACTAATAAATTGATCGAAAGACAAAATAAATACACTTTTAAAGTTGCCAAAACAGCTAATAAAGTAGAAATTAAAAAAGCTTTAGAAAGCATTTTTCAAGTAAAAGTTTTATCAGTTAACACTCGCAACGTTTTACCACAATTCAAAAGAAAAGGTAAATTCGAAGGCTATACTTCGGGTTATAAAAAAGCTATTTGTAAAGTAGCTCCGGGACAAAAAATCGAAATCCTTGCTAACGAATAAACTCAAACCCAACCAAAACAACGATTAACGATTAAAAAAATACAAGGCAGGTATAAATTATGGCAATTAAAAAATATAAGCCTACTACAAATGGATGTCGTAATATGAGTGTTTCTGCTTTTTCAGAAATCACCACTCAAACTCCTGAAAAAAGATTATTGGTATCTCATAAAGACCAAGCCGGACGCAACAACCAAGGTAAAATTACAGTAAGACATCGTGGCGGCGGCGTTAAAAGAAAATACCGTTTAATTGATTTTAAAAGAAACAAAGATAACATTGTTGGCAAAGTAGCTACCATTGAATACGATCCAAACCGCAGTGCTAACATCGCTTTAATTCACTATTTAGACGGCGAAAAAAGATACATTCTTGCTCCTAAAGGACTTACAGTAGGGATGCAAATTGTCTCTGGTAAAGAAGCAGATATTAAAGTTGCCAATTGCCTTTCTTTAATGAATATTCCAGTAGGAACCACTGTTCATAACATCGAATTAAAACCAGGTAAAGGCGGACAAATTGCTCGTAGTGCTGGTTCTTTTTGTCAAATTATTAGTAGAGAAGACAAATACGTGCTATTACGTCTTCAATCAGGCGAAGTTCGCAAAGTTCTTGGAACTTGTCGTGCTACTATTGGAGAGATCGGCAACGAATCTTATAAACTAATTAATTACGGTAAAGCAGGCAAAAAACGTTTCTTAGGAATAAGACCAACAGTAAGAGGTTCTGCGATGAACCCGAACGATCACCCTCATGGCGGTGGTGAAGGTAGAGCTCCTATTGGACGCAAATCACCAATGACACCTTGGGGCAAAAAAGCTCGTGGGGTCAAAACTCGTGACCGTAAAAAAGCATCTAATGCTTTAATTATTAGACGTCGTACAAAATAAGGAGTTGTTAATATGCCACGTTCAGTTAAAAAAGGACCTATTGTTGCTAGCCATCTATTAGCAAAAATAGAAAAACAAAAAAACTTAAAAAACAAAAAAGTGATCCAAACTTGGTCACGCAGTTCTACAATCACACCTATTTTTGTAGGACACAAAATCGCTGTTTATAACGGACGCGAACACATTCCAGTCTACATTACAGAAAACATGGTAGGACATAAGTTAGGTGAATTTTCCCCTACACGTACTTACCGCGGACACAACAAAAAAGACAAAAAAATTCAAAAAAAATAAAATAATGGGAAGGAATAACTATGGAAACCAAAAACGCCAAAGCGATTGCTAGAAAAGTTTCAATCGCCCCTCGAAAAGCACGTTTAGTTGTTGATTTAATTCGAGGAAAAAATATTGCACAAGCTCAAGCCATTTTAACTTTTACCCCTAAAGTAGCTGCTCCCGTTATTTTAAAACTTTTAAACAGTGCTGTTTCCAATGCTGTTAATAATTTAAAATTAAACCGCGAACAACTTTATGTTAAAGAAGTTTTTGTCAACGAAGGTTTGCGTTTAAAACGTATGTTTCCAAGAGCTAAAGGTTCTGGTGATATGATTAAAAAAAGAACCAGCCACATTACTTTAGTAATAACTTCTAGCACAAACTTGCAAACATCAAAGGAGGAAGAACAAAGTGGGTCAAAAAACTAATCCTAACGGCTTAAGATTAGGCATTATTAGAACTTGGGAATCTCAATGGTGTGTTAATGATAAAGAAATTCCTAATTTAATTAAAGAAGATTTTTTAATTCGTAAACTAATCAATAATTTTACTAAAAAAAGTGCTATCAGTCAAATTGACATTGAACGCCTAAAAGAAAAAAATAAAAACCGTATCACTATTTCTGTCCACACCGCTAAACCAGGCGTTATTATTGGAAAAGATGGCGATACACGCAACAAATTAGTTGCCAAACTCAAAGAACTTACCCAAAAAGACGTTAATCTTAACGTGTTAGAAGTTAAAAACTCTGATAAAATCGCTTTATTAATTGCTCAAAATATGGCTGAACAACTAGAAAATCGTATGTTTTTCCGCCGTGTTCAAAAAATGGCAATCCAAAAAGCCCTAAAAGCTGGTGCCAAAGGAGTAAAAACTTTAATTTCTGGTCGTTTGGGTGGTGCTGAAATAGCTCGTAGCGAAGGACATGCCGAAGGCAGAGTTCCTCTACACACTCTAAGAGCAGACATCGATTACGCTGCTGTTGAAGCTCACACTACTTATGGAGTTTTAGGAATTAAAGTATGGATTTTCCACGGTGAAGTTTTACCAGGACAAACCATTCTAGACACTAGAAAACCGTTTGCTTCCCAATCTTCTAACACTCCTAACAGACGCCCTCGCAATTTCAAAGGAGGCAACAATAATCATGTTAATGCCAAAAAGAACTAAATATCGTCGTCCTCACCGCGTTAGTTTTGAAGGAAAATCAAAAGGTAAAAACGTTATTGCCAACGGAAACCACGCTTTGGTTGCCAAAGAAGGTGCTTTTATCACTAACAAACAAATTGAAGCCGCTCGTATTGCAATGACACGTTACATGAAAAGAACAGGAAAAGTGTGGATCAACATTTTCCCACATCTATCCTTAACTAAAAAACCTTTAGAAGTAAGAATGGGTTCTGGTAAAGGTTCTCCTGAAGAATGGGTAGCTGTGGTAAAAACAGGTAAAGTTTTGTTCGAAGTTAAAGACACCACTAATTCTTCCAAAGTAGAAATGGAAGCTTTAAGACTTGCGTCTCACAAACTACCGATTAAAACTAAAATCGTTAAAAAAGGTGCTGAAGTATGAAAACTCAAGAAATTTTAAAATTAAATCCAGAAGAATTAGAAAACAAAGTAGACAAGTTAAAACAAGAACTGTTTGATTTGCGTTTTCAATTAGCTTTAGGCAAACTCACTAACACTGCCAAAATCAAAAAGCTTAAAAAAACCATTGCTCGCATCAAAACAATCCTAACCCAAAAAAGCAATCAACAAACAGCCACTACTCCAACTTTTGTCACTTCCACTGCCAAACCTGTTTTATCAAATCAAAGCCCAACCCCACAACCAACTACCCCTGATTTAGATGACACTGTAGAAACTATCAAGGAGGAGCAACAATAATGCAACGCAATTTTAGAAAAACTTTCGTAGGTAAAGTAGTTTCAGATAAAATGGATAAAACCATTACTGTTATTGTTGATATTTACAAAAAAGACCCTTTATATGGCAAAAGAGTGAAACAATCGAAAAAATTCCACGTCCATGATGAAAATCAAGAAGCCAAACCAGGCGATTTAGTTAATTTTATGGAAACAAGACCTCTTTCTAAAACTAAAAGATTTCGATTATTCAAAATTCTTTCCCATGCAAAGAGCGCAAAGTAAGGAGATTTTGATATGATTCAACGAGAAAGTCGTTTAGTTGTAGTTGACAACAGCGGTGCTAAAGAAGTTTTAGTTATTGGTATTTTAGGAGGCACTCGTCGTAGTCATGTAAATATCGGAGATATTGTATTAGTAACTGTTAAATCAGGTTCTGGTACAGTTAAAAAACATGACGTTCTAAAAGCTGTCATTGTACGCACCAAAAAAGGTCTAAGACGTAAAAATGGCTCTTACATTAAATTTGACGACAATGCTGTAGTACTTTTAAAAGAAGATTTAAATATTATTGGCACCCGTATTTTTGGTCCAGTAGTTAGAGAATTGAGTGATAAGAAATTTTCCAAAATAGTTTCTTTAGCCCAATTAGTTTTGTAAGGAGACAACTCAATGCGTATTAAAGTAGGAGAAACAGTAGCTATTTTAGCTGGCAAAGATCGTTTTGTAACAGACGAATCAGGTAAAAAAATGACTAAAACAGGCAAAGTATTAAAAGTTTTTGCCAAAACTCAAAAAATTATTGTTGAAGGTGTCAACATCAAAATCAAACACCAACCCCCTTCCCAAAACGAAGAAAAGGGCACCATCGTTAAACAAGAAGCTCCCATTCATGTTTCTAATGTAGCTTTAGTTTGCCCCCAAACACAAACTCCCACTAAAGTAGGAATTCGAATACAATCAGGTAAAAAATTTCGTTATGCTAAAAAATCAAATCAAACATTAGACGAAAAAAATTAAGGAGGCTTTGCATCAATGTCAATGAAAAAAGAAAATACTCTAGACTATTCCAAAATCACTGCCACCTTAATGGAAACTTTTAATTATAAATCCGTTATGCAAGTCCCAAAAGTAGAAAAAGTTGTCATCAATATGGGCGTAGGCGATGCTATTTTTAATGTTAAAGTTTTGGATGATGTAGTAGAAGAATTAAAATTATTAAGCGGACAAAGCCCTGTTATCACTAAAGCCAAAAAAGCTATTTCTAATTTCAAATTACGTGAAGGCATGCCAATTGGAGCTAAAGTGACTTTAAGAGGAGCCCGCAAAGAGGCGTTTTTATGCAAACTAACTCGTTTAGTTTTCCCCCGCGTAAGAGATTTTAGAGGCATTTCTGGTAAATCTTTTGACGGCAGAGGCAATTACGCTCTAGGATTAAAAGAACAAATCGTTTTTCCAGAAATTAATATCGACAAAGTTAAAAAAATTCGTGGCATGGATATCATCATTGTAACTACTGCCAAAAATAACACTCAAGCCAAAAAGCTTTTAGAGCTTTATGGTATGCCGTTTAAAAATTAAAGGAACTATTACTTATGGCTAAAAAATCCAAAATCGTAAAAGATCAAAAACAAAGAGAGCTAGTTTTAAAATATGCCAAACTACGCTTAGAACTTAAAAAAAAAGCTGACTATGCTGGGTTGTCTCAAATTCCTGCCAAAGCATCACCTGTACGTTTAAAAAACAGAGATTCTATTGATGGAAGACCACGCGGATACATTCGTAAATTCGGCATTTCCCGCATTAATTTTAGGCAGTTAGCTCATCAAGGTAAATTACCTGGAGTCAGAAAAACTAGTTGGTAAAGGTAAAAAGGAGGCTCAAACATGGTTATGACAGACCCTATTGCAGATATGCTGACACGCATTCGTAATGCCAATCAAATGTCACATTTAAAAGTGTTAGTACCTGCTTCTAAGTTAAAATTAGAAATTTTAGCAGTTTTAAAAAAAGAAGGTTTTATTAAAGATTTTTATCTACCTCAGTCATCTCGCGAAATAATTATTAGTTTGAAATATGCTCCCAACAAAGAAAGAGTTATTAAAGGCTTAAAAAGAGTTTCCAAACCAGGACTTAGAGTTTATGCATCAGCAGAACAAATTCCTAAAGTGCTCAACGGTTTAGGAGTTGCTTTGGTTTCTACTTCTAAAGGAATTCTAACAGATGCTCAAGCTCGCCTTTCTCAAGTTGGTGGCGAAGTTTTAGCTTATATTTGGTAATTAATTGCCAAATCAAAAGTAGTTAAAGGAGATAAAGGAGAAAATTATGTCACGCGTAGGAAACAAAGCAATTGAAGTCCCTAATGCGGTTAAAGTTGATATCAAAGATAGAAATTTTATCTCAGTTGAAGGCCCTAAAGGCAAATTAGAATATCAATTCAATCACAGATTAACAATCACTAATGAAAACAAAGTCATCACAGTAAAACGCCCTAATGATGAAATTTTTATGAAAAAAATTCACGGCACCACTAGAGCCTTACTTTCCAATATGGTAGAAGGCGTAAGCAAAGGCTTTCAAAAAACCTTAAAAATTGTAGGGTTAGCTTATCGTGCTCAAATTAAAGATAAACAACTAATTTTATCTTTGGGTTTTTCTCATCCTGTAAGCGTTGCCATTCCTGATAATCTAGAAGTGGTAGTTAACCAAAACACAGAAATTGTTATCAAAGGAATTGACAAACAACTTGTCGGCGAATTTGCTGCCAAAAACGTAAAACTACGTAAACCAGAACCTTACAAAGGTAAAGGAATCCGCTACGTAGGACAATACGTTAGACAAAAAGCTGGGAAAAGCGCTAAAAAAACAAGAAAGGACTAAAAATAAGTTATGATAACAAAACAATCCTCTAACGTGCTTCGTAAAAAACGTCATCTTCGCCTTAGAAAAATTGTTTCAGGCACATCACAAAGACCACGTTTAAATGTTTTTAGATCTAATAAATTTCTTTATGTGCAAATAATTGATGACACCCAACAAACAACTCTATGCAGCGCTAATAGCAAAGAATCCAATGTTTTGGGATCCAACATCAAAGCCGCTGAAGCAGTAGGCGCTCTTATCGCTAAAAAAGCCTTAGCCCAAGGCATTAAAAATGTTGTTTTTGATAGATCAGGGTATTTGTATCACGGCAAAATCAAAGCCTTAGCTGATGCTTGTCGTAAATCAGGCTTACAGTTTTAAAGGAGAAAAGCAAAATGAAAGCAATAAAGAAAGAATTTAACAAAAAAGCCCCTCTTTTAGAAGAAAAAGTTGTTAAAATTAATCGTATTACTAAAGTAGTTAAAGGCGGTGCTCGTTTTCGTTTTTCTGCTTTGGTAGTTGTTGGCGATAAAAAAGGGCAAATTGGTTTCGCCACCGCTAAAGCTAAAGAAATTGTAGAAGCTATTAAAAAAGCTTTAGAAAAAGCCAAAAAACAATTAGTTCGCATTCCTATTACAGGAACTACTATTCCTCATGACACTATTGGACGTTTTGGAGCGTCTAAGTTTTTTTTAAAACCAGCTTCCAAAGGAACTGGAATTGTTGCTGGAGGAAAAGCTGCTAGAACTATTTTAGAATTAGTAGGCATTAATGATGTTCTTACTAAAACTTTTGGTTCACGCACCTCTATTAACGTAATAAGAGCAGTAATGGATGGATTACAAAGTTTACGCACTAAAGAAGAAGTAGCTAAATTAAGAGGCATCACTTTAGCGAAAAAAGAACAATGAAATTAAAAATTACTCTTACCAAAAGCCTTATTGCTTGTCGTGTTAATCAAATTAAAACCGCTCACTGTCTAGGTTTGAAAAAAATTAACAATCAAGTTATTAAAGATGACACTCCAGCCATCCATGGAATGATTAAAACCATCAGTCATCTTGTTGTAGTTGAAAAAGTTTCTGATACAAAGGAGCAAAAATAATGTTACACACACTAAAACCGGTCACTAATGCTCGTAAATCCACTAAACGTTTAGGACGTGGACCTGGTAGTGGCACTGGTAAAACTTCTGGTAAAGGACACAAAGGACAATTAGCACGTTCAGGAAAAACTTTGCGTCCCGGCTTTGAAGGCGGACAAATCCCTTTTTTTCAAAGAATTCCTAAAAGAGGATTTCACAACTTTGCCCAAAAAAGATACGCCCTTCTTAACCTTAAAACTCTAGAAAACTTTCCTCAAGATACCGTTGTTACTCCTCAATTATTGTTAGAAAAAAAAATAATTAAAGACCAATTATGTGGTATTAAAGTTTTGGCGCAAGGAACTCTCACTAAAAAATTAGTCGTAAAAGCTTCAAAATTCTCCAAACAAGCTCAAGCAGCCATTTTAGCAGTTGGTGGAAATATAGAGGTAATTTAAAGATGAAACGTCAATTAAAATTAGTTTTAGGCAATCGTAAATTAATGTTTCAAATCTTTTTTACCTTATTTATTATTTCTATTGTTTGTTTAGGAACTTCTTGGCCTCTTCCTTTTATTAATACTAAATCCCTTGATTTGTCCAAACTTTTTGGGGTTTTTTCCATAAATGCTGGTACTCTTTTTGGATTGGGAATCACTCCTTACATCACTGCTTCCATTGTAGTGCAATTTTTGCAAAAACTTCTTCCTATTTGTCGCGAATGGAAAGACCAAGGACAAATGGGCAAACGCAAACTTAATCTTTTAACACGTAGTCTTGCCTTATTGTTTGCTTTTGGGCAATCTTTTGCTTTTTTGAACAGTTATTCAAAACTTTTTGTCACATCAATAAGTACAAGCCAACTGTTTTTGTTAGCTTTAATTGCTACTGCAGGAGTTGCTATTTTAATTTGGTTTGCTGACCTTATCAATTCCAAAGGTATTGGAAACGGGACTTCTATTTTAATTGTTGTTTCGATGAGCCACAGCCTAATTAATCTATTTGTAAATCTGAACGAATCATATTTATCTCAAAACAATTTTTTAACTTTGAAAACTTTTAATTTTGCATGTATTGTTCTTTTACTTCTCTTATTTTTAATTTTTACTGTAGTTGTGCAAATAACATCTTTAAAAATACCTATCAATTATGCGCGCAATCAAGTGCAAGGGAAAAGCTACATTCCATTAAAAATTAATAGTGCAGGAGTTATGCCAGTTATTTTGGCATCTGCTTTATTGCAACCTTTCCAGATGTTAGCAGGAGTTATTGGGAATACAAAATTTACAGAATTAGTAGATTTTTTTGCCAAAACTAACTTTCCTGAAAACCAAATTAACTTTTTTGCCATAGGCTTTTTAGTCTTGTTAGTAATTGTTTTTTCTTTCTTTTCTGCTTTTATGAATGTCAATCCTGAAGATATTTCAGAACATTTATCCAAACAAGATGCCTATATTGCAGGTTTAAGACCAGGTGAACAAACTACTCGTTATTTAGCTAATACCTTATTTAAAATCACTGTTTTAGGAACTGTTTTTATTGCTGCTCTTGTTGTAACACCTATTCTTATGGAACATTTTTTAGGTTTGAAAGATATGAAATTAGGAGGAACCAGTTTGCTTATTATTGTTAGTGTAGCCCTTGAAACTATCCAACGCATCAAAGCTACTGCCAACAAAAAAGAATATCAAAAATTATTTTAATTAAGCAAACAAGACAATATGATACTAATATTATTAGGACCGCCCGGAATTGGTAAAGGGACTCAAGCTTCTGTTTTATCAGATATTTTAAAAATTAACCACATTGCAACAGGCGATATTTTTCGTAAAAATTTTAAAGAAAATACTGAATTAGGCATTTTAAGTAAAAAATTTATTGCTCAAGGACTTTTAGTTCCTGACGACATTACTAACCAAATGATAGCTGATTACTTGTCTAAGGACATCGCTACTAAAGATTTTTTATTAGACGGTTTTCCCCGCAATGTTTTGCAAGCTCGTTTTTTGGATGATTTTTTCAAAAACTCTCATTTATTTTTAACTAAAGTCATCTATTTTAACGCTGGCACCCAAGATTTAATGAAAAGAATTGTAGGACGCAGAATTTGTCCCGAATGTGGTAAGGTTTATCACATCGAAAACATTCCTCCCAAAACTCCAGGTATTTGTGACAAAGACCAAAAAACCTTAATTCAAAGAGAAGATGACAAACCAGAAACCTTCCTTAAACGCCTCAAAGTGTTTAATCAAGAAACATTGCCATTAGTGCAATATTATCGCGAACAAAATCAACTTTTTGAAGTAGATGGTATGCAAAACATCGACCAAGTTACTAAAATGATTTTAGAAGTTTTAGAAACAGACCGCAAATGATTTCCATCAAAACTCCTCATGAAATTGCTATCATGAAACAAGCAGGAAAAATCATTAACGAAGCCCACAGATTGCTTGCTTCCTTTGTTATTCCAGGAATGTCAACTTTTGATCTAGATTTATTAGCTAAGAATTTTTATCAAAAAAAAAGTGTTATTTCTGCTTTTAAAGGTTACAACGGATTTCCCAAACATATTTGTGCCTCAGTTAATGAAGTGGTAGTTCACGGCATTCCTTCCAAAAAAACCATCCTTAAACAAGGTGATATCATTACCTTAGATTTAGGAATTAACTATCAAGGTTATTATGTTGATTGTGCTTATTCTTATGCTGTAGGAACTGTTTGCCAAACTACTCAAAACTTGCTTGCAATTACTCAAAAAGCCTTATTTCAAGGTCTTTTGCAAATTAAACCCCAAAATCATTTTTCTGACATTTCTCATGCCATTGAACTTTTTGCCAAAAACAATAATTTAGGCATCGTAGAAGAATTTACCGGACATGGTATTGGTACATCTTTGCACGAAGAACCCTATATTCCTAATTTTGGCAAACCCCACGAAGGCGCAATCCTACAACCAGGAATGACTTTTTGTGTAGAACCAATGCTTACTTTAGGAAATCCCGAAATTGCTATTTTGCAAGATAATTGGACTGTAGTTACCACAGACAAAAGTCTAAGTGCTCATTTTGAACACACAGTTTTAGTAACTCCTACAGGATACGAAATACTTGCATAATATGTTTTTCATTTTACCAAATTACATCACAACCACCCCCAAACCCAGAAATCAAAATTAAAGGAATCACTTTGAATGTCAAAAAACAATTTAAACGAAACTGAATCCAAAATTGAAATCGAAGCTAAAGTTGTTGAATTATTATCAAATGATAAATTTAAAGTAGAGCTTCCAAATAAAAAAACGATTATCGCTTATGTTTCTGGTAAAATACGTATCAACAACATACGCATTTTACCTGGTGATAAAGTAAGAATTGAATTATCACCATACGACCCTACACGAGCACGAATCACTTATCGTTTTAAGTAAGGAGAAAAGATTATGAAAGTTAGAGCTTCAGTTAAAAAACGCAGTGAAGATGATATCATTGTTCGTCGTAAAGGACGCATTTATGTTATCAATAAAAAAAATCGTAGACACAATCAAAGACAAGGATAAAAGGAGATATTTATGGCGCGAATTGCAGGAATAGATATTCCAAGCGACAAAAGAGTAGTAATTGCACTAACTTATATTTATGGTTTAGGCAATAAATTATCTCATAAAATTTTAAACGAGTTAAACATTGACCAAAATATTAGAGTTAAAAATTTAACCGAACAGCAATTATCAGCTTTACGTAGTGAAATTACTAAATACAACGTAGAAGGCGACCTAAGACGTGAAGTTACTTTAAATATTAAACGTTTAATGGAAATTGGAGCTTACAGAGGGTTACGCCACCGTAAAGGATTGCCTGTAAGAGGACAAAAAACCAGAAACAATGCTCACACTGTTAAAGGTAAACCTAAAGCAATTGCTGGTAAGAAAAAATAATAAAATTAACTAAATAATAAAAATAATAAAGGAGAAAGGCATTGGCAAGAAAAAAAACTACCAAACGCAAAGTTAAAAAAAATGTTCCTTTAGGAATTGCACATATTCATACCACTTTTAACAACACTATCGTTACTATCACTGATCTTAACGGTAATGCTGTTACTTGGAGTAGTGCAGGTGCTTTGGGTTTTAAAGGAAGTCGTAAATCAACTCCCTTTGCAGCACAATTAGCCGCTGAAGCAGTTGCCAAAGCAGCGATGGAACACGGAATGGTTAAAGTAGAAACTTTCATTACAGGACCAGGTCCCGGAAGAGAAGCAGCTATCCGTTCTTTGCAAGCAGCAGGATTAGAAATTACTGCTATTAAAGATGTTACTGCAGTACCACATAATGGTTGTCGACCGCCAAAACCTCCTAGAGGATAATAATCTTGTTCGACATTTCAAGGAGTAATTATGAAAAATATTAAATTTATTAAACCTTTTTTTGTTGAAGAAATTGATGAAAATCCCATTTCTGGGAAATTCATCATTAAACCTTTAGAAAGAGGATACGGCATTACTGTAGGAAACGCTCTAAGAAGAGTTTTGTTATCTTCTTTGCCTGGTACTGCTATTGTAAATGTTAAAATTCAAGGAGTAGAACAAGAATTTACCACTATTCCTGGCGTTTATGAAGATGTCATGACAATTATTTTAAATTTAAAAAAAATTGTTTTTGCCGTAGACGACGAATCAGATGATTTTGAAGAAAAACTAGAACTAATTGCCAAAGGACCACAACGCCTAACCGCTTCTTCTTTCGAACTGCCTGCAGGAGTTAAAATCATCAACCCCGATCATTACATTACCACTCTTTCTGATGATGTTTGCTTTCATATGACAGTTACCCTTAAAAAAGGCATTGGTTATGTTGGCGCCAAAGACAACAAAGTTCACGGCGAAAATCAAGTAGGCGTTATTGCAATTGATTCTTTATTTACTCCTGTTGTCAATGTTTCTTATCAAGTAGAAAAAAAATTAGGCAACAAAGACGAATTAACTATTGAAATTACCACTAACGGCGCTCTTTTAGCTAAAGAAGCTTTAGCAACTGCAGCTAGCATTTTAGTAGATCATTTTAATGTTTTAGTAGAATTAAGCCAAAAACCTGCTCATGTAGAATTTGTTTCTGAATCTAAAAAAGAAGCTCACAATTACGTACTAGATTTAGAAATTGAACAACTAGATTTATCTGTAAGGCTTTTTAACAGTCTTAAAAGAGCAGGGATTGACACAGTTGCTGCTTTAGTAAAATTAAGTGAAAAAGAAGTTGTCAAACTTAAAAGCTTAGGACGAAAATCTTTCCAAGAATTAAAAGATAAATTTTTAGAATACGGTTTAGAATTCAATGATTATCTTAAAGAAGTTTTGCATCACAGCGTTGAAGAAGACAAAGACAAACATTAAAACTAAAAAACACATTAGAAAATAGAAAGGACAGATAAATTTTATGCCTTTTAGCAAATTAGGACGCAATAAATCTCAAAGAAGAGCTTTGTTAAGAACTTTAATGACTGATTTAATTGTGCAAGAAAAAATTATGATAACTGAACCCAAAGCTAAAGAATTACAAAAATTAGCTGATAAAATGGTTACTTTATCTAAAAAAAATACTTTGCATACTAGACGCCAAGCCAAAAGACATCTTTTTGATGAAAAAATCAACGATGACACTACAGTTTTGCAAAAACTATTTAAAGATATCTCATCTAAATATCTTGATCGTCCAGGTGGATATACTAGAGTTATTAAAACTGTTCCTCGTCGTGGTGATGGTGCTCCAATGGCAATTATTGCTTTTGTTTAATAACAATTAACCGAGCATTTTTAGGTTCTTGCTCAAAAAACTTAAATTATCAAAACCTTCTTATCTTAAGGATTAAGGAGGTTTTTTTTAATATTAACCCCTTTTTTCTTCACTCCTTATTTCCCATTTTAAATTCTTAATAAATATTTTGTAGTTACACAAGGAGGCATTTTTGCAACACTTTTTTTATAAATTAATTTTAAGCTATGATGGCACTTGTTATTATGGATATCAAAAACAACCTCAAAAAATAACCGTTCAACAAACTTTTGAAAAAGCTTTAAAAAAAATGACCCATCAAAACATCCCTAATTTTGCAGCTAGTAGAACCGATAAAGGAGTCCATTCCCAAGGGCAAACCCTCCATTTCCAAACCACTTTTTTTCTAAAACCCACACATTTCCAAAAAACTCTTAATTATTTTTTGCCTCCTGATATTAGAGTTAGACAAATGAACTTTGCCACTCCTAATTTTCATGCTCGTTATTCAGCGAAATCAAAAATTTATCAATATGTTTTTTCCAAAAAACCTCTCAACGCTTTTAACCATCATTTTCAAATTTTTGCTGACAAACTTGATTTTGATAAAATCACCAAAGCCCTAAAATTTATTGAAGGCACCCATAATTTTTTTGCTTTTACTAGTGAGACCCAACCTAAAAATTTTTTTAAAACCATTTTTCAAGCCTTTCTCAAAGAAACTTCACACAAATATATTTTAGTTTTTCATGGAAACGGTTTTTTAAAATATATGATTCGTTTTTTGGTAGGAAGTTTAATTGAAATTGGTAAAAATAAACTTTCTTTGGAACAATTTCAAGCGATGTTATTAGGCAACACAACTAAAAAAGCCACCCTTTTGGCTCCTGCTAAAGCCTTAGTTTTAAAAAAAATTTTTTATTGATTTTGTGACAATAAATAAAAATACACAAAAAGGAGAATTTATAATAAATGTTTATTTCTTTTGAAGGTTGTGAAGGCACCGGAAAAACCACCCATTCACGTTATTTATTTGAAAAATTAAGTAAAAAATATTCGTGTTTTTTAACCAAAGAACCTGGTGGCGGTTTATTTAATGAAGTAATTAGAAATATTTTGTTGCATTCTTCTAACAAACAAATAGATTTCTACACTGAGGCTTTGTTATTTGCAGCAGATAGAGCAGAACATTTAAGCAAATTAATTATTCCTGCTTTACAACAAAACAAAATAGTTATTTGTGATCGTTATTTAGATTCGACTATAGCTTATCAAGTTTATGCTCGCGGTTTAAGTCAAGATTTTGTTTTAAATATTAATAATTTTGCTCTAAATTACATGCCCAACATTACTTTTTATCTAGATTTAGACCCTAAAATAGGCATTCAAAGAGTCAAACAATTTAGATCTAAAGAAATTAATTCGTTTGATTTGCAAAAACTGTCTTTTCATAAAAAAGTACGCAAAGGCTACCTTGACCTTTGTCAAAAAGACCAACAAAAAAGAATTTTTTTAATTGATGCAAGCAAGCCCTTGGAAAACATTTATAACATCATTGAACAAAAACTCAAAGAAGTCTTTCAAATAGAATTATGAACAAAACCCAATCTTTGTTAGCCAAATTTAACCAAATTATCCAAAATAATAAACTCGCCCATCTTTATTTAGTTGTTGGCTCCACTCTTTCCCAACAAAAATTATTTGTTTTGGGACTTGCCTATCTTATTTTCAAACCTCATGACCCTCATCTTTTGAAAAAAGATACCTTACTTAATTCGCAATACCCCAATTTTTATTATTTAACCAAACAAAACCATCTTTTTACCAAAGAACAAATTTTGCAATTTCAAAAAAACTTTTTGCAAACTTCTTTATTCGGAACCCAAAGAATTTATGTAATTGAAGAAATAGAAAAAATAACTACCCAAACTTCCAACAGTTTATTGCATTTTTTTGAAAATCCTTCCAACAACAATACTATAGGTTTTTTATTAACAAATAATTTAGAACAAGTTTTACCAACCATAGTTTCTCGTTGTCAAATTATTAATATCTCTGATACTGTGGATGCAAAATCACAAAATTTAGACTCTAAAACCAAATCCCAAATAGATGATTTTGATTTTTCCTTAAGTAATTTAATAAATAAAAATTCCGATCAAATGGATTTATTTATTGCCAGCGATTATTATCAAAATTTTAAACAATTTTTTTTGGATTTTCTTATTCAATTCCCAAAAACAATTTCATTAAAATTAGCAGTTTTTGCCTCTCCTCTGCTTGCAAAACTTATCTCTTGTCCTCATTTTTTAAATGATTTTTTATCAGTGTTATTACGTTTTTTTTCTGATATTTTATATGAAAAAACACCTAACTCCAAAACACCCATTTATTTTTCCAAAACACAAATTTTAACAAATCCAGAATATCAAAAATACTATCAAACCCTACCCCTTCCAACCACTTTTAATATTTTAAAAATTATTCACCAAATTTACAAAAAACAAAATATATTATCTAATCAAGAAAATCTTTTCATGGCTTTGTTAATTCAATTAGAAGCCCAAAGACTTTCATTTTAAATCTTTAAAAATTTGCAACCCACTATTTAAAGCAATATAAAATTTTGCACACACCCAAACCCAACAAATAAGGTAAAAAATATGTTATTTCAACAACAAAGTTTTTGCAACGCCAAACCTACTTTATATTTGGTAGCAACTCCAATAGGCAATTTAGAAGACATCACCTTAAGAGCACTTGCCACTTTAAAAGAAGTTTTTTTAATTTTAGCAGAAGATACTAGAAGAGCCAAAAAACTTTTACACACTTATCAAATCCAAACACCTTTACTTTCTTATTATGAACACAATCAAACAAGAAGGCTACCTCAAATTTTAGAACTTTTATCACAAGGAAAAAATATTGCCTTAATTAGTGATGCAGGCACTCCTCTTATTAGCGATCCTGGGTTTTCTTTGGTTTGTGAAGTGCAAAAACATGGTTTTAATGTGGTAGCGATTCCAGGAGTATCTGCTTTTTTAACTGCTTTTATGACTTCTGCCATCCCCTCACCTTTTATCTTTTTGGCTTTTTTACCCCGTTTGTCTCAAGCTTTGGAAAAATATTTACTCCAATATAAAAACGCCTCAGAAAGCCTTGTTATTTACGAATCTCCTCATAGAATTAAAAAGACTTTACTTTTAATACATAAATTATATGGTAATAGAAAAATTTCTTTAGCGCGCGAATTGACTAAAAAATTCGAAACCATTATCAATGGCAATCTTGACTCTATTTTAGAATTTGATTTAATTAATAAGGGCGAATATGTCATTGTTGTTGCAGGCAACCCCAACCCCAACGAACATTTGCTTGCTCTAAGCATAAACGATCACGTTCTTTTTTACCTTAAATTAGGCTTTAACGAAAAAGAGGCTTTTAGCAAAGTTGCTCAAGAAAGAAACATTACCAAAAAAGAAATTTATCACCAATACAAAATCAAAAACCCCCAATCTTGATTTGATTTCCCAAACCACATGCAGATTTTTCCCAACAACCCACAATTAAAAAATATTTTTGTCACCATTTATTTAAGGAGTTTTTATGAAAACAACCCCCAACCAAAAACCTAAATTTTTTCTTTCCACAGCAATTGCCTATGCTTCTGGCATTCCGCACATTGGAAACGTTTACGAATCTATTTTAGCTGATGCCATTGCTCGTTTCAAACGCCTAGAAGGATTTGATGTTTTGTTTCAAACAGGAACCGATGAACACGGACAAAAAATTGCTGCCAAAGCTTTGCAACAAGGCAAAAATCCCCAAGAATACGTAGACCAAATATCTTTGGAAATTAAAAGAATTTATGATTTAATGCAAGTAAGTTACGATAAATTTGCAAAAACTACCAATCCCCACCACAAACAAACAGTTCAAGCCATCTTTTACAAGTTATGGCAACAAGGAGATATTTATTTAGGAAAATATCAAGGGCTTTATTCAGTTGCTGAAGAATCTTATGTGGCTGCCAAAGATTTAATTGATGGAAAAACTTTTAATGGTGAAACTCCTATTTTAATCAGCGAAGAAACTTATTTTTTTAAGCTTTCCAAATATCAAGCCCAGTTATTGCAATATTTAGAAAACAATCCCTCCTTAATTAAACCTGATGCCCAAAGAAAAGAGCTGTTAAATTTATTAAAAGAACCATTAGCAGATTTGTCTGTTTCTAGAACTTCTTTCAAGTGGGGCATTCCCGTTCCTTTTGACCCCAAACACGTTATTTATGTTTGGATTGATGCTCTAAGCAATTATCTAACCGGACTAGACTACAATCCTACATCCAAAAATAGTCAGTTTAATCGATATTGGCCCTGTGATATGCATGTTATTGGTAAAGATATTTTAAGGTTTCACCTTATCTACTGGCCTATTTTATTGATGGCACTTGAAATTTCACTACCCAAACAGTTTTTAACCCATCCATGGATTTTGTTTGATAAAAATAAAATGTCTAAATCTAAAGGTAACGTTTTGTACGTTGATGATTTGTTAAAATATTTTCCGGTGGATTCCATTCGTTATTTTGTTCTATCAGAAATTCCTTATGCTCAAGATGGTAATATCACTTATGAATTGTTAGTAGAAAGGCACAATAGTGACCTAGCTAATGTTTTGGGAAATTTAGTTCATAGAGTTTTTGGGATGGTAAAAAGTTATCGCCAAAATAATTTATCCAAAACTTTAATTACAACTAATTTAGATCCCAAATTTGATTTATCCAAACAAGCTTTAGCAACTCTTCCTTTGGTTCTTCTCAAAATGCAAGATTGTAAAGTAGGAGATGCCTTGAAAGAAATTATGAATTTGGCTCGTTTTGCTAATAAATACATTGATTTGGTAGAACCTTGGAATTTATTTAAAAATCCTGAAAAACAACAACTATTAGACCACACACTATATTCTTTGGTAGAAACTTTAAGGTTTTTAGGAGTTTTATTGCAACCTTTTTTACCTCAAACTGCTCATAAAATTTTAACTCAACTCAAAGCCTCCGATATTACTTTTGAAAGTTTAGATACTTTCGGGCTTCTTTCAAGTCAAAAATTAGATAATTATCATATTTTATTTAATCGTTTGGAAATTGATGAAGTTTTACCTAGATAATTAAATTATTAACATACAATAATTTTATTTATTTTAATGAGTTTGCACTTTTTTGAAACTTCTTTATATTATTACGTTTATATGTTCACATTTAAAATAATGAATTCATAATTAATTTTAATTTCTCGAAGAATGGGTATGGCTCCAATGATTATAATTTTAAAAAAGAACTTTTTGCGATGTTGCCTGATCCTTTTTATAATATCTTTTTGGAATTATTTTCTTTTTGCAAATTTAATGGTAAAAGGGGCAATACCCAAAAAAAATAATCCAGAAAAAGAATCCGAACAACCACAATCACAAGAAACAATTGCCAAACAAACTCCCAAAAAAAGAATAAAAAGATCTTCCAAACAATAAAACAAAACGGATTTTGAGCCAATCTCAAGTGAAACTAAATTTAATGATGTGGCAGGGATGGAAGAAGAAAAACAACTTCTCCAACGTTTTATTGATTTTTTAAAAGAACCTAAAAAATATCATGAAGCAGGAGCCAAAATTCCTAAAGGAATTTTGTTGTATGGACCTCCAGGAACAGGAAAAACCTTACTTGTAAAAGCTCTTGCAGGTGAATCAGACTCATCCTTTTATGCTTTTAGTGGTACTGATTTTTTGCAAAGAATTCATGGTGATGGTGCTAAAAAAGTAAGAGATTTGTTTGAAAAAACAAAAACCCATAAAACAAGCATTATTTTTATTGATGAAATTGATTCTTTTGGTATTGCTAGAAACGATTTTAGCCAAAAAGAAAAAGAAATAACTACAGAATTATTAAATCAAATGGATGGGATTAAATCCAAAGATAATGAAAATAATGTCATTTTGATAGCTGCTACTAACAGAGTAGAATCTCTAGATTCTGCCTTGCTTCGTCCAGGACGTTTTGATTATGTAGTTAATGTTTTGCTCCCTGACCTTAAAGCAAGAAAAGCTATTTTAAAATTATGTGCTAAAGGCAAACAAATAGCTGATGAGGATATTAATTTAGAACAATTAGCCCAAGAAACCCAAGGATTAAGTGGTGCTCAACTCAAAGCCATTTTAAATGAGGCTTCAATGCTTCAAGCAGAAAAAAACAAATAACAAGAATTGCAAAAAATTTCTTCTGAAACAATTATTCAAGCTAAAGAAAACGTTTTATTAGGGATAACAAATTCTTCCAAAACATATAATCACAAAGAAAAAGAAATTGTTGCTACTCATGCAGCTGCTAAAATAATTATCAGCCAAGTCAAAAACACTCATTTTTTAAGTTCGTTTTCTTTAATTCCACGCTCTTCTGATAAAATATTGACTTTATTTGCTAAAGAACAGACCCCTAATATTTTATTAAAAGAAACTTTAATCCAAGAAATTACCGTTCTTTTAGCAGGAAAATCTGCTGAAGAAGTGATTTGCGAAACAACTATTGATAAAGTTTGTTCTGATTTTGTTGAGGCTTTCCACAAATCCCAAGAACTAACACGTTTTTTTGGTTATAATTCGATATCAGTTAAAGATAAAGAAGATTTACAAAGAGATATTTTAAAAAAATGTTTTTCTGATGCCAAAGCTTTAGTGAAATTAAATGAACCTTTAATTAAAGAATTGTCTCAAAAATTACAAGAACAAAATATCACTCCAATGCCACAAATTAAAGAATTTTTACAAAACAAACAAATAAAAGATATGAAAGAAATTAAAATTCAACCATTCCAACCTGCAAAAGGTTTTAACAAAACTACTATTTGGCATTTTATTTGCACTTTGCTTTTTGTCCTTTTTCTTTTATTATCAAAAATTTTAATTTTTAAAACCATTTATTGGTTGTTTGCTATTCCTAAAAATTCTTTTATTTTCAAGAAAAAAATTATCACCCCCTTTTTAATTGTGGTAAGTTTGATGTTTTCTATTTTGTTGTTTTCTTTTGATTGCTATCATCATTTGCCTTTTATAAATGCCACTTCCAACATTACTGTTTCTGATTTATTGAATAAAATTGATAATTATGAAACCAAAAAAATTACTTATGTTGCTAAAAATAGTTGGCTGGAAGGTTTTTATTACCATATCAAATTAATTGATAAAAACGGAGTCCCTTTTTATTGCAAACTAAAACCTATTTCTCAAAACATTTTGGAACAAAAAATAGCTTCTCTTAAATACAAAGATTTTATTTCCCAAGAAGAAAAATATTTTGATTGGGTAAACTTATTAATTAAAATAATCCTTTCTTTGTCTTCATTTGTGTTTTTGCTTTATGGTTGCCTTAACATTAAACGGATTAGAAAACAATTCTCAAACGAACAAATTTCCAAAAAAATATGATTCATAAAAATGCATTTTTTCATTTTGTTTTAAAAATTAAAATAACTAAAACATATCTTTATTAATTAACATTTTTTAAATTATAATAAATGGTGTATGCCAAAACCCAAACCCCAAAAAAACAAAAGGAGTTTTAAATATAATGAGTAATTTAATGAATTATCAAGGACAAGATTTTGAAACCATAACTGCCACACAACAATTGGTAGTTGTTGATTTTTTTGCTACATGGTGTCCTCCATGTCAAAGATTATTGCCTGTTTTGGATGAAGTTTGCCTTTTAGAAAAAGACATTCTTTTTTACAAAGTAGACGTTGATTTTTTTAGACAATTAGCATTAGAAAAAGGTGTTTCTGGCTTTCCCACCCTTATTTTATACAAAGATAAAAAAGAATTAGCAAGACATAGTGGTTTTCTAAATAAAGAAGACTTGCTTAAATTTTTACATTCTTATAAATAATTTTACCACAAACCGAAAGTAAAATCAAACGTTATGAACGGATTTTTTTTAGTCAACAAACCAGAAAAGATGACATCACATGATGTAGTTTTTCAAATTAAAAAAAAATTTCATTTTGACAAAGTAGGACACACAGGAACTCTTGATCCTTTAGCCTCAGGACTTTTAATTATTTGTGTGGGTAAAGCCACTAAACTGGCTTTTTTGTTCGATAAACTACCAAAAACTTATCAAGGAACCTTTCTTTTTAATAAACATTATGATACTTTGGATGTGACAGGTAAATTGTTGGATACCAAAAACACCCCTTTAACTGATTGTACCATCCAAAAAAGTTTTGCATCTTTTCATCAAAAAAAGTATTTGCAAATACCTCCTATGTTTTCAGCAGTTAAAATTAAAGGGAAAAAAATGTATCGTTTAGCACGCAAAAATCAAGTTGTAGATATTCCTCCAAGAGAAGTTTTTATTCATCATTTTGAAAAAACATCTTTGTTTTGTCGCGACCAAGTAGATTTTTTGGCACATGTTTCCAAAGGAACTTATATTAGAAGTCTTGCGCGCGATCTAGCTTTGCAATTAAATACTTATGGTGCTCTTCTTCGTTTGCAAAGAACTGTAATTGGCACGCATTTATTACAAAACGCTAAAACTATTGAAAATTTAGAACTCAATGATTTGATTTTGGATAGTACTTTTTTTGCTGCTTACGATGAACTTATTTTAAATGATTATTTAATTAAGTTAGTAAAAAACGGCACTCATTTAGACCAAAGACAAATAACTACTAAAAAACCTTTTATAGTTAAAGATAGTAATAAAAATTTTGTTGCTTATTATGATACCTTGGATGAAAATAAATACTATCCGCGTTATTTTTTTTAATTTGCAATATTTTTAATTATTAACTATTAGAAAAACAAAAGACATTTTTGAACAATATTTTAATAATAAGTTTTTAAACATCAAACCACACAATCAAGTAAGGAAGGATTGGAAAATAATGCAAAGATTACAAAAAGTTTTGGCTTATGCAAATGTGGCATCTAGAAGAAAAGCAGAAATTTTAATTTTGGAAAAACGCATTAAAGTTAATGGCAAAATTATTTCTGAATTAGGAACCAAAGTATCTTCCAGCGACATTATAACTTTGGATGACAAACCGATCACCAAAACCACTTATTCTTATTTTTTGCTCAACAAGCCCAATGGATTTCTTTCCACTGCCAAAGACAATAAAAAACGCCCTACTGTTTTGGATTTAATCGAAGAAGCAAGCATACAAAGATTATATCCGATAGGACGCCTTGATTTTAATACTACAGGACTACTTTTAATTACTAATGACGGCGATCTTACTCAAAAATTAACCCATCCTTCCTTTTGTATTCCTAAAGAATATCATGTTAAAATTAATGCTTGTTTGCAAAAAAAAGACCTTGCCACATTCCGCAAAGGAATTATCATTGATAAAAATTATTTGGCTGTTTGTAAAGAAATTGATATTTTGAAAAGTTCTTATACACCCAAACCTTCTACTTGGTTAAAGCTAGTAATAACTGAAGGAAAAAACAGGCAAGTTCGTAAAATGATGCAAGCTTTAGGCTATCAAGTTTTAAAGTTAAAACGTTATCGTTATTCTTTTTTAACTATTGAAAATCTCACAATAGGTGCTTATCGCCCTTTAAAAATTCATGAAATTAAAAAATTAAAAACCTTAACTACTCAAATACCGCATTAATTTAGTAAATTTAAGATCACTATAAGGAGTTAGTTATATATGCATATGAAAAGTTTTAAAATCGCCATTGATGGTCCGGCAGGTTCTGGCAAAAGCACTATTAGTAAAAAGTTGTCCCAAAAATTAGGTTGGAATCACATTGATACTGGAGCAATGTTTCGGGCACTAACTTTATATTTGTTAGAAAATGAAGTTTCATGGCATCATGAAAAAAGTCTTAATCAAGCTTTAGATAAAATCAATCTTTCTTATTCTTGTAATAAAATTTTTCTTAATCAAGAAGACGTTTCTTTAAAAATTAAGTCTTTGGACGTCGAAAAACATGTCTCTTCAGTAGCTTTAATTCCTGCTGTAAGAACTAAATTATTGAAATTGCAAAAAGAAATTTGTGGCAATACTCCTAATTTAATTATGGATGGAAGAGATATTGGAACAGTTGTAATGCCAGATGCTAATTTAAAAATTTTTCTTACTGCCAACATTACTAAAAGAGCTTTGAGAAAACAACAAGAAGATGCCCAAAAAGGAAAAATCACAGACATTGCTCAAATTATGAAACAACTCAAGGAACGCGATCATAAAGATTATCATCGCCAACTTGCTCCCTTATCTAAAGCTTTAGATGCCATTTTACTAGATACTACCGAATTATCGATTGATGAAGTAATTGCCAAAATTATTGCCTTAATTGATAAAAAAAGGAGAACTTAAATGTCTTTTAAAATTGCTATTGTGGGTCGTCCTAATGTTGGCAAATCAAGTTTGTTTAACCGCATTATTGGGAAAAGACACGCTATTACTCATCAAAAAGCAGGCATTACTCGGGACCGCATTTATGCTACTGCCGAGTGGCTTACTAAAACATTTGGAGTTATTGATACGGGCGGTATCGAAATTCAATCAACTCCTTTTTTGGAACAAATTAAATTACAAGCTCAACTTGCAGTTGATGAAGCTGATGTAATTGTTTTTGTAGTTGATGGGCAAACAGGACTTACTCAAAATGACATTTATTTAGCTAAACTTTTGTATAAAACTAAAAAACCAGTTCTTTTGGCAGTTAATAAAATTGACAACCACAATTTATTATCTAACACTTATGAATTTTATGCTCTGGGATTTGATACTCCTTTTGCAATTAGTACTCAACATGGTATAGGTATAGGTGATTTGTTAGATAAAATTGTTTTTCTTATGCGCGATGCTGCTTTAATTTCTGATTCTTCCTTTTTAGAAGACCTTCCAATAGATACAGCTTTGCAAAGCCCCCCTTCCGAATTTAATTATGAAATCCCAGAAAAACAACTGTTAGAACCAGAACAAAACCAAAACCAAGAAAAAGACAACAACATTATTAAATTTTGTGTTGTGGGACGCCCAAACGTTGGCAAATCAACCCTTACTAATTCTCTTTTAGCATCCCAAAGAATGATTGTCTCTGATATGGCAGGAACTACCACCGATGCTGTTGATACTTTTTTTGAAAATGATGGGCAAAAATACCAAATTATTGACACTGCAGGTATTAAAAAAAGAGGTAAAATTTATGAACAAGAAGACAAATACAGCGTTTTGCGTGCTTTAGGTGCTTTGGAAAAAGCAGATATTGCTTGTTTAGTTTTAGATGCTAAAGAAGGTATTTTAGAACAAGATAAAAATATTGCAGGGTTTATTTTAGAACATCATAAAGCTTGCATTATTATTGTCAATAAATGGGATTTGTTAGAAAAAGATACCAATACCCTAAAGAACTTTGAGCAAAAAATTCGTCAAGAGTTTGTTTTTTTATCTTATGCGCCTGTTATTTTCTTATCAGCTTTGAAAAAAAGTCGTCTTACTCAAATTTTTGCTATTTTAAAACGAGTTTTTAACAATTATAAAAGTCAGTTTAGCACTAGTCTTTTAAACGATATTTTACAAGAAGCAACTCTTATAACTCCTCCCACTTTCTTTAATCAAAAAAAAGCTAAGTTTCAATATATTTTTCAAACTAAAACCAAAGCTCCTGAATTTCTTTGTTTTGTTAATGACCCTAAACATATTCATTTTTCTTATGAAAGATTTTTAAAAAATCAATTTAGAAAAAGCCTTGATTTAGAAGGAACACCCCTCAAAATTATTTTTCATCAAAAAAAGTCTAATTTTTAAAACTATTTTGAATCCCCCTTTTTCTCCTTCCCCTTCTTTTTGCATTTTGTTTGCAAGTATTTTATTATTTGTTCTTATTTTATGATTTAATTATAGTGGTTGAAAAAAAATTCAACCTTATTTTTAATTATCAAAAAAACTTTTGTCATTTTTGCTGTAACTTTTTTCATGACCGTTTTTGCTATTTTGATTACAAGAAAGAAGCTATATTTTATGAAAATTACTATTATTGGCAGTGGTGCTTGGGGTTCTACTTTGGCACAAGTTTTAACTGATAACAACAATCAAGTTTTACTCTATGACACTAACCTTTCTTATGTGGAAAAAATAAATCAAGGAAAACATCCCATTTTTAATGCTCCACTAGTAAATGTCAAAGCAGTTTCTTGCCTTAAACAAGCCCTTGATTATTCTGATTTGATAGTTTTGGCAGTTCCTATGAAATTTATGCGTCATCTTCTCAAACAAATTGCCCTTATGTTAACTACTCCCAAATCGTTTGTCAATGTTTCTAAAGGTATTGAACCTTTAACTTTTTTGCGTGTTTCTGAAATTGTCAAACAAGTTATTCCTGCCCCTCTTTTAGCTAATTTTGCTTCCTTAATGGGTCCATCGCATGCTGAAGAAGTTATTTTACGCAAATTAACTCTGTTAACTGCAGCTTCTTCCAATCCCGCTTTTGCCTTGGAAATTCAAAAATTATTTTCTTGCCCTAATTATTTGAAAGTATATACTTCTTCTGATTTGGTAGGAAATGAAATTTGCAGTGCTTTTAAAAATGTTTTAGCCTTTATTAACGGTATTTTAGTAGCCAAGAACTTTGGAATTAATTCTCAAGCAGCTTTGATGAGTCGTGGTATTTTAGAAATGTCGGTGTTAGTTACTTTTTATCAAGGAAACCCCCAAACCGTTTTAGGACTTCCAGGATTAGGTGATTTAATTGTGACTGCTTTTAGCAAATACTCCAGAAATTTTAATGCTGGTGCTAAAATTGCTGCAGGCATTACTTACCAACAAATTATTGACTCTTCTTTGCAAACCATCGAAGGATTCCAAACTCTTAATGCTTTTTATCAATTGCAATTAAAACATAATTTAGATCTGCCCATTATTCAAGCCTCTTATCAATTAATTTTTGAATCCAAGCCCTTTGAAACTGTTTTTGCAACTTTAATGCAAAGACCTTTCAAAAGTGAATTCTAAATTATTTTTTTACCCACCCACCATTTTTTTAATCCATTTTGCAAACACCCCCGCAGTCAATTAAGAATAAAATGCAAATAATTACCAATAATTTCAAATAATTGTTGGTTTGCGCTTGTAAATTATTTTTTTGATGTTATAATAAGTACGTAAATAAAAAGAAAAGGAGGCAAAAAATGAACAAATTAGAATTTTTAAGAAAATTAGCTGAAAAAAATGGCGTTAGTCAAAAAGAAGCTGATAAATTTCTTAATAACTTTATTGAAGTTATTTCTCAAAGTCTTCAAGAATTCAAAGAAGATGAAAAAGTTACTTTAACAGGTTTTGGCACCTTTGAAGTAAAACACAGAAGTGCTCGCGAAGGAAAAAATCCAAGAACTGGTAAAACTATTGACATTCCAGCTAAAAAGGTTCCTACTTTCAAATTTAGCAAAAGTTTTAAAGATCTTTTCGTTGCTTAAAATCTTTACTATTAAGTTTTTTAATATTTTACAATAAAAAAACAAACTAACTAGTTTGTTTTTTTATTTACACTTTTTGATAAAGTGAACCCATAAGGAAGTAGGTTAGTGCTTTTGCAACCCACAGCTAAAAATTATTTAATAGGAACTCGCGCCAAAGTTCAAAACGAACCCCAAATAGCAGTTATTACTCGCATTGATTATCAAAGAGGTTTTATTTACTTGTTATTTAAAAGAATGAGAGAAGAAAAATATCCTTTTCCCCAAGCCTTAGAACAAAACATTATTCAACCTATTGTTTCTAAAAATAAATCTCATCATCAATAATTTATCATTAATCAAATTTATAACTTATCTTCATTATCCATTATTTTAATTGCATTTGTAAATATTTAAATGTTAAATCAAAAAGGAAAGATATGAAAAGAAAATTAAGATTTAAAAAAATTGTTTTAAGAAATTATTTTAAAAAGCCCAATGTTGTTTTTCTTTTTTTAATGTTGTCTATTTGTACTTTAATGCTTGTTTTTTTTCATGATTTTAAAGAATGTGTTAACAAAGGACAAATTTATTGGCAATATAAGTACAAAGCCCCTACTTTTATGCCTGAAATTGATTTTGACACCACAGGAAAAGAAGACAACATTTTAGATTACGAAGAAGGTTATTATCCTGGGCACCACACTTTTATCAAAACAGTTTGGTATTTTACCCATCAAAGTAATTTATTTGTATTAATTGTTTATGCTTTATTTTTTACCAAAGTAAGACAAAAAAATTGGTATCATTATGTAGTTTTTGCATGTTTAGTTAGCATTTTGATGACAGCTTTAATTTTTCACACTTTAATTGATAAAGGTAGACATTTTTACGAACCTAAATTTAGTCTTTCTTTTTTTCTTTCTCATCTCCACCACACTTTAGCTCCTTTATGTTATCTATATTTTTATTTTAAAGTCAATTCTTATGCTATTCCTTATAAAAAAATGTGGATAGCTTTTATTCATCCCTTGCTTTATATGACCTTTTTTAGTTTATTTGGCTTTTTATCTATGCAAGATTATTTTCAAGATCTGCAAAAAGACAAACCAATTATAACTTCAGAAAAACAAGCAGCTAAAAGAGATCCTTTTAAAATGTTTCCTTATGTTTTCTTTTCTCCTTTTAAACAAAAATTAAATAATCCTGCAAATGCCCAAAATTTAGAAGATAAGGAAAATCGCCATCATAAACGTTATCGTTTTGTTTATTCATGTTATGACTTTGTTTGTTTGGTCTTTTCTTGCCTTTTTGTCTTTACAGTTTCTATGACTTATACTCTTTTATGGATTAAAAAACGTTTAATTAATAAAAAAACTACTCCTCATTATAAAAAAACTAAAAAATAATAATTTTAAAAACTCTTTATTATTTATTAAAAAATTTGATATAATAGTACTATATTGCTTAATTAGTTAGGAGAAAATTAACATGCGTGATTTAGTAAAATTAGTTTGTACAGAGTGCAAAAGAGAAAATTATCATACTGATAAAAATAAAAAAAAGACCCCAGGACGTTTAGAATTAAAAAAATACTGTCCTTTTTCTAGAACTCACACTCTACATAGAGAAAAAAAATGAAAAACAAAACAAATGTTTAATATTTAGAAAATCAAAACTTTTAGCCAAACAAATTTTTTCAATATTTTTCCAAGAAATTCGCAAAACAAAAGTTTAAATTACTTCCCAAAATCAAATTATTTAAATGTTTTAAAAAAGAAACATTATTTTGAAAATTAAAAATTTTTGGAATTATTTCCCAAAGCAAAAGTTTAAATTACTTCCCAAAATCAAATTTTTTCAAATCAAAAGTTAAATTATTTTGCCAAGTTTTTTGCCTGCTTTTTTATTCCAATTTTTTAATATTAAACATTTTTCCGTTTGCTTTATGAACTTATATTTTTTTCATTTCTATCTTAAAAAAGGAAAATCGTGTTTTTATGTTTTTGCACAATAGAAATAATTTCATCCAAAAAATGAAACCAAACACCGCTGCTCTTTTTTATTCTGGAAAAGCAATTACTAAGAGTGGCGATCAAACTTTTCCTTTTGAAGTTGATCATAATTTTTATTATTTGACAGGAATTAACCAACCAAACACTATTTTATTGTTGGTAAAAACACCTAATTTATCTCATACTTTTTTATTTTTAGAAGAAAATAACCCTAGTAAAGCCTTGTGGGATGGAGATATTTTGAGTTTTTCTGATGCTTCTTTGATATCTCAAATTAATTTATCAAACCTCAAAAACATATTAACTTTTGAAACTTTTTTATTTCAGATGATAAATCCTTTGAGAGGTTCTTTTGTGGATTCTTTAGAAGGTTTTTATTTTGACCTATCCAAGCAAACCTTAGACCAAAAAGCAAGTTGGGCTTTAGAATATTGTCAAAAAATGACTTCTTTATATCCTTTTTTGCAAGTTTATAATAGCTCTTCTTTTTTATTTTTTTTTCGTCAAACAAAAAGCGTTTACGAACAAACCCAAATCCAAAAAGCTCTAGATATCAATCATCAAGCCCTTAATTATTTATTAAAAAACTTAAAACCTGGAATGTATGAATATCAAATAGCTGCTCTTTTTCATTATTTTTTGGAAAATAACCAAACTCAAAAATCCTTTGAAACCATTGCTGCTTCAGGAAAAAATGCCTTAATTTTGCATTATAACAAACCTAACTGCCAATTAAAACCCAACGACCTTTTATTATTTGATGCTGGCGTTACTTATAATCATTATTCCTCTGATATTACTCGTTGTTATCCTGTAAGTGGACAATTTAGTTCTTTGCAAAAAGATATTTATAATTTAGTTCTTAAAGCTAACAAAGAAATCATTGCTTGGGTAAAACCGCATCACACCTTTACGCAATTAAACCAATATGGCAAAGATATTTTATTGCAAGGATTAAAAAAAATGTCTTTACTTAAAGAAGGCGAAACAATCCATCAATATTGCTATCACGGATTAGGACATCACTTAGGATTAGATATTCATGATGTTTGCAATTATACAGGTGTTATTGGAACAAACAGCGTAATTACTGTCGAACCAGGTCTATATTTAAAAGATTTAGGGATTGGAGTAAGAATTGAAGACAACCTTTTAATCACTCAAGAAGGGGCTGTTAATTTATCCAAACACATCCCTAAAGAAGTCAAAGACATTGAAGCTTTAATGAAACCATTTGTCACTCATTAATTTAATTATAACAAACTCGCATTAAAGCGATGTTTGGCCCTGTAGCCAAGTGGTAAGGCATGGCTCTGCAAAAGCTTGATCAACGGTTCAAATCCGTTCAGGGCCTCCATTTATTTTATTTTTTTAATCCACTTTTGGGATATTTTTTTAACACATCTCAATTACTATTTTTTTCATCCCCTCTTTTTTTTATTTTTATTTTTTATATTTGCTTACATTCACCTATTTATTTTTTTATTTTGCAAATCTATACAATATAATTTAGGAGTAGTACTCAAGTGGCTATAAGAGGCGTCCCTGCTAAGGACGTAGTCCGAGAAATCGGTGCAAGGGTTCGAATCCCTTCTGCTCCGCCATTTTGAATTTATTTTTTTATCCTTTATTTTTTAATAAATATCTGGTATTTTTTTAATCAATAAAAAAACTTTTATCCCCCCTTTTTTTATTATGGATTACCAAATTATCATCTCAACTGCAATTATTTCTTGTCATTTCCAAACTATAACAACATTATTATAAATCGAAATAAAAGAATTGTTAGATTCTTTAAAAAATAAATATTTTCAAAAGACCTTCATTTACAAGTCATCATTATGCTTTTAAATATTTATTTTTTATTATTTTTTCATGTTATAATATTTTTGCTTATAGTTTGTTCTTTCCCTGAAACCAACACAAATAACAAATTAATTAAAATATTTATAATATATTATAACTAAACAAAGGTAATGCAAAAATGAAAACAATGAAACGAGTTAAAACAGTTACTGCTCGCTCATCTGATTTTGGAAAATGGTATACAGATGTTTGTCTTAAAGCTGAATTAATAGCTTATTCTGAGGCAAAAGGTTTTATTATCTATCTTCCTTATGGTTATGCTTTGTGGGAAAATATTCAAAAACATCTTAATTGTACTTTACAAAAAACAGGTCATCAAAATGTTTATTTTCCGTTAGTTTTTCCAGAAAAACTATTTCACAAAGAAAAAAATCATATTCAAGGATTTTCTCCAGAAGCAGCAATGATAACAACTACAGGCAAAAAAAACTTATCCGAAAAACTAGTGATTCGCCCTACTTCAGAAATTTTATTTTCGCAATATTATTCTAAAACAATCACTTCTTATCGTGATTTACCTAAGTTATATAATCAATGGTGCAATGTGGTTCGCTGGGAAAAAACGACTAAACCTTTTTTAAGAGGTAAAGAGTTTTTGTGGCAAGAAGGACACACTGTTCATGCTACCGAACAAGAAGCGATGCAGCAAACTTTATCCATCCTTGATATTTATCAAAAGTTAGGCAAAAACCTTTTAGCCCTTCCTTTTGTATGTGGCAAAAAAACCGAAACAGAAAAATTTGCTGGAGCCCTCATCACTTATTCTATCGAAGCGTTAATGCATGACGGACAAGCTCTTCAAGCAGGAACTTCTCATTACTTAGGTACTAATTTTGCTAAATCGTTTCAAATCCAATTTCAAGATTGCGACCATCAAAAAAAATATGTTCATCAAACATCTTGGGGTGTTTCTACACGTTTAATTGGAGCTTTAATTATGGTTCACAGCGATGATGAAGGACTAGTTTTACCGCCTTATGTTTCTCCTATGCAAATTGTAATCATTCCTTTGCAACCTCAAGATGATGCAGTAAAACAAACATCCGAAAACCTCTTTTCCATCCTTCAAAAAAACTATCGCGTTCATCTCGATCTACAAGACAAAACTGCTGGTTGGAAATTTAGTCAATATGAACTTAAAGGTGTTCCTTTGCGTATAGAAATTGGCAAACGTGGTTTAGAAAATGATGAAGTTACTATTTTTCAAAGATATAACTTCGCCAAACAAAATATCAAAACCAAAGATTTGCCATCTCAAATCCCGCAATTATTTGAAACCATCCACAATAACATGTATCAAAAAGCACTGCAACATTTAGAACAAAATCGCAAACAAGCTACCACTTATGAAGAATTTAAAACTTATCTCAAACAAGGTGGTTATGTAGCAATGAGTATTTCAGGAACTGATGCCGAATTGCAAATTAAACAAGAAACAGGAGCTACTGCCAGAGTTATTTTGGAAACTAATTTAATTACTGCTAACTGCCCTGTTACTAACAAAAAAGCCCTTCAAACTGTCTTATTTGCTAGAGCTTATTGAAATTATTTTAAAAATGATTTGTTATAAAAGCCAACCAAAAAGTTTCAACACATTTAATACTAAATCATTTCTCCAAATATTTTCTTTCTTTTTATAAACATTTTATTTTTTACATTTTTACCCCCACAACCACTATTTTTTAATTATTCAAAACTTTTAGGCTTGACATTTCATACTAAAAAAGCTATAATTAAGGAAGTGTGTTAAAAAGAAAAGAGGTTTTTTTATGAAACGAACATATCAACCTAGTAAAATCAAAAGAAAAAGAACTCATGGTTTTAGAGCCAGAATGGCAACTGTTGGAGGATGCAAAGTTCTTGCTAGAAGAAGAGCTAAAGGACGTTTGCAACTAACAGTTTAAAATCAAACTAACTTGATTTTGATTAATTCAAACCAAAAATAAACACCGCTTTTTCGGTGTTTTTTTGATAAATTTCTTTTTATTGCTATTGTATCATTAATAATTGTGGAATTTATATTTTTTAAAATTGTTAATTGATGTTTTGAATATAAAAGTTAAGAATTTTAGGATTATTAAGAAGATGAAAAGAAAATATATTCTTAAAAAAGAAAGCGAAATCACCCCTGTTTTTAAATCTAAAAAAAGATACGGGAACTCCCTTTTTATTATTTATTACGTCAAACAAACTGCCTTTCCTCATTTTAAATTTGCTTTAAGTGTTGGCAAAAAATATGGTAAAGCCCACGAAAGAAATTTAATTAAACGTCGTTTAAGAGCAATTATTAGGAGTGTTTCTCCTTGCCTTAATCCCAAAATGTTTTTTGTTATTGTTATTAAAGCTCAAGCCAAAAGCCTAACTTTTCAACAATTAAAAACTTTCTTTTTGCAATTTGCTACCAAAACTCGCATATTACTTTCAAATAAATAAAATAAGGAGTTAATTAAAATGGATGTTAGAAATCATTCTTCAAAAAAAAAGTTTTTATTTTTAGCAATTTTTCTATTCGGGTTATTTTTTTGGCTCCTTACTCCTCCAAAGCGTGAAAAAATAGAAGTTTTTGACAAAGTTTTTGTTTTTAAAAGTAGCGAAAAATATGAAGAATATTTTACAAATAATGATCCTTCTAAATTAAATGAATGTGCTGATATTTTTGTGGTTTATGTTATCAATAACAAAAAGAAAGAAATTCAAATAGCTATGCAAGACGAATTTAAAGGCATGTTAAATAAAAAAAAACAAGCAAAATATTTTTTTGGTTTAATGAAAAAACCAGATCCTGAAGTAGAAGATGTTTCTAATTTTGATCTTTCTAAATTAAATAAAAAAGAATGTTTTTTAACTTTTAAACCAGATGCTGATGTTTTTAAAAATAAAAACGATAAAGAAAAAACCGAATTCAAAAATAAATTAATGAAGGATTTTTTAACAGTTTCTGCAGGCACTAATGATGATTATATTCAAAACAATAAATATCAAAAAAAAGAATTAAAAGATGCATTAGAATTTAGAACATATGAAGATAAAACCCCTCTTTCTTTAGAAAATATAAAATTAGATTTTGACAAAGATCATTATGCAGAAAATATCAAAAACACTTCCAATAATGATTCATCTAACATTGATATTAAATTTACAAACAACAATAACGACCATTTAATATCTAGAAAACTTTTTATAACTAATTCTTCAGTTCCAATTCAATTTCCTTCTAGACTGGAATGGAGCCTGTTTGGTTATTTTTGGAATGTTTTAATAATTTCAATTGGCTCTTTTTTATATTTTTTCTCAACTTTCTTAGTTTCTGGTGCTTCTGGTATGTTTTTTGGCAACTTAGGGTTAGGAATTGTTTTAGCTACTATTTTCATCCGTACTTTAACTTGGCCTATTTATACTAAAACAAGTACTTTGAGTATGAATATGAGTTTAATTCAGCCCGAAATTGAAAAAGTAAAGCAAAAATATGCTCTCAAAAAAGATCCTGCCTCAGCTCAAAAAATGCAGTTAGAAATTTTAAAAGTTTATCGCAAAAATAATTTTTCTTTTTGGGGCTTTTTATTGTCTTTCTTGCAACTTCCCTTATTTATTGCAATTAATCAAACCTTAAGTCGCTTTATTATTCCTGGAGGTATTTTTGCAACTGATAAATTAATTGAAAAGCCCTTTTTAGGATTCATTAATTTAAACCCTTCTAATCCCAATAATGCTTTTGTTATCTTTTTGCTTTCTTTTTTAGTGGGAGCAACGATGTTTATTTTGAATAAAATTAGTTTTAAAAAACCAGATTATTTAAAAACCCCTTCTTATCATTTGACTTCAGAACAAAAACAAAAAGCTAAACAATCAGAAAAAAGCATGAAAATTATGAGTGTTTTTATGATTTTAATGATGGTATTTTTCTCGCGTTCTAACCCAATATTGTCTTTATATTGGATTGTGGGAAACACCTATACTATTTTCCAAACTTTGCTCACTAGAAAAAAGATGCAACAAAAATATTTTGCATTAAAACAAAACGCTTTATAAAAACTTTTTCCTTCATCAATACTTGCAACAATTCAAAAATCAAAATAAGTAAAAAACAAACAAAACTTTTATATTTTTTTCTGCAGTTCTTAATTTTCATCCTTATAATTTTTAAAAAACATCTTTTGGAAAGCAACATATTTAGTTAGGATAATTTCTTCATAAATATATTTTTTATTTTGCAAAAAAAATATTTCAAACACCATTATCCAATTCCAAAATATCTTTTTCCAAACCCCAAATTCCTATCAAAAATAACAACCTAAATTAAAATTTAAAAAAAATCAAAAAAGCTTGCTTTTCATTTTTATATGTGCTATAATATCTAAGGTAAATAAATTTGAAATTGTTAAGCAATTTCGGAGGGATAGCGAAGTGGCTAAACGCAGCAGTCTGTAAAACTGTTCCGTAAGGTACGGTGGTTCGAATCCACCTCCCTTCACCATTAATTTTTTTAATCTTTGAAAACTGAAGATGATAATTAACGAATATTTTTAATTATTTTTTAACACCTTAAAATTGACACCAAAAAGCAATTTTTGATGTATCAATTTTGTAACATACGAAGAGTTTGATCCTGGCTCAGGATTAACGCTGGCGGCGTGCCTAATACATGCAAGTCGAACGGAAGTTTAAGCAATTAAACTTTAGTGGCGAACGGGTGAGTAACGCGTAAGCAATCTGCCCCTAAGACGAGGATAACAGTTGGAAACGACTGCTAAGACTGGATAGGAGACAAGAGGGCATCTTCTTGTTTTTAAAAGACCTAGCAATAGGTATGCTTAGGGAGGAGCTTGCGTCACATTAGTTAGTTGGTGGGGTAAAGGCCTAACAAGACTATGATGTGTAGCCGGGCTGAGAGGTTGAACGGCCACATTGGGACTGAGACACGGCCCAAACTCCTACGGGAGGCAGCAGTAGGGAATTTTCGGCAATGGAGGAAACTCTGACCGAGCAACGCCGCGTGAACGATGAAGTATTTCGGTACGTAAAGTTCTTTTATTAGGGAAGAATAAATGATGGAAAAATCATTCTGACGGTACCTAATGAATAAGCCCCGGCTAACTATGTGCCAGCAGCCGCGGTAATACATAGGGGGCAAGCGTTATCCGGAATTATTGGGCGTAAAGGGTGCGTAGGCGGTTAAATAAGTTTATGGTCTAAGTGCAATGCTCAACATTGTGATGCTATAAAAACTGTTTAGCTAGAGTAAGATAGAGGCAAGTGGAATTCCATGTGTAGTGGTAAAATGCGTAAATATATGGAGGAACACCAGTAGCGAAGGCGGCTTGCTGGGTCTTTACTGACGCTGAGGCACGAAAGCGTGGGGAGCAAACAGGATTAGATACCCTGGTAGTCCACGCCGTAAACGATGAGTACTAAACGTTGGGTAAAACCAGTGTTGAAGTTAACACATTAAGTACTCCGCCTGAGTAGTACGTACGCAAGTATGAAACTTAAAGGAATTGACGGGACTCCGCACAAGCGGTGGATCATGTTGTTTAATTCGAAGGTACCCGAAAAACCTCACCAGGTCTTGACATGCTTCTGCAAAGCTGTAGAAACACAGTGGAGGTTATCAGTTGCACAGGTGGTGCATGGTTGTCGTCAGCTCGTGTCGTGAGATGTTGGGTTAAGTCCCGCAACGAGCGCAACCCTTATTGTTAGTTACCAGCACGTAATGGTGGGGACTTTAGCAAGACTGCCAGTGATAAATTGGAGGAAGGTGGGGACGACGTCAAATCATCATGCCCCTTATGACCTGGGCTACAAACGTGATACAATGGCTGTTACAAAGGGTAGCTGAAGCGCAAGTTTTTGGCAAATCTCAAAAAAACAGTCTCAGTTCGGATTGAAGTCTGCAACTCGACTTCATGAAGTTGGAATCGCTAGTAATCGCGAATCAGCATGTCGCGGTGAATACGTTCTCGGGGTTTGTACACACCGCCCGTCAAACCACGAAAGTTGGCAATACCCAAAGCCGGTGGCCTAACTTCGCAAGAAGAGGGAACCGTCTAAGGTAGGGTCGATGATTGGGGTTAAGTCGTAACAAGGTATCCCTACCGGAAGGTGGGGATGGATCACCTCCTTTCTAAGGAAACAATTATCATCTTCAGTTTTGAGAGACTTAAGAAAGTTTTTCATTGTCACTTGCTTGCAAATTGTATTTGCAACATTTTAATCTTTTTAAGATTAAGGGCCTATAGCTCAGTTGGTTAGAGCACACGCCTGATAAGCGTGAGGTCGGTGGTTCAAGTCCATTTAGGCCCACCATAACCACAAATAGGCAAAATCTTAAAAAAGCTCTTTGAAAAGTAGATAAACGAAGGTTAAAAAATCAAAGGAACTAAGGGCGCACAGTGGATGCCTTGGCACTAAGAGCCGATGAAGGACGCAATTAACGGCGAAACGCCACGGGAAGCTGTAAATAAGTGAAGATCCGTGGGTCTCCGAATGGGAAAACCCATTACATTGAAGATGTAATATTCTTCTAATGCGATTTATCTTGTTAGAAGAAAGGAAACGCGGCGAACTGAAATATCTAAGTAACCGCAGGAAAAGAAAGTAATAACGATTCTGGTAGTAGTGACGAGCGAACCCGGAACAGCCTGATACCATTTCTAGTTACAAAATTTTAACGAAGTAGAAGCTTTTGGAAAGAAGCACCAAAGAAGGTGACAGTCCCGTAAACGTAAGTTAAAATCTAGGGTATCAATAAGTACGGCGAGACACGAGAAATCTTGTCGGAAGATGGGAGGACCATCTCCTAAGGCTAAATACTTCTTAGTGACCGATAGTGAACTAGTACCGTGAGGGAAAGGTGAAAAGAACCCCGAAAGGGGAGTGAAATAGATCCTGAAACTGTGTGCCTACAATTAGTCAAAGCACGTTAATGTGTGATGGCTTGCCTTTTGCAGAATGAACCGGCGAGTTATGATATGGAGCAAGGTTAAGTTTTAAGGAACGGAGCCGTAGCGAAAGCGAGTCTTAATAGGGCGTTTAGTTGCATGTCATAGACCCGAAACTGAAGTGAGCTAGCCATGAGCAGGTTGAAGTTTAGGTAAAACTAAATGGAGGACCGAACCAGGACACGTTGAAAAGTGTTTGGATGACTTGTGGCTAGGGGTGAAATTCCAATCGAACTCAGAGATAGCTGGTTCTCCCCGAAATAGCTTTAGGGCTAGCGTTGATTTAGTAATTTGGTGAAGGTAGAGCACTGAATGAGTAAGGGCTTCACCTCGGGGTACCGAACTCAATCAAACTCCGAATGTTACCAAATAAAATCAGCAGTCAGACTGTGGGTGATAAGGTCCATGGTCAAAAGGGAAAGAGCCCAGACCGTCAGCTAAGGTCCCAAAATTGATGTTAAGTGGCAAAGGAAGTGAAGACGTTTAAACAACTAGGAGGTTGGCTTAGAAGCAGCCATCCTTTAAAGAGTGCGTAATAGCTCACTAGTCGAATGACTCTGCGCCGAAAATGTACCGGGGCTAAAACATCATACCGAAGCTACGGATTGAAATAACTTCTTAGTTATTTGAATGGTAGGGGAAGCGTTCTGACATCAGTGAAGCCATAGCGGAAGCAGTGGTGGAGAGGTCAGAAGTGAGAATGCCGGTGTAAGTAACGAAAAGATAGGTGAGAATCCTATCCGTCAAAAACCCAAGGTTTCCAGGGCCAGGTTCGTCCTCCCTGGGTTAGTCGGGTCCTAAGGTGAGGGAGAAATCCGTAATCGATGGCAAGCAGGCTGAGATTCCTGCACTAGTTAATCAACTGACGGAGGGACAAAGCAGGCTAAACACGCCCCTTATTGGATTGGGGTAGAAAAACTAAGTCTGAGAAGACAGGCAAATCCATTTTCTCATTTAAAGACAAGGTTTGAAAGTAAAGTGATTGATGTCATACTTTCAAGAAAAGCTTCTAGGGCTAATTGATTAACTACCCGTACCGCAAACCGACACAGGTGGGTAGGTAGAGTATACTAAGACGCGCGAGCAAACTCTTGTTAAGGAACTCGGCAAAATTACTCCGTAACTTAGGGATAAGGAGAGCTTTTATTAAAACTAAAAGCCGCAGAGAATAGGCCCAAGCGACTGTTTATCAAAAACATAGGTCTCTGCTAAACCGCAAGGTGATGTATAGGGGCTGATGCCTGCCCGGTGCTGGAAGATTAAAAGGAGATGTCAGGCAACGAAGCATTGAATTGAAGTCCCAGTAAACGGCGGCCGTAACTATAACGGTCCTAAGGTAGCGAAATTCCTTGTCGGGTAAGTTCCGACCCGCACGAAAGGCATAACGATTTGGGCGCTGTCTCAACAAGAGCCTCGGTGAAATCAAATTACCGGTGAAAATGCCGGTTACCCGCGACAGGACGAAAAGACCCCATGGAGCTTTACTGCAACTTAATATTGAAATTGGAAATAAGATGTACAGGATAGGTGGGAAACTGTGAGAGAAAAACGCTAGTTTTTCTGGAGTTGTCCTTGGGATACCACCCTTGTTATTTTTAGTTTCTAACCTGCACATGTGTAATGTGAGGGACAGTGTTTGGTGGGCAGTTTGACTGGGGCGGTCGCCTCCTAAAGAGTAACGGAGGCGTTCGAAGGTTCCCTCAAAATGGTTGGAAATCATTTGTAGAGCATAAAGGCACAAGGGAGCTTGACTGCAAGACTTACAAGTCGAGCAGGGACGAAAGTCGGACTTAGTGATCTTACGGTACCGAATGGAAGGGCCGTGACTCAACGGATAAAAGCTACCCTGGGGATAACAGGCTTATCGCTTCCAAGCGTTCACAGCGACGAAGCGGTTTGGCACCTCGATGTCGGCTCATCGCATCCTGGAGCTGGAGAAGGTTCCAAGGGTTGGGCTGTTCGCCCATTAAAGCGGAACGCGAGCTGGGTTCAGAACGTCGTGAGACAGTTCGGTCTCTATCCGTCGTGGGCGTTGGAAATTTGAAAGGAACTGTCCCTAGTATGAGAAGACCGGGATGGATATACCGCTGGTGTTTCAGTTGGTTCGCCAGAGCCACAGCTGAGTAGCTATGTATAGAAGGGATAAACACTGAAAGCATCTAAGTGTGAAGCCTCCCTTAAGATGAGATTTCCCTATGAGGTCCCTGAAAGACTATCAGGTTGATAGGCTAGAGGTGTAAGAAGAGTGATCTTTTCAGCTGACTAGTACTAATAGACCCATTGACTTTGATTTTTTAAATACCAACGTTTATCTAGTTTTGAAAGATCCTTGGTGCATAAAACTAAGGGGCAACACCTGTTCCCATCCCGAACACAGCAGTTAAGTCCTTAGTACTGACAATAGTTCTTTATTGAGCGAAGATAGGGAGTGCCAAGGTTTGCTTTATAAAAAAGAATAAAAAAGAGGATTAGCTCAGTTGGGAGAGCGTCTGCCTTACAAGCAGAATGTCGGGGGTTCAAGTCCCTCATCCTCTACCAAAAACTGCCTACGTAGCTCAGTTGGTTAGAGCATCTGACTGTTAATCAGAGGGTCCTAGGTTCGAGTCCTAGCGTGGGCGCCATCTTTGTTGTGTTTTTTCTTTTGTCCTTGAAACCCATTTTTTAAATTAGTATTTTCTAATTTATTAAGTCAATTTTACTTTTTTAACAAAATTCTCTTTTTTTAAGAAAATAATTTTAAATTGATTTTTTATAAATATCACTTAAAATTAAAATAATTATCTAATTATTAAGCTAGTTTGTTGAAATCAATTCAAAATCTAGCTTTTTATTTTTATATATTTTTTTATCACATCCAAAATTCCCCCAACCCCAACCCAGTTACTTAAAGGAGTATCTCAAGTGTTAAAAAAAGTTTTTGAAACTACTAATTTAAAAGATTCTTTTCAAGTCGAAATAGGAACTTACGCCAGAAACGTTGATGCTTCCATTTTAGTACGCTACCAAGATACAGTGGTTCTTACAACTACTGTTTTTAGTCGCAAACCCAATAATCTTGATTTTTTACCTCTTACTGTTATTTATCAAGAAAAATTATATGCTGCTGGAAAAATTCCTGGCAGTTTTTTACGCCGAGAAGGACGTTCCAACGATCACGAAATCCTCACTTCACGCCTCATCGACCGTTCTTTACGCCCCCTATTCCCTGATTATTTTCAACAAGAAGTGCAAGTAATTAATACAGTTTTAAGCCTAGACCCTGATTTTAAAAGCGAGCTTGCCTCCATGCTTGGAAGCTCTCTTTCTCTATTGATTTCTGAAATCCCCTTTTTTGAAGCTATTTCTGGAGTTTATGTAGGAAAAATCAACGACAAGTTTATCATCAATCCCACTTTGCAACAACTTGCCAATTCTACTCTACATTTGATGGTTGCAGGTACCAAACACAACGTTACTATGATAGAAGCACACGCCAATGAAGTTAGCGAACAAGACTTTTTAGAAGCCATTAATTTTGCTCACCAATATATTAAAAAACTGTGCTTATTTCAAGAAAATATCAAGCAACAATTTGCACCTGCTAAAATAACAAACACCTTGCACCCAACCGAACAAACCCAACAACAAGCCTTTTTTGCCAAACACCAATCCCAAGTTAAACAAGCTATTTTAAGTTGCAACAGCAAAAACGATTTACAGCAATTAAAAGAACAAATCCTATATCAAGCCAAACAAACTCCTTTTTTCAAAACTATTGATACTACCACTGTTTTTGATTACGAAGCCCACAAAAAACATTTACAAACAACAGAAACCCTATTTCAAAAATTATCCAAACAAGAAACACGTTCTTTAATTTTGCAAGAAAAAATAAGACCAGATAAAAGAGGATTAGAAGAAATAAGAACTCTTGAATCTCAAATTGATTTGTTGCCCCGCGCTCATGGTTCTGCTTTGTTTACTAGAGGACAAACCCAAAGCCTTGCTGCAGTGACCTTAGGATGTTTATCAGAAAGCAAAATTATTGACGGTCTAAGCGACGAACAAAATAAACGTTTTATGCTTCATTACAACTTTCCTCCTTTTTCAGTTGGTGCAGTTGGTCGTTATACTGCCCCTAGTAGACGAGAAATCGGACACGGCACTCTTGCCGAAAAAGCCATATCTCAAGTTTTGCCCGAAGAAAAAGACTTCCCCTACACTATTAGAGTAGTTTCTGAAATTCTAGAATCTAACGGCTCTTCTTCTCAAGCCACTGTTTGTGCTTCTTCTTTGGCATTAATGGCATCAGGAGTTCCTTTAAAAAAAGCAGTTGCAGGAATGTCAGTAGGATTAGTTTTTGACCAAGCAACGAATAAATACGTTATTTTAAGCGATATCCAAGGTTTAGAAGACCACGTTGGAGACATGGATTTAAAAATCGCAGGCACCAATAAAGGAATTACTGCTTTACAAATGGATCTTAAAATTCAAGGAATCCCTTTTAAAATTTTGCAAGAAGCTTTTTTGCAAGCCAAAAAAGGACGTCTTCATATTTTAGAACACATGAGCCAAACAATTTCTCAACCTCGTTTAGAAGTTTCGAAGTACGCCCCTAAAGTTTGTATGATGCAAATCAAACCAGAAAAAATTCGTGATATTATTGGAAGTGGTGGCAAAATCATCAATCAAATTATTGAATCTCATGATGGTGTAAAAATCGATATTGAACAAGACGGACGCGTTTTTTTAATGCATTCCAACTTAGAAACAGTCAAAAAAACAGTCGCTTTTATTGAAAGTTTAATCCAAGAAATTCAAATAGGCACTTGTTATCAAGCCTCTATTTTGCGTTTTTTAATTGACAAACAAGGAAAAATAATTGGAGCTGTGGCACAAGTTTGTCCAGGAATCGAAGGACTTATCCACGTTAATCAAATGAAATTTGAAAAAATCACCGATGTTTTAAAAATAGGTGAAACAGTTTCGGTTAAATGCACCAAAATCAACGACCGCGGAAGAATTGATTTTTTGCTTTTGCCCAAAAATACACAAGAAAAAAACTCTTAGTTTGGCTTTCAAAAATTATTACCAATACCCATTAATTTATAAAAAAAATACCGATATCATTTAAGAAAAGTGTGGTGGTTGTGCATGAATGAATCTTTAAATAATCCCAATATCGCAACAAAACAAAACTTTACAGGACTAACTAACAAGCAAGTAGAACAAAAAAAAACTGCGGGTCAAGTTAATGTTTCTAACTATAAAAATTCTAAAAGTATTAAAGATATCTTATTTAGTAATTTATTTAATTATCTTAATTTGTTGATTTTAATTGTAGCATTAATCATTATTTTCATAGAACAATATGAACATTTATTTTTTTTAGTAGTTTCTTTAACCAATGTTTTTATTAGTTTTATTCAAGAAATTAAAGCTAAAATAACTCTTGACAAAGTATCTTTGTTGATAAAAAACCATTCTCAAGTAATAAGAAATAGTCAAAAAGAAAAGGTTTTTTCTTCTGATTTAGTTTTGGGAGATCTTTTATTTTTGGAAGCAGGAGAACAAATTGCAGCTGATGCCAAGGTAAAATCGGGTGTTTTAGAAGTTAACGAATCACTTTTAACTGGTGAATCTAAATTAGTTATCAAAAAAGAAAATGATTTTTTATACTCTGGTAGCTACGTGGTATCAGGTCAAAGTTATGCCGAAATTGTAGCTGTAGGAAGTGATATGTATATTGAAAAAGTTTTCCAAGAAGCTAAAAAATACAAAAAACCGACCACTCCTTTAATGCAAAACTTATCTTCGTTAATCAAAACAATCATTATTTTCGTCACACTTTTTGCTATTATTTTAGCTTTTTTTGCTTTTAATAAAGAAAATAATAAAATATCAGGTTTCAGGCAAAATTCCTTACTAGGTTTGTGTGGCATGATGATATCAATGCTTCCTTTGGGACTTTTTTTGCTGACTAACATTTCTTTGGCAGTAGGTTTTGTACGTTTAGCAAAACAAAAAACTTATGCCCAAAATCTATTTGGAATCGAAATGTTAGCTCAAATAAACACTTTATGCCTCGACAAAACAGGAACTATTACTGATGGCACTATGCAAGTTAAAAAAGTCATTCCTTATCACCCTAAAGAACTTGATTTTACTAAATTAATGAACTCTTTTTTATCTGCTTGCCCCACTTCTAATAGTACTTATAATGCTTTAATAAACAAATTTAGCCCCAATACTTTTCCTACTTCAACTCCTTATCAACCCTCCCAAAATCTTCCTTTGTCCAGCACAAGAAAATATAGTGCAGTTGAATTTAACAATTTAGGAACCATTTTTTTGGGGGCTCCTGAATTCATTTTAAAAAACAATTTTCACCTTATTCAAAAAGATTTTGAAACTTACACTAAATCAGGTTATCGAGTGCTTTTATTAGCCAAAAGCCCTGAGCCTTGTATTTCTCAAATAACTTGTAAAAACCAAAAATTACACGACATCCCATGCATTCCTTTAGCTTTAATTATCATCAAAGATACTATTAAAAAAGACGCAGTTACTACCATTGATTTTTTCCAGAAAAATGGCGTTTGTGTTAAAGTAATTTCTGGTGATAATCATGTGGCAGTTTCTCAAATAGCTCAAAGAGTAGGTATTATTGATGCTTATAAAACCATCAGTTTAGAAGGACTTTCTGACCAAGAAGTTATCCAAATAGCTACTAAATATAATGTTTTTGGAAGAACTTCGCCCCAACAAAAAAAAATCTTAATCCAAACTTTTAAACAAGCAGGACAAAAAGTTGCCATGACAGGCGATGGTGTAAACGATATTTTAGCCCTAAAAGAAGCCGATCTTTCCATTGCGATGGCATCAGGCAGCCAAGCTACTTGTAATATTGCTAATTTAGTTTTGTTGGATTCTAATTTTTCTTCCATGCCTAAAGTAGTTTTTGAAGGCAGAAGAATTATTAACAATTTAGATAAAATCTCTATTTTGTTTTTTACCAAAACTATTATTGCTTTTATGCTTGCAGTTGCTGTTATTTTATTTAATTTTTTAAGGCGTCCTTGCTACTATCCATTATCACCTTTGAAATTACAATTTGTCATGGATTATTGGTCAATTGGCATTCCTTCGCTTTTTTTATCTTTTGAAAAAAACAACGAAATTATCAGCAAAAACTTTTTACTTAATAATCTCAAAAAAGCCTTTCCCTATGCAAGTCTAGCTTTTATTAGTTATGTCTTAACTTTTGGTGTGCGAATTGGTTTTGTATCAACCCAAACTCCCGATTTCAAACAATTAGAAACAGTTTCTAATTTTGTCATTTTGCTTTCCACCTTCATTTTATTTACTGTTTTATTTAGAATTTCTAAACCTTTAAATCTAGCTAAATTACTTTTATTTGTAGCAATGTTAATGGGATTTATGACAGCTTCATTTATTTTGGATGTTTTTGAAGAAATGTCTCAATTCGATAAACTTGAAAAAGTTTTATTAGTTTTAATCATCATTTTATCCCTTGTCATAACCCAAATCTCCCAAAAACCCCATCCAACAAAAACTACAAAATCGAAAGAAAACAAATAATTAATATGATTATTTACGGAAAAAACCCCATCAAAGAAGCAATTAAAGCGCAGAGAAAAATTTATCAACTATATTTAGATGAAAAAATTAAAGACCATCTTTTTATAATGTTTTTGCAAAAACACAATATTGCTTATCAATTAGTTGACAAAAAGTTTTTATATGATCTAACCAAACAAAAAAACCATCAAGGAGTCGCTGCCAATGTTTGTGACTACACTTTTTATGACTTAGACACTTATTTAGATTCTGCCAAATTCCAAAAATTCTTAATTTTAGACGCCATTAATGACCCTCATAACTTAGGAGCCATTTTAAGAACTGTTGAAGCTTGTGCTTTGGATGGTGTTATTATGAGTAAAAAACATCAAGTCCCACTCAATTCCACAGTTGCCAAAATTTCTTGTGGTGCCTTGGAATACACTAAAGTTTTTTTAGTTACTAATTTGCATCAAACCATTTTAAAACTAAAAAAAAATCAAGTTTTAATCGTTGGTACCGATAGCAATTCTTCCCAATCTTTTCACCAAATCCCTAAAAACAGTTCTTTGGCTATTATTGTTGGCAACGAAGGAATAGGCATTAGACATTTATTAAAACAGCAATGTGATTTGTTGGTTAAAATTCCTATGTATGGAAAAATCAATTCTTTAAATGTAAGTGTTGCTGCTGCATTAATGATCTACTCCACTTTTATTTTTGGCGATAATTAACCCTTGCCTCCTCCAAAAAACAAACTAATCACTAGCTTTTTTAAGCAGCTAATCATTTATCTAATTTGGGTTACTGTTAGTTTTCTTACCATCTTTCATCCAACATTCCAAATATTTTCTTCCCGGGATATTTTTTTGCACAAAGCAATTTTTATATTTTATTTTTTGCACAAAAACACTGATTTATGATATAATAAAAAAAGATGTTTTGAAAATAAATTAATGTTTTTTCAACTTTCTAACATAAAAGGAGCTATTTTTTTGAAAAAAAATATTTTAGTTTGTGTTTTGTGTCTAAACCGCAATTACAACACCAAACCACGAGCCAATCAAAACTCAAAACGTTTAACTTTAAAAAAATATTGCTCTTATTGCAACAAACACACTTTGCATCAAGAAACTAAGTAAAGGAGTTTTTAACTTTATGGGAATTAAAATAGTAAGCGAAAACAAACCAAATCAGTTATTAGAAGTAATCAAAAGAGAATATAGTTGGCTCAATATTTTACTAATTACCACTTCTATTTTGTCTCTTGCTCTTTGTGGGCAATTATGGCAACAAAAACAGTTTGAAACTATGCATTGGGCATTGCCTTGTGCTTTAGTTCTTTTGAGTGTTTTTATTTTTGCGATAGGTTCATTTGCTTTTTTCAAAGATGCATTTTTGCAAATTTTTAACATTAGTTGGCCTTCCTTAAAACAAATTTTGTTTAAAACATTACAAGTTATTTTTTTCACATTGTTCTTAATCCTTTTTGTTCATGCCATAGATTCTTATGTTATTGGCAAATTAACCCAATTTTGTGTCAAAATCAAAAATTTGTTGAGCAAATAAAATGAATAAAACAGAAAAACAAATAAAAGAGACACAAGCGCAAGAACAACAAGATCAAGAAAAAGACTCCCAAAATACATGTCACCTTAAATGGTATATTGCTCAAACTTATTCAGGTTATGAAAATGTTGTAAAAGACGATTTGTTAAGAAGAGTCGAAAGCATTGGCATAGGTGATTTAGTATCTAATGTTTTGTCTCCCAAAGAAGAATATTATGAAACTCGTTTGGATGGAAAAAAGGTTAAAAAAGAGCGTAAAATGTACCCCGGGTACGTTTTTATTCAAATGATGATTACTGACCGATCTTGGTTTGTTGTCAGAAACACTCCGCGAATTACTGGTTTTTTAGGTTCCAGCGGGATGGGTTCTAAACCAGTTCCTTTATCTGAAAACGAAATCAATCCTGTTTTATTAAAAATGGGCATCATCAATAAACCCGATTATAAAAATTTTATCGGCAAAAAAGTAGAAATTATTTCTGGTTCTTTTTCGGGTCAAATAGGGCAAGTATCAAGTATTGATGACGACCGTGAAAAAATGACAGTGGAAGTAGATTTGTTTGGTAGAGCAACTCCAGTAGAAATTTCTTTCAACGACTTCAAAGAAATATCTTAATTTTTTCATAATTTCTAACATTTTTTTATCAAATATTTAAAATTTATGTTAAAATAAGTTGTCTAAAAAATTTTATCATATTTTTTTATGTGACAATATCAACAATATTCCAAATTTAATGAAACACAAACAAAGAATAAACAACTCAAATTATCAAGTTTTTTATTTTAAGTCCCCGTTCCAAAGAAAGGTTTTTTATGGCTAAAAAAGTTGTTAAAACGGTAAAATTACAAATTCCTGCAGGAAAAGCTAATCCAGCTCCTCCAGTAGGACCTGCTTTAGGGCAAGCCCAAGTTAATATTCCTTCTTTTTGTTCCCAATTTAACGAAACAACTAAAGATCAAATGGGTTTCGTTATCCCTGTTATCATTTCTGTTTATGAGGACAGAACATTTACTTTTGTAACTAAAACTCCTCCAGCAAGCGATCTTTTAAAAAAAGCTGCTAAAATTGAATCTGGTTCTGCTAATGCAAGTCAAACCAAAGTAGCTACTATCACCCACAAACAAGTAGAAGAAATCGCCAATTTAAAGCTTCCAGACCTAAATGCTTATTGCGTTGAAAAAGCTTGCAAAATCATTGAAGGAACAGCTCGTAATATGGGAATTTTAGTAAAAGATTAAAATATTAAAATAGTTTTTACCCCAATTATTCAAATTTCAAATTAAAAAAATTTCTAAAAAATGTCAAGTTGTTTTGAGAAAGGAATTACTGCGATGAAACGAGGCAAAAAATATTTAGCATCATTACAAATGTTTGATGTTAAAAAAACATATCCGCTTCAAGAAGCTATTAGCTTAGCTAAACAAACTCAAGTTGCTAAATTTGATGCTGCGGTAGAATGTGCTTTTCATCTAAATTTAGATCCTAAAAAAGTTGATCAAAATTTAAGAGGAGCCTTAGTTTTACCACATGGCACTGGTAAAGTCTTAAAAGTAGCAGTTCTTGCTAAAGGAGAACAAGCTAAACAAGCACAAGAAGCCCAAGCAGATTACGTAGGCGACCAAGATTTAATTGATAAAATTGCCAAAAACTGGTTTGATTTTGATGTCTTAGTTGCTACTCCCGAAATGATGCCGCAATTAAGTAAATTAGGGCGTCTTTTAGGACCCAAAGGACTAATGCCTAATCCTAAAACAGGTACTGTAACAAATGATGTTTTACAAGCAGTCAAAGAAATTAAAAATGGTAAAATTGAATACCGCCTAGACAAAAGCGGGAATATTCACGCCATATTAGGTAAGGTTTCTTTTGATGAGACAAAATTACTAGAAAACTTAAAAACTTTATATCTTCAATTAATGGCTGTTAAACCTCGTACAGTGAAAGGTACTTACATTAAAAGTGTTACTATTTCAACTACGATGGCACCAGGTATTAAAATTGACCCTGTTACAATTTCACAATAATCAAGATCAAAATTTTGAAGGAAGGAAAAGGGCATAATCATGATAAAACCTCAGTTAGCCAAAAAAATAGATTCAGTTGCTGTTTTGCAAGAGAAAATTAGCACTGCCAAAACAGTTATTGTTTTTGAATATGCAAGCTTACCGGTAAGCTCTTTTATGCAACTGCGTCGTGAGTTAAAAAAAACTAGTTGTGAAGTAAAAGTATATCCCAAAAACATCATGCAAAGAGCTGTTACCAACGCCAAACAAGATGATTTAGTTACCTTTTTAAAAGGAGCAAAAGCTTTAATTATTAGTCCCCAAGAATTATTAGAACCAATCAAAACGATTTATAATTTTGCTAAAAAAAATAAAGCAGTTAAAATAGTTTCTGGCATCGTGGAACAAAAAATTGTCTCCTTGCAAGAAATAAAAACCTTAGCTACTTTGCCTTCAAAAGAACAAATGTTAGCGCTTTTAGCTGCTTCAATGTTTGCACCTTTGCAACATTTAGCAATTGGTCTAAATATGTTAGTACAAACCAAAGAACAAGAAAACCCCCAACAATAAACAATTAATTTATGAATGAAAAGATTATAACAAAGGAGATTGACATGGCTAAGTTAACGAAAGAAGCTTTTGTATCGGCTTTAAAAGAAATGTCTTTATTAGAGATTAAAGAATTATTAGATGGTTTGAAAGAAGAGTTTGGAATTGACCCAACTGCTTTAGCAGTTGCAGCTCCTGGAGCAAATAATTCAGCTGAAGTAGAAGAAAAAACCGAATTCACAGTAGTTATGAAAAGTTTTGATGAAAAAAAGAAACTTGCTGTTATCAAAACAGTGCGCGAAGTAACAGGATTAGGCTTGCTAGATGCTGCTAATTTTGTTAAAGTTCCTGACTCTAAAGTAAAAGAAAATGTTTCCAAAGCTTTAGCAGAAGATATCAAAAACAAGTTAGAACAAGCTGGAGCTGTTGTTGAACTTCAATAAATTATTATCTTGTAAGTAATATAAAAACCTGAGTTTTCTCAGGTTTTTTAGTCTTGAATTGTTTTTATTTTTATAACCCAACCCCCCAAATCCCAAAAATCGCAAAGACACAATTAAAAATAAAGATTTTGGCAAAACAAACTACCAATTAATAATTTATAGGAGCATAAGATGGGTTATCATAATGTCAAATATGGCAAAAAAGCACAACGTCGTAATTATTCTAAAACAATTTATGATGTTGATTTGCCCAATTTAATTGAAATTCAAAACCAATCTTTTGATTGGTTTTTAAAACACGGTATTAAAGAATTGTTGCAGGATTTTTGTCCTATTGAAAGTTATAATGGGGATTTAAAAATTCACTTTGATGATTATTTTTTAGCACCCCCAAAATATAGCATTGAAGAAACTAAAATTAAAGATATAAGTTATGTTGCCCAATTATTTGTCAAAACTACTTTAGAAAATGTTTTAACTGGCGAAACTAAACAAAGCAATATTTTACTTACTGAATTGCCTCTAATGACTCCCACTGGGACTTTTGTTATCAACGGCACTGAAAGAGTAGTAGTTTCTCAAATTGTACGTTCCGCTAGTGTGTATTTTGCAGGTAATTTTGACAGCAAACTCAACAGAACCACTTATTCTGGACAAGTAATTCCTTCACGTGGTGCTTGGATTGAATACGAAGAAGGCTCTAAAGAAATTTTGTATGCCAAACTAGATCGTTCCAAAAAAATCCCCTTGTCTAATTTTATTTATGCTCTAGGTTTTGACAGCAAAGAAGCAATCGAAAATGTCTTTGGCAAAAGCGCTATCATTGATTCTGTTTTTGATAAAGAAACTGATATGGACTCAGACAATGCTTTGGTAGAACTGTATTCTAAAATCCGTCAAGGCGAAAAAGTTCCTGTCGACACTGCTAGAGATTTTATCAGAACAAGACTTTTTGATCAAAAAAAATACGACCTGGCTAAAGTGGGAAGATACAAATTTAACAAAAAACTAGACGTTCTTACCCGAGCTGAAAACACTTATTTAGCTTGTGATTTTGTCAATCCCGAAACTCAAGAAATAATAATTGCACAAGACGAACTTTTAACCAAAGAAAAAATTGCAATCCTGAAACAAAATCGTCATTTTTTGCTCCAAGAAATCTTCGACTCTAAACATAATTTAGAAAACGAAACTGATGAAGAGATTTTAGCATATAAAAAAGACCCCCAAAAAAACGAATTATTCACCAAAACTAACATCATCAACTCTCGCACTGGTGAAGTTTTAGTAGCTAAAGATACTTTAGTTAACGACGATATTATCAATCATTTAAGACACAATATTCACACTCTTGATGAAAAAGTATCTAAATTTTTCTTAGGAACTAAAGATATTTATCAAAAAGAAGCAGACCGTCAAGGAGTTTTTAACGAAATTTTAGAAGTCTATACTTCAAAAGACGAATCAGGCAAGCTATATCACAAAGTCAAACTTATTGGAAACGACCAAAGAGAAACCAAAAAACACATCACTTTATCAGATGTTATTGCAAGTATTAATTATTATTTGAATCTTTATGAAAACGTAGGCACTGTTGATGATATTGATCATTTAGGGAATCGTCGTTTAAGATTAATTGGAGAATTGTTAAAAAACCAATTCCGAATTGGTCTTACCAGAGCTGAAAAAAATATCAAAGATATGATTTCCACTAGCAAATTCAGCGAAGTTAACGGTCCAGGCGACCTAGTTAATTTTACTTTTTTAATGAGTGTAATCAAAACTTTTTTCACAAGTTCACGCTTATCGCAATTCATGGATCAAATCAATCCTTTAGCAGAATTAACCCAAAAAAGAAGGGTATCAGCTTTAGGTATCGGAGGAATTAATCGTGATCGTGCAGGCATTGAAGTGCGCGACGTGCACAATTCCCACTACGGCAGATTATGCCCCATTGAAACTCCTGAAGGACCTTCCATCGGACTTATCACATCCCTTTCCACTTATGCCAAAGTCAATAAGTACGGTTTTATCCAAACTCCTTTCTTTAAGGTTTTGCACCAAGACGGGAAAACTACCCTTTCGCGCCACATAGATTATTTAACAGCTGACCAAGAAAAAGAAGAAATTATTGCCTCAGCTGGGTTTGTTTTGGATGCCAATAATGCTTTTAAAGACAAAAAAATAATTGCTCGTAGCAACGGTGAAACAGGCATTTTTGAAAGAAGCCAAATAACATATGCTGACGTTTCTCCTAAACAAATTGTCTCTGTTGCAACTTCTTCGATCCCCTTTTTAGAACACAACGACGCTTCCAGAGCTTTAATGGGAGCCAACATGCAACGTCAAGCAGTCCCTTTATTAATCCCTGAATCTCCTATTGTAGGAACAGGTGTTGAATATCGCGCTGCCAAAGACTCAGGTTGCTTAATTATTGCCCGCGAATCAGGATTTGTTACTTATGTTGATGCTCAAAAAATAATTATCACTAAAAAACCCAACCAAAATGTTTCATTAAATGGCAAAACCCTTTACGATACTACCCAAGAATTTACCTACGCCCAAGCCAAGGCTTTATACGAGAACAACTACAAAGAACACCAAGCCGAATACACCCTCATCAATTTTGCCAAATCCAACCAAGACACTTTAGTATTGCAAAAACCGATTGTAGTTTTGGGAGAACAAATCAATGAAGGCGATATTTTAGTAAGTGGACCTTCTACATCTCAAGGCGAATTAGCACTTGGCAGAAATGTTACAGTGGCTTTTATGACTTGGGAAGGTTACAACTATGAAGATGCCATCATTATGTCAGAAGAATTAGTCAAACACGATGTCTACACTTCCATCCACATTGATAAATACGAAGTTCAAACTAGAGAATTAAAAAAAGGTAGCGGTCAAGAAGAAATCACTAGAGAAGTTCCCAACGTGGGCGTTGATGCTATTAAAAACCTTGACGAAAGAGGAATTATTATTCCTGGTTCCGAAGTTAAAGAAGGAGATATTTTAGTAGGTAAAATAACTCCTCAAGGAAACATTGAACCTTCCCCTTCTGAAAAATTAATTCAAATTGTAATTGGTGAAAAAGCCCGCGAATACAAAGACTCTTCTTTAAGGGTTCCTTTTGGTGAAGGGGGGATCGTTCAAAGTGTTCATTATTTCTCCAGAAAAAACGGTGATGTTCTTCCTGCTGGTGTCAACGAAAACATCCGTGTTTTCATCGCTAAAAAACGTAAAATCAACGAAGGCGACAAAATGGCAGGACGCCACGGAAACAAAGGTGTAATTTCTCGCATCTTACCTAAAGAAGACCTTCCTTATATGGCAGACGGCACCCCAATTGATATCATGTTAAATCCTTTAGGAGTTCCTAGTAGGATGAACATTGGACAAATTTTAGAAATCCATTTAGGAATGGCTGCCAAAAAATTAGGCATCAAAGTGGCAACTCCTGTTTTTGACGGCGTTAATGACTACGACCTTAAAGAAATCATGAAAGAAGCCAATTTAGATCCTGATGGCAAAATGGTTTTATATGACGGACGCACCGGCGAACCTTATGACAGTCGTATTTCTGTAGGAGTTATGTATATGGTTAAATTATCTCACATGGTAGATGACAAACTCCATGCCAGAAACGTAGGACCATACACTTTAGTGACCCAACAACCTATGGGAGGAAAAGTCCAAAACGGTGGACAACGCTTCGGTGAAATGGAAGTATGGGCGCTTTATGCTTATGGAGCTGCTCATACCTTACAAGAAATTTTAACAGTTAAAAGTGATGATATTGTAGGTAGAAACAAAACTTACAGTGCCATCGTGCAAGGAACTCCACTGCCTAAACCAAGCATTCCTGAAAGTTTCCGAGTTTTCATTAAAGAATTACAATCTTTAGGATTGTATGTAGAACTAATCAAAACCGATACTAAAGAAAATGAAGTTAATAAATCCTTAATTGATTACAAAAAGGAAGGTTATAATTAAAGATGAGTGATAACAGATTATTTACTTCAGTAGAAACTTTAAATCTTTCATCTCCAGTTTTAGAAAAATTAAAACTTTCTGGAATCAATACTTTGGAAGATTTTAACACTTTTACTTTAGAAGAGTTAAGGCTTTTACTGCAAGAAGCTTTTTTAGAAGTTTTACCTATCCTCAAAAACTTCGCCCTACCTCGCAATTTACAAAATCTAGATTTGAGTGAAGCCGTTATTAACATTCTTACTGAACTAGGAATGGAAGATTTTCAAGATCTTTTACAAACTAAAATGGCTGTCCTTACAAAAGCATTTGAAACCAATCCCCTTGCTTTTCAAAAATTAAACGACCTATTTAAGTTATACAACCACTTCCCTTCTATTTCATCTGACAAAGAATACGGTAGTAGAGATTATGATTATTTTAAAATCCGTCTAGCTGCTCCTGAAGAAATCAGACAGTGGTCTTATGGTGAGGTTACTAGCTACGAAACAATTAACTATCGCACCTATAAACCAGAGATATCAGGATTATTTTGTCAAAAGATTTTTGGTCCAGTAGTTGATTTCCAATGTGCTTGTTCTAAAAAACAAGTCAGCATCAAAAGTCAATTTTGTAACAAATGTGGAGTTGAATTTACCGAAACCAAAGTGCGTCGTGAAAGAATGGGACACATCGAATTACAAACCCCCATCGTCCACACTTGGTACCTTAACTCTTCTCCCAGCCGTTTAGCTATTCTTTTAAACATCAAAACTAAACAATTAGAAGAAATAGTTTATTATGTTTCTTACGTTGTAATTGATCCTGGAAAAACCGAATTCAAACCTAAAGAAATTATTACAGAAACCCAATACAGTGAAGCTCTTTATGAATTTGGAAACGCTTTTGTAGCTTTAACAGGTGCCGAAGCGGTTAAAAAATTACTAGAAAATCTCAATTTAGAAAAAACTATCAAAGTCCTTCGCAAATCTTTATCGGAAAATTCCAAACAAAAAAGAGAAAGCATTATTAAAAGACTAGAAATCATCGAATCTTTTCATCAATCAGACAACAAACCTGAATGGATGGTAATGGATGTTATTCCTGTATTGCCTCCGGGATTAAGACCGATGGTTCCTTTAGATGGTGGTCGTTTTGCCACTACTGAAGTCAACGATCTTTACCGCCGCATCCTTAATCGCAACAATCGTTTAAAAAAACAAATGCTCCAAAAAGCTCCTCGTTTAATCATTAAAAATGAAAAAAGAATGCTACAAGAAGCAGTTGATGCTTTATTTGATAATGCCAAAACTAGCAAAAAAAACGTTAACAACGTCGAAAAAAATCGCCCGCTTAAATCTTTATCCGAAATGCTACGCGGTAAACAAGGGCGTTTCCGTCAAAATCTTTTAGGTAAAAGAGTGGATTATTCGGGACGATCCGTAATTATTGTAGGTCCTGATTTAGAAATGCACCAATGCGGTGTGCCTCGTGAAATGGCAATTATTTTGTTCAAACCTTTCATTTTGAAAAAACTACAAGAAACCAAAGGAATTGACAAAAAAAACGCCAACACCATTTATGAAAAAATGAATGAAGAAGTTTGGAACGCCTTAGAAGAAGTAGTCAAAGAACACCCGGTCCTTTTAAACCGCGCCCCAACACTACACCGTTTAGGAATTCAAGCTTTTGATCCTAAATTAATTGACGGTAAAGCCATTCGCCTCCACCCTTTAGTTACGCCTGCCTTTAATGCCGATTTTGATGGCGACCAGATGGCAATTTATGTCCCTCTTTCTTTAGAAGCCCAAGCCGAAGCACGCTTATTGATGCTTGTTTCGAACAACATTTTAGACCCTAAAAATGGTAATCCAGTAGTAACACCTTCCCAAGATATGGTTTTAGGAAACTACTATTTAACCATTGAAGAAAAAAAAGATCGCACTATAAACAGCTATGATGCTGCCCAAAGAACTGCAGAACACCAATACAAACATCGCAATGAAGGAGCTTTTTTTGCTGACATCAACGAAGCCAAAACCGCTTATCAAAATAAAGAAATCCACCTTCACACAAGAATTTTTATCAAACCACAAGCAATTAATTTATCATTTACCGAAGAACAACGTCAAAAATATTTAATGACTACTTTAGGAAAATTAATTTTTAATGACATTTTGCCTCCAAGTTTCCCCTACATTAACGAACCAACTCAGTTTAATTTGGATGTCAAAACCCCTGATGCTTATTTTTTAGCTCCAGGAACCAACCCCAAACAATTCCTAAAAAAACTTCCCACCCCTAAACCTTTTAACAAAAAATTCCTATCTATGATTATTGCATGTTTTTTCAAACAAATGAAAATTACAGAAACTTCCAAAATGTTAGATCACATCAAAAACTTAGGTTTCAAGTATTCTACTATCGCAGGAATTACAGTTTCATTTGCAGACATCAATACTTACTCCAATAAACAAGAATTGTTACAAGAAGTAGAAGCACGCAATATTCAAATTGAGACTTGGTACAACGATGGTTTTTTAACAGATGCCGAACGTCGTCGTTTAGTAATTAACGAATGGAAAAATATTCGTGATGAAATTCAAGAAGGCTTGATGAAAGAATTTCAACAAGACAACCACATTTTTATGATGAGCGAAAGTGGCGCACGTGGTAGTGTTTCTAACTTTACTCAATTAGCAGGGATGAGAGGGTTAATGAATAACCCTAAAGGTGAAATTATTGAAGTCCCTGTTAAAGCTTCTTTCCGAGAAGGTCTGAAAGTTTCTGAGTTTTTCATCTCTACTCACGGAGCCCGTAAAGGTTCAACTGACACTGCCCTCAAAACAGCCGAGTCAGGTTATCTAACGCGTCGTTTAGTTGACGTAACTCAAGATATTGTTGTTATCAAAGAAGACTGCAATAGTGACCGCGGTTTTGTTGTAGAAGCTATGATTAGCGACGGCAAAGAAATTGTTTCACTCAAACAACGCATTATGGGACGCTTTGCTAGTTGCGACATTTGTCATCCCAAAACCAACGCCCTTATTATAGCGCGCAATGAATTAATTACTGAGTCCAAAGCCCAAGAAATTATTACTGCCAAAATTAAAAAAGTTCCTATTAGAAGCATTTTAACTTGTAATTGTGAATATGGTATTTGCGCCAAAGACTACGGCGTCAATCTAGCTACCAATAAATTAGTAGAAATTGGCGAAGCTGTTGGTGTTATTGCTGCTCAATCCATTGGGGAACCAGGAACTCAATTAACTATGAGAACTTTCCATACTGGAGGAGTTGCTTCTGCCTCAGATATTACTCAAGGTCTTCCAAGGATCGAAGAATTATTTGAAGTACGCAAACCTAAAGGAAAAGCGCTAATCAGCGAATTAAAAGGAAAAATCAAAAAAATTGATAAAATCCGTTCCCAAAATCCAGAAATTGTAATCACAGAAGAAAATGACCCTGACACAGAGCACCGTTATATTTTGGAACCTAATGTCGATATTTTAGTAAGCAAAAACAACAGTGTTTATCCCGGTCAAAAACTAACTTCTGGTTCGGTTGATCTAAAAGAACTTTTAAGAGTGGCAGGCACAACAGAGGCTCAAAAATACATCTTAGAAGAAGTACAAAAAGTTTATCGTGCCCAAAATGTTTATATCAGCGACAAACACATCGAAATTATTATTCACCAAATGTTTAAACAAATTTTAATTATTGATGAAGGTGATACTCAACTTTTACCTGGCACAGAAATTACTATTAATAACTTTAAAAAAGCTAATTTAAAAATGTTAGAAGAAAACAAACTTTTAGCAGTGGGGCGCCCCATTATTTTAGGAATTACGCGTTCTTCTTTAAGAAGTGATTCTTTACTGTCAGCTGCATCTTTCCAAGAAACTACTAAAATTCTAATCGATGCTGCCATCAAAGGAAAAACCGACCATCTTTACGGACTTAAAGAAAATGTTATTATTGGTGGCTTAATTCCTGCAGGAACAGGTATTTTAGAAACTACTTTATTTAAATATCCAAAAGAACCTGCAACCACTTCTGAACTTGCTGAAAAAACTAACCAAAATTAAAAAAAGAAAGGAAATAAAAAATGTCTACTGTTTCTCAATTAATCAAAAAACGTCGTAGCAGTAAAACTTCCAAAACTAAAGCACCTGCTCTAAGTTACGGTTTTAATGTTTTGCAAAAAAAAGCTAAACATTACAGTTCTCCTCAAAAAATGGGTGTTTGTCTGCGTGTAACTACCATGACTCCAAAAAAACCAAACTCAGCTTTACGTAAATTTGCAAGAGTGCGCCTAAGTAATGGTTCTGAAGTAACTGCCTACATTCCAGGCGTGGGACACTCCTTACAAGAACATAGCTCTGTTTTAGTTCGTGGCGGACGCGTAAAAGACCTTCCTGGTGTGCGTTATCATATCGTTCGTGGTGCTCTAGATGCTACTGGTGTTGCTAACCGCAAACAAGGGCGTTCTAAGTACGGCTCTAAATTACCTAAAGAAAAAAAATAATTACAATTACAAAGAATAAAAAATAAATAATAAAAAAATCACAAATCCCCAAAAAAATAAATAAAATAAAGAAAGTAGGTGAATTTTTGTGTCCCGTAAAGGTCATATTAAAAAAAGAGATGTACAGCCAGATCCTGTTTACAATTCTAAATTAGTTACTAAAATCATTAACATCATTATGGAAGACGGCAAAAAAGGCAAAGCTCAAACTATTTTTTATCAAGCTTTAAAACAAGTAAAAACTATCACTAACCGCGAGCCTATTGAAGTTTTTCATGAAGCCCTAAACAATATTATGCCTGTATTAGAAGTACGCACGCGTCGTGTGGGTGGTCAAAATTACCAAGTGCCTTCCGAAGTTCGTCCCGAAAGACGCCAGTCTTTAGGATTAAGATGGATTGTTAAATACACTAAAGAAAGTAATGAAAAAACAATGGAAGAAAGACTTGCCAAAGAAATAGTAGATGCTTCTTTAGGTAACGGAGTATTAGTTAAAAAAAGAGAAGAAACGCATCGCATGGCAGAAGCTAATAAAGCCTTTGCTCATTATCGTTGGTGATTGTAACTTATAGGAGAATAAAAGATGGCACGTCAGTTTTCATTAGAAAAAACTCGTAATATTGGCATTATTGCTCATATTGATGCAGGAAAAACCACCACTACAGAAAGAATTTTGTTCCACACCGGAAAAATTCATAAAATCGGAGAAACCCATGATGGCGCTTCTCAGATGGATTGGATGGAACAAGAACAAGAAAGAGGAATCACTATCACCTCTGCTGCTACTACTGCTTTTTGGAAAGACCACCGTATCAATATTATTGACACTCCCGGACACGTTGATTTTACGGTGGAAGTTTCGCGCTCTCTTAGAGTTTTGGATGGAGCAGTAACAGTTATTGATGCTCAGGCAGGAGTAGAACCACAAACTGAAACTGTTTGGCGCCAAGCTAGTGAATATAAAGTCCCAAGAGTTATTTTTGTTAACAAAATGGATAAAGTAGGCGCTGATTTTGCTTATGCAATTGAAACCCTTAAACAACGCTTAGGAGTTCATGCAAGCGCTATTCAATGGCCAATTGGCTCAGAAAATGACTTTAATGGTATCATTGATTTAGTAGAAATGAATGCTTTTGAATATGATAACACTTCCCCAGAAACAGGAAAAGTAGTTCCTATTCCTAGCGATTTAGAATCAATTACCCAAACTAAAAGAAACGAATTAATAGAAACTTTATCTACCCTAGACGAAGAATTAATGATGTATTATTTAGAAGAAAAACCAATCTCTTCTGAAATGTTGAAAAATTCCATTAGAAAAGCAACCTTACAAGCTTCCTTTTTCCCAGTTCTTTGCGGTTCTTCTTTCAAAAATAAGGGTGTTGTTAAAATGTTAGACGCTATTGTTGACTACCTTCCTGCTCCTTGTGATGTTGCAGCTATTGTTGGTTTTGATTCTGACAACCAAGAAATTGTGCGCACCGGATTAGATGAAGAACACTTCATAGCTCTAGCTTTCAAAGTGATGACCGATCCTTATGTAGGAAAATTAACCTTTTTCCGTATCTATTCAGGTTCAGTTAAAGCTGGTTCTTACGTAACTAACACTACTAAAGGAACCAAAGAACGTTTTGGACGCTTATTACAAATGCATGCTAATTCTCGTGAAGAAGTAAAAGAAGCCTACACAGGCGATATTTTAGCAGTTGTAGGATTAAAAGCAACTACTACAGGAGACACTTTAGCATCAGAAGGACAAACCATCGTCTTAGAATCAATGAATTTCCCAGAACCAGTAATTGAAATTGCAGTAGAACCAAAAACTAAAGCTGACCAAGATAAAATGGGTATTGCCCTTGCAAAATTAGCTGAAGAAGACCCTACATTTAAGGTTTTTTCCAATCATGAAACCGGGCAAACTATTATTGCTGGAATGGGTGAACTTCATTTAGATATCATTATTGAACGTCTTAAAAGAGAATTCAAAGTACAAGCAAATGTTACAGAACCTCAAGTAGCATACCGCGAAACAATCACCCAAGAAATTGAGACAGAAGGAAAATTCATTCGTCAATCAGGTGGTCGTGGACAATACGGACATGTGTGGATGCGTTTTGAACCAAATCCTGGAAAAGGTTTTGAATTCGTTAATAAAATTGTAGGTGGTGTAGTTCCTCGTGAATACGTTCCTGCAGTTCAAAAAGGAATTCAAGAAGCTCTTGCTGGTGGTATTTTAGCTGGATATCAAATTATTGATGTTAAAGCAACTTTATTTGATGGCTCTTACCATGATGTCGATTCTTCCGAAATGGCTTTTAAAATTGCTGCTTCCATGGCATTAAAAGAAACCAAAACCAAAGGAAACCCAGTCATTTTAGAACCTATTATGGACGTTGAAGTAGTTACTCCCAACGATTATGTAGGAAATGTTATTGGTGATCTAACTTCTAGAAGAGGTAGATTAGAAAACCAAGAATCACGGGCCAACGCTGTTGCTATTAGAGCGTTTGTTCCCCTTTCTGAAATGTTTGGATATGCTACTGTTTTGCGTTCCAATACTCAAGGAAGAGCTACTTTTATTATGCAATTTGCTAAATATGAAAAAGCTCCTAAAAGCATCACTGAAGAAATTATTAAAAAACGAGCTTAGACAACCTTACACTAAAAAACATTTTTATTAACAAAATAGTTGTGAAAAGCCAAAAATAAGTTAAAATTTAAATGGTAAATATATTTATTAAAACAAACCTTAAAACATAATAAAAGGAGGCCTTTGAAAAATGGCTAATGAAAAATTTATACGAAACAAACCGCATTTAAATGTAGGTACTATTGGACACGTAGACCACGGTAAAACTACTCTTACAGCAGCTATTACCCAAGTTTTGTCTACTCGTGGCTTGGCTAAAAGTAGAGCTTATGATCAAATTGATAATGCTCCTGAAGAAAGAGAACGTGGAATCACTATTAAAACTTCACACGTAGAATATGAAACAGAAAAACGTCACTATGCTCACGTTGACTGTCCTGGACACGCCGATTATGTTAAAAACATGATTACTGGTGCTGCTCAAATGGATGCTGCTATTTTAGTTGTTTCTGGTGCAGATAGTGTTATGCCTCAAACTAGAGAACACATTTTATTAGCGCGCCAAGTTGGTGTTCCAAAAATTGTTGTTTTCTTAAATAAATGTGATCTTTCCCCAGACGAACAAATTTTAGAATTAGTAGAAATGGAAGTTCGTGAATTATTATCTCAATACGATTTCCCAGGAGACGACATTCCTGTTATTAGAGGATCTGCATTAAAAGCTTTAGAAGGTGACGCTCATTACGTTGCTCAAGTAAACGAATTAATCGAAACTCTAGACACCTACATTGAAGACCCGGTGCGCGAAGTTGACAAACCTTTCTTAATGCCTGTAGAAGATGTTTTCACTATTACTGGTAGAGGAACTGTTGTTACTGGTAGAGTAGAAAGAGGTCAAGTAAAAGCTGGTGATGAAGTAGAAATCGTAGGACTTAAAGAAACTAGAAAAACTATTGTAACTGCAGTAGAAATGTTTAAAAAAGACCTAGATTTTGCTCAAGCAGGAGACAACGTTGGAGCTTTATTACGTGGAATTAACCGTGAAGACGTACAACGTGGACAAGTTTTAGCTAAACCAGGTTCTGTTAAGCCTCATTCTAAATTTGTTGCTCAAGTTTATGTTTTAACTAAAGAAGAAGGAGGACGTCACACTGCCTTTTTCTCTCAATACCGTCCTCAATTCTATTTCCGTACTACAGATATTACAGGAGTAGTTGAATTACAAGGTGATGTTAAAATGGTAATGCCAGGTGACAACGCTGAATTAGTAGTTACCCTTAACAACCCAATTGCTATCGAAGAAGGAACTAAATTTTCTATTCGTGAAGGTGGAAAAACAGTTGGTGCAGGATCAGTTTCCAAACTTCTTAACTAAAAATTCATTATACCCAACCTTATTAATAAATAAAACCCACATAATGTGGGTTTTTATCTTTTTTAACTATTTTTTATTTTGTATTTTGCCCCTTTTTGCCCTTTTGCCTTTTTATCGCTTTTTAAAACTCCACAAACCTAACCCAACTCAACTAAAAGATGCAAATTTGGCAATAATGACATTTTAAACACTTATAAAAAAATTAGTTGTGTGCCAAAAAAACGCTATTTATTATCAAATTTCACAACACTAACCAAAAAAACACCACTTTTTGTCATTTTTTGCAATAAAAAAGCAAAATATCTTCCAATTAATTTTAAAAAAAGGTAAAATATATATGTGCTTGTTTATTAAGCAAGTTAAAAAAGATGTAAATATTTTTTTAAATAATAAGAATAATAAAATAAATTTAATTTTAATAATAAATAAAATTTAAAAAGGTGGTTTAGATGGAATCCAATAAAGTAAATAATTCGTTTACCCAAATTAAAAATAACTTTCTTTCTTTATTTGAAACAACTACTTATAATAATATTGCTACTCGTAAAGGAATTGCTTTAAAAACAATTTTGCTTTTATGTGTTACAGCAATCACTTCAATGTTTTTTTACCCAATTCTAAAACCCGCGATATTAAAAAATCTAAATATTCATGCAATTTATTTTTCCATGATTGCGTTAGGTTTTTTAAATTATGGTATTTATTCTGCAGGATTAAAACAAGTTGAAATTTCTAAAGCTTGTGGATTAATTTATTCTTTTATAGAAGGAATAATTTTATCAATTATTTTTGTTGTTCTAAATTTAGTTTATGCCAATTTAGTTGAAATTGCCTTTATGGCTATTTTTGCAACCTTTATCGTCTTTGTTGCAATGTCCCATGCTTATTATAAAGGTTTTATAAAAGTAACAAATAGATTTAGACAAATTATGCTATATTGTTATTTTGCTTTGGTGGTTTCTTATATAGTTCGTTTAGTGTTGTCTTTATGCGGCATTTGGACAATTGAAAATATTATTTACAATAGCTTTTTAACTCTTCCTATTAGTTTAATTATGTTAGGATTTGTATCTATGTTTTTAGCACTTCATTTTGATTACACCGAACAAATGATTAAACAAGGAATGCCTAAAAAATATGAATGGCAAGTTTCTTTGGCTTTTGCAACAACTTTAATTGAAATTTTTTTAAGAATAATGTTAATTTTGCTAAGGTTATTTGGTCAAGAAAGAAAATAAAAAAGATCACGAATATTCGTGATCTTTTTTTTATTATATTACCTTTTTTATTCGGTTTGGAATAATAAATTAGTTCTTGTTCCTAATTGCATTGGTAATTCCAATGTTTTTGCACTAACTAATTTAACTCTTATTTGCTTAATTATCTTTTTGCTAGCTTCTAATTCTTGTTGAAAGTTTTTACCTTTCATAGCAATAAAATAACCCTTTTTTTTCACTAAAGGAACACACCATTTTAAGATAAGTTCCAGTCTAGCCAAAGCGCGAGCAACAACACAATCATAACTGCCATTTTTGGCTATGTCATATTGTTCTACTCTTTGGTGAAAAAAACATATATTATCTAATTCCAAATGGCTTGCTAATTGTTTTAAGAAATTGATTTTTTTTAAAGATGATTCAATGATTACAATTTTTAAATGAGGAAAAAGAATTTTTAAAGGAAAGCTAGGAAAGCCAGCACCCGAGCCAACATCACAAAGATTAGTTACAGTATTAAAGTTAAATATTTCTTTTAAAATTAAAGAATCATAAAAATGTTTATAGCAAACATCAGATAAAGATATTATAGAAGTAAGGTTCATTTTTTGGTTTTCTTGTTTTAAAAATTCATAGTAAAAAACAAACTTGTTTAATTGCTTTTCGTTGAGTGCAAATTTGTCTTTTAATGATTCAAAGTAAAGCATGATGTTTTTCCAAATAAACTAATAAAATCGAAATATCAACTTGATTGACTCCTAATATTCTTGTTGCTTGTCCTAAAGTTTGGGGTTTGATTAAATCAAGTTTTTCTTGAGCTTCTTTTGATAAATTTTTAATATCTGCGTAATTGATTTTGCTAGGAATTTTTTTTTGTTCTAACCTTGCTAATTTTTGAGCTTCTTTTTGGGCTTTAGCAATATAACCTTCGTATTTGATTTGTATTTCTACTTGTTCATAAATGGTTTTATCTGCTTTTTCCTGTAAAAAATGTTGTAAAGTGCAAAAATTTAATTCTGGTCTTTTTAGTAGTTGTGCTAATGTGGTTTTTTCTCCAAGACTAGCTGATTTTTGTTGTTTTAAATAAGATAGATTATCTGAATTAACTAAAATTTCATAATTTTTGCTTTTTTCTAATAAAAGGTTGATTTTAGCTTTTTTGTTTTGAAAATTGTTATAATCTTTTTCATCAATCAAACCTAGTTGATATCCGTAATCTTTGAGGCGCAAATCGGCATTGTCGTGTCTTAATAATAAACGAAATTCCGCGCGTGATGTCAAAAGACGGTACGGTTCTTTGGCGCCCTTAGTGATTAAATCATCGATCAAAACACCAATATAGGCTTCATTTCTTTTTAACACAAAAGGAGGTTTATTTTGGAGTTTTAAAGAAGCATTAATTCCTGCCATAAGCCCTTGACAAGCAGCTTCTTCATAACCGCTGGTGCCGTTCATTTGTCCTGCTAAAAAGAGATTTTGGATTTTTTTAGTCTCTAAACTGTGTTTGAGTTGGTTGGGATTAAAAGCATCGTATTCGATAGCATAAGCATATTTAGTGATTTGGGCGTTTTGTAATCCTGGAATAGTTTTAAGGATTTCGTGTTGAACGTGTTGAGGCATGCTGGTAGAAAGTCCTTGTAGATACATTTCATCCAAAGATAGGCTTTCTGGTTCAATAAAAATTTGATGACTGTTTTTATCACAAAATCTTACTACTTTATCTTCGATAGAAGGGCAATAACGAGGGCCTGTGCCTTCAACATAACCTCCATACATAGCTGATTGGTTTAAATGTTTTTGGATAACTTGGTGGGTGGTTTGGTTGGTGTGAGTTAAAAAACATGGTTCTTGGGGTCTTTGATTTGTTTGGGGAACAAAACTAAATATTTGTTCTAAATTATCTCCCATTTGTATTTTGGTTTGGCTATAATCAATGCTGTTTTTTTTAACTCTTGGTGGTGTGCCTGTTTTTAAACGAATAACTTCAAAACCTAATTCTTTTAATTGAGTGCTGATACCGTAAGTTGTAGGAACGCCATTAGGTCCCGAGGATTTTTTGGTATCTCCAATTAAAATTTGGCTTGCTAAATAAGTTCCTGTAGTGATAATGACAGTTTTGGCATTAATTTTTGTTCCATCAATAAGACAGACTCCTTGAACTTGGTTGTTTTGGATGACTAGATTGTTTACGAGCCCTTCCAATAGAGTTAAATTGAGGGTTTTTTGTAATATTTCGAAAATAATTTGAGGATATTCTAATTTATCAATTTGAGCTCTTAAAGCTCTTACTGCAGGACCTTTGGAAGAGTTAAGCATTTTGATCTGAATTTGTGCAAGATCTGCAGCTTTTGCCATAACACCACCTAAAGCATCTATTTCACGTACTACAACACCTTTGGCAGGACCTCCTATAGAAGGATTGCAAGGTAAGGAAGCAACTTGTTTTAAGGAGCCTGTAATGAGTAAAGTATTATGTTTTTTTGCCAATATTAAAGCAGCTTCAACACCTGCATGTCCTGCTCCAATAACAATGCTATCGTAGATCATTTGAGTACCTTTCTTGATTGTTTTTTTGGGTTTTATAATCATTTATTTATCATTTGTTTAATTTAATTAGTTTATTTCGTCTATTGTGTTGTCTTTGTTTTTGGAGCTGTCTTCATTGGGATTTTGGTCGGATTTGGGTTCAACAAAAGTTGGATTGAATTGTTTTTGTTTTTCTTTTAATGATTCGTAAAGTTCTATTCCTAATGTTTCTTGGATTTTGTCCAATGTTTCTTGTAATTTTTTATCTCTAAATATGTGTAATTTTTTTTGTTGGTTTTTCATCCAATAATTCATAGAAAAACAAGAAGATATCAATACAACAAAAGCAGGAATTCTTAACCAAACAGAAATTTGTCCACTAAGCAAAAAAGCATTTAATAAAATAGGCACTAAAACTGCCACAAATAAAAATTTTATTGTTTTGATTAAAGTAGCTTCTTTTTGGAAAATCTGCCATATAAAATCTAGCCACATATCGTTTATATCTTTTTGATAAAAAGCTCCAAATTCTTCGTAATATTTTTTTTCAACCAAAAGGCGGCACACTCCTTTATCAGCAGTCCAAACAGCAAATTGGCGTGATTGAAAAAGAGTACTATAATATTTGCTTTGATCCAAATAATAAAATTCTACTTTGGTTTCTTTTCCTTTTAATGTTGTTTCTTGGGTTAAAAATGGTTCTCCTTGTAAAGAGTTGTAAATATTAGTTAATAATTTAAATTCTTTTTCTTTTTGAAAAAATGAAAAATTCATATGATTGCTCCTTTTCCTTTATTTTTTAGTTGTGAAATTGTTATTTTTCGAAAGTATTTTTGCCAAAATTCATTAATAAAAATTTATTTTTTTGTTTTTTTAATTTTATGCATTGAATTGTTGTTTTAAAAATTGTTTTTTGGGTCTTTTATATTAAAAATAACCTTTTCAAACCCTATCTTCCACACAATAAAAATAACTTATGGCTGCTTCAATCAAGACCTGACCAAATTCGTCTCTTATTGTTGAATGATAAGGTTTGAAAAGGCTACCTTAGTTTTGTTGGATAAAAATACTTGTCTTTCGTTAATGTTTTTTGTGATTTGTAAATTATTTTTTTCTTGAAAACATTTTTAAAAAATTTTGTATTTTTTGTTTTAATTTAGAAATTATTTAGAAATTATTTAGAAATTAAAAATCAACATTATTATTATATACTTTTTTTATGTATTTGTGCAAACTTTTTTTATTTAATAGATATTTAATGACTTTTGGATCGTTTTTTCTTTGAGGATTTAAATAAAGAAACTATCTTCACTACTTTAATTGCTTTTTTTTGTCCAAAACAATGATTTTATAGTATAATATTTGTTGTATGTTTGTTTGAGTAGCTCAGCTGGATAGAGCAACGGCCTTCTAAGCCGTCGGTCGGGGGTTCGAATCCCTTCTCAAACGCCAGTTTATCTTTTATTTTTTGCACCATTTCCCTTAATTTAGTAATTTAGCACTTAGGCATTTATATTTATTTTTAATATTTATTTTTTTTGTCCCAAACATTTTTACAAATTTTTATTTTATGTATGTTATTTGTTTTTCAAATAAGAAATAAATATTAAAAATATTTAAAGAACAAATCTCAATAATAACCCTTTTTTTATTTTTGTTTTGTTTTTTATTTTTTGTATTTTTTTATATCAACTTTAATGCATCAAAAAGCTAAAAGACATTAAAAAAGAAAAAAAGAAAAAGGAATAACAAAATAAATGCCTCAAGATCAAATTGTTTTTTTATTAATCTTAACTTTATCCGTTATTTTGATTCTTATTTTGGGTGGTGTAACTTTCATTATTTATTTTTTTGTTGCCAAACCGAAAAAAACGCAAGTCAATATCCAAGATTTTGTGAAACAAGCTTTTTTAGAGTCAGAATCTAGGGTTATTTGTCGTTTGGATGATAAAATTAACAATTTAACTCATCAAAGTCAAGATAGTTTAACTAAAGAAATTAAAGATACTCGCCAACATTTAACAATTAATCTGGAAAATTCTTTAAAAGTTTTAAGAGAACAAAATGCAAGTGGTTTTCAAGAAGTGCAAAACATTCATAAATTATTGTGCCAAAACGATAAAACAGGACAAGCTGGAGAATTTTTGTTGGCACGCGTTTTGGAAAATGTTTCTCATTTTAAAGATAAATTAGTTTTTGAAAAACAATATTTAATGAAAAAAACAAACAATAACGGCAATCGTCTTAAAGTTGATGTGATGTGTAAAGGTTATGGTAAATTTGTTCAAATTCCTATTGATTCGAAGTTTCCTACCACAGATTTTCTAGCCTATATTAACGCCACTTTCAACCAAACAGAATTAAAGAGTCGCTTTTTATTTCACGTTAAAGAAAGAATTAAAGAAGTTCAAAAATACGTCAGCAAAGAAGACAACTGCCCTTATGCCATTATGTTTATTCCTTCTGAAAGTATTTTTGCCCAAATTAATTGCGATCATGAAATAATATCATATGCTTTTAAACGCAATGTTATCATTACAAGTCCTTCGATTTTACTTGCTATTCTTAATTCAGTTGATTATTATTTTCAAATTTTCGAAAGTGTTCAAAACAACGAAGAAAAACTTGAATGTATTGAAAATGTGCTACAAGCGATGAAAAATTTTGATAAAGTCTTTATTTATGATTTGAAAGCGGCTTTGGAAAAAGTTCTCAAAGTGATTGAAGATATTCAAAAAAAAGAAAAAACCTTAGAGCAACGTTATCAAAAATTGTTAGAAGTTCGCAAAAAAGAAAATAACAATTCCAAAAACAACATCAAAAATGAAAAGATAGATTTTTAAATCATTATTTTAACATTATTTTGCAAATACTTTTTTGAGTTATTATATAATATTTACGGATACTATTTTTTTTTATTTAGTATCTTATATATTTCATTAATTAAATTATTAAAATTATCTATATTTTTAAATCCAAATTAAAATTAAAAAATTATGCATTCAAATCCAATTTATATTATTTATTATTCTTTATTTTGATATTTTGAGTTTTGGCATGATTTTTATTCAACAACCAAAGGATATCATTTTATTTTTAAATTTACTTCCAAGCAAATCATTATTACTAGCGTTTTTATTGTGATATTACTTGCCATTCCTATTATTATATTTTTTTCTTTAGAAGAAGAATCTCCTCAAGGGTCATCTTCTGATGAAGTTATTGAACAAATGCAATTTTCTGATGAAACACAAAACCCAAACCCAGCCCCTTCGATTTTAGAAAAAAAATCTTGGAAAGATGTATTTATTGAAAAATCAGGAGAAATTGTTGAAAAAGTTATAAAATCTCCGAAAGTATCTCAATCACTAGAAACTTTTTCTAATAAATTATCAAGCACCGTTAGCAAAAGCCTTTCGCAAAATAAAAACCAATCACAAAGAAAAGCTTGATTATTAATTATATTAATAAATTCAAATATTTTGCTAGTACATAATAATATATAATAATTAAATATTTTTCATTACAAAAGCTAATCTTTTTAAGGTTAGCTTTTCAGTTTTTTTATTTTTGCCACTATTCATCACAGAACCATTGTTTTTTGCATGGTTTTTGCTGAATTGTTTTTCGCAAACCAAACTTTATTATTTTTTTTAAACCCAATTTATACATTTTTATTTTTTCATTTCACGATGAAATTTTGTACTGAACAAATTAAAAAAAATAATAAAACTTCCAACCCGCCCCATTCAAAATTAATTCTAAATTAATTATCAATATTTTAAAAAACAAACTTATTTATCGTTTTAATGACAAAATTGCATCAAAAAATCTAATTCCCCCTATTTTTTTATTTTTTGTTTTGCATTACAAATCATTAAACTAAATTCAAAAAGAAAAAGAGGTAAAACAATGATTTTACATTTGTTAACCCCCCCAAAAGAAAGGTATCAAGGATATGAAAGGTGATTATTGGCGAACTCATTGTGTAATGGGTTGTTCCCTTTTTGTCTTTGCTTTAATTTGTGGATCAATTATCGGCTATTTTTTGTATTCTTTTTTTAATCAAAAGAAATTAGAAGAAAAAAAACAAGCATTTGACAACAAACTAAAAGAAAAAGAAAAAGATTTGCAACAACGCGAACAAGAAATGATGCGTAATGCCAAAATAGAAATAACTTCTTTAAGACAAAAATTAGAACTGGATTTAGAACAAAGAACCAACACAATTGTTGATTTAGAATCCAAAAATAATCGTCGTGAAGAATTGCTTAACAACAGAACTGAGAGCCTCAATAAAAGAGAAGAGCATTTAGATTCTGAACAACAAATAATTAGCCATACTAAAAAAAACCTAGAACAACAAATCAAAGAACAAGAAACAATTTTAAACACCCAAAAACAACAATTAGAAAAAATAGCTTCCTTAACGCAAGATCAAGCCAGACAAATCATAATGAAAGAAACAAGAGACCAAACCACTTATGAAATGATGTCATATATTAAACAAGAAGAAGAAAAAGCCAAAAGCGAAGCATCTAAAAAAGCCAAAACTCTTTTAGTTTTAGCCATGCAAAAATATGCTGGCGATATTACAGGAGAAAAAAATATTAGCGTTGTTAACATTCCTAACGAAGATATGAAAGGACGGATTATTGGGCGCCAAGGCAGAAATATTAAGTCTTTGGAAGTTTTAACCGGAGTAGACTTAATTATTGATGAGTCCCCTTGCACCATTATTTTAAGTAGTTTTGACCCGATTAGAAGAGAAATTGCCAAAAAAACTTTAGAATTTTTGGTCTCTGATGGGCGAATTCATCCTTCTCGCATCGAAAAAGCCTTAGAAACTTCAACCATAGAAGTAGACAATTTTATTAAAGAAATGGGCGAAGAAGCTGCTTTTATTACTAAAATCGGCGAAGTGCACCCCGACTTAATTAAAATTTTGGGAAAACTGCACTTCCGCATTAGTTACAGTCAAAATGTTTTGAAACATTCTTTGGAAGTAGCTTTTTTAGCTGGTAAACTTGCCTCTGAAATTGGCGAAAACGAAATTCTTGCAAGAAGAGCAGGACTTTTTCATGACATCGGTAAAGCTCTAGACCACGAAATGGAAGGAAGCCACGTAGAAATTGGCGTTTTTATTGCTTCCAAATACAAAGAAAAAAAAGAAGTTATCGACGCTATTGCCTCTCATCATGAAGACCAAGAACCCCAATCAATTATCGCTGTTTTAGTTGCAATAGCAGACACCTTGTCTTCCGCTAGACCAGGAGCCAGAAAAGAATCAGTAGAAAACTACATCCAAAGACTAACCAAATTAGAAACTATTGCTAATGCAACAGAAGGAGTTGCCAAATCTTATGCTATTCAAGCTGGGCGCGAAATTCGTGTTATCGTTGAACCAGACAAAATCGCAGACAATTTTATTTTCCAAACTGCCCGCACCATTAAAGAACAAATTGAAAAAGACATTAGTTACAATGGTGTTATCAAAGTTACTGTTATAAGAGAAACCAGAGCTGTGGAAATGGCTAAATTATAATCCACCAAAGGAGATAATTAATTCATGAAAATAATGTTTATCGGAGATATTTACGGAAACCCAGGAATTAGTTATTTTGCCGAAAAAGTGGGTTTTTTAAAAGAAACTTACAAACCTAACCTCATTATTGCCAATGCTGAAAACGCTGATAATGGCAAAGGTTTAAGTTTTAAAATTTATAAAAAATTACAAAAATTAGGTGTTGATTTGATGACTATGGGAAACCATGTTTGGAAAAATAAACAAATTAAAAATTTTATTGACAAATCAAATGTAATTCGTCCCATCAATGACACCCAACAATTAGGGCAAGGTTATAAAATTATTGATTGCGAAGATAAAAAAATTTTAGTTATGAATGCTTTAGGACGTGTTTTTATTAACTCCAAATTGCATTGCCCTTTCAAAACTATTGATAATGTTTTGGAACAAAATAAAGCTAAATATGATTTTTCTTTTTTGGATTTTCATGCCGAAGCCACTAGTGAAAAAATTGCTTTAACTCATTATTTTGATGGTAGAATTGATGCTATTGTAGGCACTCACACTCATGTCCAAACTAACGACGAACGCCTTTTTCCCCACAATACTCTTTATATTTCTGATGCAGGAATGACAGGAGCCAAGGACGGCGTCATTGGTAAAGAAAAAGAACCTATAATTCAATCTTTTTTAGGAAATCGTGTTGTTTCAAGACCTAATGCCGAAGGAAAAAGACAATTAAACGGTTTACTTGTCACTCTTAAACCTCACAAAACTATTGAAAAGATTAATTTATCAGAATGAAATAAAATTTGTTTTATGAAAACTAAGCGAAAAAGAATCAAAATTATCTTCTGTATCACTTTAATTTTTTTTGTTTTTTAACGCTTTGCATTTTTTTATTTTATTCTGGTTTTTTAATTATTTAAATTATTAAATTATTATACCAAACATAACTTTTCCATATAAATTTATAATGATTTTATATTTTGGAAAATATTTAATAACCCCAAAACACTTCTACCCTCATAAAGGAAAATTATGAAAAAAGTAATCGCTATTACAGGTCCTACCGCTTCAGGAAAAACTAGCCTTTCTATTAAAATAGCTAAAAAAATTAATTTAGAAATAATTAATTGCGATTCTCTTCAAATGTATCAAAAATACGATATTGGAACTGCTAAAATAACTCTCGAAGAAGCCCAAGGAATTAAACATCATCTTTTAGATTTTCTTGCTCCTGGAACAAATTACAGTATTTATCATTTTCAAAAAGATGCCCGCAAAAAAATCGAAGAAACGCCCCTTCCTTTATTTGTGGGTGGTAGCGGGCTTTATCTTAAATCAGCTCTTTTTGATTATGAATTAACTCCTAAATCTTTGTTTTTGCCACCTACTTCTTTACCTGCAATAGAAAATATGATTGATTTTATTAAACAAAAAGATCCTCAATTAATTGCGAACCTAGATTTAAAAAATCCTCGTCGCATCCTAAGCGCTTATCAAGATTTACTTGCAGGCACTTTAAGGTCACAAAAAAATAAAAAACACAATCCTCTATATTCTTCGCTAATTTTTTATCTCGATATTGATAGACAAATTTTGAAAAAAAGAGTTATTTTAAGATTGGAACAAATGTTAAAACAAGGTTTTATAGAAGAAGTTAACCAAATTCAAACTCATTTTCCAAACGCCAATTTTAATATTATTGGTTATCGTGAAATTAAAGCTTTGTTAGAAGGAAAAATAACTTTAGATCAAGCCAAAACCTTAATTATTCAAAAAACTATGCAATATGCCAAACGCCAAAAAACTTGGTTTAAAAATCAAATTAAGCCCATCATTCTAGATGCCTTATCCCCTGATTTAGAAAAAACCACTATTTGCCTTATTAACGATTTTTTAAAAACTGATTAAACATTAAACAATTAAACCAACGAAAACAATTCCAAAAAATAAGAAAGTAATTAGAAATATGATTAATACAAACGATTTTAAAACTGGACAAACCATTAAATTCAACAACCAAATTTATCAAATCCTAGAATTTTTACATGTCAAACCTGGTAAAGGTGCTGCATTTGTAAGAACCAAATTAAGAAACCTAAGAACAGGTAGTGTCATTGACTACACTTTTAACGCTGGTATCAAAGTGCAGCCTGCCTTAATTACTAAAATTAAGATGCAATTTCTTTATGCTTTGGAAGATAATTATATTTTTATGAATACTCAAAATTACGAACAATTAGAAATTAACAAACATCAATTAAAAGATTTTCTTAAATATCTTTATGAAGGGCTTTTAGTAGATATTATTTTTTATGAAAATGATGAAATTGTAGGTATCAGTTTACCTGACAAAATCTCTATTAAAGTAGCTTACACCGAACCTGGAGCCAAAGGAGATACCAAAACTAATTCTTTAAAAGATGCCGCTTTAGAAACAGGTTTAGTAATTAAAGTTCCTCTTTTTATCAATATTGGAGAAAAAATTATTATCAATACTGAAACAGGACTTTATTTATCAAGAGACAACAATAAATAAAACACCTTATTTTTGCAGTTTTAAACTGCTTTTTTGTTTTATCCACCACATTTAAGCCCTTTTCTTATATATTTTTATAAATTGTGTTTGTTAATTTCTTTGTTTATTATATAATTATAGGTAGTTCATGTCATCTACATTTTGCCTTTATATAGTGTTTTGCGATTTGAATCCGTTTATAAAAATTATAAAAAATAAAAAAAGGATGATGATATTGTGTCTTTTTGGGAAAAATTTTTCAACATAACAAAACAATTTGCTTTTTTTAATACTTTCTTTATGGGTATTCTTTCTGGTGTTATTTTAAGCTCTTTTATTTATTGTCTTCTTTCTTTGTGTAGTGTGAAAAAAACTTTAGCAGCTCATAGACTAGAAAAAACAGATGTTAGTCAACAAGAAATAATTAAATTAATTGAAGCTAAGAAAAAAGATTTCAAAGAAAAAATGAAAAAAGATAAAGGCAATTTTGGGAATTTTTTGATAACTTCTATCCAAGAATTAATTTTAGAAATCTCAATCCAATTTTATCCCAGCTCCAAATATCCCTATCTGGAACTTACCATTGATGAAAGTCTTATTTTGATGTTTTACATAAATCAAAGAGTTGACAAAGTATTTCAAAACAAAATTTTGAGAATGTTTCGCAAAATGACTTTAAAAAGAATCTTTGTAATTAGAGAAATGGTTGTTAAAAAAAACATGATTCAAAAGTATCAAAAAGTTGCCAAAGTAACTAATAATTTTAATAATATCAGAAATTTTTTCAATCCTTTTCATTGGTTTAAAAAAATAATTTTTGACAAACCCTTAGAACTTATTTATCATCAAATAGGAGTTTCTTTGATTGCAATTACAGGCGAAGAAGTTTATAAAATTTATAGTAAAAAGATTTTTGAAACTGAAGAAGACCTCGAAAAAGATCTACAAAAAGTTTTAGATACTATCTCTAAAGTAAGTGCAGATCAAAGCGAAAAAGAGTAATTTACTTAACAAAAGAAATAGGTTTAACAATGAAAACATTTAATTGGTTTCCTGGTCATATGAAAAAAACTTTTGACCAAATTAAAAATAATTTATCTTTGGTTGATATTGTTTTAGTAATTTTGGATGCAAGAATTCCTCTTTCAAGCCTCAATTCTCAAATTTTTTCTTTAATTAACCAACGCCAAAAACCCCTCCTTATTTTGCTAAATAAATTTTCTTTAACTGATCCTTGTAAAATCAATAATTTTATCGCTAATTATCACAAAAAACAAATTCCTGTTTTAACAATTGATGCTATCAAATCCCCTAAACTTCAAGAAATATATCAAAAAGCTTTAACAACAATCAAAGCCAAAAATCCCCTTTTTAAATCTAGAAGAATAGCAACCCAAACTCCCAACATTAAAGCTATGATTGTAGGAACTCCCAATGTTGGCAAATCAACTTTAATTAACAGTTTTGCCCAAAAAAAAGTTTTAAAAACAGCTAATTTAGCAGGCACTACCAAACGCATTCAATGGATTGACATTGCTAAACCCAATATCCAGTTTTTGGATACTCCAGGAGTTTTGTGGCACAATTTTTCTGATCCTCGCATAAGTTTGGCATTAGCACTTGCAGGCTGCTTTAAAGATTCCATTTTACCTTTAGAAAAATTAGGCATTCACGCACTTTGCTATCTTATAAAACATTATGGTACCAATTTGCAAAAACGCTTCAATTTAGACCAAAATGATTTATCTAACCCTAATTTAGTTGATATTATCGGACAAAAAAGAAATATTTATACTAAAAATCAAAAAGTTGATCAATCTAGAGTTTATCAAATGTTATTGCAAGAAATAAGGCAAGGTAACTTAGGGAAATTAAATTTTGACTTAGATGTTTTATCTCTCTTTGAAAAACTTTTCTAAAACCCAACCAACCACCAAACCAAAAAATAGAAACGCAAAACAATTAATTACCCAAACTAACCATATCTTTTAATTGAGGGAGCCCAAAAAATGAAATCAAAAGTTATTATAGTAGAATCTCCTGCTAAAACCAAAACTTTAAGCCGTTTTTTAAATGACGAATTTTTAATTTTATCTTCCAAAGGTCATATTAGAGATTTGTCGCTAAAAGGCAAAGACAGAATGGGAATTGACATCGAAAAAGGATTTATTCCTAAATACAGCATTATCAAAGAAAAAGACAATATCGTAGAAACTCTTATCCAAAAAACTAAAGGCAAAGAAGTGCTATTAGCAACCGATCCTGATCGCGAAGGAGAAGCAATTGCTTGGCATTTATCACAAATTCTTAATTTAGACCCCCAAAAAACTAATAGAATTGTTTTTCGAGAAATTACCAAAGAAGCAGTCTTAAAAGCTTTGCAACAACCTCGCAAAATCGATGAACTATTAGTGTTTTCACAAGAAACTCGCAGAATGCTAGACCGTATTATTGGGTTTAAACTGTCGCGTTTGGTAAGGAGACTCAAATCACAATCAGCAGGAAGAGTGCAATCAGTTGCCCTTAAATTAATTGTTGATTTAGAAGAAAAAATAAAAGCTTTTGTCCCTGAAGAATACTATATTATTACTGCTTTTTTTAAAGATTTTCAAGCAGAATACCAAAATCCTTACAAAGGCAAAACCAAAGCCAAAGAAGCTTTTAAAATTGTCCAACAAATCACAGATAAACCCTTTTTAGTTAAAGAATTAAAACAAAAAGAAGCCAAACAATCACCCAAACCACCCTTTATTACATCTACCCTGCAACAAGAAGCCATCAACAGCCTAAATATAACTTCTAATCAAGTTATGAGAGTTGCTCAAAAACTTTATGAAGGAGTTGATATTTTAGGTGAATCTATAGGGTTAATTACTTATATGAGAACAGATTCGCAAAGACTTGCAGACAGCTTTGTTAAAGATGCTCAAAAATTAATTAAAACACAATATGGCAAAGAATATTTAGGTACTTACAAAACCAATAAAAAAGCTCAGTCGCAAGACGCTCACGAAGCTATAAGACCCACTGATTTATCCAAAACGCCTGAAAGCCTAGCCCCTCATCTTGATAAATACGAAAATAAACTCTATAAACTTATTTATCAAAGAACTTTGGCTTCTTTAATGACACCTGCCATATTTCAAAAAACCCAAGTTTTTTTTGAAGTTGCAAACCATCTTTTTTTAACTGAAGGTTTGATAAAAACTTTTGATGGCTATCAAAAAATTTTGCAAGATGGCACCAAAGACAAAATTATTCCTTCCTTTAAATTAAATGAAACTTATTTGCCTCAAGAAATCCAAAATTTACAAAAATTTACTAATCCTCCAGCACGCTTTTCTGAATCCACTTTGATTAAAACTTTAGAAAAACTAAATATTGGAAGGCCTTCTACTTACTCTCAAATCATTTTTACCCTCAAAAAAAGAATTTATGTTGATTTAGTAGAAAAACGTTTTGTTCCTACCGAACAAGGAATTTTGACTGCTAAAAACTTAGAATTGTTTTTCAAACAAATTATTGATGTTAAATATACTGCCAAAATGGAAGAAAATTTAGATAAAATCTCTTCAGGATTAGTTAATAATAAAGAATTATTGCAAGAATTTTATGATGCTTTCAAACAACTTTATCAAATAGCCGATCAAAAATTAGAAAAACCAAAAGATATCGAAACCGATCAAAAATGTAATTTATGCAATGCCCCTTTACTCATCAAAAAAGGACGCTATGGTATTTTTTTAGGTTGTAGTCGCTTTCCTGAATGTAAAAATATTGTTTCTTTAAAAGAAAAATCAAGTTCTGTAGAAACAAATCCTTCTATGCAAACCGATCAAAAATGTAATTTATGCAACGCTCCTTTACTCATCAAAAAAGGACGCTATGGTAATTTTTTAGGTTGCAGTCGCTTTCCTGAATGTAAAAATATTGTTAAAATTAAAAAAACTTAAGTTTTTTCAATGAAAAACATAAAAAATTTATTTCATATTTACAATATTTTCAAGTCATTTATATAACAAAAAAGACTATCGATTGATAGTCTTTTTTAATTTATGAATTTATTTAAAACTTTTTGGTTGCTTTTCCTTTTTTAATTTATATACAAAACGAACACATACAAAAACCATAAACATTAACATAATGAAATTAGCACTGAAATTGGCAAATCCATATGCATTATTTATTTTAATGCTTGTTTTTTCTTCATTTCCAAACCAAACATTTCTAAAGAAATAAAGGGCAGGTATTCTGAAAAGAAAAACACGACCAAAACTTAACAACAAATCATATTTAGGTTGTTTAGCTGCAATTAAGAAAGTAGAAAAAACTTCTAATTGATTAGTTAATAGACAAGTTGTTAAAAGAGCACCCAACAAAAAGGACTTAAATTCTGGGTTTTTTGCATGAAACATATCTAATGTCATTTGGTCTTTTTTTTCTTTGCCTAAATTTTTAAAAAATAAGCATAAATCATCACCAAAACCAAGCCCACAATATTCTTTAGGAGCACAAATTAAATAAGTAACTGCAAATACTAAAAAACAACAAAATGAGACAAGCATTAAAGTTTTAATTGCTCTTTTGTTATTTTTGTTCCCTAAGTTTTCAGAAACAATCATTAATTGTCCTTCTTTTAACGAAAACGATATTTGAGCAAATAAAGTAATAATGCTATCAGCAACTCCAATTGCACCTAAGCCGCCCAAACCTTTAAATTCGAAAGGAGTTCCAGCTAAAAATGGTTTATCAAATGTGCTATCTACCATAAATAAGGTAAACATTCTTCCGCCTTCATAAATAAATTTGCCTATTGTTAAAGTAATACTTAATTTCAAAATAGTTTTAAGTAATTTTTTGTCTTGGAAAAAAGTTTTAAAAGAAAAATCGCCTAAACTTAAAAATAAAGGATTTTTTTTGTTAAAAAGAGTGAAAAAAGCAACTATTGTAATAAATAAATAAGCAAGACATGAAGCTGTTTGCAACCCTAAAACATTGGGACACAACGCTTCTAAACCAATGACTTTGATGCCAAAACATAAAGTACTTAATCCAATTTTTAAACCCATCATAATACAGTTTAGAACCAAAATTTTTTTAAGTTTTCCCAAAATTCTTTCAATTCCTAAAAAGAAAACATTAATAGCAGCTAAAATAGTGCCCAACATTTGTAATCTAAAAGCGTTAATGCAAAGATTTTTTTCCTCAGTTGTTATTGCCTTTGGTACTCCGTTAATTACTTTTTCCTTTAAAAAAAGACTACAAATAGGGCTGGAAAAACCAACCATAACACAAGCTACAACCAAACTTACTATGAATAACAAAACAAAAACGCTAGATGCTATTTTACGAGCTTTTAAAGATTTGACATTTTTATTTTTACCCACTTCGCGCGAAATTAATGCAACTCCTGTAATTCCTAAACAAACTCCTACTGCTTCTACAATGCTTTGAGCGGATTTGGAAAATTGAATGTAGCTTTGGGTTGCTCCTTCTAGACCAGCTCCAAAAAAAGTATCAACACTACCGAAACAAGCTTTAAAAACATTAAAAACAATAATAGGCAAAGAAATAATCCATAAAGCTTTTAATAAGTTTCCCTCCAAAACAAGCCTACTTATTTTATCTTTTTTATTAATTACTTTGTTTTTCGTCATTTATTTAAAAAACCTTCCTTTTGATTTGAAATTAATTGAAATAAATTGATAAATTATTATATTTATTTTTATTGCATTTGTTGTGCAAAAAAGTATAAATTTAAAAAACAAATGGCAGTTATTTTTTGCAGTTTTAAAAGTGTTTGTTTGTATCTTTTTTGTCAAGGTAAAAATTAATTATTTTTCAAACAAACATTTTTGCCTTTATTTTAAGGATTTGTAATTAAGGATTTTTAAAGGTTTTCAAAAAAAGATTTTAGGTTTAATTGGTTAAAGTTTTTGTTTTCTTTTAGCAATCATTTGATGAAAAAACATAACAAAAAAATGCTTATTAAATCTAAAATAACTGCAAATTGTTTTCTTAACTACTCTTTAAGTATAACATATAAAAAAATAAGTGTTAATATTTTTGCTACTCCCAAAGATAAAAAACAACTAAAAAAAGGAAATCCAAATCCAAAAAGCTAATAAAATTATTACAAAAAAACAACTTCATTATTTTTTTGAAAACTTATTTTTCAATTGTTTTATTTATTTTAGCCAATAAATATTTGTTGCAATATTTTGTTTTATTTTGCGAAAAAGCCCAAATATCACAAAATTTTTACAAAAAGAACAAAAATAATACGTTTTAATTGCAATATTTGATTAAATCGTATACAATTTAAATGTAGCTGTTAATAAATCAAAAAATTCTAAGACTAGCATAAAAAGTTTTTTCATAAAAATTTTCATAAAAAAAGATTAGTTAGTTTTTGAAATACCTAAAAATTTACTTAAAATAATAATTTATAATTTGGATAAAGACACAAAAAAGACAGTTAAAACAAAAACCAAACTAATCATATTATATTTTATTATTTTTTTTAAACGCTTTGGAACTTTTTCAAGTACACTATTTTTTTACTTATTAACATTTAACAACTATTTATTTCATTTATTTTAATTTTGACTCGCGCACTCGGATTTATTAAAAAACATTCATCAAACTAATCATTTAACAATATTTACAATATTTCAAAAATATAAAGGAGACTTAATTTTAAAATGAAAAATGAAAACCAAAAAGCAAAAACAACAACAAAAGAAAACAAAAAAATTGCTGTGTTAACTTCAGGCGGCGATGCTCCTGGAATGAATGCAGCTATTCGTGCTTTAGTTTTTGAAAGCGCTAAACAAGGATTTGAAGTTTTCGGCGTAAAAGATGGTTATTTAGGACTTTTTAATAACCAAATCGAAATCTTAAATCCTCAAACATTTCCTCGTGTTCTTAATGTGTCTGGTACTTTTTTGGGAACTTCTCGTTTTTTAGATTTTCAAAATAATTTAGATGTTCGCAAGCAATGCGCCCAAAATTTAAAAACTTTAGGAATTGATAAATTAGTTGTAATTGGTGGTGATGGTTCTTATAAAGGAGCATCCAAATTGCACGAACTTGGCATCAAATGCGTAGGACTGCCAGCCACCATTGACAATGATATTTGTGCCACTGATTTTACTATTGGATTTAGCACTGCTCTCAATAATATTGTAGATGCCATTGAAAAATTGCGCGATACTTCTGTTTCTCACAACCGATGCAGTATTATTGAAGTGATGGGACGCCACAAAGGGGATTTGGCTTTATTTGGTGGACTTGCTGCAGGAGCAGACGTTATTGTTACTCGCGAAAATCTTTTATCCCAAAAAACTATTTGCCAAAAAATTAAATCTTTGCGCCAAACAAACCAAAGACATGCTATTGTAGTTGTCACTGAACATATTTTTGATGTTGCAAGTTTAGCCAAAGAGGTAGAAAATTACAGTGGTTTCGAAACTAGAGCCCAAGTTTTAGGACACATTCAAAGAGGTGGTAAACCAACTGCAGAAGATCTAGTCCTTGCTTTTAGAATGGGAAGTTATGCCGTTTCTTTATTGCAACAAAACATTTTTAATTGTGCTGTTGGCACTTGCGGACTTAATTTGCATTACACTACTTTTGGTGATCTTTTTGAAAAAACTTATGAAAAAAATGAATTATTTAATGTAGTAGCTAAATTGTTGTAAAATGATTGTAGAATAAAATATTGTATTTATCAAAATTAATTTTTGTACTTCCAAATCCCAAACCCCAAATAAATTACAATTGATTTTGATATAAATACTAAAAAAATAAAACGGAGTATATTTATGTCTATTGAAAAAAATCATTTGCCACACCCTTCCAAACCTGCCAACCAAACCCCTAAATCATTTAAAAGACCTATTTGGATCAATTTAATTATTCTTACTTTTCCCATTGCTATTTATTTGTTATTTCAACAATTATCCGTATCCATTGATTTTTATATTATTGGGAACCAACCCAATTCCAGCACCAATTTAGATAAAACCATCTCTTATATGGCACAAATTAAAAAAATTTTGCAAAGTGTTTCTACAGCTTTAGGTGGAGCAAGTGTTATTTTAGTAGCTAGAGAATACAAAAAAAAGAATTTTACTAAAGCCAAACAATACGCTACCCTAGCTTTTTTATTGGCAATTATTTCTTCTTTATTCTTTTTAGTGGTTTTGGGTTTAGGTGTCCTTTTACCAGCTCCATTTGGAGATATATTTTTAAATAAAAGTTATCATAGCCAAAATGGACTTACATATTATTATCTTATTTTAATTACTTTTGTAGCTATTACTATGAATGCAGTTTTTATTGGATTAGAACGCGCCAAGGAAAAAACTAGATTTGTCTTAATCCTTAATATTTGTCTTATTATTACAAGAATTAGTATTTCTTTTGCTTTTAAAGCAATCAAACAAAATCAAGTTAATTTAATTGATTTAGCCCTAGCTGATTTAATTGCTAATTTATTGCTTACTTTGGTAACTTTTTATTGTATGTTTAGTTCTAAAAATATTTTTAAGTTGCAATTTAAAAACCTAGTCTTTTCTAAACGCACAGTAAAAACTATCCTGAAATTAGCAGTAACATTAATTATTGCCAAATCTACTTATGAAATTGGTAAACTCATTATTCTTGCTATGATAGACAGTTATTTTACCAAAGATCAAGAAAACTTAGTAGATATTTTTGGATTTGTTATGGCAGTTAATGGTATTTTTTATGCTATTTCTAATTCTTTTGAAGATAGTCAATCTGCTATGGTATCTCAAAGTGTTACTTTTCAAAGCAATAGCAAAACTTTTAAAATCTTTAAAAATGTTGTTGTAATTACTCTTATTATAGGAATTATTGGAGTATTTATAAATCAATTTTGTGGTGAACAATTATTGCGTGCCTTAAAACCTGAAAAAGTTTTTACCACACAAAAAATAACATCCTTTAAAGAAATCCTTAATTGGGAACAAACTTCTTTGTTTTTTTCTGTATGGACTACTTTAATGATGGGTTATGTCGCATCTTATAAGAAAAATGCTAATCTTATTTTTGTAATTAATCTTTTAAGAGTTGTTTTAAGAATAACTATTTTATGGTTTTTGCATGACATTTTGCCCCAATTAAAAGATGTTTCAATTCCTGATGCTACTCAATGTGGTTTAAGTACTTTTGGAAGCAATATTATTGTCTTTTTGACAACTACTTATTTATTTGTATCTTTTTTGCGTCAAAACAAAACCAACCAAACCCCGCGTTTTAAGAAAAATAAAAATAATGCTTTGCAAACCAAAATTATTAAATAAAAATTAATACAATACTGAAAAACATTTAAAAATATTTAAACATTTAATAAATGAGAATAAAATATTTAATAAATTATAACAAAGCACCAAATAATAAATAATAAAAGGAGTAAAATTACACAATGTTGAAATTAAACCTTGAAGGGATTTATAATTTTTTAGATTGGCACAATTATGCCCAAACTTTTGCCCCTCAAATCAAAGTCATACACCAAAAATTACATCAAGACCAACAACTAAAAGAAAAATATTTGGGTTGGTTAGAACTACCCTTACATTTTGATTTCCAAGAACTTGAAAAAATGAAACAACTAAAAAATTCCCACCCCAATTTAGATGTTTTAGTAGTAATTGGCATTGGAGGCTCTTATTTGGGAGCCAAAGCAGGAATTGAATTTTTGCAAACGCCCTTTAAAAAAACTAAGCCAGAAATTCTTTTTGCAGGTCATCAAGCATCAGGCAATCACTTAACTAATTTGCTCCATTATCTTAAAGACAAAAATTGGGCAATTAATGTTATTTCAAAATCAGGTATCACTTTGGAACCAGCCCTTGCTTTTAGAATCTTGAAAAAAGAAATAGAAGAAAAATACGGCAAACAACTTGCCAAAAATCGTATTTTTGTAACCACTGACAGCCAAAAAGGCGTTTTGTTAAATTTAGCCCTTAAAGAAGGTTATCAAACATTTGTTATTCCTGATTCTGTGGGTGGAAGATTTAGTGTTTTTACAAGCGTAGGCATCCTTCCTTTTGTTTTTGCTAATTTAGATGTTGTCTCAATGATGAAAGGCGCTTTGCAAGCTTATCACGACACTTTTCAAGAAGACCTTTTTCAAAATCAAGCCTATCAGTACGCTTTAGCAAGGTATTTGCTTCACACCCAACAAAACAAAAAAATGGAACTATTGGTAAGTTACGAACCGCATCTCCTTTCTTTTTCGGAATGGTGGAAACAATTATTTGCTGAATCTGAGGGCAAAGAAGAAAAAGGGCTTTTTGTAGGAGCCACCAACAATTCTACTGATCTACATTCCTTAGGGCAATTTATCCAAGAAGGCACCAAAATGCTTTTTGAAACAGTTTTAAATGTTACATCAATAAAAGATGATTGCGTTGTTCCTCACATTCCAAACGAACTTGATAATCTTAATTATGTAGCTGGAAAAACTTATTCACAAATTAATCAAAAAATTCTTCAAGCCACTAAACAAGCCCACATTGAAGGCAAAGTTCCTAATTTAGAAATTGTCATTCCTACTTTGGATGCATATCATTTTGGATATTTAGCGTATTTTTTCCAAAAAGCTTGTGCAATGTCAGGTTCGTTGTTAGGAATTAACCCTTTTAATCAACCCGGAGTAGAAATATACAAACAAAAAATGTTTGCTTTATTAAAGTCATAATTGCAATTATTACAAAAATATTCATTTATTACACATTAAAATACATTTTTTAGCAAAAAACCATTATAATATTTATGGTTAGTAAATTTAACTATTTGTCCCAAAAACAAAAGTTATTTTATTTTTCATTTTATAATTAAAAGCCAATTTAAAAAAGGAGTATTAATTATGCCATATATTGAAAGTATTTTAGCGCGCGAAGTGCTAGATTCCAGAGGAAATCCTACAGTAGAAGTAGAAGTTTATACAGAATCAGGAGCGTTTGGAAGAGCTATTGTTCCTTCAGGAGCTTCTACCGGACAATACGAAGCAGTTGAATTAAGGGATGGGGATGCCAAAAGATTTTTAGGTAAAGGCGTTTTGCAAGCTGTTAAAAATGTTACTGAAGTTATTCAACCAGAATTAGAAGGTTATTCTGTCTTAGAACAAACTTTAATTGATAAATTATTAATTAAACTTGACGGAACTCCTAACAAATCTAATTTAGGAGCTAACGCTATTTTAGGTGTTTCTTTGGCTTGTGCTAAAGCTGCAGCTAACTACTTAAATCTTGAGTTTTATCAATATGTAGGAGGCGTTTTACCTAAACAAATGCCAGTTCCTATGATGAATGTTATCAACGGTGGAGCTCATGCTTCTAACAGTGTTGATTTTCAAGAGTTTATGATTTTACCAACTGGACCAACATCTTTTAAAGAAGCTTTACGTTATGGGGCTGAAGTTTTTCACCATTTAGGAAAAATCTTAAAACAAAAAGGACTTCCAACTACAGTAGGAGACGAAGGCGGATATGCACCTGACCTTAATTCTAACGAAGAAGCCTTACAAATCATTTTGGAAGCTATCAAAAGTGCAGGATACGAGCCAGGAAAAGACATTTTTTTAGGAATGGACGTTGCAGCTTCCGAGTTTTATGACAAAAAACTTCAAAAATACGTTCTTGCATCTGAAAATAACAAAGCTTTTAGTAGCCAAGAATTAGTTCATTATTACGAAACTTTAGTTTCTAAATATCCAATTATTTCAATCGAAGACGGACTTGATGAAAATGATTGGGATGGATGGAAATACTTAACCCAAAAATTAGGTAACCAAATCCAATTAGTAGGGGATGACCTATTTGTTACTAACACCCAAAAATTAGCTCAAGGAATTGAAAACAAAATAGGAAACTCTATTTTAATTAAATTAAATCAAATAGGAACTCTAACAGAAACCCTAGAAACAATTGAAATGGCAAAAAAAGCTTCTTACACCGCTGTTATTTCTCACCGTAGTGGCGAAACCGAAGACACAACTATTGCTGATTTAGCTGTTGCTACTAATGCGGGTCAAATTAAAACTGGTTCTTGTTCACGTACTGATCGTATGGCAAAATACAATCAATTATTAAGAATTGAAGACCAATTAGTAGAAGCTCCTTTTTTAGGATTAAAAACTTTTTATAATTTGAAAAAATAAATCCCAATTAAACACAAAACAAAAGTGATTTAATAATACAAACAATACAAAAACAAAATAACATTATTATTGACAAGACCATCGTTTAAGATGTTCTTTTGAGGTAAGGAGTTTGGGAATATGACTAAAAAATTTGTAGGATTAATTATTTTAGATGGCTTAGGCTTAACCGACCAAAAAGAAAATAACGCTTTTCATTTGGCAAAGACTCCCTATCTAGATTATCTTTTAAAAAACTTTCCCAATACCACTCTTAAAGCCTCAGGTGAAGAAGTGGGTCTTCCCCAAGGTCAAATGGGAAATAGTGAAGTAGGACACCTTAATTTAGGAGCAGGAAGAGTTGTTTATCAATCGCTTACTCAAATTAATAAAGCTATTCGTGATAAATCTTTTTTCACCAACAAACAATTTCTTCAAGCCATCGAACATGTTAAAAAAAACAACAGTAAAATGCATCTTTTAGGACTTATCTCTGATGGAGGAATTCATTCTCATTTAGATCATTTTAAAGCTTTATTTGATTTATTAAAAGAAAACAATTTAGCAAACAACACCTTTTTACACGCTTTTACTGATGGAAGAGACACAAGTCCTCATTCAGGTATTAACTACATTAAAGACCTTCTTGATTATGGCTTTAATATTGCTTCTGTTGTTGGTAGATATTATGCTCTTGACCGTGATAACAATTGGAACCGCATTAATTTAGTCTATAATATGCTTACATCCAAACAAGCTCCTGTTATTGACTTGCCATTAGAAAACACTATACAAAATTTTTATAATCAAGGCATTACAGATGAATTTATCACTCCTTTTATTACCAATCCAAATGGTTTAATTAATGATAATGATGCAGTTATTTTTGTTAATTTTCGTCCTGACCGTGCCATGCGTCTTGCAACTGCTCTATCTAATCCTTGTGCTACTAATGCTTTTTGTTCTGAGGGTAAAACCAATTTTTGCGGTACTAAATTATTAAATAATCTTTTTTTAGTAACAATGACTAAATACAGCGCTCAAGTTAAAAGTGTAGTTGCTTTTGAAAAAATAACTCTAAAAAATATTTATGGTGAAGTAATTGCCAATTTAGGAATGCACCAACTAAGAATTGCAGAAACTGAAAAATATCCTCATGTAACTTTTTTCTTTGATGGTGGCAAGGAACTGCAATTAAAAAATGCAGATAGAATCTTAATTCCTTCTCCCAAAGTAAAAACTTATGATCTTAAACCCGAAATGAGTGCTTTAGAAATTACCACCCATGCTAAAACTGCTATTTTATCTGGTAAATACGATACTTTAATTCTTAATTTTGCAAATCCTGATATGGTAGGACATACTGGTTTTTTAGATGCTACCATTAAAGCGATTCAAACAGTAGACAGCTGTCTTAAAGAAGTTTTAAATGCCATTTTTGCAGTTAAAGGCAAAGCCTGTATTGTAGCAGATCATGGAAATGCCGAACAAATGACAGATAACCAAGGAAATCCACACACAGCTCATACCACTAATTTAGTTCCTTTCATCGTTACAGATAAAAATGTTGTCTTAAAACCGGGGTCTTTATGTGATGTTGCACCCACAATGCTAGATTTATTAGAAATTAAAAAACCTCAAGAAATGAAAGGAAATAGTTTAATTAAAAAACTAGTTTAATCATTAACTTTATTATTTAAGAATACCATAATTAATTATTTAAGTGATTTTGATTACTTATTTAGCTAATAATTTTGAAAATAAAAAATCACAAAAAACAATTTATTAACCATTTATTTATAACTTTATTATTTATATTACATCATATTTATGAATTTATTAGTTATTTTATTTTTTTTGTGTAGAATCGGAGTAAATTATAATGAAAAAAGACAAACAAATAAAGATTTTTGGGTTTCACCCTTTAATGTTTCTTTTTTTTGTAGCTGTTTGTGCTTTACATCTTTTTGCAGTTAAAGAATGGGGAATAAAAAAATTATATCACCCTCTTTTAACCCCTTTATTTATTATTTTTGTCTTAGGATATGGTCTTAATTTTATTGGTGATAGTGTCCCTTATTTAAATAAAATAGGATTAGGATTTTTGCTTTGTATTTTTGTTCCTTCTTATTTAGTTTATAAAGGATGGATACCGCAAGATTTAGCAAACAAATGTAATGAAAATTTTTTCAGTACAAAAACACCAAATAATCATTTAGGATCTGATTTTGCTAACTTTTTTATAACTTGTGTTATTGCTGGAAGTATTTTAAGTGTTGATAGAAATTTATTAAAAAGATCGCTTTCTAAGTTTCTTCCTTTAACATTAATTGTTTGTTTAGTAGCTATTTTAAGTGTTGGTTTTGTAGGATTCTTATTTAATTATCAAAAACCAGAAGGGTTTAGCACTCAAGGTTCCTTTTTAGACTCTATTTTTTATGTAGCTGTTCCGTTAACAAATGGAGGAACTAATTTAGGTATTAATGGTTTTGCAAATGGTATTTATAAAGATGCTTTTCCTCAATTAGATCAAAAAACTATTAGAACAGCAATTATAGTGCCTTTAATTATGGCTAGATGTTTAAGTATTTTATTTGCTGGCTTAATGTATGTTATTTTTGATAAAACTAAATTTAGTGGTAAAGGAAAATTAGAATACAAAAACAATAAACTTACACCCAAACCAACAGAGAAAAAAACTCCTTTAGAATATAAAAATATTGGTATGGGTTTAACGATGATTTTTGTATTATTTAGTTTAAGTGGTCTTTTAAATAAATTATTATGGGGTTATTTAGAATCGTTAGTTTATTTTATTCTTTTCTTAATTTTGATTAGAGTTTTTAATTTATTATCACAAGAAAATCAAAGTCATATTTCTCAAGCAGGACAAGTAATATCTAAAAATTTCACTACTCCTATTTTAGCAGGTTTGGGAATGACAGTTAAATGGCAACAATTAATGGGAGGAATAAAACAAATACCTGTTTTAACTATGGTTTTAACTGCTTTATTGGTAGTTGTTTTAGTATCCTTTGTTCTTGCTAAAGCTTTGGGTTTTTATCCTTTTGAAACATCTCTTACAGCTGGTTTAGGTGCTTTAAGTGTAGGAGGAACTGGACATTTAGGAATAATGTCAATAAGTAAAAGAGACAATTTATTACCTTTTATTATGATTGCTACTAGAATTATTGGACCTATTATCTATACTTTGGCTTATTTCTTATTTAAATTTTTTTATATGTCATAATGTCATAATTTAACTAATTTTGACAATCATTTTTATATTTTAAAAAACAAAAAAGGATATAGTTATTCATGAACAAAACTAAAATAATTTGTACCTTAGGACCTGCTTCTTATGATAAAAACATTTTACAAGCCTTAATTCAAACAGGTTTGAATGTAGCAAGATTTAATTTTTCTCACGCTCAATACGAACAAACTAAACTTTTAATGAAAACCATTAAAACTATTAGCGATAAATTAGACAAAAACACAGGACTTATGTTAGATACTAAAGGACCTGAAATTAGAACTCACGAATTTGATGGTGTAGTAACAATTCAAAAAGATTCTGAAGTAAAAATATCTATGACAGAAGTTTTAGGTAATGCTAAACTTTTTTCAGTTAGTTATTCTAATTTATACAATGAATTAAAAGTTGGCGATATGGTTAATATTGATGATGGATACTTATCTTTGGAAGTTGTAGGCAAAGACGAAGCCAAACAACAATTAGTTACTAAAGCCAAAAATACTCACTCCATCAAATCTCGTAGAGGTGTAAATGTTCCTAAAGTTAATTTAGAAATGGATTTTATTTCTCCTAAAGATTATCAAGATATTGTTTTTGCTGCCCAACAAGATTTTGATTATATTGCTGCTTCATTTGTTAGAAGAGCTCAAGATGTCAAAGATATTAGAAAAATTTTACAAGAACAAGGAAATTCCAACATCCAAATTATTTCTAAAATAGAAAATCAAGAAGGTGTTGATAATTTAGAAGAAATCATTCAAGAATCAGACGGTATTATGGTTGCAAGAGGTGATTTAGGAATAGAAGTTGATGGTGAATTAGTACCACTTTACCAAACACGTATGATTACTAAATGTTTAGAATACGGCAAACCAGTTGTAGTAGCTACTCAAATGTTAGAATCTATGCAAAGAAATCCGCGTCCAACCAAAGCTGAAACTTCTGATGTCTTTAATGCAGTTAGAGAAGGCACCACCTTTACTATGCTATCGGGCGAAAGTGCTTCAGGTGAATATCCTGTAGAAGCTGTAACTTATATGAAAAAAATTAATTATCAAGCTGAAAAAGTAGTTAATTATCAAGCTTTATCACAAGTATACCAACCTAAAAACTCCAAAGAAAACCTTTTATTAAGTGCTGTGGAATTGGCTTTACGCACCGATGTTAAAGCAATTGTTGTCTATGACTTAAAAGATGCTTATAATGTTTCTAAATTTCATCCATCCGTTCCTGTTTTGGCTTTAGTTAAAACTGAACAAGAAGCTCGTCGTTTAGTACTAAATTTTGGGGTTTGTCCTTTTGTTTCTGAAACCAAATTACAAACTAAATTGGAAGAACTTACCCAAAATCAAAGTAGTAATTGTCTTGTTGTTAAAGATGGGATGCTTTATTTTAAATAATAACATTAAATAACAACGAACCAAACATACATCAAAAAAACATTCAAATTATAATTTAGGTAGTTATTACCTCATATTTTATATTAAAAAAACAGTAGATTGCAAATTCAATCTACTGTTTATTTTTTTAAATTTTGTAATAAAGTGTTTTTGATTGTCCTGTGTGTTTAGAATATACATTAATTTTTCTAAGACTTTTGATATGAGTATTTGATAATAAACCTTCTATTTTGTAGTTATAAAAAGGAAATTTTAACTCTAAATCTAGTCCATCAAGTGAACAAGGCACTTCAATTTTACATTTAACAGGAAAAGTGGCAATAATTTCATTGGTGTTAATATTTTTTAAAGCAATGTGTTTGACATTCAAATAAGAAGGTCCACCTAAAAAAGATCCTTTTTCATAAATAAGGTCAGTGCAAAAGTTGTTTTGAATAAAGTTTTTGTCATTAAAAGGACTTTCATCTTGCCAAAGAATATACATATTTTGAGCACCATTACCTAAAGTTTTTAATGCCTCCAAAGAATAACAATTATTAGCTTTATCTCTTGTGCCTCCATCAAAATAAACTAATAAAAGGTTTTTGGGTGGTGGTTCTTTGATGCGTGAATCAAAAAAAACTGTGGATTGGATAATTTGAGAATTATACAAACCATAAGAAAAGTTAATTTGATAATGTTGATTAGAAAAGTTTTTTCGTAACCATTCTAACGCCATATCTTTATCGCTTTTTTTCCCTAAATATACATTATAAATGTTCATTCCTTGGATTTGAGATTCCAATTGAGGTTTAATTTGATCACTAAATTGATTATCTAGTTCTTTGGGTTTGTTTTTTTCATTTTCCAAAAGTAAGATTTGTTCTTTTAAATCAATAATTTTTTGGTTTTGGTAAACTAGTTTTTTTTGCATCACTTTTCTTTTATTTTTGGCTTTTTGTAAATGAGGATTTTTTTTGATAGTTTGTGTGTTGTTGTTTTGGTTAGGTTTGGGAGTTGCTTTTGGTCTGTATTTGGGTGTTTCTTTTATTTCTTCATTTTCTTCAATTTCTGTTATTTGTGGATACAATGTTTTTTTTCCTTTTTGATTGGGATTATCTAAATTGTTTTCTTTTGATTCTGGAGCTTGTTCTTCGATTTTTTCATTTTGGTTTTTTGGTAAATCTTGTAAATCATTATAATTAAAATTTTTAGAGGATAAAGAAGTATTTTTAGTAGAATTTTGTGAAGCTTCTAAAGCAAAAAAGTTATTTTGCCATCCTAACCAACCAAATATTATTAAAAGTATAGAAAAGATTATTATTACAATAATTATGTTTTTTTTAAAAGATGGTATTTTCACTTATCTTTTTTTCCAACATTTCTATTTTATTTTTTATAAATTTATAAATATAAAATAAAAAAGAGGCTATAAACCTCTTTGATATTTTTTAATTATGATTGAGTATTTCTTTTTTTAAAAATAACAAAAAGCAAACTTAAAAAAGTGATGGAAATTAATATAATGCAAGCAATAACAATATAAAATCCATAATTTGTATTTTCGTTATTATCTGTTTTTTCGCTTGTTATTTTAGGAGATAATATTGTTTGTGAGTTGTTTTGCAACTCTTCTTTATTGGACATAGAAGTTGTTAATGTTTCAGATAAAGTATTGCCATCATTTAATAAAAGTTCGACTGCTTCTTGAACTTTTTGCATAACTAAGTCTTTAGTTGAATCTGGGTTTCCTACTTCTTCTGCAATTACATTTTCAATTGTTTCATCTAATTGACTTTGTTTTATGGGTGAGTCAAATGGAATATTATATTTTTTTTTAACTTCCGCAATAAACTCTTCTTTATTTATTTTTTTAATTTGATAAGTTAATTTAGCTTTTCCTTTATATTTAGGAGATTTATCCAATGCTTCAATGGTTATATAACCTTTTGAGCGATCTTTTTTAGGAAAATAAATATCTTCTTTTGTAATTACTAAACCATTATTTTTACTTTCAATGGCATTTAATAAATCCTCATTAGAAATCAATGCTTCACTGTGAATTTTATTTAATTCTATATCCCCTAAAGCTTTATTTTGAATTAAAACATTTAGGTCTTCTTTGACATTAAAAATAACTTCTACTTGACCTTTAATTTTTTTAGAATTTTCTTTTGCTTTGACAGTTGCTTTGTTATTGTTTATCAAAACAACTTCTAAATCGTCTCCAATAGAAAGACCACTTATATTTTTTTGATTTTTTACAATTTTTTCAATGATTTTTTTGTCATTTGGTGCACTTTCAAAAGATCCTATATTTTTTTCAATAGTGCTGATATCTATTATTTCTGTTGGAGAAGCTTTTAAAGTGTAATTAAAACTTATTACAAATAAGATCAAAAGTAATAATGCACTTAAACAATAAATAAACCTTTGTTTTAAACAAGGTTTTTTTTGGTAAATATTTTTCAATGATTTTATTTTTGCTTTCTAATATCTTAATCTTTGCAAAATCCAAATGTACAAATTTGTAAAATGCAAAAAGTTTAAGATGAACTAAAGAATTTTAAACGAATTTATTACTAGCGGTTTTTTAAAATTTCTCGAATTCCTTTAAAATCCACTAATATTATAACTGAATCAAAACGAAAAAGAAACACTTTTTTTATTTTTTATAAAAAAAATATTTTTCTTCTTTTAAATGCTAAAATAATGTTAAAATTTAAGTATTAAGATGTAGATAAAGTATAAAAATAAATGTAGAATTAATATTTTGTTTTCCGCCTTTCCCTCTTATTTTTGCTCAAATATCTGCTTATTATATGGATTAATATTGATTATTATGACCGAAATTAAAAAATACCTTATCTACGCTTACATTTTATTTTGTGTTTGTGTTTTTGATTTTGCAAGTGTTTCCAACAAAATATACAAACAAAAAACAACACAATCAACAAACAAAAAAATTAAAATTAACAAAATTAACAAAAAAAATAAAAATAATAAAAAAGAGGTTAGAAAATGATTGATTTTAAAAAAGAGGTTTTAAAAAGAAAAGACGCCTTAATTGAGGCTTTGCAAACATTATTAAAAATTAACACTGAACTTACCACCTTTGATCCTAATAGAACAGGCGCTCCTTTTGGCGAAGGAAATCAACAAGCCCTTGATTTTATGCTTGATTTAGGCTCCCAAAGCGGCTTTAAAACCCTGAATTTAGAAGGATACGCTGGTCATATTGAATACGGCAACCAAAAAGAATGGGTTGGTATGATTGGTCATTTGGATGTAGTGCCAGCAGGAACTGGTTGGGACTATCCACCTTATGCGGCTTTAATTGTTGATGGCACGCTTTATGGCAGAGGAACCCAAGACGATAAAGGTCCTACAATGGCAGCTTTCTGGGCTTTGAAAATATTGCACGAACTAAATTTGCCGCTTTCCAAAAGAATTAAATTAATTTTGGGTGTCGATGAAGAAACTGGATTTCGTTGTATGAAACACTATTTTAAACAAATCCCTGAATTACCTGTATCTGGTTTTGTTCCTGACAGCCATTTTCCTGCTATTTATTGCGAAAAAGGAATTGGGGGTTTTACTTTTGAAGGCACAGTTTTAGATAATAGAATTGTAAGTATTCAAAGCGGGCAAGCCTCTAATGTTGTTCCTGATTTGGCACAAGCAGTTCTAAAATTTGATCCTAACTACTCAGATTTATTCCATAATTTTGTTAAAACCAACAGCATCAAAGCCACTTTAGAACCACAAGGCGATTTGTTAAAGCTTGAAGTTCACGGCGTTTCTGCGCATGGTTCGACTCCTGAAACAGGAAAAAATGCCCTTTATGATTTGATGAAAGTTCTTAAAGCATTGGGAATTACAAATACTTTGGTTGATTTTTTTGATCAATATTTGGTAGATAGTTTGGATGGAAAAAAATTAGGCATTAATCACTTTGATGAAGAAACTTATAATTTGGTTTGTTTTTCTGGAGTTTTAAAATTAGAAAATAATCAAGCTTTTTTCACTCTTAATTTAAGATATCCTAAAGGAATTACATTTGAAAAAATCCTTTTTCAATTGGAAAAAGCAGCCAAGAGCCAACATTTTTGCCTCAAAACTACCCTTCATCATCCCATTATGTATGTTGATCCTAAAAGTGAATTAATGCAAACATTATTAAAAGTTTATCAAAAACATACTAATGATTTAGTTTCCAAACCTATGTGTGTGGGTGGTGGTTCTTTTGCAAAATGCGCCCCTAATTTAGTACCTTTTGGACCTACTTTTGTCGATGAAGTTTCTTTAATTCATCAAAAAAATGAATCTATTTCAATTGATAAATTAATTACCTTAACTGCCATTTACACAGAAGCTTTATATGAATTAGCAAAATAAAATTAACAACCTATTTTTTTTAAAACCAGACATTTGGCATCCAACTTAATTTTGGGTGTGGATGAAGAAACTGGATTTCGTTGTATGAAACATTATTTTAGTAAATTGCCTGAAGTGCCTGTTTCTGTTTTTGTTCCTGATAGTCGTTTTCCTGCTGTTTACTGTGAAAAAGGTCTTTGTGATTTTTCTTTGCAAGGTGTGGTATTAGATGACAGAATTATAAGTATTAAAAGTGGTAAAGCAACAAATGTAGTTCCTGATTTGGTACAAGCAGTTCTAAAATTTGATCCCTCTTATAAAACTTTATTTAATAATTATTTGCCTAAAAACGATACTAAAGCCACTTTAGAACCGCAAGGAGATTTGTTAAAAATAACTGTTTATGGAAAATCAGTACACGGTTCGACTCCAGAAAGAGGCAAACACGCCCTTTATGATTTGATGAAAGTTCTCAAAGCGTTAGGCATTACTAATAATTTAGTAATTTTTTTTTAACGATTATTTAGTAGATAGCTTAGATGGTCATAAAATAGGAATTTTTCACTTGGATGAAAAAACCACAAATTTAACTTGTCAATCAGGTTTTTTGATATTAGAAAAACAACAAGCTTTTTTTACTCTTAATTTAAGATATCCTAAAGGAATTACATTTGAAAAAATCCTTTTTCAATTGGAAAAAGCAGCCAAAAAGAATCAATTTCTTTTAAAAACTGATTTTCATTATCATATTATGTATATCAATCCCAATAGCGAATTAATAACAACTTTAGTAAATATTTATCAAAAACATACTCATGATTTTTTAACTGCGCCTTTGTGTAGTGGTGGTAGAACTTATGCTAAATGTGCCCCTAATTTAGTTCCTTTCGGACCTGTTTTCCCCAATCAAAAGTCTTTAGCTCATCAAGTGGATGAATCTATTTCAATTGACCAATTAATTACCTTAACTGCCATTTACACAGAAGTTTTATATCTTTTGTCCTGATAAACATCAAACATTTATTCAATTAAAAAACAAGGAGTTATACAATTATGAATACTTATTTAGATTTATGTCGTTTTATTTTGCAAAAAGGCAGTTTTAGAAACGACCGCACTAATACAGGTACCAAAAGTGTTTTTGGCTACCAAATGCGCTTTAATCTTGAAGAAGGTTTTCCTTTGTTAACTACTAAAAAAATGAATCTTAGATCAATTATCCACGAACTTTTATGGTTTTTAAAAGGGGATACTAATATTTGTTATTTGGTACAAAACAATGTTAATATTTGGAATGAATGGCCTTATCAAAAATATCAACAATCAGCTTTTTTTCAAAATGAAACATTGAAAGAATTTGTAGAAAAAATCAAAAATGATCCTCTTTTTGCCATAAAGCACGGTAATTTAGGTCCTGTTTATGGTAAACAATGGCGCGATTTTAATGGCGTTGATCAAATCAAATTTTTAATTTCTGAAATCAAAACCAATCCCAATTCCAGACGTTTGATTCTTAATTCTTGGAATCCGCCCTTATTAAACCAAATGGCATTGCCACCTTGTCATGTCTTAATTCAATTCTACGTTCATCAAGGAAAACTCTCCTTGCAACTATATCAACGTAGTGGAGATGTTTTTTTGGGAATACCTTTTAATATCGCTTCTTATTCTTTATTACTTATGATGGTCGCACAAGTAACTAACTTACAACCTTACGAATTTATCCATACTTTAGGAGATGCCCACATTTATTCCAATCACCTTGCACAAGTTCAGACCCAAATTCAAAGAACTCCTAAAAAATTACCTCAAATGATTTTAAATCCTGACATCAAAAATATTGATGATTTTAAATTTAGTGATTTTACTTTGCAAAATTATCAATGTGATGGCATTTTGAAAGGCGATATTGCTGTATGATTAATTTAATTACTGCCTTTGACGGCAATTATTTGATTGGCAAAGACAACAAACTACCTTGGCATTATTCCCAAGATTTACAATATTTTAAAAAAATTACCCTTAATCAAAATGTTTTAATGGGGTATGAAACTTATAAATCCTTAAAAAATTATTTCAAAAATAAGCCCTTTAATTTTAAAAAAACTTATGTAGCATCTTTAAAACATGATTTGGAATTGCCTAATTGTACTGTTGTTTCTGATTTGCAATCCTTCATGGCAAGTGATGCTGCCCAAGATATTTTTATTATTGGTGGAGGAAAAATCTATCAACAAACCCTACCTTGGGTAACAACTTTATACATCACCCACATTTTACAAAGACATCAAGGAAATGTTTTTTTTCCCAAAATTGACTTATCACAATACCAATTAATCCAAAAAGAAATTCACCCACAATTAATTTTTGCCATTTATCAAAAGAAATTAGATACGCCCAAATGTTAACTTTTATTTTTGTTGTCGTTTGGCTAACATTTGTTTTTTTGCAAACTTCCAAAACTATGCTAGTTGATTTTTCTTTTTGCTACAAACTGCCAGTTAATTTAATTTTGGGCTTGTTGTTGGCTTTTTTAATAACGTTTATAATTTTGGTTTTTTGCCTCGTTTTAATGACTTTTTCCCCCCCTAATCATTATTTTAAAGGATTTGTTTCGCGTAGTTTGTCGCGTTTTGTCAACCGTTTTTTAAGAATTAAAGTAGTAGTTCAAAATCCTCATTTAATCCCTTCAAAAGAAAATGTTGTTATTTATGCCAATCACAAGTCATACACCGATCCTTTTGTTATTACAAGCGTTATTCCAAGAACTTTATCATTTGCTCCCAAACAAAATTTTAATTGTTTTTTTGGAACTGCATGGTTTTTAAAATTAGCTTTTTTATCTTTGGATTGTATGGTAATCTCAAGGGATGATATCAGAAAAACTGCCCAAAATTTAATAAAGGCAGTGCCTAAAGTTAAAAATGGTATGGCAATGGTAGTTTTTCCTGAGGGAGGCATTAAAGATAGAAATAACGAACAAGCAATGCCACTTTTAGGAGGGGCTTTTAAAATTGCTTGCAAAAGTAAATCTTCTATTTTGCCTTTAACTATCAAAGGAGCCAGTCAAATCAAAAATAATCGTTTTTGGCAAAAAAAAGTAGTAGAAATAATTATTCATCCTCCTTTAAAATACGATCATTATTGCAATACAAATATGCATCAAGTAGCTATTGATGTGCAAAATATTATCAACTCTAGTTTTAATTAAAATAATTATATTTTAACTTATTTTGATGTTATAATAAAATAGATGCTTAAAGAAATGCATAAAAAAGAAATATTTTTTAATAAAGAAAGGTTTTATAATATGATTATTTTTAAAACAACTGCTTATTTTAATCCCCATTTAGATGATTTATGTTTTTTTGAAGAAAAAGAAGGAATCACTAAAAAATTAGTTTCAGCTTTAGAACCAAGTAACAAACAATCAGGACCTGTTGATTTATTTTGTCTTTCTTGGGCAATTTGTTTTTATAAAACTTCTAAAAAGATTTTAGCAGAACAAGACTATACAAATAAAGATTTAAAAGTAAAAGTAACTTTAGAAATGCAAAAAGATGATAAAGGTTTTTATTTTAAACCTACTGCTATTTTAGGAATTCAAGATATGACGCTGGAACAAACTGAAATAATCGCAGATGCAACTCATAAAAGATGCCCTATTTCTCGTTTAATTAGTGCTGATGAAAATGTTTCTGTTAAAGTTTCAAATTACAATGAATTGATTACAGAATAAAATTTTTCATGATATAATAAAAAAACACCTTTTAAAGGTGTTTTTTTATTATATAACTTTGAAATTATAAATGTTTAAATGATCAAAATTATTCATGGTAAATTTTTTTTAAATCTTTATTTTTGTGAATAATTTTTTTTATTAAAGGGTTAAAAACATAATTATTATATTTAGCATCCGAAACTATTTCTTTTAAAAAAATGATATTCAATTGTAATAAATTTTTGGTAATGTTGGCATCTTTTGTCAAGGGAAAAGTTTTGTGAGGATTTTGCAAAAAACTTTTTAATATTTCTTGTTCTAAATTGCTACAAGACAATAAATAATTTATAATTTTGTTTTTAACATTTTTGCGATAAAAATAATTCATTATAAAAATAACTAAAAGACAAATAAAAACAATAAAAATAAATTTAAAAAAGATACTTTCAAACATTATTTTATTTGCCTTGTTTCATGCTGTTCATAATTTGACGAATTTGTTTTTCAGAAGGGGTACGACCCATTTGGCGAAACATTTCTTTGATTTGTTTTTCACTGATGGGAGGATTTTGTTGTAAATGTTTTTTAAACCAATGAAACATTAAAAAAGCTCCTAAAACCCCGCCTAATAAAAATCCTATAATTGGATTTACATATAACCAAATATTGTTCATTTTGAACTCCTTTTTTCTTTTTCTTTTTTGTTTTTTCTTTCCTTGGTGAAAGTCTAAATTTTTTGATAAAATTGAATTTTTTTATTACCGTATTGTTTTTCTTTTTGTAAAACAAATTCTTTAATTTGTGTAGGCAAAACAATTTTGCGATGTAATTCACAAATAATAATGCTATTTTGATGTGTTAATTTGTCTAAATATTCAAAAGCAGGTAAATAAAAATCTTTAAAATAAGGAGGGTCTAAAATAATAAAATCAAAAATCAAGTTGGCTTTTTGGAATTTTTTTAAAGCTTGAATAAAATGACCATAAAAAATAATGCTTTGTTCTAAATCCAGTTTTAATTTTTGGTGGTTTTCTTTTAAGGTTTGAAAAGCTTTTAATGAAGCATCCACAAAATAGGCTTGTTTAGCATCTCTGCTTAAAGCCTCAAAACCATAAGAACCGTTGCCTGCAAATAAATCTAAAAAGATTTTGTTTTGGAATGAGGCTCCCAAAGTATTAAAAATAGATTCTTTGACCAAAGAGCTAGTGGCTTTGGTTTGAGGTGATGGCACTAGTTTGATTTTGTGTCCTTTGAATTTTCCTCCGATGATAATTGTTGTCTTTGTCATGAAAATATTTTTCTTTTGATGGAGTTTTTCAAAGAGGATAAAATTTCTTGGTAATTGTAAGGCAAAGGGGATCCTTTTTGGCTGAAATAATCAAAATTACTTTTAAGAAGTTCATATATGGCTTGATTGAGGTTAAAGTAGGCTAGCTTTTGAAAATATTTTATTTGGGAAAAATTTCGTTGAGGTTCTAATTTGTCACTTAACAATACAATTTTATCGCAATAATTCATTTTTTTATCACCCCAAACATGTTTTTTGATGGCATTAAGAATAGTGACATTTGTGATGCCAAATTCTTTTTTTAAGATGTTTGCAGCAGATAGAGCGTGAAAAATAGCAGGCGTTTTGCTGTATTTTTGGATATTGGCTTGAGTAAGATAGGGTTTTTGTTGTTCTAAGGTGTCGTTTTTGGTGTAATCATGAAATAAAGCTGCAATTTGAATAGGCAACAAAGGTTTGTTATAATGTCTTGCCATTTTGGTAGCAGTGCGATAAACTCTTATAGTGTGTTCTAACAGCAAAGGATAGTTTTTTAATTTAGTTTCGACAGCTTGACGAATTTTGTGTAACAACATATTATTTTCATTTTTCTTCAAAGTCTTGAAATTTTTTTTTCCAAAGGTGATAATCTTGTTTTTTGAGATTGGTTAAAAACTTTTTTTCACGATAAAAACGATTGAATTTGGTAAACGCGCTTTCTTGAAAGCGATTTAGGGGTTTTACCAATAAAGAACAAAAACCTGCTTGATTAGCTCCTTTGATATCTGTTTGAAGTTGGTCTCCTATCATCAACATTTGTGTGGTTTCCAATTTGAGAAGTTGGCATGCTTTTTGAAAAGCTGTAGGGGATGGTTTTTTGTTTAATAAATTTAAATATATAAAAGTAAAATCATTTTTTAAAACTTTGTGGAGGCGTTTTTTAGAGGCATTAGAAAGAATAACGACTTTGAAAATAAGAGATAATTTAGTTAAAAGGTTTTTAATTTGTTCATCTAAAATATCTTTGTTGCATTCAATTAAAGTATTGTCTAGATCAAAAATTAACGCTTTAATGCCTTGTTTTTGAAACAACTCAAAAGGAATTTGCAAGACACAAGGAAAATAGTGTTGAGGGATAAAAAGTTTGTTGGGGCAAGTCATTTTATTGGACATCTACAATTTTGACTCTAAAAGTGTTTCCAGTTTCGCCGGTAACAAAAACAACATCTCCTATTTGGTGCCCTTTGATATTTTGTCCTAAAGGAGATTCAATCGAAATTTTGTTGTTAAAAGGATCTGCTTCCAAGGTGCTTACTAATTCAATTTCTTGTTGTTGTTTGGTGTGTAAAAGCTCCAAAGATACTTTTTTGCCAATACTTACTTCTCTTTCTTTGGAAACTTTAACTACGCGGACATTTTTTAAAATATTTTGGATTTCTGAGATGCGATGTTCTATTAAAGCTTGTTCGTTTCTAGCAGCATCATAATCAGCGTTTTCGGATAAATCTCCTTGTTCGCGCGCTTCTTTTAAAGCTTCTAAATTTTCTTTTCTTTTAACTTCTTTTAAAAAAGTTAATTCTTTTTTTAATTTTTCTATTCCTGATTGGGTAAGTTCATAAATTTTATTATTCATAAATAAAAGACCTTCTTTTTTTATTTTTTGATGGTTTTTCAAAATTCCTAAATTATTTTTTGAGATAAGAAATAATCAACCCATCACCTACATCTTGAAAAGTGGTGCAAAAATCTGGGTGATTTGTTAAAAAAGTTTTAAAATTATGCATTTTTTTGAAAATTCCTTGATTATTTTTAGTCGTTTTGGCTTTTTTAAAACAACTTAAATTAAGGTTATCAAAAACGATAATGCCTTGTTTTTTGAGTAAAGGAGCATATTTGCAAAATAACTTTTGATATTGGGCTTTGGCAGCATCAATAAAAATTAAATCATATTTTTTTAAATTGCAAGTAGGATAAATTAACGCCTCTTGCCAAATGACATTTATGTGATAGGGAGTTTCTTTTAAAAAGTTTTTAGCTAAATTATAATTTATAAAATCTCTTTCTAAAGTATCAATTTTAGTGCTAAGAGAGCTCATAGCCAAAGCGCTATATCCAATGGCAGTTCCGATTTCTAAAATATTTGTGATTTTGTTTTGTGAAATTACATCAAGTAACAAAGCTAATCCTTGGTCTTGGATAATGGGGATTTTGTTTTCTTGGGCGTATTTTTTTAATTTTTGTAAGTTTTTTTCTTTGTTAAAATCAAACATTTCAATGCTCTTTGTTTGTGTGTAATTTGATATAATCGAGATAATTTTGTAAAATGATGGTTGCTGCAATTTCGTCTTTCATTTGTAAAATTTTGCCCTTTTTTTTGTTATTGGTTTTTAACATTTGGATTGCTTGTACGGTAGATAAACGTTCATCCCATAAAATTACTTTTACTTGCTCAAACTTGTTTTCTAGCGTTTTTTTAAAATCACTACTTATTTTGGCTTTAATTCCTATGTCGTTGTTCATGTGTTTGGGGTATCCCAAAACAATTGTTTTAATTTGATATTGAAAAATGATTTCTTGTAAAGGTGCAATCAATCGATCGTATTTGTGGGTGGCAAAAAAAATAGTTTTGAGGTTTTGGGCAATAATTCCTGTTTGTGATAAAGCAATTCCTAAAGTTTTTTCACCTAAATCCAACCCCAAAGATGCATTATTTTGGCATTTTAACATAATAAAACATTCTCATTTGTCAAAAAATGGTTTGAATGATAAAAATTATTCTTTTTTTCTTGGTTTTGGTTCAACTTCATTTTATCAATTTTTTTGTGTTTTTGGGCAAATAATTTTATTAATAATTGTTTAAAAGATTTGAAAAATAGTGGGTTTGGGGTTTTAAAAGGGTTTAATTTTAATTTTTCTTCCGCTTTGATTATTTTTTTCTTTTTTATTTTGTTGTTTTTTGTCATTTCGAACACCTTTTAACAATTTTTAGGAATTTTTAGGAATTTTGATTATTTTTAATAATTTTAGGAATTTTTTCCTTGAGGATTTTTTTATTATAAATTTTTTAAACAGTTTAATTTATTTCTAATTTGGTTTTTACAAAATTAATTACTTGTTCTAAATTTTTAGTTTTTTTGGTGCCCCCTTGAGCTAAACTAGCATTGCCACCACCAGAACCACAAACCAAGGATACAGCTTCTTTAATCAAATTACCTGCATGTAGAGTTTTGCTTTTGCATAAAAAAACAATTTTTTCAGGTTGCACATAAGATAAAAATAAAACTTCTAAATGGTATTTATCAAAAATATGATTCATAAAAAATTTGAGAACTTCTAAAGGTTTTTCTTCTTCAATGGTTAACATCATTTTTTTGGTAATTTGTGGTGGTAAAAAATTAGATTCTGCTTGTACCATATTTTTTTGATGATATTCTAAAACTTTTTTTTCAAAAAGAACTAAGGCTTGTTGTTGTGCTTTGATATGTTTTTGATAATTGAGAATATCTTGATAACTTTGGGTTATTGGAGGAAAATTTTTAACATCAAAAATGAGGTTTTGCGTTTGTAAGGATTTTGCTTTTTGGGTTAGTTGGTGCAAGTCGTTTTGGTAAGGAACTAATTTGGCGTTGAGACTTTCTTGGCAATTGTTATTACAAACTGCCTCAATGCGGTAGATACCAGAGCTAATGCTTTCGCATGACAAAATAGTAAAATGTTCTAAATCTTTAGTATTTGTGGCATGTGTTCCTCCGCATAAATCCACTGAAAAATTATCAATACTTACGATTCTTACTTTGTCTTTGTATTTGGCTTTTTGATTTTGTTCTAGAAGAGTGGCGTATTTTTTTTGGGCGTCTGGGATTGAAAGTTGTTCAATTTTGACTGGAACACTTTTTTGAATTAGTTGGTTTACTTCTTTTTCTATTTGTAATAAAGTTTGGGGAGTAATTTTTTCAAAATGATTAAAATCATAACGTAAAGAGCTAAATCCCACTGATGAACCTTGTTTTTTGAGGTGGCTGCCTAATTGTTTTTGCAAAACTGCTTCTAAAAGATGTGTTGCTGTGTGATGATAAGAAATTTGATTGCGTTTAGTCTTTTCAATGCAGGCATAAACTTCTTGACCTTCGCAAAAGTTTCCTTGAACTTCGTGCAAAATTTGTCCGTTTGGTAGTTTAGTTATTTTGGTAACTTTGGTGTTGTCAATCCAACCTTCATCTTCTATTTGTCCTCCCATATTAGCATAAAAAGGTGTTTTTTCAAGCACTATTCCTTTGTCAAAAACTTTGATTACTTTGGTTTTGCAAGTAAAATTTGTATAACCTATAAATTCGCTGGGAGTTAAAAATTGGAGAAATGCTTCTTCTTGTTTATTCATGTGTATTTGCGATGTTTGATTTTGTTTACTTAAATTTTGGTGGTCGTGGAGTAATTCTTGGAATTTTTGGTAGTCTGTTGTAATGTTTTTCTTTTTAGCATAATCCAAAATTAAATCTTCAGGAATGCCGTAAGTGTCGTATAATTTGAAAAAGTTTTGTCCTGATAAAGTGTTTTGGGTGAGATGTTGTAAAAAAGTTTTTTCGGCAGTTTTGAGAGTTTGTTCAAAAATATTTTCTTGTTGCAATAGCACTTTGGCAATAATTTCTTGGTTGGTGCATAGTTCTTTGTAAAAATCTTTCATCATTGCAACTGTTGGAGGCACTAATTGATGTAAAAAAGGTTTGTCTAAACCTAGTTTTTTGCCTTCGTTAGCAGCTCTTCGTAATAATTTTTTTAAGACATAGCCCCTTTTTTCGTTAGTGAGGACTGCTCCGTCATTGATTGCAAAAACCAAAGTTTTTAAGTGATCTGCAATAATTTTAAAACTTTCTTGTCCTGTGTATTTGATTTGTGTCATTTTTTCCAAAGCTTTTATTAAAGGAAAGAAAAGGTCTGTTTCAAAATTGGTTTTGGTGTTTTGCAAAATACAGGCTAAACGTTCTAAACCAGCCCCAGTATCAATGTTTTTGCTTGGTAGTTCTTGATATTTTTCGATAGGTAATTTAGGGTCGCAATTATATTGAGAAAAAACAATATTCCAAATTTCGATAAAGCGGTCGTTTTCTAAATCTTGGATAATTAGTTCTTTGTTGCGAGGGTCAAAAGTTTTTCCTCTGTCAAAAAAAATCTCGGTGCAAGGACCAGAAGGACCAGGACCTATTTGCCAAAAATTGCTCTTTAAAGGAATAAGGTGGTTTTTTTCTACTCCTAAGTCAAGCCAATATTGATAAGTATCTTGGTCTTGAAAAAAATAAGTGATGTAGAGTTTTTCTAAGGGAAAAGCAAACCATTTAGGCGAAGTTAACAACTCAAAGGCGTAGTGGATAGCTTCTTTTTTAAAATAATTTCCGATAGAAAAATTGCCTAACATTTCAAAAAAAGTATGATGGCGCGAGGTTTTTCCTACGTTTTTGATGTCGTTGGTACGAATACATTTTTGCACGTTAGTAATGCGTCTAAAAGGAGGTGTTTGTGTGCCATCAAAATATTTTTTTAAAGGGGTAATGCCTGCATTAACCCATAATAAGTTAGCTTCGTTTCGTGGTATCAAAGAAGATGATTTTGCGATGTGATGGTTTTTGCTTGCAAAAAATTTGAGCCACATTTGTCTAATTTCAAAAGATGTCATTATAAAAACTCCTTTAATTGGGTGAAATTTGGGGTGATATTTGATATTAATTTGGTCTTTGATTTGTTCTTTTGTGATACAAATAATAATTAGTTTATTAAAATGCGTTTTGAATTAATTTTGATTTGTGATATATAATTGATATCTAACATGTGTATAAAATTAAAAAACCGATCAAACTTAATTTTAACATTTTTTTATGGCTTTTCGTTATTTTTTTGCATTTTTTCGTTATTTTTTTGACTTATTTTGGTTTTGCAAAAGCTAAAAATATTATTTTTTAATTGTTGATAATTATAAAAAGGATTGTTTTAAAAAATGATATAATTTAATTGTTGTTTTAAAATAACAAAATAATTTTAATTTAACATTTTTTATTAATTTATTTCGATTTTTTATTAATTTAATTTTTTTCTTTTTTGAGTCAAAAACAAATAATTATAATCATACAAAAAACAAAAAGTGAAGGTATCAAAAGTGAAAATCACATCTTTTTACAAATTTTTTAATTCTTCATTTTTTTCAATTTATTTTATTAAAATTAAAAAAAATTTAAGCTCGTTATTGTTAGTGATTTTTTCTTCAATAATTTTAATTTGGGGGCTTTTTGATAGTTGTTTGCAAACGCATCTAGACTCATTTGCTTATTGTAAAAATATTTTTCATTATACAAGACAAAGTATTTTTTTAATTTTGGTAGTTGCAATAATTGCTTTAACTAAATATAGAACTACTAAATTTTATCAAATATTAAGTTTTGTTGCTTTGGTAAATATTTTAATTATAAGTTTGGTTTTTTGTGATTTTATTGAAGACCACAAACAGCATTTTATTTCTGCAAATTGGCAAATGCAGCTAATTCCTTATTATTTGCAATATGTTTTTGCCCCTTTGATTTATTGTTTTTATGTGTGGAAACGACCAATTACTTTTTTGGGTTGGAAAAAAGTATGGATAGTTTTTGTTCATCCTTTTTGCTATTTTTTGTTATCTGCTATTATTTTTGGTTTTAAAGCGGATTTGAAATCGCATTTTATTAATCCTTATTACCAAAACAATTTAACAGTAGCTTATTTTAAACTTTTTGTCTCTTTTTTGCTTTTGGCAATGGGTTTAATCGGAGTGCAAAAAATAAAAATTCATCCTTTTTATAAAGGTGCACTTTTAGTGCTAGGAGCATTTTTGATTTGTGTTATTCCTAGGGAAACAAGTGATTGGAATCATGCCAAAGAATTGGTGTTTTACCCTCAACAAATGGGTTCTTCTCTTTTTCCTGAATCACAAGATATTGCTAAACAATTAAGTAATTTAGTGCTTGAATTTGAAGGAAAACAAGACACAGGTTTAAAAACAGGTGAAAAAATTTTGGAACTAGGAGCAGGCAGTGGTAATGTTACTAAATATTTAGTACAAAAGTTTGGAGCCCAAAATGTTATTGCTTTGGAATATGATAAAGAATTATGTAATGTTTTGAGAAATAAATTTCCAGGTTTAACAGTTATCGAAGGAGATGCTTGTAATTTTATTGAATTGTTAAAGAAGCAAATTGATGAAACTCAAATAAAACAAATAAAAGGGATAGTATCTACTTTGCCTTTGAGTATTTTTTCTCAAGAACAATTGCAAGAACTAAATAAAAACCTTGCCACAGTAATTAAACAAAATAAGATTAGGTTTGTTGAATATCGCTTTTTGCTATTTTTACGTGAAAAACACATTATTGGAGATGGTGTAGAAGAAATTCAAGATACTAAAAATCAAATTTTTGTTTCTAGTGCAATTTTACCAACCAAAGTTTTTATTTTTGCTGCTATTGATGTTACAAAATAATATCATTTTATAAAATAAAAAAGTTAACTTATTTTAAGTTAACTTTTTTATATTTTAGGGATTTGGCAATATTAATTTAATATGCGTTTAATTGCTTGTTCTAAAAAATGTTTATCGATTTGGTCTTTGTTATTTCTGATAGCCAAAATTAAAGCCTCATTGAGAATGGCTGCAAGTTGGGCACCTGATGCACCTTCAGTAATTAAAGCTAATTTGTAAAAATCAACATCCAAAGAAATATTTTTATTTTTAGCATGAACTTTTAGAATAGCTTCTCTAGCTTTTAGATTAGGTAAATTAATTTTGATTTTACGGTCAAATCTACCTGGACGAATCAAAGCAGGATCTAGCATATCTATTCTATTAGTAGCAGCAATAATGATGATTTGTGAAAGTTTAAAAAAACCATCCATTTCTAATAAAAGTTGGTTTAGGCATTGGTCGTGTTCTCGTGATTCTATGATGGAGTTGTTTTTTCTTTTGGCTCCTAAAGCATCTATTTCATCAATAAAAATAATGCAAGGAGTAGTTCTTTTGGCTTTTTGAAATAAATCTCTTATTCTAGAAGCTCCAACGCCTACATAAACTTCGACAAATTCAGAACCAGAAACAGCATAAAAAGGAATTTTGACCTCATTAGCTAATGCTTTTGCAAGTAAGGTTTTTCCTGTTCCTGGAGGTCCTTCTAATAATACTCCTTTAGGAATTTCAAAGCCCATTTTATGATATTTTTGAGGATGTTTTAAGAAATCTATTAATTCTTGGATTTCTTTTTTTTCTTCTTCAAGACCTGCTACATCTGCAAAAGTTATTTTGTCTTTGGAAGAATCAATGTTTGTATTAAATTTATTTATTTTGTTTGATAACATTTGTTTAAGATGAATTAAAATATAAAATCCAAAAATAAAAGAAACAAGATAACTTATAAATTTGAAATATAATTCTAAAAAATTAAATTGGATATTTTCTTTGACTTCTACCAAAACATCTTTATATGAATAAAAAGCATATACTAAATAATCATAATTGGAGGCTGCCATTTTACAATAATATTTTTGATTATCAAAACTTTCTGCTTGGATTAAATAATGTTCTTTGTTCCAAATGCTGTATTGGCTTTTATAAGTATAATGAATTTTTTTAATTTCGTTGGCTTTAAATTTTGCAAATAGTTCGTATATATTTATTAAAGAAGCGTTTTTTAATTGATTTTTTTCTATCCAAAAATATGATAATTCTAGACTAATTAAAAATAATAAAATTAAAGATAATGGCAAAATAAAGCAGATAATAATTTTGTTTTTGTTAAAAAGTTTGAAAAACACTAAGTAAGTCTCCATGATGAAATTTATAAAAGAAAAGGTTATAAAAAAATTATTTTAATTAAATTTGTGTGTAATTAAATTAATAAAAGTGAATAGCGCACAAAAATTTATGTTGTTTGGGTTTGAAAAAAAGATTTTCCAAAATTTAATTTTCCTTGGAAAAACCATATAAAAATTCCATATTATCTTTAAGACGTAAATTAATTAAATAAAATAAAGCTCCTATGATGGTATTACTTACAATAACTGATGAAAAACTATAAATAAGATTAAGCGACCAAGAATAAGAAGGACTTGGGATGAACAACTTTAAAAAAGTTTTTTTGGCAAAGTTTTCTTGTAATAAATTAATAAATAAAATGCTTGAAATAATTTGAACTACACTAATTAATACTAAAGTTATTATAATAGGTGTTTTTTTGGTGAGATGATTTAAGTTTTTTTGATAAAATAAGCCCGAAAAAGAGCAGACAATATAGGGAAGAAAAAATCTGTAAAGGAAAATAAGGGCTTTGCTTGCATGTTCGTTTTCGTGGTCATGACTGTGATTATGATTTTCGTGTGTATGGTGTAATAACACTTCCATAAAAGAAAATTCCAAAACATAATGAATTAAAAGATAAAATAAACTAGCCCAAAATCCGTATTTAGGTCCAAAAAGATAACCTATTAAAATGATAAAAATTAATTCAATGCGAAAAAAAGCATAATTGCAAGGGATTGTTGCATTAATAGTATAACGAGAAAGAAGTTCCAAGCCAAAAGCCAAAAATAATAAGAAAGAAATGGCAATGATCTTTCTTAAAACATTTTTTTGATTATTTAACATAAATATACCTTCGATTTTATTTTCATATTTTATTTTGCTAGTTTTTTGTGTAGTTTTTTCGTTGTTTATCTTTTTTTTGATAGTCTATATAAAAATTTTTCAATTTAGAACTATTTTAGTAATTGCTAATAATTTAAATTTTTAAGTTTTTCTTCTAAAATACCTTCTTTAAGTAAGCTTAAAAAATCATCATTAGTAGCATCCAAAATATAAAAACCGATGTTTGTTTTTTCCAAAACTTCTTGTATTTTTTCAGTTTGATAAGTTATTCCTTCAAAAAGTTTGCTAAATTGTTCTAAATTATCTTCTTTGTGAAAAAAATCTCCAATCAAAGTCATTTTTTCAATTAAACCAAATCTAATATCTAAAAAAATTTCTAATCCTCCCCAAGAAAAACGTTTTTTAAGTATTTTGGTGTGATGGGGTTGGGTTAAGAATAAAAATTCATTGGAAGCAAATTGGAGAGAATCTTTTTCTATTGATTTTATTTCTTGGTCACTAAGTACATAAGTTTGGTCAGTTAAAGCCTCAGTTAAATACTGCATTAACTTTTCTTGTGACATATCTGGAAGATAGCCTTTGAGGTTAGTTACTCGGGAACGCACACTTGCAATTCCTTTAGAAATTAATTTTTGGTCGTTTGGAGTAATTGTGTTTATCATAGTTTGAAAATCGCAATTATAAAGAAGTGTTCCATGAGTTACCATGCCATTTTGGTTTTGCATAAAGGCATTTCCAGAAATTTTTTTGCCTTCTAGTAAAATGTCGTTTCTGCCACTAAATTCAACATTAAGTCCTAATTTTTGTAATGCAACGACAATTTTAGCTAAAAAAGGTTTAAAACTGAAATTTTTTTCTTTTTTGGCAATAATGCTAAAAAGAGGAGTTTGAGGATCATTATAAACACATCCTCCGCCAGTAGGTCTTCTAAATAAAGGAATTTTATGTTCTTTGAGGTAATCTAAATTAACTTCGTTTTCAATTATTTGATTTTTCCCAACTACAACTCCTTTGATTTTCCAAATAAAAAAGAAGCTTTTTTCAGGGTTTTGCTTTAATAAATGATTAAGGGCGTATTGTTCTAGGGCGTAATAAAAATAAGGTTTAAGGTCGCAGATGCGATTAATTTGAATCAAAATCATAATAAAATCCCCTTTTAAAGTATTATTAAAGTATTATTAAAGTATTATTAAAGTATTATTAAAGTATTATTAAAGTATTATTAAAGTATTATTAAAGTATTATAAATGTTTTTTCCAGTAATATTATATCATTTATCAGTTATGTAGACTCATATTAATCTTTTTTATATTTTTTCTCTAACTCCAAAATCAAATCATTTAAATTTTTTCCCTCTATTTTCCACCAAAACTAAATTATAAATTATAGATTAAAAAAACATAATTTTTGCCATTTATAAATGTTATTTTAGTCAAAAAAATATAAATTTATCCCAAATTAGAACTGCTATAAATTAAATAAAATTATTGAGAGGCTCAAAAAAGCCTCTTTTTTTAATATATAAAATTGCAAGGAAAAAAATCATTATATAAAGATTAGTGAGCAAAAAACTTGTTTTTTTTGTGATAAAATGATATTAATAGCAAGTTTTTTATTTTTAAATTGCTGTTAAAAAATTTTTAAAATAAGGGGGTCATTTATCATAAAAAAATAATAGTGTAGATTTTTCCATTTTAGGAATATTAATTTTATTTCTTATTTCGTTTTTTATTCTTTTCTTATTTCGTTATTTTTTAAGTTTTTTTGCGTATTTGTATATTTGTATATTTTTTTATTTATTTTGTAAAGTTTTTAAAATTATCAAATATTTAATTATAAGTGTTTGGGATACATTTTATTACTAATCACAATAATTGGAGGGGTAATATGGTTAATAATTTCTAAATTCTTCCCTGAATCAGCAGCTAAAATTGGACCAATAGCTAAAGCTGCTTGGGAAAAAACCAAAGATTTGGCTCATTATATAAATGAACGCGGTAAGAATTTTTTAGAATGGCTAGGATTCCCTTTGAAACTAATTCCTTACATATTTAATAGTATTATTATTGCATTTGGCCTCATTTTGGGTTTATCTTGTCTTGGAATACCAGTTATAGGACCTTGCATAGGTTTAACAATATTAATTGCAACAGCTATTTATACAGGAATAATTTGGTATTTTAACGAACCAACCCCCAAAGCCAAAACTCCACCCCCAAATTTAGTAGAAGTTTATGATTTAGATGCTATCAAAGCAGCAGAAGAGACAAAACTAAAAAAAGAGTTAACAGAATACGCAACAAAACTTTCTCAAGAAGGAAAAACCCCAAAAGAAATTGAACAAAAAATTAACGAAAGAATAGAAAAAACCAAAGAATTAAAAAAAAACAACAAAATCAACTGAATTAAACAATAACACTGAAACCCCTCAACTAACTATGCAACAACCAACCCACAAACAAAAAGAAAAAAATACAAAAAGTTTATTAAATCCTGAACTTCAACAACAAATAGAAAAAATAATTCAACAAGAAAAAGAAAAACAAAAGATTTTAGAAACCGAAAAGGGATATTTAAACATCAACCTTCAAGCTCAACAACTAGAAAAATTATCCCTTGAAGGAAAAATAATTGAATTACAATCTCAACTTAAAACTAAAGAAACAACACTCCAACAAACTAAAGATTTATCTGATGAAGAAAAAAATAAATTACAATCAGAAATCGAAGTAATAAAAAATAATATTACAAACCAGAATGAATTAATAGTAAAAAAAGACAACGAGTTGATTTTATCAAAAGAAAAAATAACAACTTTAGAAAAGCAATTGGCTTCAAATATTAAAGATGTAAATCAATTAAAAACTGAAATTGAACAAAAACAAACAGAATTAGAAAACAAAGAACAAAAATTAATAGACCAAAAAAACTTATCAACAAATGAAATCAAACAATTAAATGTTGAAATTAATAATTTAAGAAATAACATTGAACAAAGTCAAATCAATTATCAAGCTCAATTATTACTTAAAGAAGAAGAAATCAAACAATTAAAACAAAATGAAGATAAACTAAAACAACAATTAACCCAAAAACAAGAAGAAACCACAAACTTAAGAGAACAACATTTAAAAACTTTGGAAGAAATCCAAAAACAAATTGCAAATTATAAAAACATGGTTTCTGAACTCGAACAAGAAACCAACAACCTGAAAGAACAAATTGCAAAAAACAACGAAAACGCAAATAAACTACGTGAAGAATTATTAACTAAACAAACACAAATCAACAAAATAAACCAAGAATTAGTTAGCCTTTCAAATCAACAAATTTCTTCACAACAAGAATTAAATAATTTAACACAACTTTTTGATGAATGGGAAAAGAACTGTGAAATTAAAGCTAATGAAATAGCATCAAACCTAGATTTAGAAAATGTCAAAAAAGTTATTGACCGAAAAATATATTATTCTACAGAGCCTTTTACAGTTGAATTAAAACCATTTAAACTTAACCAACCCCCAAACAACGAAAATAAACAAACAATAAATAGCCTAGAAATAAAAATTAACAATGTCAAGTATTACTATATTCAATTTGATTTTTGGAATGATTTTTTCTACATAAAAGACAAAGACCTAAATGTAATACACCGAATATACAATACCACAAAAAGTCCAACAGATTGGATGTTTCAATTTAGTCATAACGTAAGCGAAACTCCACCACCAACTAAACTCAATAATTATAAATCCCTATTAGAACAAAAAACTAATGAATTATCTGAAATTACACAAAAATTAACAAACAAACAACAAGATTTAAATAAATGTCAACAAGAAATAACTGATTTAATTAATAATCAAAAACCTGATGATACTCTACAACAAGAACTAAACAATAAAGAAACTCACATCAAAACCTTAAAAGATGAAATGAAACAGTTAGAAACAAAAGAAAAAGGTTTTAGAAGTGAAATAGATACTTTGAAATTAGAAAACAAAAACCTTAAAGAAAAATATACTAACGATTTAAACAAAATCAAACAAGAACTAAACACATCTAAAATTGAAAACGAAAAACTTGAAAAAGAAATGAAAGAAATACAAGATGAATTAGTTAAAAACAATAATGCTGATGAAGTTTTGGTTAAACAATTAAACACAAAACAATCACAAATAAAAGAGTTAAAAGGAAAAATAAATACCTTAGAAACTAATGAAACTCAATTACAAACCATTATCCAACAAAAAGATGAAGAAATAACTCAACTACAACAAACTATCCAACAACAAACTCAAGAAATCCAAAGATTAACAATTCAATTAGAACAACAAATAAATCTTTTCGCTGAACAAGGTAAAAAGATTTTACAATTAGAAGGAACAATTAAAGGTTTAGAAGCAGCCAATAGTGGATTAAGTGAAAACAACAAAGAATTACAACATGAAATTGATAAATTAAAAAATGAATTAGAATTAGCAAAAACAGCCCACACAACAATGAAAAAAAAATTAGAACTCGAAATTGCTAAATTAGAAGCTGATAAACTAGATTTAACCACCAAACAAGAAGAACTAGAAACCCAAAACGATGAATGGCAAACTAAATCAAATTTCATCAAAGCAACAACTACGATAGGCGCCTTAGGTGGACCCGCAGGCATGGTTGTAGGTGCAGCTACTGGTTTGGTTGTTAACGAAGTAATAGATGCATGGAAAGCTCTAAAACGTTGGTGGTAACAATAATGCATATTTTTTGCATTATTGTTCTGTTTATGTTAAAATGATAATGAGTTAAATTAAAAAAAGGAAGTATTTTTAATATGGAATTATTTTATAAATTAATCATTATAGGATTTTTGCTCTTTCTTTTTGTTGTTACAATCCCTTTGTGTATGTATTTTTATCAAACTCAACAAAATAAAAAAAGAATTACAAAAATCAATTTAAAATCAACAATATTTTTTTATTATATTAAATTATTTTTGAGCGCAGTTGTAATTGGAATAATTACTTTCATTTGGTATATAAAAGTCAATACAGCAAACCAAAGTGATCCAAACACAATTAAAACCCCCAAAATAGAAACAAATGATGAATGGTTTCAAAGCAAAAATAAGCAAAAAGAAAGTGAAAGTTATTACGATTCATATAGAATTGATTATAGCGAAAAAAACAAAGAAGTAATACAAACACTAAAAGCAAGTGAAATAACTCATCTTGAAATGGTTGGCTCCGATGGTTCTAAAACTAAAATCGAAGGAACACCAATGATTAAAAGAACCTACACCTTCTACGGACTCGCTGGCCTAGGACGCGGACAACACCAAGAATACGAACCAACCGACCTACCTATTTACATCAAAGACCTTCATCCTTTTGATAAATGGAATGAACCCCTTTCTAACAGACCTGGCCATTATTTCAATTATTTCCACACAAAAAATAAACATAAAGACTCACAATTTGACAACCATATGGGAGTAAGGGAACACAGTATAGAACTCAACTACGAAGGCCCCAAATACCTTCTAGAAGAAGATAAAGACTTTTTTATGGATGAAGTTAATTGTCCTACAAACAAAAAAGACGAAGATAATCATGTTATACGTAAAACCTACTGCCTCCACTTCAACCCAGTCAAACAATACATCACCCTTTATACTAAGAAATTTAATACTAAATCACCAGAAGAAAAAACTAAATCAAGATCAAGAAGCATTTAAAAACACAATTAATAAAAACCCTAATGCCCCTTAAACACATTATTTTGCCCCTTAAAGACGTTTAAAATAATTATTTGAAGTACTCATAAAAAAAATTTAATTAAAATCTAAATATACAAAGGAAAGAAAAAATGTTCAAAAAACCATTAGCATTTGCTTTGCGTCCGTCAACAATAACTGATATCATTGGACAAAGTCATCTTATTAATGATCAAAATGGTATTATTTCGAGAATGTTAAAAAATAATTACGCTAGTTCTTTAATTTTTTATGGTGTTCCAGGTATTGGAAAAAGTAGCCTTGCCCAGGTATTAGCTAATGATTTACAAATTAAGTATGATATTTTTAATGCTGCAATTGATAAAAAATCTAAGTTAGAAAAAATTATTCAACAAGCATTAAATTTTAAAAAATTTATTCTTATTATAGAAGAAATCCATAGAATGAATAAAGATCGTCAAGATATTTTATTGCAATACTTAGAAAACGGTCATTTAATTATGTTTGCTTGCACTACTGAAAACCCATATTTTGTAATTAATCCGAGTATTCGTTCAAGAGTTAACATCATTAAATTAGAAAGAATTACGACCGAAGAAATGTTAACAGGATTAAATAAGTTAATCGTTAATAAAAAACTACCATTAAATATTCTACAAGATGCTTTATTATTGATTTGTCAATTGTCTAGTGGGGATTTACGTATTGCCATTAATATGTTAGAATTGTGTTTACATTTATATCCTGGAGAAGAAATTACAAAAAAAATTATTAAAAAAATTTCTTCATCAGCTAATTTAATAAATTTTAAAGATAACGATGAGCATCACAATTTAAAGTCAGCATTACAAAAATCTATTAGAGGTAGTGATGTTGATGCAGCTTTACATTATTTTGCAAGATTATTAGCAAGTGGTGATCATGAAGCGTTAATAAGAAGAATGTTAATTACCGCTTATGAAGATATTGGATTAGCTAATCCAATGATTATTATACATGTAAAAACAGCGATTGATGCTTTTCGTCAAATTGGATTACCAGAAGGACGTATTCCTTTAGGATTGGCAATTATTGAAATGTGTTTAAGCGAAAAATCAAATAGTGCTTATTTAGCGACTAATAAAGCTTATGAAGATGTTCTGCAAGGTAATGTTTTTAATATACCAAAACATTTACAAGATACTAGTTATAATTCAGCAAGTAAATTAGGTATTGGTTTTGATTATAAATATCCTCATAATTTTCCAAATAATTATGTTAATCAACAATATTTACCACAAGAAATAAAAGAATTGATTTATTATATACCTAAATTACACAGCGAGTATGAAAAAAAAATTAATAAAATACATGAAAAATTTAAACAAAATATATAATGTTTTAAAATTTTTTAATAATTCCGAACAAGGTTTCTGATTATAATGGTTATCTTTGGTAACAAAATTTACAAAAAAAGTTTTTAATTAGTATCTCTCGTACTAGTTGTCTCAATTATAATTAGATGAACTAATATTAATTTAGCAATTTAAAATAGTATTTTCAAGAATTTAAACGTTTTTATAATCAAAAATGGTTAATTAAAAAAACTTAATTAACAAAACTCCTTAATTTTTTTAAAAAATCAAACTATTAATAATAAAATAAAGATTTAATTAAATAGATTATATTTTATCTATTTATAGTTATTAAATAAGCGCTTTAGCGCGCTAATCTTTTTGTTTAATATATAATAATCAATACTTGGTAAGGCAATTAATTTAAAAAATTAAAGTTGTGCGCTGTTCCGTTTTTTTAGACAAATTTTGTCTTTAAAATTGTTCTTTAAGACTTAAAAATAATTAGATAATTTCATATCTTTTCAAACTAAGGAAATATTTTTTTTAAATTTCAAAAAGTTTCTAAAACTTTTAATAATTCATTAGTTTCAAAAGATATTTTTATTAAATATTTTATCTTTACACTATATAGTTAGGTAAAAAAAGTTAAAAAAGTGGTAAGAAAATGAAATTATAATTATTTTTTTACGTAATTATGTTATTTTAATTAAAAAAATGTGCAAAAAGGTAACCTCTTTTTCAAGGCTAAACATTAAAATAAATTAAAAAATAATTTATATAAGATTTTGGGAATATTGAGAAGGTGATGAATAATTTAATTTAGCTAAAATCCATTGATTGTTCCAAAATTTAGGGAAATAATTGATTATTTTTTTAACTTTTTCAGGTGATTTTTGAAATAAAAAAGGATGTTGATGTTGTAAGATAGTTTTCATTTGGCCGAAAAAGTTTTCAATTACAGCGTTATCACGTGGAGTAGCTTTTCTCGACATGCTGATTAAAAAACCTTTTTTAATTAGTGTTTGTTGGACTTTTTGTGATTGATAAACTGTGCCTTGGTCGGAATGAATGATACAAGGTTCTTTTAATAGAGGTAATTTTTGGATGGTGTTTAAAACTAATTCTTTATTTTGATGTTTGGAAGTGTGGGAAGCGATAATTTGGTTGTTGAAAGAATCAATAATACAAGAAAAATATAAAAATCCTTGGGGAGTTTTGAAATAAGTTATGTCGGTAAATAGTTTTTTCATGGGTTTAGTTGATATAAAGTCTTGATTAATTAAATTGTCTACCACTTTTAATTTAGCTTTTAAATTATTTTTATAATAATATTTATTTTTTTTAATTCTTAAACGACAAAAAATACCGTTTTCTTTCATAATAGTATAAATTTTTTTCTTGGTAATGTTTTCGTTAAAGGTTTTTTGGTATAAATCAGTGATTTTACGATGACCGTAAAAATATTGTTGGTGTAAACACAAAGCTTTGATGCGATTTTGTTGTAATAAGTATTTTTCTTTTTTGGCTTTTATTTTATTTTTGACTTTCAACCAATAATAATAAGTGCTTCTTTTGGTTTTGATAGTTTTTAAAATGGTTGTTAAATTTAGTTTTTGATTAAATTGTTTAACTAATTCGAAAACAGTTTTTTTATCAGTTTTTTGGTTTTTTTTCATTAGAGTTTGTAATAATTTATTTTTTTGTTTCTCTTTTTCTATTATTTTAGCTATTTTTTTCATGATTTAAATATTGTTTCCTTTTTTTATATCATATACATAACCATTATAACTCTGAATGATTATATTTATTTAAAAAAGGGGGTAGCGCGCAACTGGGGGATTTTTATTTTTCTTCTTCTTTTATTTATGTGTACTTATGATTGTTATTAGTGCTTCAGCGCGTTAGGGTATTGTGTTTGGATAATTTTAAACAACTCTTTTAATAATGGAAAGGAAAAATAGGGAGTTATTTATATATCGAAAAATAATAATGATAGATAAAAGATACAACGATAATATCAAATATCGAATATCATTATCATTATCGATATAATATATAAAATATCACTCCTTAAAAATGTTTTGTTTTGACAAGGAAATTAAAGGGGTCAAATGATGATAAAATGATGAGTGTATGATGATAAAATGATGAGTGTATGATGATAAAATGATGAGTGTATGATGATAAAATGATGAGTGTATGATGATAAAGTGATGAGTTAAATAATTTATTTATTTTATGATTTTTCTTTTGTTAAATATCTTTTATAATCAGGACGCATTTTTTTAACCCGATAGCCTTGTTTATTTTTGGTTAAAAATAATTTGATGTGTTTTAAATCTTCCAATTGATAATAAATAACATTTAATCCTTTTTTATAATTTGTTTTTATAGGATTGTTATATTTATCTACTTTTTTGTCATCTAATTTATATAATTTTAAAGTGTCTAGTTTGTCTATGGTTATCTTACTTATTAATTCTTTAATATAGTCTTTTTGTTCGTTGAGATAATTAATTTGGAAGATAGGGAAATGTGTTTTAAGGGTATTGTTTTGGCATTTTGGGGGTGATATGGGGTTGGTTAGGGTTTGATTATTATTATTATTGTTTTCGGTAGAGTGAGTTTTGATTATTTCTATTCTATACTTTTTCATTTCATCTAAGATTTGTGGGTCTACAAATAGAGTTTGGTTTTTTGGGCGGTAGTTTGCTTGTTGATAGGAATTTTTCTTTTTAGAATGAGAAACAATTGTAATATTTAATAATTCTCCTTTTAATATTTGTAAAAAGTTTTTGATTTGAACTAAGTCGTTGGGGGTTGATTTTGTTTCCCAACCGCCCCTAATGATTCCTTGATTTGTTTCGTTTTTCATTTTTTTCTCCTTTTTATTTGGTTTTTTGTTATAAAAATAAAAATCCCCTAAGTTGCGAAAATAAAATCGCAAAATTTAGGGGTATATGCGTGTGTTTGGGGGTATGTTAATGTTATTATACATGTAAGGTTTAATATATTAGTTAAAAAGCAATAATTTTAATCAATTATTTCTACTTTGTCTTTTCCAAAAAAATAAATAGCTAAATCGACTATGATTTTATTTTTGGCCTCTTCATAAGTAATGTATGGGTCTAAAAAACATTTTTGATATGCTTCTTTTCCGAATTGGCGTAATAAATCATCAACATCTTTACAAGTTTTATCATAAGGTGGTAAAATGCGTCTAATTTCGTAAATAATATTTTCTTCTTTAAGTTGTTCTCCTAAGGCTTCACTGCGTTTTTGACCTGTTTCATCGTTATCTAAAGCGATAATGACTTTGATTTTTTCTTTTTTAAGAATTTCTATTTGTGATTTAGAAAGTAGTTGAGTGACACAAATGAGACCGACAACGTTTTTAATCCCGTTTTGCCAACAACTAATGACATCGAAAAAACCTTCATGAATAATGATGGTTTTCGTTTGTTTAATAGAAGGTAACGCTTCAAAAAAACGATAACTGAAATGAAAAGTAGGTGTTTGACTAAAATTATTGAGTGATTTATATTTAGGTTGGAAATAAGAAACTTCGCGAAAGTTATTTTGATAAAAATGAAATGTTTTATTATATCCGTTTTCAATGGGGATAATGATGGAACCATGAAAAGTATCGTGATAATATGTTTTATTTTGTTGATTGGTTTTATCTTTGATAAAACAATATTCGATTAATTTTGTTGTATCGATATTTTGCTTTTTACAATAATTTACTAAACGAAAAGATAAAGGTTTATCAGATAATGGTGCATAACCTAGTTTAAATTCTTTAATAGTTTCTAGAGTTAATTTTCTTTTTTGGGTTAAATATTCTAATCCTAGGTGAGATTCATTATTTCGGTTAGTGGTTAATAAATAATGATAATAATCTCTAATTTGGTTAAATAAAGGTGATATTTCTTTAAATAATTGTGTTTTTGTAGCGTTAATTTCTTTTTCATCAATTGGGTTGTTGATTTTATTGTGGTGGAATTGATATTTAAAAGGTTCGCAAGAAATATTAGGGGTTAAATTTTGTTGCTCGATTAAGATTTTAAATTCTTGAGTTTTCATAAAGTTATTGATTTTTTCAAGAGCGTTATTGAAGGTTTTAATTCCTCTTATTTCCATATAAACATCAATAATATCGTAATCTTTACAACATTTCCAACAATGAATTTTATTATCTGAAGTTAAATGGCAACAAGTTGGGTTTTGTCCCTGATGGATGGGACAAGGGAAACGATATTTGGTATTGAAGTTTGGGGGTATAATGTTTAGTTTTTTTAATAAAACAGTCATAGGGAAATTAGTTTGGATGTGTTTTATTTTTTCTTGATAATTCATTTATTTTAACTCCTTAATAAATTTTATTATTATTGTTCATAAACAAAAGAAAAACTGAAAGCATAAGGGTTCATTTGAATATAAAAAAAGACCTTCAATTTTGAAGGTCTTATAATATAAAAATAAAATTTAAAATTATATAATTATTTACAATTTTTTTCTAAAACTATATTTATTTTTTATTTCTAATTCTTTTTTATCTTTAAAAGAATATTTTTTATTAAATTGTTATTTCTTTTTTTTAATTAAAATTTGAATATAAAAAAACCTTCAAATTAAAGGCATTAATTATATTAATTTTATCATAATTATTTTTTTGACAATTAAATTAAATTTAGCTAATAATATTAATAAAAACCAAATTCAATTAAATTAGTTTAACATTTTTTTTATTTCAAACTTATTTTTAATTTAAAAAGTTTTTGTTTTTTATTTGTGAATAAAATTGATCCAAAAAAAATTGTAGTTCGTTGGAACTCAGAACTTTAAGATTTTGTTGATTTGCTACTTTTTTTAATTCTTTCATTTTATATTCACTATAATAATCGCCATCACAAATGAATAAAATCATTATATTTTTATTATATTTTTGGGTGTCAGTTTTGGCTTCTTCAATAGATATTTTTACATCATTTTTTTGATTATCTTGCGAGCCGCCAGATTCTTTGGTATATTTGTGAAAAACATAAAAAATAATTTCTAAATCTTTATATTTAAAAGAAAAATCAATTGACTTACCTTTTGATGAGATATACTGATTTATTTCTTTTTTTTGAACTATTTCTTGTTTTTTTATAAAAATACTTTTAGGTTTACACACTTCGGATATATTATTTATATCATTTTTTAAAAATTCACCAAATACTTTTTCATAAAAGTTTTGTTTTAAAGGTTCTAAAATAAACCAAGCTTTTAAAAAATTATTATGTTTAATTGATGTTTCTACTTCTTCTTGAATAAAATTAAATTTTTCACAAAATTTTTTAATTTTTTTTAAAGTTTTTTTTATCTTTAATATTGAAATTTTCCAAATTTTGTTTTAATTGTTCTTTATATTTTGTTTTATAATTTATCTTTTTCATAAATACTATCCTCATTTATATTATTACAACAATCAATAAAAGCCTTTGTTAAAATATTTCTAGCTAAATGAAAATCTAACCTACGTCTACGTTGATTATCTTTGTTATTTCCTTTGAATGGAGACAACAAAACATCCTTAGTTTTTGTTCTAAATGTATTTAAAATTTGATTTGCGTTAATAATTATTTTTTCAATTTTTGAATCATCTAAATATTTAAATTCTTCACTGTTAACTATAGTAATCGCACGAGACGAAATTTTTATATTTGAAATATTATATTTTAATTTATTTTTATGAATGAATTTAATTTTTTTTCAGGATTTGTGGAATCTACACCCAACAACGCAATAAATCCATTAACATCGTTAAATCGTAATTTTTTTAAAAACTCACTTTTTTCTTTAACAAAAATTTTTAATTTTTTTAATTCTTGTAAAGAACCAATTTTATCATCATTTTTATAAATAATTTGTTTTTCTAATTTGGCGCCATTAAAACAAACAATACAAATAGGTACGGTAGTATCTTCAAAAGGATTGGGTTCAATGATAATAATTCTGTTAACATTGGTTTTATCAAATTTTGAATTAATAAAAGTTTCTGGGACAATTGCAAAACCTGGTTGATTTGTGGATATCATCTTACTTAAAGCTAATAAATAAAGATCAGCAAAATTAGATGTTTTAAAATAGTCTTTATAAGTTTGTGTATATTTTTTACGATAACAACTATTCTTTGCTAAATACGGAGGATTTGTTGATATAAAATATTTATGTTTTTTTTCATAAGGTATATTTTTTAAAGAATCATTCATTTTATATTTAACAAATTTCTTATCAATGTCATACCCTATAAAATTTAAATTATTAATTTTATTTTTAAAATAATATTTTAAAAAATTTAAAATATCCCCTTCGCCAGCGAAGGGATCTAAGATAATATGATTTTCTTTTAAATTATCAAAAATAAATTCTTCTAATGGTTTTGTGAACCAATTTTGTTTTTTAGTAAAAAATTGACCGAATTGAATTTTATTTGTCAATTGAAAAACCTATCTTTCTTTTTTTAATTGTTTTTTTCCAATAAAAATAACTAACAATAACACAAGAAGAATTATTTTTTAATTCATTATTATAAGTATAATAATTTAAGTATTGTATTTTATTGTGATTTAGTTCATATTTATATATTTATTTTATTTCTATTCTTTTTCATTATATATTTAACACATTTTTTATGATTATTATTTTTTTAGAGTTGATTTAGTGTTATTTTATAATTTGTTTGGAATTATTTTTCATTTATTTTAACTCCTAGTTTTTTTGATTAATAATAAGTTTCTATTTTATAAGGCAAAACATAACCGATTTCTTGGAAGGTTTGAGTGGTCATTTCAAAGTGATAAACTAAGGTTTTTTTGGTACCACTTCTATTTTTTTTGATACATACTTCGATTATTTTTTGATTTTCATTGTCATTATAATCTGAATATAGATCTTCTAAGGTTGAATTATATATATTTATGGGTTTTTCTTTGTCTTTGGATAATTTGGGTTGGAATTCAGACATCATTAAGACGATATCGGAGTTAGTTTCAATTCCACCACTGCCTTTTAAAGCTGTTATTTCTGGTGATTTACCTTGATAATTGCTGTATGTATCTCTTGAAAATTGAGATAAAATGATAATAACAATGTTTAATTCAATGGCTATTTTTTTTAATTTAGTCATGATTTCGTCAATGGCTAGACGGTCATTTTCTAAGTGATTTGTGGTTTTGGTGATTTGAAGGTGGTCAATGACGATAATTTCTGCTTGTTTTTCTAAATAAAGGCGATAAACTAAATCGATTACATAATCAATATTTTTGCTTTTATCATAACTAAATGATAAATTTATGTTGGCGAAAAATTGTTTTGCTATTTTCATCCTTTCCGTGTATTTGAGAGGTGTGATATTGGTATCTTCAAAATTTTTATCTAAAATAACATCTAGAGGAATTTGAGTTTGGTGGGCTAATAAACGATTTAAATTTTCTTCTAAGGTCATTTCATAAGAAAATACCAAAATATGAGGATAATGAGATATTTCTTTGTGTTTGGTTTTTGCTATATCTAAAAGAAGATTATAGACAAAAGTTGTTTTACCTAATCCAGTATACCCCCCAATAGTTATGATTTGACCTTTTTTGAATCCTTTTGTGGATTGGTTGAGTCCTTTAAAAGTTTCTGATAAGCGGTAATATTCTTCTTGGATTTTTTGTCTTGATTGTTGATCGGTATCAAAAAATTCAGGATGTAAAGAGGCCATTTGATTTAAAGTTAATAAGGTTTGGTCGGATTTGTGGGGGATTGAAGAGATAAAATTTCTTAATTTATCAAATATTTCTTGGTAATATAAATTTTTGTGGTAAGGGTCTTGGTTTTCGTATGTTGGGCTAATGATTTTTATTAATTGTTGAAATAGTTTTTCTTGGGTGTAGGTATGTTTTAGATTGTCTAAAAAATGATTATTATTTTGGTTATTAAAATCATCATTTAAATAATTTAAAGAATCTAAAGTAAAATTATATTGTGGGAAATTAGTTTGTAAATATATTAATAACTCTTTGATAATAATGGATTTTGTAGTGGGTTTGTCCCACGGATGAGATATTTGTTTTTCTAAAAATAAATATTTTAAAGCTGTAAATATTTTTGTATTTTTGGGGTCAAGTAAATTTTTGGGGTTGATTATTTGGCAATAAAGGTTTAACTTTTCCCATTGGCTTTGTTCGATATAATTTATTAATTGTTTTAACGCTTTTTGTTCACTGGTTAACATTTTATATTAACTCCTTTTTTTAATTCTTAATTATATTAATATTAGAAAAGGGGATGAATTTGGTGGTAATTAAGTTTTGTAAGAAATTATTGGCTGCATTGGAAAATAAGTTAATTACTTTATTAATACCTTGTACTTTTCCTTGATTGATTTTATTGTTTAGTCTTTGAGTTTCTGTTTCGTTGTTATTTAATAAATAGAACTCAAAACGCGTGTCTAATTTTTTTAATTGTTGTCCCTCTACCATGGCTTGTTTATAGCGGTCTCGGAGACAGGTTTTGAAATTAAACGCCATTATTCGTTTGGTTTCTGTGAATAAAACTAAATCAAATTTAATGTCTGGGATGAAGAATAAATAAGCCTGGGGATATAAATTGATGATTCCTTTGTTTTGAAAATATAATAAAATGAAATATTCATTGATTTTACCACGGATTACTTTTTGACTTTGAGAATTGTGTTGTTTATTATTAAGATATTCGTTTAGAAGGTTATGGGTTTTTATCATATATTCGTTAAATGGTTTGTTGAATAAAGATGGTTGGATTATTTGTTTAGTGATGTTAACACACAAAGATTGGTGGTTAAAAACATTAATGTTGTTGAAATGAAAATTAGTTAATTGATTCATTTGATTATTCCTTTCTAAATAAAAAAAGACTCTTAATTAGAGTCTTTTTGGGTTTTAAATTTAATTTTTTTGGTACGCCATCGAATGGTTCCGTCTTTTTTAATAGTTTTGATTTTGCCGTTGCTATAATGGATATATAAATTGCCATTTTGGCATTTTTTCTTAATTATTATTGCCATTTTATATTTCTCCGATTTTTTTGATAATGTATTGTTGATTAAATTTAGCATCTTTATAATTCATATTATTTAAGATAATTTTAGTTCCTAGGTTTGGTTTTTTCAAAAATTCATAATATCCTTTTTCTACTTGTTGAAAATAAGTTAAGGAACTAGTTTCAATCACATCTAATTGATGATTCTTTTGATTTATTTTACGTTCCAAACCTAATTGAGGATTAATTTTTAGATAAATAGTGATATCAGGTTTGATGAATTTTTTACTCAAATTGTTAAAAATGTGATAATTTTTGTCAATTTTTGAAGGATATACGCGATAGGCGAAATTAGAGCCTAACCATCTATCTACAAAAATGATTTTGTTTGTTTTTAAGTGAGGTTTGATGAGTTCTTCTTGGGTTTGAATCATGTTGGCAAAACTTAAAAAATATCTAGTTAAATTATGCAAAGTATTGTGGGTTAAAAACGTTTCACGTATAGAATTACCAATTGTAGAGCTACCTAATCCGCGAATAACCATCACTTCATTACTTTGTTTTGTTAATTCTTGTTGAACGCTTTTTATTAGACTTGTTTTTCCGCTACCGTCGAGTCCTTCGAATATAATTAATTTCATTTTATGCTCCTTTTTAAAAATTTGGGTATAAAAAAAAGACTCTCGTGATGAGAGTCTTAGTTAAAATTTATTTTGTTTAATTGTTTTAAAAAAGTTGTTTGTGATAATTCTTGTTTTGCTTTGTGTAGTAATTCTAAATATTTTTTACCATCTGCAATCATTTTATTAATGAAGTTGTTGTCTTGGCAAATTCGCACTACATGATAATTAGTATCATTGAAATAAACCAAAAAGTAAGCGAAGTTCGCTTGACTACAATAAAGTTGACATTGAACTTGGGACCAATAGTTAATAGGGACTTCTTGATGGGAAAAGAAACCATTCCAAGATGGTGATATGTTGTTGTTTTCGTTAACATAAGGGCATTTGATTTCTAATAAAGTGTTGGTTTTAGAATTATATCCATCAAGTGAGGCAGAAAACATTTGGACTTCATCATCCGTAAAGATTGTATCAGGGAAGTTTAATTTAGTTGTTTTTTCAAAGAAACTGCGTGCTAGTGGTTCAGTTTTATTGCCGTGTTCAGTGTATTTATTGCTTGTGAAAGTAGTTCCAAAGAGTTTATCATGGACTAATTGTTCTAAGGTTCGGAATTTATCATTTCCAGTGATACTACCTATTTCTGATGCATTAATGTATTTTTGTCGATGTTGGTACCATTGCGAGGTTCTTTGGTTTAGATTGGTTATTTGCATTTTATTGCTCCTTTATTCTAAATTTAGTTATAAAAAAAGACCTTCAATTTGAAGGTCTTAGTTGTATTTTATTTTACTGATTTTTTTAAATCAAAATATTGGCCTTTAAAACGTTTTAAAAATATAGTTTGATATCAACTTCAAATAATTATTTTAAACGTCTTTAAGGGTCAAAATAATGCGTTTAAATGGCATTAGGGTTTTTATAAATTGTGTTTTTAAATGCTTCTTGATCTCGATTTAGTTTTTTCTTCTGGTGATTTAGTATTGAATTTCTTAGTATAAAGGGTGAGGTATTGTTTGACTGGATTGAAGTGGAGGTAATAGGTTTTGCATTTAATATGATTATCTTCGTCTTTTTTGTTTGTAGGACAATTAACTTCATCCATGAAAAAGTCTTTATCTTCTTCTAGAAGGTATTTGGGGCCTTTGTAGTTGAGTTCTATGTAGTGATTTGATGGATCTACTATCATTTGGTCATTAAATTGTGAGTCTTTGTGTTTGTGTTTTGTGTGGAAATAATTGAAATCTTCTCCTGGGTCAAAAGATAAACTTAAGATGTGCCATTTATTGAATGGGTTTTTGGCGTATGGGGGGAGGTCGGTTGGTTCGTATTCTTGGTGTTGTCCGCGTCCTAGGCCAGCGAGTCCGTAGAAGGTGTAGGTTCTTTTAATCATTGGTGTTCCTTCGATTTTAGTTTTAGAACCATCGGAGCCAACCATTTCAAGATGAGTTATTTCACTTGCTTTTAGTGTTTGTATTACTTCTTTGTTTTTTTCGCTATAATCAATTCTGTATGAATCGTAATAACTTTCACTTTCTTTTTGCTTATTTTTGCTTTGAAACCATTCATCATTTGTTTCTATTTTGGGGGTTTTAATTGTGTTTGAATCACTTTGGTTTGCTGTATTGACTTTTATATACCAAATGAAAGTAATTATTCCAATTACCACTGCGCTCAAAATTAATTTAATATAATAAAAAAATATTGTTGATTTTAAATTGGTTTTTGTAATTCTATTTTTATTTTGTTGAGTTTGATAAAAATAAATACACAAAGGAATTATAAAAACAAAAAGAAGAAATAAAAATCCTATAATAGTTAATTTTTGAAATAATGCCATATTAAAAATACTTCCTTTTTTTAATTTAACTCATTATCATTTTAACATAAACAGAACAATAATGCAAAAAATATGCATTATTGTTACCACCAACGTTTTAGAGCTTTCCATGCATCTATTACTTCGTTAACAACCAAACCAGTAGCTGCACCTACAACCATGCCTGCGGGGCCACCTAAGGCGCCTATCGTAGTTGTTGTTTTGATGATATTTGTTTTGTTTTTCCATTCTTTGTTTTGGGTTTCTAGTTCTTCTTTTTTGGTGGTTAATTTTTGGGATTCGGTTTCTAAATCAAAGATTTGTTTGTCTAATTTCTCTTTCATTGTTGTGTGGGCTTTTTTTGCTAATGTTAATTCATTGTTTAATTTATCAATTTGATGTTGTAATTCTTTGTTGGTTTCACCTAATCCACTATTGGCTGATTCTAACCCTTTAATTGTTCCTTCTAATTGTAAAATCTTTTTACCTTGTTCAGCGAAAAGATTTATTTGTTGTTCTAATTGAATTGTCAATCTTTGGATTTCTTGGTTTTTTTGTTGAATAGTTTGTTGTAGTTGAGTTATTTCTTCATCTTTTTGTTGGATAATGGTTTGTAATTGAGTTTCGTTGGTTTCTAAGGTATTTATTTTTCCTTTTAACTCTTTTATTTGTGATTGTTTTGTATTTAATTGTTTAACCAAAACTTCATCAGCATTATTGTTTTTAACTAATTCATCTTGTATTTCTTGCATTTCTTTTTCAAGTTTTTCGTTTTCGATTTTAGATGTGTTTAGTTCTTGTTGGATTTTGTTTAAATCGTTAGTATATTTTTCTTTAAGGTTTTTGTTTTCTAATTTCAAAGTATCTATTTCGTTTTTAAAACCTTGTTCTTTAATTTCTAATTGTTGCATTTCATTTTTTAATGTTTTGATGTGGGTTTCTTTATTTTTTAGTTCTTGTTGTAGAGTGTCATCAGGTTTTTGGTTGATAATTAAATCAGTGCATTCTTGTTGATATTTATTTAATTCTTGTTGTTTTTTGGTTATTTTTTGTGTAATTTCAGATAATTCATTAGTTTTTTGTTGTAATATGGATTTATAATTATTGAGTTTAGTTGGTGGTGGAGTTTCGCTTACGTTATGACTAAATTGAAACATCCAATCTGTTGGACTTTTTGTGGTATTGTATATTCGGTGTATTACATTTAGGTCTTTGTCTTTTATGTAGAAAAAATTAGAGTGAAAATCAAATTGAATATAGTAATACTTGACATTGTTAATTTTTATTTCTAGGCTATTTATTGTTTGTTTATTTTCGTTTTTTTGGGGTTGGTTAGGGTTGAATGGTTTTAATTCAACTGTAAAAGGCTCGGTAGAATAATATATTTCTTGGTCAATAACTCTTTTGACATTTTTTAAATCTAGGTTTGATGCTATTTCATTGGCTTTAATTTCACAGTTCTTTTCCCATTCATCAAGTGGTTGTGTTAAATTATTTAATTCTTGTTGTAAAGAAATTTGTTGATTTGAAAGACTAACTAATTCTTGGTTTATTTTGTTGATTTGTGTTTGTTTAGTTAATAATTCTTCACGTAGTTTATTTGCGTTTTCGTTGTTTTTTGCAATTTGTTCTTTCAGGTTGTTGGTTTCTTGTTCGAGTTCAGAAACCATGTTTTTATAATTTGCAATTTGTTTTTGGATTTCTTCCAAAGTTTTTAAATGTTGTTCTCTTAAGTTTGTGGTTTCTTCTTGTTTTTGAGTTAATTGTTGTTTTAGTTTATCTTCATTTTGTTTTAATTGTTTTATTTCTTCTTCTTTAAGTAATAATTGAGCTTGATAATTGATTTGACTTTTTTCAATGTTGCTTCTTAAATTATTAATTTCAACATTTAATTGTTTGATTTCGTTTGTTGATAAGTTTTTCTGGTCTATTAATTTTTGTTCTTTGATTTCTAATTCTGTTTGTTTTTGTTCAATTTCAGTTTTTAATTGATTTACATCTTTAATATTTGAAGCCAATTGTTTTTCTAAAGTTGTTATTTTTTCTTTTGATAAAATCAACTCGTTGTCTTTTTTTACTATTAATTCATTCTGGTTTGTAATATTATTTTTTATTACTTCGATTTCTGATTGTAATTTATTTTTTTCTTCATCAGATAAATCTTTAGTTTGTTGGAGTGTTGTTTCTTTAGTTTTAAGTTGAGATTGTAATTCAATTATTTTTCCTTCAAGGGATAATTTTTCTAGTTGTTGGGCTTGAAGGTTAATGTTTAAATATCCCTTTTCAGTTTCTAAAATCTTTTGTTTTTCTCTTTCTTGTTTAATTATTTCTTCTATTTGTTTTTGAAGTTCAGGATTCAATAAACTTTTTGTAGTTTTTTCTTTTTGTTTATGGATTGGTTGTTGAGGGGTTTGTTTAGAATCCCTTAATTCAGTTGTTTTTTTTTTAATTCTTTGGTTTTTTCTATTCTTTCGTTAATTTTTTGTTCAATTTCTTTTGGGGTTTTTCCTTCTTGAGAAAGTTTTGTTGCGTATTCTGTTAACTCTTTTTTTAGTTTTGTCTCTTCTGCTGCTTTGATAGCATCTAAATCATAAACTTCTACTAAATTTGGGGGTGGTGTTTCACCTTTGGGGGTTGGTTCGTTAAAATAAAAAACTATTCCTGCATAAATAGCTGTTGTAATTAATATTGTTCCGCCTAAAAAAGGTCCTATAACTGGAATTCCAAGACAAGATAAGCCAAAAATAAAGCCAATTGCAATAATAATACTATTAAATATGTAAGGAATTAGTTTTAAAGGGAATCCTAGCCATTCTAAAAAATTCTTACCGCGTTCATTTATATAATAAGCCAAATCTTTGGTTTTTTCCCAAATAACTTTAGCCACTGGTCCAATTTTGGCTGCTGATTCAGGGAAGAATTTAGAAATTATTAACCATATTGCCCCTCCAATTATTGTGATTAGTAATAAAGTAAGGATTGGTTTTGTTATTTTTTTGATTATTTTTACAAACCAATTATCTTGCTTTTGTTGGGTTTCAACAATTATTTTTGGGAGTTTTGGATTGTTTTTGGTAATTTGTTTTGAAGGTTTTTTGATTATAGGTGATTTTGTAATTGTTTTTATTTGAGGTTGATTTATTTTTAATTTTTTTATAGGTATTTTGGTTGGTTTTTGAGTTGTTGGTTGTTTAATAAGGGATTTTGTTTTGGTTTTTTTTACATTGGGTTTATTTGGTGGTTTTGGTTGGGTTTTTTTGGTGATAATTATTTTTTTAGCCATATGATTTTACTCGCTTTCTTGATTGGATTTATTTTGATTTATTATCATTTCTTCTAATTTATCTATTTTTTCATTAATTTTTTTAAAATTACTTTGGGTTTCTTGTTGGAATTCGTCCATTTCCTTTTCAATAAGGTTAATTTTTTCTTTTAAATGATTGTTTTGAAGGTTAATATGTTTTTCTAAATTATTATTTATATCTTTAAAATATTGTTTCGTTTCTTTTTGAAAATCAACTAAACTATATTCTATTTTATTTATATTATTCATAATAAAATAGAATGAACCTAATATTATAATGATAGAAAATAACATCAGAATAAATGGAAAAATTGCTTTTTGTTTGGTTTGTTGTTTCATTTTTCAAGTTCTCCTTATTTTATTTATTTATATTTTCTTGAGTATTAAATTTCTTAGTATAAAGGGTGAGGTATTGTTTGACTGGATTGAAGTGGAGGTAGCTAATATTTAAGATTGTATGTCCATCTTGATCTTCTTTGTTAGTGGGATATTGAACTTCATCCATGAAAAAGTCTTTATCTTCTTCTAGAAGGTATTTGGGGCCTTTGTAGTTGAGTTCTATGTAGTGATTTGATGGATCTACTATCATTTGGTCATTAAATTGTGAGTCTTTGTGTTTGTGTTTTGTGTGGAAATAATTGAAATCTTCTCCTGGGTCAAAAGATAAACTTAAGATGTGCCATTTATTGAATGGGTTTTTGGCGTATGGGGGGAGGTCGGTTGGTTCGTATTCTTGGTGTTGTCCGCGTCCTAGGCCAGCGAGTCCGTAGAAGGTGTATTTTTTGTTTACTTGAGTATTATCTTTAGGTGGATTTAAGTATTTTAATAATCCTTGCTTCCATTCTACATATTGGTCTTCGCATTCTTTTCTTCTAGCTTTTTTTTCAGTGTCAGAAATTTTAACGTTTTGGAAAGTATTAATAGCTTCATCTAGGTCTGAAGGCAACATGACTTCGTGGTTGGGGTTTTTACGTTTGTGTTTTTTGGCTTTAATATAAGCGCTATCAATTATTTTTTCTTTTAAATTTCTAGTAGAATAATTTTTGCCTTTACATTTGTTAGAGATTTCTTTTAAATAAAGATAAGTGTGATAACTAATTTGATAATCAGATACCAAAAATTGTAAAAATCCTTCAATTTCATCATCTTTTAATAAATCAATTTTAATTTCTTTGCTAAATCTACTTCTTAAAGCGGTATCAATTTTATCTAAATGATTGGTAGCTCCCATTAAGACAATTTTTTTATCACTTCTTTTAAATCCATCTAATTTAGTTAATAAATTATTAACAATGTTGATGTTTGTTTTGTTAGATTGATTATCTTCACGATTAGCTAGTCCGCTAATTTCATCAATAAAGATAATGGTTTTTTCGTGTGATTCTGCTTCTTTCCATATTTTTTCCAATTCTTCATTTCCTTCACCAACATAAGTCTTATCAAATCTTGATGGCTCTAATTCAATATAGTGTATACCTAATTCATTACATAAAGCTTTAATTAAAAAACTTTTTCCTGTTCCTGGGGGTCCGTACAGTAAATAACCTCTAGGGATTAATTTATCAAAATTAACCATATCAAAATTATCATCTTGAAAATATTCAATCAAATCTTCTAATTCTTCTTTTTCTTGTTTCATGCCGTATATATCAGAAAACATAATTTTTTGGTTTTTAGGTTGATAAGAATTATTGTTTTGTAAAGATTTGATTTCTTCTTGTAATTGTTTAATTTGTTTATCAAAATGTATTAATTGACCATCTAAGAACAAATCATAAGTTTTTAATTTTTGGAATTCTTCAGCATTATCTTTGTTTTGAATCATTAAGTCTTTAATTATATTCTTATTAGCGTAATTCAAAGCCATCGCTTCTTGTAAAGTTTGAATTTTTTGGGAAATAAATAAATTATTGCTAGTTTTGATAATTTGAGAAGTGGTTGTTTTAATTTGTTCTTGAGATTTTGATTTTGTAGTTAATAATTGTTTTTTTTGTTCTATTAATTCCAAAGTTTGTTTATGAATTGGTTCTTTTTTGTCGTTAATTTCTTGTATTTTTTCGTTTAAAGTTACTAATTCTTGTTGTAATTGGGGCTTTTCTTCTTCTTTTAAGTCTTTATTTTGGAGGTTGTTTTCTTTATCTTCTTTAGTGGTTGTTAATTTTTTAAGTTCAATATTGAAATTACTTATTAACTCTAAATTTAATTTAATTTGTTGAGTTAATTGTTCTATTTGTTGATTTCTTTGGTTATTTTCGTTAATTTGAGCTTCGTTAGTTTTTTTTAATTCTTCGAGATATTTTGATATTTCTTCAAAAGATTGGTTTTGTTCGGTTGGTGGATGGTTATTTTGAAATAAATTATTATTGTTATATTTTTTTAGAAAAAATCCATAAATCCATAAACCTAAAATGGCAAAACCAAATAAAACTAACAAATTTAAATAAATTTGTTTTGATTTCATATTAGTTCCTTTCTTGTATTTTTTTTATTCAACATCATAATATAAAGTGCGATTTTGTCCAGAGCGTTTTTCATATAAATCAATTTTTTTTAAAGATTTAATATGACTATTCGACCACAACATTCCTTCTTGAATATAATTATAAAAAGGAAATTTTAAAACAAAATCATAATTATGAATGTAAAAAGGTTCTTCAATTTTTTGATTAATTGGGTAAACAGCTACAATTTTATCTTTTTGAATATCTTTAATAATGATTTTATCTATTGCTAAATAACTAGGACCACCATAATTAGTTCCTTTATCATATATTATTTCTAAATGATAATTTTCGGGAGTAAAAGAAGTTGATTCTGGTATATAAGGTCTGTTATTACTCCAAAAAAAATACAAATCAGAAGCGCCGTTACCCATTTGAGTTAAAGTATCTAAATTATAAAGATTATTTTTTCCATCTCTGGTTCCTCCATCAAAATAAGCTAATAAAAAATCTTTAGGAGGGGGTTCTTTAATGCGGTATTGAAAATCAATTTCATTATTTAAAGAATTATTATTGTAAAGAGCATAACTAAAATTACTTTTAAAATTTTTATTAGGAAAATGATAATGAAGCCATCCTAAGGCGTCTTTGATATTGCTGTTTTCGCCTAAATGAACATTATAACATTTCATATTATCTATTTCTTTTTCTTTTATGGGGATGATTTTATCATAAAAATAATTATCTATTTCTTTAGATGAGAGTTTAAAAGCAGAATTAAATTTTTTTAATTCCGTATTTTTATTTGATGATTGTTCAACAGACAAAAAAACATTGTTTTTGTCTGTTGAATTAACAGGTTGGATAAAGTCATTTTTTGGAGGTTGATAAATAATATTTGCAAATCCAAATCAGATAAAAACACAAAGAAAACAAATAAAGATTTTTTCAATAAGTGTTAATGTAATCATTGTTTTATTGGTTTTCTAAATTAGTTATTTGTTTTTCGGTATTTTCTTTATATTTAATTAAATATTGTTTTAATTCAGAAGAAATTTGAGGGTCTTGCAATTCTTGTTCGATGACATTCTTTTTTGTTTTTAAATTAATGAGATTAACTTTTTTAGTTATTTGTTCATTAATGTTTTTTATATTGTTTTGATTTTGTGTTTTTTGGTTTTCTAAAGCAGTTTTAGTTGCACTATTTAAATCAGGTTGCACTAATTTTTGGTCTAATTGTGTAATATTAACAATATTTAATTCTTTATCTTTTAATAATTTTTGATATTTAATAATTTCTTTTTCTTTAAGTAATTTTGTTTCTGTAAGCGAATGTTTTTCCTCTAATTGATTTGTTGTTTTGATTTTATTATCAATTTCTAAAATTTCTTCTTCAGATTTTTTTAATAATTTTTTTAAGAATAAATCAATTTGTAATTCTTTTTTTTGTTGGGTTTTTAATTTGACGATTTGTTCTATTACTTGTTTTTCTTGAGGAGACAAACTAGGCTCTTTTAATTCTTCATTTTTAATAGTTATTTCTTCATTTAATTGTTTAATTTTGTCGTTATAATCATCAAAACAATCATTATTATTGGTTTGAAATATAGTGTTTTTGTTGACAATAATTTCATAAACAGGTTTTTTTAGATTTTTAAAAAAATAATAACCAATTCCTCCTGTAGTTGCAATTATCATTGTTAAAAGTAAAAAGAGATTGAAAAAATATCTTTTAGTTAGGATATTTTTTTTATTAATAATATTTTTTGGGTTTTTTTGAATTTTCATTTGAATTAATTTTCCTTTCTTTTTTAATTATTTTCTTGATTTATTAAGGTTTCTAATGGGGTATTTTCCTTATATTCTTGTTGGTTTGAAAATTTTTCATCGATATCCTTTTTTAAATCTTTTATATTTTTTTGATTAATTGGTTTTGAGGTTTCATTTTCTTTTGTTTTTCTTTTAATTGGGTAAGTATCGTTGGGATTGAATAGTTGAAGAAAACTGAAAAAGAGATATTTAAATACAAAACATAAACCAGTAACAAATAATGCCCCCGATACAAAACCAATAGTAAAATTTGAATCAGTTATTTTGATTTTCCTTTCCGATTGGTGTATGTGTTTTTTGAGATTTTAACAATCTTTTTCTTTCTTTTTTAGATTGCCAAATAGCTACTTTATGTTTTTGTTGTTCTATTTGGGATAATATTTCTTCTTGCGAAGTCTTTATTTGTTCTAGTTTTTGAAGTAATAATTGTTCTTGTTGTTCTTGTTTAGCATTTTTTATTTCTAAAGTTTGAAGTTTTTTATTAGGAAAAAATAGGTTTAGAATAGTTTGTTTAATAAAAACAATTGGTTTTTTAATTAATTTAAAAATAGGTTTAAAACCAGTAACTATTAATATTGTAAATAGAGTTGTTTGGATTCCATCCAATCTTCTTTCCATGATTTCAGCAGCAGTAAATCCTTTAGTGTAATTTAATATAAAATTGCTAATTATTGTAAATATTGAAAAAATCCACATTATTTCCTACTTTCTTAATAATTTTTATAAAATTTATTCATTTGGTTTTAGGTAATTTCTTTTTATTTTTAAAGGTTTTGTTGGAATGATGTAAATTTATCCTTTTATCTTTGGGGGTTTTGGTGGTTGAACGGTCTTTAAAGTAAGTTCCTTGGTATGTTTCGGTCATTGCATCGCTCATATTGTTTCTCCTTTTATTTTAATTGAAGTTTTTTGACTTCATCTTTAATTGGTTTTGACATTTTAAAACTAACAACCGTTTTTGCGGGTATTTTTAAGTTTTTACCAGTTCTTTTTCCTGTTTTTTTGCCTGTTTGTTTATTGATGATGAATTTAGTTTCGGGGGTTGTGTGGGTTTTTCTAGTTTTTAAGATGAATTTACCAATTTTAGAGGATAAAACCACTTCTTCATTTGATGTGATTGCTTTAATTAGAGCATTCTCAAATGAGTTGTAAAACTCTTCGGTTTGGGTTATTGAGGTTTTATTTACCTCAGCTATTGATTTAATTAATTCTTTTTTATTCATATTTTTTTCTCCTTTTGGTTTATAAAAAAAGTCCCTTTTGGGGACTTAATTTTTTAAATATTATTTAGTTTTGTTGTCTAAAAAGATGACGTTTTGGATAATTACTTTGGTGGTGGTTCGCGTTTTACCTTCGTTGGTGGTATATTTTTGGATGGATAATGCGCCTTCTGCATATATTTTTGAACCTTTATTTAAATATGTAATCATGTTTTCAGCTTGATTTCTAAAAACGACACAAGGGATGTATTGCACTTTATCTTTATTGTTAATTGCTAAATTGAAATCTATTTTAGGGATTTGTTCGTTGTTGCTATTGATATATTGTTTTTCTAGGTTATGAGCGATATTACCGATTAATTGGACTTTATTTAACATTTTATTTCTCCTTATTTTTATAATTTGGGTTTAGTTTTTTGATGGCGTCTTTTTTTAAGTTTTCTATTTGTTTTAAAGTTAAATTTAGTTTTTGGGCGATTGCATGATTGGATAGGGGTTGTTGATTAGGTTTAATGTTGTTTTCTAATGAGATGCCAAAATTTAAACAAATAACATTGAATTCATTTTTACTTAGTTTAGTTTTTAGTTTTTTTATTAATAATTCATGTTTTACTTGTTTTAGCCATAATTGATGTGGATTAAGGATTTTATCCCAATTAGGTTGTTTGTATTGTTCTTCTTTAAAACTGATATTGTTTGGTTTGGTTGTTTTTTGGGGAATTGAAGGTGAATGGCTTTTTCTTATTAGTTCATTGATTGCTGATTTTATTGTTGGTGTTGCATAGGCGATAAAGTCATAACCTAAATCTTGGTAATTATTTAGAGCTTTGATTAATCCTAAAATTCCTTCTTGATATAAATCTTCTTTAGTTAAAACTCGAGGATAATATTTAAATTGATAAGCTAGTTTTTTTACTAAAGGTAAATGAAGTTCGATTAATTGATTACGAATTTCTAAATTCTTTTTATTTTTTAAAAAATCTTTAAATAATTTTTGTCTTAACATTTAATTCCTTTCTAAAAACATTTTTTTTAGAAAAGATATGAAATTATTTTTTAGTCTTGAAACAAAAAAAGACTAACTTAATAGTTAGCCTTAAAGAATTTTTAAAAAGTAAAAAGTGTCTAAACTTTTGGAACACCTCAGATGCAAGATTTAGAAGAATCAATTGACAAAGTTTATATGGGTCCTGCCAAAAAATCTCTCAAAATCGATGATAAAGAAAGAAAAATGACAGCTTATCACGAAGCAGGGCATGCTGTAATTGTAATGAAACACCCTCATTCAGATGCTAAAGTAAGAACTCTTACAATTACTCCAAGAGGAGGGGCTCTAGGTTATATGTGGCCTACTTCTGATAAAGAATTTTTTTGTCATACCGAAGATCAACTCAAATATGAAATAGTTGTTTCTTTGGGAGCAGCAGATGCCTAAGAGCTTTTTTGCAAAACTAGAACTAATGGCGTTTACAGCGATTTAAAAAAAGTTACAGGAGTTGCTTTTGGCATGGTTGCTTATTCGGGGATGAGTCCTTTAGGATATATTAATTTTGAAAAAAGTTCTGGACAAACTCGTTATCAAGTAGACCAAGAAGTTAAAAAAATAGTTGATTAATGTTATAAAACAGCTAAGGAACTTTTAACAACTAATAAAGTTTTAGTAGAAAAACTAACTAAAGCTTTAATGTAAAAAAATACCCTAAACCAAAGTGAAGTTTATGCTTTAGATGAAGAAGCTCAAACAGAAACAAAAGGAAAAGGTAAGCCAGAAAAAGAAAAACAAGCTGTTGAAAATGAAAAAGAACAAAATGAAAAAGATCAAAATACAAAAGAACAAACCACTAAATCAACTAAATAAAAAGTAAAAAGATAAAGAGCTCTTTTGGGAGCTCTTTTTTTTATTTTAATTGTTATCTTTTTTGCCTTTTTTCTCTAACTCCAAAATCAAATCTCTTAATGTAGCTGCTTTTTCAAAATCAAGGGTTTTGGCAGCTTCTTTCATCATTTTTTGTAAACGTTTAATTTCTTTATTTTTAGCTGTAATATTTGTATGTGTTTGCAACTTTTTTTGTCCCTTAACTTTACCATTTTCATTTTCATTTTGCGCACTTTCTTTTTGTTTGATTGAAATTGTTTCTAAAATAGTTTTGTTAAGAGCAGTTGGTGTTACTTTCATTGTTTCGTTGTATTGTTGTTGGATTTTTCTTCTACGATAAGTTTCTTCAATAGCAATTTGCATAGCAGGAGAAATACAATCAGCATACATAATAGCTTTGCCTGTAATGTTTCTAGCTGCTCTTCCAATAGTTTGGATAAGGCTTCTTTCGTTTCTTAAAAAACCTTGTTTGTCGGCATCCAAAATAGCTACTAAAGCTACTTCAGGTAAGTCAAGTCCTTCCCTCAAAAGATTAACTCCCACCAAACAATCGTATTTTCCCAACCTTAGATCTTTTAAAATTTCAAGTCTTTGTAAAGATTTAATTTCACTGTGTAAATAAGCTACTTTGATGCATAAATTTTTTAAATAAGCAGTTAGGTCCTCGCTCATATTAATAGTTAAAGTAGTTATCAAAATTCTTTGATTATTTTTAGTTTGGTGTTTAATTTCAAAGTAAAGGTCATCCATTTGGTTGTGGGTTGGTCTTATTTCAATTTCTGGATCAAGGACAAAAGTAGGTCTTATAATTTGTTCTACAATGGGGATTTTTTTAGTTAATTCATAGTTGCCAGGAGTAGCTGAAAGATAGATAACTTTATTCATTTTGGCTTGGAATTCATGGAATTTTAAAGGTCTGTTATCAAGGGCACTTGGTAGTCTGAAACCGAAATTTACTAAGTTGGTTTTACGAGAAAAATCACCAAAATACATTCCTTTAATTTGGGGAATAGTTACATGAGATTCGTCAATAATGGTTAAAAATTCATTTCCAAAAAAATCAATTAAAGTTGATGGTGCCTCGCCTTTTTCTTTGAGTGCTAAATGTCTTGAATAATTTTCAACACCATTGCAATTGCCTATTTGTTCTAACATTTCTAAATCATGTAAAGTGCGCATTTTAATTTTTTGGGCTGCTAAAAGTTGGTTAGTTTTTTCAAAATGATTAATTTGTTCCTTTAATTCTTGGCGAATTCTTTTGATACCTTCTTGTAATTTTTGGGTATTTGTAGCATATAGACTAGCAGGAAAAAGAGTAATTAATTTAAGATTCGTAATTGCTTTGCCATTTAAAACATCAAAATTTTGAATATTTTCAATTTCATTGCCAAAAAAAATAATGCGGATACCAATTTCTTTGCTAGATGAGGCAATAATTTCTATAATGTCACCTCTTACTCGAAAAGTTCCTCTTTGAAAATTAATTTCATTTCTTTGATATTTTAATTCTATTAACTTGTTAATTAATGCTTGCCTTTCGTACTTATCTCCAATTTGTAAATGTAGTGTTGATTTTTGATAATCTTTAAGGTCGCCTACTCCATAAATGCACGAAACCGAAGCAACTACAATTACATCATCGCGGTTAAGTAATGAACCTGCGGCACTATGACGCAACTGATCAATTTCATCGTTGATTTTGGAGTCTTTTTCAATGTAAGTGTCGCTTGATGCTACATATGCTTCTGGTTGGTAGTAATCATAATAAGAAATAAAATATTCTACGCGATTGTTGGGAAACATGGCTTTTAATTCGTTGTAGAGTTGTCCTGCTAATGTTTTGTTGTGAGCAATAACCAAAGTTTTTTGTTGTAAATGTTGAATAATATTTGCAATGGTAAAAGTTTTTCCAGTGCCAGTAGCTCCCAAAAGAATTTGTTCTTGTAAACCTTGTTTAAAATTATTAACCAATTTTTGAATTGCTTGGGGTTGGTCGCCACTTGGTTTTAAAGAACTTTGCAATTTAAATAAATTTGTTAAACTCATTTGTTGCTCCTTGCGTTTGTTTTTTTATTTTGGTGATTTTTTGGTTTTTAATTTCAAAATATTTAGATGGTTGTTTTTCTGTGTTCCAAAATTTTTGTCCATGTTTTTATCAATATTTTTAATAAATGTCTATTTGCCCACTTTTATAAACTCTTTTTAATTAACAAAAACAACTTTTGATTAATTCCTATTTTTTGAAAATCTTGCAAAGTGGCTTTTTTGATGGCTTCTAAACTTTCAAAATGATTTAAGATGGCTTTTTTTCTAACAGCGCCAACTCCTTTTATATTTGATAAAGTAGTTTTATAATCTAGTTTTTTTTTGGTTTTGCGGTGAAAAGCAACAGTGAAACGATGGACTTCTTCGCTTAAACTTTTTAAAAAATAAAATAAATTAGGGCTTTGTTCCAACATTAATTTTTCTTGCAAAGTTACAAGATGAGTTAATTGATGTTTGTTATTTTTTTGCAATGCTCCTAAAGGAATTTCATAGCCTAGTTTCTTTAAAGTTTTTTGGCTTTGTCTTAACTGTCCTAAACTGCCATCAACCAAAATTAAATCTGGTGAATCATTTTTAACTTCCTTGTCTTTGTTATAACAACGTGTAAGTGTTTCTTCAAAAGCTTGATATTCGTTAGGAAATTTGCCTTTAATGTGAAAAGTTCGATAAAGTTTTTTGTCAAATTCAAAATGATTAAATACAATTCTTGCTGCCACAAAGGCTTGTCCAAATAGTTGAGAATTATCAAAAACATCAATTCTTTTAATATCTTTATTAAAAATAATTGCCAATTTGTCTAAGGATTCTTGGATTTTTTGGTCTTTGGATTGATAGATTAAATTATTGTTAGCTAAATCATTTTGGGTGTTTTTTAAGGCTAGCAAATAAAGTTTCTTTTTGTCTCCTTTATGAGCAATATTTACTTTGGTTTGCAAGATTTGTTCCAATAAAGTTTGGTTAGTTATCATTTGTTGCAAAATAGTTTCATCTTGGCTTTTGCCTGTAATAATTATGTCTGGTTTAAGGTTTTTTTGATAATAACAATTAAGATAAGTTAAAATGTTTTCCCACACAAAGCCCACATATGAAAAAACGCTATGATAAGAATCAACGATATTTCCTTGGCGCATTTTTAAAATTTGAATTGATATTTGGTCTTGATTAAATGCATAGGCAAAAATATCGCAATTTTTGAGTTTTTGATTGCTGATAAGTTGTTTTTTGGTAGTCTGTTTGATTGCATAGATAATATCTCGGTATTCTTGGGCTTTTTCATAAAACATTTTTTCGCTATCTGTTTGCATTAAATGGTGTAATTTTTTTAAAATATCTTTGATATTTCCTTTTAAAAATTTAGTAATTGCCTCAATGTTGGGTTTATAATTAATTGTTTTTCCTGCGCAAGCACCGAGGCATTGATTGATGTGAAAATGAAGACACGGTTTTTTTGATGCTAACGGACATCTTCTTAAAGGATACAAAAGATGCAACAATTTTAAGGTTTCTTTGGTGTTTTTAAGATTGGGATAAGGACCAAAAATTATTTTTCCTGGAGGAATTTGTTTGAATCGCGAAATTTTTAATTGTGGGTGCTTTTCTTTAGTAATTTCAATATAAGGGTAAGTTTTGTCATCCAAAAGTTTGAAATTATATTTAGGAGTGTGTTTTTTGATTAAGTTAGCTTCCAAAATTAAGGCTTCTTGTTCGTTGTTAGTAATAATGTAGAAAAAATCTTGGGTTTCTTCAATTAGCATCGTTGTTTTTAAGTTGTTGCTTTTGGTAAAATAACTTTGGACGCGTTTTTTTAAATTTTTGGCTTTGCCAACATAAATGATGGTATCATTTTTGTTTTGGAAAAGATAACAACCAGGATTGGGCGGTAAAGTTTTTATTTTTTCTAAAAGAATTGACATTTTAAATTACTTCCGTTTATTGAATTGTTTTTTTGATTTTTTACCCAATTTAAGGGTTGTTTTATTTTCTGGTTTGGTTTTGGCGTTTTTTTTATTTTGCTTATTTTTATTTTGCTTATTTTTATTTTGCTTCTTTTTTTATTTATTTTTCGTTTGTTTTCATTAACTTTATTATATCAAAATTACCATTCTTTTTTTGAAATGATTAAAAAAAATTGAATTATTTTTGATAATAAACTGATTTTTTCCAAACTAAAATAATAATTCATAAATAAATTGCAAAATAAGTTTATTTTTGATTTAGAATAGAAGTATAGTTTTAGATTATAAAATAGTAAAATGAAAAAATCAAAACTAAAAGACTTTAAAAACAACCAAATACCAACCAAATAAAGGAGAGTTCCAAAATGAATATACCCACCAAACCCAAAAGTATTCTTTCTATCCAATCTCATGTAGTATATGGCTATGTTGGAAATAAAGAAGCAGTTTATCCTTTGCAAAATATGAATTTCGATGTTTGGCCTATCAATACAGTTCAATTTTCCAATCATACAGGTTATCAAAAGTGGCAAGGACAAATTTTTAACAAACAAAATATAGTTGATTTGGTAGAAGGTCTTTTTGCTCTTGGAGTAGAAAAACAGTGTCAAGCTATTTTAACAGGATATATGGGATCTTTAGATATTTGCGAAGCTGTTTTGGAAATTGTTGCAAGATTTAAACGAACGAACCCTGATATTTTATATTTATGTGACCCTGTAATGGGCAATAACAGATGTTTTGTTAAGCCTGAAATAACTTCTTTTTTTAAAAATAATTTGCAAGCAGATATTATTACTCCTAATCAATTTGAAGCTGAATTTTTGTCTGGTATTAAAATAAATAATGTCTCGGATGCTATTAAAGTAGCAAAGCATTTCCATAATTTAGGAGTTAAAATTGTAATTATTACAGGTATTAATTTTCAAGATGAAAAATATTTTCAAGTGTTTGCATCAAATGCTACAAAAAAATATTTGGTGCAGGCTCACAACAAAGAAAAAAACATTGATATTGCAGGTACAGGAGATTTATTTGCTAGTCTTTTTTTGGGTTTTTATTTGAAATATGAAAGAAATATTAAAAATGCTTTGGCTCATGCTGTTTTTTATCTTAATAAAGTTGTTCAAAATACTTTGTTATCACAGCAAAAAGAATTGCAATGTTTATCTGTTTTATATAAACAAGTTAATTTAGCAAAATTGCCTCAAGTCATGGAAATTAACGATTAAATTATTGATTAAAAAAATGCCTTTTTAATAAAAAAGACCAACTTTTTAAGTCAGTCATAATGTTATTTTTGGAAATATTTTATTTTTTTATTATTTGAACGCAGTTATTTTTTACAACTTCAACTACATCCAAAAAGTAAAATCTTTGCAATCCATTCGAAAAGCTTTATTTTTGGGTTTTTCTTTTGATTTCCCAATAGCAACTAATAATACAGGCAAATATCGAACATCAATATTTAATCCTTCATTGATTTTTTTTGCGTTAAATCCTCCCATAGGGCAAACATCATAATCATATTTTTTAGCAGCTAACATCAATTGCAACGCTCCGATGCCGCCTTCTAAAAATAACTCATTTTGCAGTTTTACTTGGGAAATTTGTTTGTAATAATCATCAATTTTTGTAATTACTTGTAATTTGGTTGCATCAGATATTTTTTTTTGTAAAACTTCTTGTTGATAAATTTTTTCAGCTAAGACACTTTTTTGAGCATCGCAACACAACAAAATCATAGTAGAACAAGTTTCTAATTGAGTTTTGTTGCCATATAAAAAAGGAGCTATTTTTTGTTTGCTCTTTTCGCCTTTAAAAACAAAAAAACGCCATGGTTGCAAATTAAAAGCAGAGGGCGCTTGGAAAACTGTAGCCAAAATTGCTTCTAAAATATCATTTGGTATTTCATGATTGGCGCAAAATTGGCGCACACTTTTAATTTTTAAAAAATCCATAAAAAGCTCCTAAGATTTTGTTAATTTCAATTTGATTATTATATTTAGTTAAAATAATTTTAATATTGCATCGTTTTAAAATTTTTTAAGTTAGTATTTGTAATTTTGGAAAGACAACAATTTAAACAGCAAAAAATTATTTTTTCAAAGTTTGCATTTGTGTTTCTTATTTTGTTTTTTGTTTTCAAAAAACTCCTCTAATCCAATTTATCCAAATTATCAAATATATTATAACATTTTTTATTATTAAAATACTAACTTTTTCATTTATTTAGACAACTTAATATTTTAATATAACATTTAAGACCAACTTAACTGAAACGCTCCAATAATTTGCCCCAAGTAAAGAATGAATAATTTTAGTCTAAAACTGTTTATGCAGTTTGGGGGGGTTTTTGTTTATCTGACAATTTTATTTAATTTTGACAATCAAAAACCTCATTATATTAAAAGAAAAGTAAGGTTTGTGGTAAAATTATATAGTAAATTATTTATTTTATAAACGCATAATTATTAAATTTTTTATGAAACAAAAAAACTAAATTAACAACAAACACAACTAATAATTACAACAATAATCACAACTTAACAATTCATTAAATAAATGATAAAGTTTTGAAACAATAAATGAAATGAAGGTGCAAAATGGAAAACTTATCGTTTTTATTCTTATTCTTGTTTTTTTATATTTTGGGGTCAATTCCTACAGGCTTAGTTATTGGCAAATTGGTGCAACAAAAAGATTTACGCAACACAGGTTCTGGAAATATTGGAGCAACTAATGCTTTGAGAGTTTTAGGGAAAAAATGGGGAATATTAGTATTTTTGTTAGATTTTTGCAAAGGATTTGTGCCACTTACAATTTGTTTGCATTTCTCAAAATTTTGGCTAACAGAACCATCCACAAAAACTTTTTTACAACCAAACCCCACAATAAAAATCTCCCTTTTGGCAATATCTCCTATTTTAGGACACATGTTTTCTTTATTCAATAAATTCAAAGGCGGGAAGGCAATTGCAACTTCGGTAGGTATTATCACTGCTTTTAATCCTTTGATTGGTATTTCTGGTATCATTTTTTTTGCTATTTTTTTAAGACTTTTTGGTTATGCTTCGTTAGCTTCAATTATTGCAAGCACTTTAGTTAATGTTTTTTTATGGCTAAATTATTTGTATTGTGGCAATTTTGGAACTTTGGGACCAATTAAAAACCAGATTCCAAAAACAGAATTATTTTACTTTTCGATCAATTTTGCTACCTTAATTATTATAGCTAAACATTATTCTAATATTTTGCGCCTTATTAATGGAACAGAAAATAAATTTAATTTCAAAAAAAGAAAAATAAACAGCATCAACACAAAATATTTTAAAAAAACAAACCCCAAAACCAAAACCTAAAAAAATCAAACCTAAACTCAAAAATCCTAAATCAAAAACTCTCAAACCCAAAAACATTTTTATTTATAAAAAAGGTGCAAAGCAATGCAAAATTTTGATCTAATTAAACAAAAAATTAAATCCTTGGTAAAACAACTCACCAAAGCCAATTACCAATACTATAATCTAAGCAATCCCGATCTAAGCGACCAACAATACGATGCTTTACTCAAAGAACTAATCAATTTAGAAACCCGCTATCCCCAGTTCAAACTTCCTTATAGCCCCACTTTAAAAATTGGTGGTTTTGTAGAAAAAAAATTTAGCACCATTAAGCACAAAACTCCAATGATGTCTTTGGGAAATGTTTTTAATCTTGAAGAAATCAAAGCTTTTTATGACCGTATTGTCAAAAAAATTCCTACTTTTTCTTTGTTAACTGAATTAAAAATTGACGGCGTAGCGATAAGTTTAAAATATCAAAAAGGCATTTTAGTGCAAGCTTTAACAAGAGGAAACGGCATTTGGGGAGAAGACATTACCAAAAATGCCCAGACCATTAAAACCATTCCTTTAAGATTAAAAGAAGATCTCGATTTAGAAGTTAGGGGAGAAATTTATTTATCCCATCCCGCTTTTGAAAAACTCAACGCCCAAAGAAAACAAGAAAACAAACCCCTTTTTTCCAATCCCAGAAATGCTGCTTCAGGAACTTTAAGACAACTTAATTCAGCAATTGTGGCTCAAAGAAATTTGTCTATTTTTGTCTATGGCATTTCAGATCCTTATTTGACTAAACCTACCCAAAAAGAGACTTTGGTTTTTTTAACTGCTTTAGGATTTACCACAAATCCCCATTATTATTGCGTCTCTAATTTTGAAAATTTGCTTAGTGTAATTGAAAAATACAAAACCATTAAGGAACAACTTACCTACGATACTGATGGAATTGTCATTAAAATTAACGAGCTTGCCTTTCATTCTTTAATTGGTGCCACTGCCAAAGCTCCCAGATGGGCAACTGCTTACAAATTTGCAACTATTACAAGCCAAAGCATAGTTCAAAACATCATTTTTCAAGTGGGACGCACTGGTGTTATAACTCCAGTTTGCAAAATTATGCCTGTTATGGTAGATGGAAGTTTGGTCTCAAAAGTGGTTTTACATAATTATGACTACATTTGCAAAAAAGATATCAGAATAAAAGACCATGTCATAGTTCATAAAGCAGGCTCGGTTATTCCTGAAATTTTAGAAGTTATCAAAAGTAAAAGAACTGATTTGCAAAAACCCACTTTAATGATTGAAAAATGTCCTGCTTGTCAAACAATTTTAGAAAAACAACCAGGTGAAGTTGATTATTTTTGCCTCAACCCAAATTGTCGCGAGCAAAAAATCCAAAAACTCATTCATTTTGTATCCAAAAATGCTATGGATATCAACGTTTTAGGAGAACAGACCATCATTGCTTTTTTTGATAAAAACCTAATTGCCAAACCTTCTGACCTTTATTTATTAAAAAAACACAAGCATATTTTGCAAGAAATGCCAGGCTTTGGCGCTAAAAAAATTACTAAAATTTTGGATGCTATCGAAGCAAGCAAGCAAAAAGGATTTGAAGATGTTTTATTTGCTTTGGGGATCAAACATATTGGCAAAAAAGTATCTCAAGTTTTGGCAAAACATTTTCAAACTATCGAAAACCTCCAACAAGCCACACCAGAATTAATTACTCAAATAAGAGAAATAGGAATCAAAATTGCCCAAAGCATCCAACAATACTTTTCCAATTCTTGTAATTTAGAAGAGGTTTCCAAACTCAAAACACTAGGAGTTTCTTTTCAAAGCACTAACCCCCAAAATCCAACTACCCAAACTATTTTTACCAACAAAAAAATTGTTTTAACAGGAACTCTCCAAAAATATTCCCGTCTTCAAATCCAACAAATCTTAGAACAAATGGGAGCAATTATAACTAACAGTTTATCTTTACAAAACAATTATTTAATAGTTGGCATCAATGCTGGTTCTAAACTAACCAAAGCCCAAAAACTCCAAATTCCTATTATCGAAGAAAAAGAATTACAACAAATTATAGAAAATAGCCAAATTAAATTATAAAAAATCACCGTTATTTTGCCTAAAACTCCTCACTGAACCCCAAACCCCCAAAACAAATAAAAAAATCCAAGAAGGTGCCAATGTCTTTTAACATTAAAATTAAAGAAGAAATTGCTTGTCAAAAATTCTTACCCATAGAAAATTTTTTTGAATTGACAGCTTTATTACATTTTGGCTGTGAATTAGAAAAAAACCACCAAAAAACTTTATTGTGGTTCCAAACCAAAAGTATCAAAATTGCTAGGCGTTTCCTTATTTTAATCAAAACTTTTTATCCTAATACCAACTCTTTTTTGATGACTAGCAAAGAATATAATTTACCACATTTAAAAAGCATTCATGTAGGAATTGAAAAAGACATTCCCTTAATTTTAGAAAAACATCATTTTTTTACTCAAACTCCAAGCGATTTTTTACCTTTGCTCAAAAGCCAAAAAGCCAAAAAAGCATTTTTAAGAGGTATTTTTTTATGCATAGGTTTTGTAAACGACCCCAAAAAAACTAATTATCATCTAGAATTTTTTCACAAAGACCGCCACAAAATTGAATTAATTAAAACTTTGATGCTTCATTTCAGCCTTAACGCCAAAAAAATTAATCACAAAAAAGGTTTTTTAGTTTATTTGAAAGAATCTCAAATGATTATTGATTTTTTAAGGTTAATCGGCGCTTTGGAAATAGTTTTTCAATACGAAAAAACAATAATTCAAAAAGACTTAAACCACATTATTAAATCCTCTATTAATTTTGAAATTTCAAATGAAAAAAAAATTCTTACTTCTGCCAATTTACAATTACAACAAATTAATTTGATTGAAAAACACTTTCAAACCCCAAATCTCAAACCCAAAAACACGAACTTAAAAATGAAAAATCCCAAAAATGAAAAATCCCAAAAACAACTTCCCAACCTTGAACATAAATTATTGCAAATTATGTTATTAAGAAAAGAAAACCCTGATGCAAGTTTACAAGAATTAACTCAAAAATATTACCACAAACACAAGCAACAAATCACTAAATCAGGACTAAATTATTATTTTCAAAAAATCAAAAAACTAGCTTGTGAAATTGAAACTCCCCAAATTTTGGCACCATCTAAGGAAAAAAATAAATATGGAAAATATCGGCATAGATTTAGTTGAAATTAAAAAAATTAAAAAAATAGGCAAAGACATTTTAGCAGCAAGGATTTTATCCTCAGAAGAACACCAAATTTATCAAATCATTCAAAATCCCCAAAGCCAACTTACCTTTTTAGCAGGAAGGTGGGCTTCTAAAGAAGCTCTTTTTAAAGCTTTTCAAACACCCCAAAAAATCGACCCTACTTGCCAAAACTATTGCAACTGGTCTATTCTTAACGACAAAAAAGGCGCTCCTTATGTGAAAAACAACACATGCACCACTTTTTTCAACCCCATTTTAATTTCTATCACTCACACCGATAATTACGCCTTAGCCCTTGTTATTGTAAAAAAGTTGCCACAAAGCACGTCATAATCAAATTCGTTTTATTTTTTTTGATTATCCTACAATTTTATTTATTTTGTCAAGTGTTTTTTAGGTATAATTAAAAGTGTATAGCAAAAATAAAATTAAATAAAAAAAACAAAGAAAAAATCCAAAGGAGTTAATAACAAAAATATGAAAGTTATCGTTGTTGGTTGTACTCATGCAGGAACTGCTGCAGTAAAAACAATTAAAAAAAACAATCCCCAAGCTGATGTTGTTGTATATGAAAGAAACGATAATATCTCTTTTCTTTCTTGTGGAATTGCCTTGTATGTTGGAGGAGTTATCAAAGACAGTCTAGGACTTTTTTATTCAAATCCTGATGAACTTGTAAGTATGGATGTTTGTACCAAACTTAAACATGAAGTATTAAAACTAAATTTTGACAAAAAAGAAGTTTTAGTTCAAAGTTTAGAAACTGGCAAACAGTTTAAAGACAACTACGATAAATTAGTAATTGCAACTGGTTCTTGGCCTGTTATTCCTCCTATTAAAGGAATTGATTGCAAAAATGTTTTAATGTCTAAAAACTTTGATCATGCCAAAGATATTATTAATTACAGCAAAAACGTTAATAAAATCACAATAGTAGGCGCTGGCTATATCGGAATTGAGTTAGCTGAAGCATTTGCGGTACAAAAAAAAGAAGTAGTTTTAGTAGACGCAGAAGATAGAATTATGTCTAAATATTTAGACAAAGAATTTACAGATGTAGCTCAAAAAACCTTAACTGACCACGGAGTTACACTAGCATTAGGACAAAAAATAGCAGGATTCGAAACTAAGGACGGCTTAGTGACTCATGTAAAAACTGATAAAAACACCTTTGAGACCGAAATGGTAATTATGTGTATCAGCTTTAAACCCAACACTCAATTATTTGCTCATCATCTCGAAACATCCTTTAATGGTGCTTTAGTTGTTAACGAATATATGCAAACTTCAGACCCTGATGTTTATGCTTGTGGCGATTGTGTTAACGTTTATTACAACCCTACCCAAGAAGTAAAATACATGCCTTTAGCAACTAATGCTATTAGAATGGGAACACTTGTAGGACTTAACATTGAAAAACCTTGCGTAAAATATTTAGGAACTCAAGGAACAAGTGGCATTAAAATTATTGATTTGAGTATTTCTTCAACAGGACTTACTGAAAATGTAGCCAAAACTTTAGGTAAAAACTATGGTACTGTTACAATCAAAGATGCTAATAGACCTGAATTTATGCCTGATTATGATGCTGTAATGTTAAAGCTTGTTTTTGACAAAGAAACTCGTAAAATTTTGGGAGGACAAATTGTTTCTCGCGTTGATTTAACTGAAAAAATGAATACTTTAAGTGTTTGTATGCAAAACCAAATGACAGTAGAACAACTTGCTTTTGTTGACTTTTTCTTCCAACCCCATTTCAACAAACCTTGGGGATTACTCAATTTAGCAGGACTTAAGGCTTTAGAAGTTAAATCTCAATAACTATTTGCAAACTACCAAATGCGCGACAAAATAAATTAGATAAAAAAACACAAAAGACAAAAACACAATAAAACATTGTTTGTTATAATTACAAACAGTGTTTTTTATTCCATTTTATCACAATTAACCCCTCATTACAACACTACCCCCCAAAAAATCTTTTCATTAACCATTAAAGGAGCAAACAAATGAACTTTACTCTACTTTCTCTTCCTTATCAATATGATGCTTTAGAACCTTTTTTTGATACTCAAACTATGCAATTACATCATCTCAAACACCATCAAACATACATTAATAACCTTAATGATGCTCTCAAAAAACACCCTCAACTAAATTTATCTTTGGAACAAATGCTAACTGATTTATCGTTAGTACCACAAGATATTAGACAAACAGTTAGAAATAATGGTGGCGGACATTTTAATCATTCTTTTTTTTGGAACATTCTAAAAGTAAATAATGGCAATACTCCTCAAGGATTATTAAAAGAAATGATTGACTGCGAATTTGGTTCTATAGATTCTTTCAAAGACAAATTTGCTAATGCTGCTAAAACCATTTTTGGAAGCGGTTGGGCTTGGCTTGTATTAACTCCACAACAAAAACTTGCAATTACTTTTACTCCTAATCAAGATGTAGTTCTAAACCAAGGAACTCCTCTTTTGGGTCTAGATGTTTGGGAACATGCTTATTATTTAAGTTATCAAAATCGTAGAGTTGATTATATTGAAGCTTTTTTTAGTGTCTTAGACTGGGAAAAAGTACAAAATAACCTTACTCAAACATTAAAATAATTTACCATGAAACATCCTCAAAATAAAAAAGAATCACGGTTATTACGAATTGAAGTGATGAAATTATTATATCAATATGATTTTTACCAAAATAATTTGACTTTGTCACAAACAAATCCCAATCCCATTTTTACTTTTTTTCAAAAAATCATCACCAATCTTAAATTTATTGATGAAATCATCACAAAAAGTTTATATGATTATAAAATAAATCGCCTTAACAAAGTAGACAGAGCAATCATTCGCTTAGCTACTTATGAATTGTTAGAAACAAACATTTCTCATGCCATTATAATCGACGAGGCAATAGAACTTACCAAACAATTCTGCAATTTAAACGATGAAAAACAACATAAATTCAACAATAAATTATTAGATCAAATATATCAACAATTACAAATGTATAAAAAAACTTATTACCTAATTGAATTAAAAAACTACCCAAATAATAAATAATTTTTTAAAGACTTTTCTAATTGAAAGGTCTTTTTTTATTTTATTTGATAGCATACCTTAAATAATTATGAAAAATTTACAATAATTCTATACCAAAAAAATAAAAACAACAACAATAAAATAATTAACATCTCAGCAAAAACAAAACACAAATTTTAGATCGTTTTAAAAAAATTTTAAAATAACAAGTTTAGTAAAAATTCTTTTTTCTTTAGAAAGCATAATTAATGGCTCATTTTTATAATAATTTTTTTGATTTGATAACAGTAGCAAAAAACAAACTTGCCAAATTAAAAAAATATAGATATCCTCCTTAAATCTTTTTAATTACAGAAACATTCAAAAAACTTTAGCTTGAGCAGTTAAAAAAAATACAATAAAATAATTATTTAATATTCATTTAACCCTATTATTTTATTTTTTATTAAGGAAACAAATATTTTGAATATTAAATTATTTAATCAAAAATATAAATTAGTGTCTTTTTTATGTGTTATTTCATCAATAATATTAGTATTATTGTTATTAATATTAAGTTTACAAAAAAGACATTCAACCTTTAGATCATCAGAAAAAATACAATTAACTAATAACCAAACCCAAAAACCCAATCAACAAAATTTCGTCAAAACTCCCAATTTGACAAAACCAAAAACACAAGAATTACAACAAAAAAAAGAAACACTACCTCTTTATATTCAAACAGTAAATGACAAAAAACATTATCATTTTATAGTGCCTGATAGTGAATTTATGCAAGATGGCACACTTAAAAATTCTGAAACCCATGTTTATATGGAAAATCTAAAACCTACTTTAATGCATAAAATTATCTACAAAATACAACCTCAATATGATGGTTGGGTAGCTTGTTTCCCTTCATTTAATGGACAAGATCTTGCAGGCGCTTTTTTATATAGTGTTATGACAGGAATCAAAACTCCTCCTTTAGATTTAGTAGGGATTTATTTTGAATCTCCTTTTGATAAGTTTGATATTAGTGATTGGAACAAATACACTTTAGATGATATTTTACAAATGAAAAATGAAAGCCAAAATATTTATTTTTTTTGGAGAAGCCCAAAAATGACTAACATTTACAAAAAATACCATCCTACACTTAACAAACCTATAAGTCCTCAAAATGCCTTAATGCTTACCGAAGAATTTATAGATAAATTCATCCCCAATTCACCTTCAAAAAATTCCAAAGAAACTGAACAATAAATTATTTAGTTAGTTCCAATACTTTTCAAAATATTTAAAACTTGCCATATTTTCAAATTAAAAACAAATTCAGATCGACTTTAAGTTGGTCTTTTTTGCTAATTATTTATTATAATTTTGCTTGCTATAATACTTATTTATTCTTATTTTATAATTTTTTTGTCAAAATAAAAATGTGATTTAATTGGATTTTAACATAATTTATAACTTTAATAACTTTAAAATTACAAAAAAACACTAATTTTGCACCTAGAAACTATTTTTTTGTTATAATAACTTTTGAATTAGATATTAAATAATTTAACTTTACAATGATTTATAATAGTTATTTTAAAAAACTTAAAAAAGAATAAAACAACCTTAACAAACTACCAAACCCAATAACCAAAAAAATAATAACTATAAAATATCATTTCACAATTAAAAACCAATAAAAATCATAAAAATTAATTCTACCAAGCACAAACCACATTAAAACCCACAAAAACAAACTAAAACCAACCAACCAAAATATAAAGGAAATAAACAAAAAATGAACATAGAACAATTAAAAGAAAGGCAAAAACGCATACGTAATTTTTCCATTATCGCCCACATTGACCACGGTAAATCAACTTTGGCCGACCGTATTTTAGAATTTACAGGCACAATTGACAAAAGAATAATGAAAGAACAAATTTTGGATTCCATGGACTTAGAACGCGAGCGCGGAATTACTATTAAATTAAATGCTGTAGAAATTAACTACAAGTCCAAAGATGGCAAAAATTATATTATGCATTTGATTGACACACCCGGACACGTTGATTTTAGTTATGAAGTATCGCGTTCTTTGGCAGCTTGCGAAGGTGCTATTTTAATTATTGATGCTGCCCAAGGCATTCAAGCCCAAACTCTTGCCAACGTTTATTTAGCTGTTGATAACAATTTAACCCTTATTCCTGTTTTGAATAAAGTGGATTTGCCAAGCGCAGATGTTCCTAAAGTTAAAGAAGAAATTAAAGAAACTTTGGGACTTGACCCTGAACAAGCCTTAATTGCAAGTGGAAAAACAGGGCTTGGAGTCATTGATATTTTGGAACAAATAGTAACTAGAATATCACCTCCTCAAGGAGACATTCAAAAGCCCTTGCAAGCCTTAATTTTTGATTCTTATTTTGATTCTTATAAAGGAGTTGTGCCTTCCATTAGAATCGTCAATGGCACAGTTAAAAAAGGCGATCAAATTCGTTTTATGGCAAGTAATAGTGTTTATGAAGTAGTTGAAGTAGGAGTTTATAATCCCAAACAAATTGTAAAAGATTTTTTGGCACCAGGTGATGTAGGTTATCTTACTGCTGCTATTAAAAGTATTAATCATGTAAGAGTTGGAGACACCATTACTTCGCAAACCAATCAAGCTTTGCTACCTTTACCGGGATACAAACAAATGAATTCAGTAGTTTTTTGTGGACTTTATCCTGTCGAAACCAATAAATATGACATCCTTAAAGAAGCTTTGGAAAAACTAAAACTCAACGATTCTTCCTTAATTTTTGAACCTGAAAGTTCTAATGCTTTGGGACTTGGTTTTAGAACTGGGTTTTTGGGACTTTTGCATATGGAAATTATTCAAGAAAGAATTAGTCGCGAATTTGGAGTAGAAGTAATTGCTACTGCTCCTTCTGTTATTTATCATGTTTATTCTATCAAAGGAGAAAAACTTTTAGTTGATAATCCTTCCAAACTTCCATCCACTCAAATGATTGACCACATTGAAGAACCCTTCATTAAAGCTACTATTATGTGTCCTGAAATCTATATTGGTAAAGTAATGGAGCTTTCCCAAAACAAAAGAGGAGCCCTTCAAAATATTGAATATATTGATAGCCAAAGAGTAATGATTAATTATTTGCTGCCTTTTTCAGAAATTATTTATAGTTATTTTGATAAGTTAAAATCATTAACCAAAGGCTATGCTTCTTTTGATTATGAAATAGATAAATATCGTGTTTCTAAATTACAAAAAATGGATATTTTATTAAATGGAGAAATTGTTGATGCTCTATCTTTAATTGTTCATCATGATTTTGCCTATGAAAGAGGAAAGGCTATTTGTGAGACTTTAAAAGAGTTTATTCCTAAACAAATGTTTGAAATTCCTATTCAAGCAGCTTTGGGTAAAAAAATTATTGCCAGACAAACTATCAAAGCTATGCGTAAAGATGTAACAGCTAAACTTTATGGAGGCGATGTTACTCGTAAAAAGAAATTATTAGAGAAACAAAAAAAAGGTAAAAAGAAAATGAAAACATTAGGAAAAGTGCAATTACCTCAAAAAGCCTTTCTTGCTATTCTTGCTACTAAATAATTATTTGTTTCAAAGATATAAAAGAATATTGAAAAAACTCCTTATAATATATAAGATATAAGGAGTTTTTGTTTTATTTATTGTTGACATTTATATTTATTTTTGTTATTTTTTGGGGGTATTTGTATTATTTTTGGATTGATTATTTTTACCATTAGGAGCAATTTGTGGTTTTGAATATATTTTACTTAAAATGAATTGGCTAAATGTTCTTCCTTTCATACTATCTACACCCATCAAAAAAAACGAGCAAAAAACAAATGGAAGGGATAAAAGTGCACATATCCAAAAAAATAATTTCACCATAATAAGAAAATTTTTCATTAAAGGGTGTAATGTGGTATTTTGTTTTAAAATACTATCTATATGAAATGAAATAAACCCCGAAGATAACAAAATTACCAAAAAGAAAAGGAAATTAAAAATATTTCTAATTTGAGTTTTCCAAAAATCTATTTGCTTTCTTCCTTGTTTATCTAATTCTGGTTTAAAAATAATAAATTTGATTCTAAACATTTACTTGCCTCTTTTCTTTTTATAATATTATAATGATTTTAAAAATAAATATTTATATTATATCAAGTTTTTTAAGTTAATATTTTGATGATGAAATGCAATAAACGAATTAAAAATACTTATTTCAACGTTTTTATGCTTTTATATGCTACTCTTTAATTGTGTATTTTATTATAACATATAAAAACAAACAAATTAACAAAACAATAATAAATTCATTTGGAAAACTTTTATATAATATGATTAAAAAGCTTAAAAAAATGATAAAATAAAAGAGATTTACAAACAATATAAAGGAGAATATTATTTGATGTTAAATAAAGAAGATATTCAAAAAATTCTAAATTTATCTTTAGATAAGGGAGCTGATTTTGCAGAATTATTTTTTGAAAATGCTTATTCTCATACCCTTAAAGTAATTGGCAAAGATGTAGTTTCTGCTGATACTTCTAATACTTTTGGAGTAGGAATTCGCTTATTAAAAGGCTTTGATGAAGTTTATGGATATACCAATAAAACTGATTATCAAAATGTTTTATCCTTGCTTTTAAAATTAAAAAAATCTTTTCAAGGAAAAGCAAATAAAGTTATTACCTTGCAAACCGAAAAACCCCTAAAAAATACTATCCAAAAACCTTATAACAGCATGACTCAAGAACAAAAAGCCCAAAAATTACTTAAATTATCGGCTATTATTCAAAATTATGATCCTCAAATTATTCAATCCATCACCTCTTTAAGCCAAAAAGAACAACATGTTTTAATTGCTAATACTTTAGGAGTTTATCAAAATGACACACGCAATTATATTAGATGTGGGCTTGTAGGAGTTGCACAAAGAGGACAAGAAATGCAAGAAGCCTTTGAAGGTCCTGGACGCGCAATGGGATTGGAATTCTTGGATGTAATTGATTTAGAAACAATTGCCAAACAAGTAGCAAAACAAGCAGTTGCTTTATTAGATGCTAAATATTTAAAACCTCAAACTATGCCAGTTGTAATTAATCATGGTTTTGGAGGCGTTATTTTCCATGAGGCTTGCGGACATCCCCTTGAAGCTACTGCAGTTGCTAAAGGCCTTTCTCCTTTTTGTAATAAATTAAATCAAAAAGTTGCTTCTGAAGTTGTAACTGCTTATGATGATGGAACTATTAAAGCGTCTTGGGGCAGTCTTAATTTTGATGACGAGGGAAATCCCACCCAAAAAAATCTTTTAATTGAAAAAGGTATCCTTAAAGGTTATTTAATTGATTTTAGAAACGGACGCAAAATGAAGATGCAATCTACCGGTTCTTCACGTAGACAATCTTATAAATACTCTCCTACTTCGCGCATGAATTCCACCTACATCGAAAAAGGCACAGAAACGCCCGAACAAATTATTGCAGATACTCCTTACGGTCTTTATGCTAAAAGTCTAGGTGGTGGAACAGTTGTTCCTGCTACTGGAGAATTTAATTTTGTAGTTAATGAAGGCTATTTAATCGAAAATGGTAAATTAACAACCCATGTTAAAGGAGCGATGTTAATTGGTCATGGAGCAGATATTTTATTTAAAATTGACCGTGTTGCCAATGATTTAGTTTTAGGTCAAGGAATGTGTGGTTCTTGTTCTGGTTCTCTACCAGTTGATGTAGGACAACCCACTATTAGAGTAAAAGAAATGATTGTAGGAGGAAATCAAAAATGATAAACGACGTAACAAAAACCCCAAAACTCCAAAGCCAAACCACTCACACAAACCCCACTCCTAACAATTATCAAAAATGGTTAGAAAAAGGAATGCAACAAGGTTTTGAAGCATTAGAAATTGCAATTCATGAAAGTCAAACTTTTAAACTATCTTTGGATAAAGGCAAAATAGATGCTTGTGTTTGGAGCGATGTTGCTTCTGCAGTTATAAGAGGTATTTTTGCCAATAAAAAAACTTCTATTGCTTTAGAACAATTAACTGACAGCGCTTTTGATAATGCTTTTGAAACCCTCAAAGAAAATTGCCAAACAATTACTTCTAAAGAACCTGCTCTTATTTTTGAAGGATCTTCCAGTTATCCTGAAGTATTGGAAAATAACTTTGATTTTGGGCAAGTTCCATTAGAACAAAAACAAAGTTTGTTGTTGCAGTTAGAAAAAACAATGTTGCAAAGTTCCCATTTGCAAGCTACTAATGGCATTATTTACCAAGAAGTTTGTCATAAAAAAACATTATTAAATTCCAAAGGGCTCAATTTATCGCACCAAAACAGCTTTGCTTATTTGTATGCTTCTGCGGTTTTTCAAAAAGAAGGCGAAATTGAAAGTTATGGCAAAAGTATTTTAGCTAAGGATTTTGTAACCTTCAATCCTGTTAAATTAGGTACTGAAATTGTTGAGATGGGCGAAAAAAAATTAGGAGCTAAATCTTTGGTATCTCAAAAATATCCAGTTGTTTTTTCTAATGAAATGTTTGCAGACCTTTTGGAAAGTTTCAGCGATATTTTTACTGGTACAAGTGCTTATCGCAACTTAACTAAATTAAAAGATAAAGTTAATTGTTTAATTGCTTCTGAAAAAGTTAGTATTATTGATGATCCTTTAAACGATGGGGCTTATTTTAAAGAAAAATTTGATGATGAAGGAGTAGCTTGCCAAACCAAACCCATTATTACTAAAGGAGTTTTTCAAGGATTTATCCACAACTTAAAAACTGCTCGCATTTTTAAACAAGCTCCAACTGGAAACGGTTTTGATGGCAGTACTTCTATGATTAATTGTTATTTGGTGCCTGGCAAAAAAAGTTTTTCAGAAATGATTGAACCTATTCAAAATGGTATTTATATTACTGATTTAGTAGGGATGCATGCAGGAATTAAAACTGTTAGTGGAGATTTTAGCCTACAAGCTAGTGGTTTTAGAATTGAAAAAGGTAAAGTTACAACTCCTGTTAAAATGATTGTTGTTTCTGGTAATTTTTTTGATATTCTTAAAAATGTAGACACCATTGCTAATGATTTTGAATTTCAAACTTCAGGATTTGGTAGTTCTAGCGTTTATGTAGGGGATTTAAATATTGGAGGAAAGTAAATTTTTCTTTGTAAATGATTTTTTGCCCCTTTATTCTTTTGTAATTTTTATCGAAAAAAATAAATATTAAATAATAATTGAAGTTTTGAAAACTTTTTAATTATGTATAAAAACAAAAAACACCATCTTAAAGATGGTGTTTTTTATATCTTAATCAAACAAATACTTGCGAAAAAACATCAGAAATGTTTGATACAGGAATAATATTTAATTTAGTTCTTACTTCTTCAGGAATATCTTCAATATCTTTGATATTTTCTTGAGGAATAAAAATAGTGTCAAGACCGCTACGATTAGCAGCAATAGCTTTTTCTTTTAAGCCTCCGATAGCTAAAATATTGCCTCGTAAAGTAATTTCTCCTGTCATTCCCAAACCTTTTTTAACATATTTTTGCGTAATTGCAGAGAAAAGGGAAGTAGCAATAGTAATTCCAGCTGAAGGACCATCTTTAGGAATGGCTGTTTCTGGAAGATGAATGTGAAAATCGTTTTCTGCAAAAATATTGGCATCAATTCCTAAATTTTGACAGTTAGCTTTGATGAAACTTAAAGCAGTATAAGCACTTTCTTTAAGGACTTCTCCTAATTTACCTGTAAGGACTAATTGTCCTTTACCTTTGTAATAAGTAACTTCTACTGGAAGCAAATCGCCTCCAAAATAAGTATAGGCAAGTCCGTTAGTGGAGCCTATTTTTTCTTTTTGTTCATCTAAAAGATGTAGGTATTTTTCTTTACCTAAGTATTTAGTAACGTTTTGAGGAGTAATAATTACTTGTTCTTTTTTGGTAATTAAACATTCTTTAACTGTTTTTCTAGCTAGTTCTGCAAGGATTCTATCTAACTCTCTTACTCCTGCTTCTTTGGTGTAATGTCTAATTAAATAAAGGATAGTATCATTGTCAATAACTAAATTTGTGTCAGTGATTCCGTGATTTTTGAGTTGTTTTTTTAAAAGATATTTAGAAGCGATGTTAATTTTATCTTTTTCAGTGTAAGAACTTACTTCGATAATTTCCATACGGTCTTTTAAAGCTTCGGGAACATTGTCAAGGTAATTGGCAGTGGTGATAAATAATACTTGGGATAAATCAAATGGTTCGGATAAAAAATGATCCATAAAATTAATATTTTGTTGTGGGTCAAGGACTTCTAATAAAGCTGATGCAGGATCAAAGTTATAATTGGCTACTAGTTTGTCAATTTCGTCTAATAAAAAGACAGGATTAATTGTTTTGACGTCTCTAATGCCTGCAAGAATGCGTCCAGGCATAGCTCCAATATAAGTTCTTCTGTGGCCTCTAATTTCTGATTCTTCTTTTAAACCGCCTAAGGATTGTCTGACAAATTGGCGTCCTAAAGCTTTGGCAATAGAAGAAGCAAGTGAGGTTTTCCCCACTCCTGGAGGACCTACAAGACATAAAATATTTTGAGGGTTTTTCTTAGTCATTATTTTGACTGCTGCATATTCTAAAATACGTTCTTTGACTTTTTCAAGTCCGTAATGTTGGTTATTTAAGGTTTTTTCAATGGCAACTAAATCGTTTTCATCTTGGCTGGTTTTGCCCCAAGGTAATTCCAGTAAAAAATCAAGATAATTTTTAATTACAAAAGATTCTGCCATTAAAGATGATGATGATTGGTAACGTGATAATTCTTGTAAAGCTTTTTTTTTGATTTCAGGAGGTAAAGGAGTTTTTTTGATTTTATTGCGCAATTCTGCAATTTCTTCTTCCTTTTTGGCTTTTTCCCCTAATTCTAGTTGAATCACTTTCATTTTTTCTCTTAAATAAAATTCTTTTTGGTTTTCATCAATACTTTGTTTTACTTTTTCATTGATTTTTTGTTCTAAATCAAGTCCTATAAGTAAACTTTGGATGTCTTGAAGAATATAAAAAATTCTTTTATTAAGGTGAGCTTCTTTAAGGTATTTATATTTATCTAAATCATCGATTTTTAAATTAAAAACAATGATATCAGTGATATTTTCTGTTTCTGGTTCTGTTTTGATGATATCTAAAAAATTATTGGTGTTTTGAACAAGCAGTTGAAAAGGTTTGTCCATAATTTTTTCTATAACTAGCTTGATTAAGGCTTTTTCTTCTTCAACGTTTCCATAAATGGTGTTGACTTTTTCATATGAGGCTTTTAAAAAAGGTTCTTTTTGCAAAAATTTATCAATTTTTACTCTTTGTAAAATGCGAAATCTCACTTTAAAATCGCCGTGAGGGATTTTTACTTTGGTAATTATTTGTGCCAATACACCGTAACGTTGAAGGTTAGTTAGTTTGGGTTTGTTGGGTGATAAATCTTTTTGAGTTAAAAGAATAACAAAAGAATTTGCGTTAGTTTCTGACTCTTTTAAAGCTTTTAAATAAGAATTGTCTGATACTTCAATACGAAAATCAACATTTGGAATAGGCATTACTTCGCTGATAACTACAACTGGAATTTGTTCAGGAATTTCTTGAAAAATATCTTCAAATGCATCCATAGAAAGATCGGATTTTAATTTTTTGTTTTTGGTTTTCATATATTTTCATCCTTTCGATATTTTTTTAACTTTTAAACTTTTTCATTTTTAAGTTGTGGAGTGATTTTTTGGTGGGGTGATAAATTTTATTTAGCAACAACAGCTTTATTAATAACAAGTTCTAAGGCTTCACCCATCAAAAGAGAATGTTTTAGGTTTTTTTCAGGAAGGTTTTGTTTGATTTGATTAACTGGAACTTTGTAATGGTTACTTAAGTTTTGGTATTTTTGTTCGATTTTTTCTTGGGAAATAGTTAGTTTTTCTTGGGCTGCAACTTGTTCCATAATAAGTTGATATTGGATGTTTTTTTGTGCTTGTTGGCTGAATTCTTTTTCCATTTTTTCATCATCAATACCTAAATATTGTTTGTATTGTTCCAAAGTTAAATTTTGTTGTTTTAATTGTGCTTCAAATTCTTTTTGGAGGCGGATTTGTTCTTGGGAAACAATTTCTTGAGGAATTTCTAATTCGGAATTTTTAACTAATTGTTCTATTACTTGTTTTTCAACGTTTTCTTTGTCTTTGTGTTTTTTTTGAGCTAAAAGAGTTTGTTTAGTGTTGTTTTTTAATTCTTCTACGGTTGAAGCATTGACAAGTTTAAGTGATTTTACCAAATTATCTGTTAGTTGAGGTATTTTTTTAGTTTTGATTTGGTGTAGAGTTACTTTAAAAACAGCTTTTTGATTAACTAAACTTTTTTGGTGGTAATCGCTTGGAAAAGTGATATTAATGTCTTTGGTTTGTCCTTGTTTCATCCCTAACATTTGGTCTTCAAAACCAGGTACAAATTGACCAGAGCCAATTTCTAAACTAAAATCTTTGGCAGTGCCACCTTCAAAAGGTTTGTCATCAACAAAGCCTTCAAAATCAAAAATAGCAATGTCTGTTAATTCCAAAAAGTCGTTTTGGGTTTTGGATTCCAAAGTTGTTTGTTTTTCTAATAAGGAATTTATTTTTTCTTCCACTTCATAATCTGTTACTTCAAGATCGTCTTTTGTAATTTCTAACCCTAAATATTTTTTTAAAGTAACTTTAGGTTTAACGATAAATTCCAGTCCGAAAGTAAAATTTTGATTATCTTTAAGTTTTTTTTCGTCTAAATCAATTACTTGAGGCATTCCCATACTTTCGAAATCTTTTTTTTGTAGGACTTCTTGATATTTGGTTTGCACGATATTTTCTAATGCATCGGAGTATAAATTGTCTTTACCGAAACGATTTTCAAAAATTTTTCTTGGAACGTGCCCTTTTCTAAAACCTTTAATTTCTACTTTTGGTTTAATTTTTTCATAAGCACTAGCCAGTTGGGTTTCTAATTCCTTTGAAGAAACTTCAAAAAAATATTGTACTTTTTGATCGTTGATTTTTTTAATTTCCATTTTTAATACCTTTTTCTTTTTGGTTTGTTGGGGTTTTTTTTATGTTTTGGGGTGTTATTTATTTTGATTATGAAGCATCAATAAAAACTAAAAAATATTGTTGTTGGGGGGTTATTTGGTTTAATTGGTGCAAATAGTTGCAAATAATTATGAGTTTTTTCATTTATATATTGATTATATAAGCAAATTCCAATTAAATTAGTGTTAATTGTTTTTTGGGGAAACAAGTTGGGTTTTTGCATTTTTGTTTTACAATTTGGCAACTAATTTATAATTAAGTTTTTTTAACTAAATTAAAAGTTGTTTTTTGGGTTCGCGGGTTTATTTAGTTTAATTTTTTAGCTTTTTTTAATTCATTTAATCTTTTTTATAAATATTTTGTGGTAGAAAAATAATTGTCATTTATAAATTTTGTAATTGTGTAAATTACTTTTCTTTCCTACTATTTATTATACCATAATAACTAAATATTTCTTGAAATTATTAGTAATTTTTGCTTTCTGATTAAATGGTTTTTTGGTGAGGTTACAATTAAAATATTTTTTTGTAGAAGGATAAAATATTTCCTAAAATTGTTTGGTTGGTGTGAGTTTAAAAGTGGTTTTTGTTTTTGCCCATTTTGCAATTTTTTTTAAATATTAGTTTTTTAAATTGTTAAATTGATTTTAATTAGTCCAATGTTTGGGATGTAGTTAGTTGGGATTTATCTAAATTCAAAGTTTGATTGCATCTTTAAATTTTGGATTTATTTTTTTTCGTTAAGAATCTTTTTTAAATATTTACCAGTATAACTTTTTTCATTTTGGCTTACTTGTTCTGGGGTTCCTGTTGCAACTACATATCCGCCACAAGCTCCTCCTTCAGGACCTAAATCAATGATATAATCAGCATTTTTAATTACATCTAAATTATGTTCAATTACAACAATAGTAGCTTTTTGATCTGTCATTTGATGAAGAACTTTAAGCAATTGTCTAACATCTTCTGAATGAAGTCCTGTGGTAGGTTCATCTAAAATATACAAAGCACCTGGAAAAACTTTTTTGTGTAGTTCGCTTGCTAATTTAACTCGTTGGGCTTCTCCTCCGGATAAAGTTGGCGAGGACTGTCCTAATTTAATGTAGCCGAGCCCTACATTTTGTAAAATTTCTAATTGATGTTTAATTTTGGGATGATTTTGGAAAAATAAAACCCCTTCTTCAACACTCATAGCAAGAATATCTGCAATAGTTTTATCTTTGTATTTGATGCTTAAAGTTTCTTTTTGATAACGAGTTCCTTTACAAGCTTCGCACATAACATAGACATCTGGTAAAAAATGCATAGATATTTTTTTAACTCCATCGCCACTACAAGCCTCACATCTACCGCCTTTAACGTTAAAAGAAAAACGCCCTTTTTGATAACCTTTCATTTGGGCTTCTTTAGTTTTGGAGTAAAGTTCTCTAATTTCATCAAAAACACCAGTATAAGTAAGGGGATTACTGCGAGGAGTTTTACCAATTGGGTCTTGTGAAATTTCAACTATTTTTTTGACTTTGTTAAAATCGTTTACTAAATGACTAAAATCTTTTTGTTGAGTTTTGTTTTTTTTGCTGTATTTTTGTTGTAAACAATCAAGTAAAACATCATTTACTAAAGTAGATTTTCCCGAACCAGAAACGCCTGTAACTACAATTAATTGTTGCATAGGAAAACAAACATCAATTGATTTAAGATTATTTTTAGAAGCTTTGGTAACTAAAATATGATCTTTATTGCCTTTTCTTCTAGTTTTGGGAAATGTAATTTGGATTTGTTTAGATAAGTATTTTCCTGTAAGGCTGTTTTTGTTTTGCATTACTTCTTGGGGTGTGCCAAAAGCTTGTACTTTCCCTCCCAAAATGCCTGCTTGAGGACCAATATCAATTAAATAATCAGAGGCAAGCATTGTATCATGATCGTGTTCTACTACAATTAAAGAATTGCCTAAATCTCGCATTTTTTGAAGTGATTTAATTAAAAGATCGTTGTCTTTTTGGTGCAATCCAATGGAAGGTTCATCAAGGACATAAAGTACTCCTGAAAGTTGGGAGCCAATTTGAGTAGCAAGTCTAATTCTTTGTGCTTCTCCTCCCGAAAGAGTTGCTCCACTGCGCGATAAAGAAAGATATCCTAACCCAATTTCTTGTAAAAAAGTAAGACGATTAATAACTTCTTTGAGAGCTAAATTAATAATTTTTGTCTCTTCGTTGGACAATTCTAAATTTTGGAAAAAAGCAAGGGTTTGTTCAATTGATAAATCAGTTATTTCATAAATATTTTTATTATTAATTTTAAAAAGTAAAGCCCCTTGATTAAGTCTTTGTCCTTGGCATGTTTTGCATTTTTTTTCCATCATATAATTAAAAATCCATTTTCTGATCCATTCGCTGGTTGTTTCTTCAAAACGTCTTTTAAGCATAGAAGCTATACCTTCAAAAAAATCATATTTAGGAGTTTTGGTGGTGGTATTTTTGGAAAAACGAGAAAAACGCAAAGGAGGCGTTAAAGGAATTTGGTCAGGTGAACCATAAAGAATAATATTTAGTTTTTGGGGATCTATTTTTTTTAAAGGAACAGTCATATCAATTTGATAATGATTGCATACAGCTTTTAATTCTTGTTCTTTGCTAGCAAAATTATTATATTCATTATTACTTTTAAAAATTAAAATTGCACCTTTATTTAATGGTTTTTCATAATCTAGAATCATATCGCAATCAATTTCTGCTGTTTTTCCAATCCCTTTACAACTTTGGCAAGCTCCTAAAGGAGTATTAAATGAAAAAAGTCTTGATTCGCGCAAGGGAATATCAAAATTAATGCCTTCTAAATGATAATTGCAATTTAGTTTTAATATTTGATGGTTTTTATTGTTGTTTTCATTCTTATTACTATCATTACTATTTTTACTTTGATAATTCATAATAAAAACTTTTCCTTGAGCTAAATTTAGAGCTTGTTCTAAGGCTTCAAAAAGACGAGTTTGATTATCTGAATTAACTTCAAAACGATCAATTACTACATAAATATTATGATATTGATTTTTTGATAAAGAAGGAATATCATCCATTAAATAAATAGTATCATTAATCATTACTCTATTAAAACCATCTTTGGCAAGAGCTTCTAAGGTTTTTTGATGGGTACCTTTTTTTCTTTCAATTATAGGAGCAAGAATTAATATTAGTTGCTTGGAAAATATTTGATTAGTTTTAGTAATCATTTGTTCTTTGGTTTGTTTTTCTAAGACAATATTTTTTTCAGGATGAAAAGGAACTGCAATATTGGCATAAATTAATCTTAAATAATCATATATTTCTGTAATAGTTCCCACAGTAGAACGAGGATTATTAGAAGTTGTTTTTTGGTCAATACTAATAGAAGGACTCAAACCTTCAATACTATCTACATCAGGTTTTTCAAAACTACCTAAAAATTGTCTAGCATAAGCACTTAATGATTCTACATACCTTCTTTTTCCTTCTTGATATAAAGTATCAAAAGCTAAAGAAGATTTGCCAGAACCTGATAATCCTGTTATAATAACTAATTTATTTTTGGGAATATCAATATTAATATTTTTTAAATTATTTTGACGAGCTCCGCGAACTTTAATAAATTGATGTTTATTGGTTTTCATTTTAATTCCTTTTTTAATATATTCCTTTATATTTATATCGGCTTATATATATTATTTATAAATAATAATTTCTTTGTTAATTATAACAAAAAAGATTAGCAAAAAGTAAGAAAAGATAAGAAAATGATATAAAAGATGAGAAAAGTAATGGAAAATGAGCAAAAAACTTGCAAAAAAAAGAGTAAAATAAAGGTAAGGGAGTTTTTTATTCCCTGAAAACTAAAAGGAGAGTAAAGGAATGTTTTTTTGGAATCCATTTATTAAAGATAAAAAAAGTAAATAAACCTGTAGTTGTAATTGCAATTGTATTTTTTGTTATTTGTTTTATATTCACATCAATCGAAGAGTTTCAAAAAAACAAAACACAAAGTAAAAAAGTAGAAGAGTCAAATGAATAAGCAAAAAAATTAATAGGTAAAATAGATGATGAAATTGAACGCAATAATGAAATGATATCAGGCAGACCGAAAATGACAAAAAAACAACTTATGCTAGAACAAATTAATTCCCAACAAATATCATTAAAACTAAGATTATCACAAATTAAAAAACCATTAAAAGATTCTGAAAATGATTTCGAAACTGCAATATCAAATTCAGACGGTAAAAAAGCAAAAGAAATAAAAGAACTTCAAGAAAGATTAATAAAAGAAGTTAATGATATTTTAGAAGAATTGGAAAAACTTAGAGAAAAAGAGAAATTACTTAATTCAATATAACTAATAAATTAAATAAAAAGGAATTGAAAATGCATTTACAACAAAAAAATAATAAAAATTTTATAATATTAACAGTAGCATTTACAGTATTAATGTTAGGATTAATTTTAGGTATTTGTTGGGTTTTAAAATCTAAACAAGAACCTGCCAAAGAAGACACAAGCAAAACAACTACAAGCACAACAGGAAGTAATAACTAACTGTTTCATTTATTTAGACAACTTAATTCTAAATTTGAATTTGAATACTATATGGCAAATGCACCTTTAGATATTAAAAATAAAATGGATGACATAAAACAAGAAATCGAAAGAAAAGGAATTGAACCAACCCAAGAAGACGGTTTAAACTTCGTGAAACACATAATGCAATCTTTTTTACTACCTAAACTAAAAAATAAATTATCACCAAAAGCATATAACGAATATAAACAACAGATTAATGAAGCATTAGAACGCATTAAAGCTGCAACTTTTCAAAACCAACAATTACCAGAAATGATTAAAATAGATGGTGGAATTAAACACAATAACGACTTAATTAACAACATAGATAAAGATAAATCATTCATTGATAAAGGAAAAAATGAATCAGAAAATAACTAAACAAGCTTGGACCGCAACAAAATTAATGAATTAAAAGAAATAAAAAAAGAGATTGAAGATTATCATATAAAAATTGAACAATTACAAAGAAAAATCGCTACTAAAGAAAAAGACCCCAAAATAGAACAATATCAAAAGGAATATGATGAACATATTAAAAATTTTAATTTATATCAGCAACAAATGAGGGGAATAACACCAGAAAAGGAATTACAAACTAAAATCGAAGCCGAGTTAGCTGCAAAACAAAAAGCAATTAAGGCAAAAAATAATCTAGAAACTGAAATTAAAAGAGACAAGATAAAATTAGATTATGCCTTAAAAGAACAACAAAATCTTTATAATGTAATATACAAAGAATTATCTCCCAAAGGAAAAGAAGAATTAGACAAAAATACTAAATAACAATTGATTAACTAAACAATCCATATATAAAGATAAAAACTATTTTCATTAAGAAAATAGTTTTTTTTATATCTTAGATTAAATTTTAATTATTTCTTTATTTGTTCCCAAACAGTAGCAGATATATAATATAAAGGAATTGAACACAAACAAACAACAACACCCCAAGATAATAAATTAGAAAAACTAAAGTTAAAACCTTTTTTATTTGATTTAATATTTTTATTATCTTTGGTTAATTTCGTTTTATTATTATATTTCTTACTTTGTTTTAAATCATTATTGTTTTGTTTTTTCTTTTTCTTATTATCATTATTCTTATTATTTTTATTTGTTTTCATTACCCTATTTTCTTTCCTTAATATATGTCATTATAATTTATAATCAAGTCAAAGACTTACTTATATTTTAACTGGAAATAAGTTTTTTTCAACAATTTATTGCAACAAAATTAATTTATTACTAAAATACTTCCAAATTACCAAAATACTGGTATAATATATATGATTTAAGGAGGTTTTTAACTTGCAAAACTATATTAAAAAAAAAATATTACAACTTCAATTCCAAACTTTAACTCCCATCCAAAAAGAAGTCTTTTCACAATTTGAAAAACCAGGTAATCTAGTAGGAATTGCTCCTACAGGAACAGGCAAAACCCATGCTTATCTTTTACCGATATTAAGTAAAATTGATTTCCAAAAACCATTTACTCAAGCAATTATTTTAGTCCCTACCAATGATTTAGTATTTCAAGTATGGGAAATGTTTAAACAAATTGAAAAAACTAATTTTACCAAAATTCTTTACGGAGGAATGGATAAACAAAAAGCAATTGCTACTTTTGAAAAAAAACAACCTCCATTAATTATTGCAACTCCCGATAAGTTATTAGAATACGCGTTTAAACTAAAAAAAATTAACTTAAAATATGTATCTTATTTAGTCCTTGATGAAGCTGATATGATGTTTGATGAGGTATTTTTAACTTCCCTAGACCCTTTAATTAATCATCTTAAAGCCAAAATTTTATTATTTTCAGCTACCATTACCGAACAATTAAAACCTTTTATTAATCGTTATTTTGGTAAATCTACTTTTATTGATGTTTATAAACAAAGTAATCTTAATCGTACTTTTTATTTATTAGAAACAACTACAAGCAGAATGCAGACCTTAATTCATCTTACCAAAGTCCTTAATCCTTATTTAGCACTCGTATTTGTCAATGAAAAAAAAGAACAAGAATTAGTATTTCAAACTTTACAAAATGACAGTCTCAAATTGCTTAATTACAACTCTGCTTTATCAGTTAAACAAAGAAAACAAAGCCTTAAAGCTATCCATAAATTAAAATATCAGTACGTAATTGCATCAGATCTTGCAGCTAGAGGAATTGATTTTGATGCTTCTTGTGTTATTCACTACAACTTACCTTCACACCTTGAATTTTTTTTCCACAGAAGTGGTAGAACATCAAGAATGGGCAAAAAAGGTGAAATCATTGTTTTGTACGACCCCCAAGACATTAAACAAAAAGACAAAATTAATAAATTAATTCAATTAGGAATTACTTTTCATCAAGCCTCTTTAAATAAAGATGGTTTTATAAGAACTCAAAATTACAAAACTATTACAACTACCAAAACTGATAAGCCAAATAAAAACAATAAAAATACCAAAAACATTCAAAAAAATCAAAACAATCAAACTAACCAAAAAAACAATTACAACCAATCTAGCCAATCTAGCCAAAAACAATTTTTCAAACAAAACAAATTTACCAAAGAATCCAAACTTCCTAAAAAAGAAAATAATAAAGATTATACTTTGGAAACACCAAATAAAACTCAAAACACAGTCCAAGAAACAAACAACAACAAAAAAACTAAAAGCAAACAAGTAAAACCCAATTATAAGAAAAAGAACCAAAAAGAAAACCAATCCCCCAAAAGCAAAAGTACTTTTTTGCAAACAAAATTCAAACCAAAAGCCAAATACAAATCACAAAAACCATCAAAAAAATAAATTAACGAATTACAAAACTAATTATCAAGAAAAAACTAAACTAATTTATAACTAATAAATCAAAAAAACAAACCAATAAAGGAGCTTTTATCATGTTATTTTTGGGAAGCCATGTTGCTATGAAAAAACCACATAATTTTCAAGGAGCCATCCAAACTGCCATTTCTTATGGTGCTAATGCTTTGATGGTTTATAGCGGTGCTCCACAAAATACGATAAGAACCAAAACCGAAGAATTAAAAATTAAACAAGCCTTAGAAATTGTCCAAAACAACAATTTATCTTTAAATAATTTGGTAGGGCACGCTCCTTATATTATCAATCTTGCTAATCCCGACGAGACTAAAAGGGCTTTTGCAATTGATTTTTTATCCCAAGAATTAGAACGTTTTGCAGCAATGAAAATTAATAAAATGGTTTTACATCCAGGAAACTATCTCAAAACAAACCCCCAAGAAGGAATTAGTTTAATTGCTCAAAGCCTTGATTTAATTTTTGAAAAAACCAAACATTTAAAAACCCAAGTTGCCTTAGAAACTATGGCAGGCAAGGGAACTGAAATTGGGAAAAACCTAGAAGAATTGCAACAAATAAGAACCCAAGTTAAAAACAACACAAGAGTTTCTTTTTGTCTTGATACTTGTCATCTTTTTGATGCTGGCTATGATTTAAAAGAAAACTTAGAAGAAATTATCCAAAAGATAGATTCCATTTTAGGATTTCAAAATATCTCTGTAATTCATATTAACGACTCTAAAAACGAATGTAATAGTCACAAAGACCGCCATGAAAACATCGGTTTTGGCAAAATCGGTTTTGAAACTTTACTCAAAATTATCTATCATCGTGCTTTTGCTTGTATCCCTAAAATTTTAGAAACTCCCTATATCAATGACAAAGCACCTTATAAACGCGAAATTGAAATGATTAAAGCCAAAGCTTTTAACCCCGAATTAAAAAAATTATTTTAAAAAACAAACTAATCATTAAAACAAGTTTGAAAAAATCCAAAATCACTTATAATTAATATTGGTGTTTATTGTTTATTAAAATATTTTCTAAAACTATTTTAGACTTTCAATATAGCATTTTAATAATGTTGAACATCGAAAAATACAATTATTAGTGAGGTTTTAAAATCATCGATAAAAAACAAATTATAAGCAATACATTTTCTTTTTGGAACACATTAAATCCCAATTATCAAATGATAATTATTGCTTTTATCATCGGATTATTTTTTTTCTTTTTACATAGTATCATCAAAATAATTATTGGTATTATTTTATTAATTTTAATATTAAAATTTGGTTTAAAAGTTGATTTTTTAAGAAATATTAACTAACCTTACCAAACTAGATAAAATATTTACTTTCTAATTAAAAAAATAATTTATTATTTAACAACTCTTTTGCAAATTAAAGGGTTGTTTTTTTAATTTTAATTAGGAATACCAAAATATAAAAAGAGTACTTTTTAACATTTAGGCTATTTTTTAATATTATTTAATAAAAATTTATGAATAAAAAAATGCATAAATGCATTTAAAAACATTTTATTACTAAAATTAACCCAAACCAAACCCAACAACAAAAATTTTTTTGCAATTCTTAATATTTTTCTATCTAATTTACAAATACCAAAATAAGTATCTTAACTTTTTTCAAACAAAAATTATAAAAAATGCTATAATAGTTTTATAAAATATGTTTATATATCTTAAAATATCAAAAATGTTTATCAAAAAATTAACGAGACAAATTTTAGGTAAAAAGTTTTTAATAATTTCATTATTTTATCATTTATTGTCATCATTCAGGAATCATTTTTTATTTTACAATCCAAAAAGAAAGGAACTGCAATCATGAATTTACAAACCACTAAAAGCAAAATCCAAAATGCAATCCAAAAAGTTTTATTAGAAGAATTAATTTTACAAGAACAACTGGAAAATGACAAATTTGATTTTTCTTTACCTTTGTTTGCTTATGCCAAAAAAACAAAAACTAACCCTCATATTATTTTTGAAAATATCAAAAAAAACCTTGTCAAAATAAACGAAATCCAAGAATTAATGTTTTTAAACGGTTTTTTAAATATCAAACTTAAAAGAGCTTCATTAGCTTACGAAATATTACTCAAAATCAACGAATTACAAGCTAATTATGGCAATTTTCCCAATCAAAATCAAATCATAGTTATTGATTATTCTTCTCCTAATATTGCTAAAAACTTTTCTGTTGGTCATCTGCGTTCTACTGTTATTGGAAACGCTCTCAAAAATATTTATCAAAAATTAGGTTTTGAGGTAGTAGGAATCAATCACTTAGGAGACTGGGGAACCCAATTTGGTAAAATGATTGTAGCTTATCAAAAATGGGGCAACAAAGAAAAAATCCTAAAAGACCCAATTAACGAACTACAAAAATTATATGTTTTTTTTCATCAACAAGCCAAAACCAATCCTGAATTAAACGAACAAGCCAATTTTGCTTTTTTACAATTAGAACAACAAAACCAAAAATATCTCGATTTGTGGAAATGGTTCCGCGAAGTGTCTTTACAAGAATTTTGCAAAATTTATGATATTTTGGGGATTTCATTTGATTTTTTCTTGGGAGAATCTTTTTATAATGACAAAATCGCTCCTCTTTTTGAAGAATTAGAACAAAAAAAACTTTTAAAAGAAGAAGACCAAGTTTTGCTTATAGAACTTGATAATTTACCTCCTGGTTTAGTGAAAAAAACTAATGGCAGCACCTTGTATTTAACAAGAGATCTAACTACTTTTAAATATCGTTTTAACACTTTTAATTGTCAAAATGTTTTATATGTTGTAGGCAACGAACAAAAACTTTACTTTAAACAATTAGCCCAAATAATTGAAAAAATGGGATACTGTGACACTAAAATAAAACACATTAATTTTGGTTTAGTTTTGATGGATGGCAAAAAAATTTCTACTAGACATCACAAATTTACTACCTTAATTGAAGTAATTAATCAAGCTACTATTTTAGCCCAAAAAATCATTGAAGAAAAAAATCCTCATTTATCAAATCTTAACCAAACTGCACGCAAAATCGCTGTAGGAGCCATCATTTTTAACGACCTTAAAAACGATAGACATCTAGATATTGATTTTAATTTAGAAACTATTTTACAATTTAAAGGACAAACAGGACCTTATCTTCAATACACAGCAGCACGTCTAAATTCCCTTTTAAACAAAGAAAAACTAGACACAAACTTAATTGACAAAACCATTTATCAAAAAGACCATTATTTTATTTTAGTAAAATTATTAGACCAGTTTCCTTTAATTTTGCAAAAAGCCCAAAAAGACAATATGCCAAGTATTTTGGCAAGATATATGTTAAAAATAACTCAAAATGTTAACTTTTTATATTCACAAGAAAAGATTTTAACAGATGATAAAACCACTACAAACACTAATCTTTTATTAATCCAAGCAGTTTTTATCACTCTTAAAGAAAGTTTAAGAATTTTAGGGGTTCCTTTTTTAGAAAATATGTAGTAATTTTTAAAAAATACCTTATTTTTCATAAAACAATTAAATCCCAAAGAAAAGTCTGCAAAGACTTTTTTTATTTTGTTAAAATTAAATATTTTTATTTTGGCTTGGAAAATCAAATCCACAAATCCAAAACTAAAAAACTAAAAAAAGAAAACCCAAACAACCACCCAATAATTAAAAGAAGGAAGTGATTATTTTCATTAATAAAAAACATTTTTTTAAAAACATTTTCCAAAATACCAATAAAACCCAAATGTTAAAAATTACTGCATTATTAATTAGTTTTTTATTTTTAATATGGCTGAATTTATCCATATTTGGATATTTCCATATAAAAAATAATTCCAAAAAGAAAACCATTTTAAAAGTAGGAGTTAACAACAATTCTGCTCCTAATGTTTTTAAAGTTTTAGAACAAAATGAGGGAAAGAAGGCCAAAAAAGCTGTAAACGGTGAATATATAGCGGGTTTTGATATTGATTTAATCAATAATATAGCTGATAAACTAGATTTAGAATTAGAATTTCATGTCTTTGATTTTGCAGGACTTCTTAATGCCTTAGAACAAGAAACAATTGACATCGCAGCTGCGTCTTTGAGTATTACAGACAAAAGAAAAGAAAAATACGATGTTTCTAAAGCCTATATGCAAACTGGAACCAGCATAGTAGTAAGAAACAAAAGATTTGATGATTTATTGGATAATTTAAGAAAACAACAAGAGCCAAACAATAACAAAGAAATAAAAATAAATTATAATGAATTTTGCCAAAAATTAAAAGATTTAGGAAAAGAAAAACCCATTAAATTTATAACATTTCTAAATACTGTTGCAATCCCAGTAATTGAAAAAATCAAATCAGATACTAATAAAGAAAAAGAATATGTCATCAAAAATAAAGAATTAACAAGTTCATCTGCATGTTTTACTGATATTTTACAAGGAAAATCAGATATGTTTATAACAGATAATTGTTTAGCTAGATGGGCTTATGAAATAAATCAAGATTTGACATATTTTGATGTGCATTCTGATAACTTAGAACATTCTACTTGTCCCCAAGGTTTAGGAATATTTTTTCCTAAAAAAAATGATGAAGATAGAAGAATACCAAATTTACAAGAAAAGATAAATGCAGCGTTGGTAAAATTGGATTTAGTTAAAAAAGATGAAAAAGGCGAATTCCAAGACATCATAGACTTAAAGAAAAAAAATCATGAATTAAAAGAAACTAGTAAAGAAGAAGTTAGTTCAGAAGATAAAAATAAAATAGAAGAAATAGAAAAAAAAGTAAAAAAACGACTAGATGAAGTCTTTAATGAAAACAAAGAAACAATTGAACTACCAACAAAAAAGATTTTCATCCAAGCCCAAAAAACCATTCCATCTTATCTAAAAGGACTCAAAACTACTTTAATTTTAGCTATTGACAGTCTTATTGTTGGCTTTTTATTAGCTATTATATGCACTTTAATTAAAAATATAAAATTAGATTATCACAAAAATAATTTCTTGATAGTTGCTATAATAAAAATATTAAATACTTCCATAAATGCTTTGTTTTTTGTCTTAAAGGGCATTCCTGTAGCCGCTCAAGCAATGTTTATTTATTACAGTATTACTTTTCTTTTTAAAGGAAATTTTAATCCTTTACACGCAGGAATTTTTGTTTTAATACTTAATTCTTTAGCAAGTATTACAATGATTTTGATGCAAAATATTAAATTCTTAGATAAAGGACAAATTGAAGCTGCTCATTCTTTGGGGATGAACCAAAAGCAAGTTTTTCTCTCTATTGTCTTTCCTCAAACTTTAAAAAGGTCAGTTCCTTTTATTTTGCAACAATTAATCACAAACATTAAGGATAGTTCTTTTTTTGCCATTATAGGAGTTGCCGAACTTTCTTGGAAAGCACAAAGCAATATGGGAGCTACCTTAAATCCAATCTTGCCTTTTGTAATGATATCTTGTTTTTATTTAATAATTATTAGTATGACTGTTTTTTTAAGCAAAATGTTAGAAAAAAATATTAAATTGAAAAAATAAAAGAAAAAGAATAGAAAAGGAAGTGAACAATTTCATTAATTTAATTAATAAAAACTCATTTTTAAAAAATATTTTCCAAAAGAAAAATAATATAAAAATATTCAAAATTATTACATTATCAATTAGCTCTATATTGTTGGTATGGTTGCATTTTTCAGTATTTGGATGGCATTTTTCAACCAAAACAAAAAAACAAAATCTTCAAAAATATTCCAAAACTTTAAAAGTAGCAATGACTAATAGTTCTATTCCCAATACTTTTAAAGCTACAAATCAAAAAAACGCTATAAAAGCTACAAATGGCGAATATATAGCAGGATTCGATATAGATTTAATCAAGGATGTAGCTGAAAGATTAGAGTATAATTTAGAAATTCATGTCTTTGATTTTGCAGGAGTTCTAACTGCCTTAGAGCAAGGAACTGTAGATTTGGCAATTACAACTTTAAGTATTACAGACCAAAGAAAAGAAAATTTCATAGTTTCTAAAGCATACACACAAACTGCAACAAGCATGGTAGTAAGAAAAAAAGATGACAGATTCAAAGAAATAGTTGAAAATAAAAAAATAGAATATAAGGATTTTTGCCAAAAATTAAAAGAAAAAGGTGCACCTCAAAAACCAATTAAATTTGTAACAGTTACTAGCACTGCTGCAATCAAAATGATTGAAGATGAAATAACAAATAAAGATGATATCAAATCACATGTTAAAAAAAACAACGAATTAACTAGTCCTCCTGCATGTTTTCAAGATGTTTTACAAGGAAAATCAGATATTTTTGTAATAGATAGTTATTTGGCTAGATGTGCTTGTCAAAAAGAAGATGACTTAGTATATTTTGATATGACCTCAGATGATTCAAAATATTCTGTTTGTCCTCAAGGTTTAGGGATATTTTTGCCTAAAGGAGAAAAAGAAATCCGAAGCCTAGAATTAAAAGAAAAAATGGATAAAATTTTATGCGATTTAAAATTAGTTACAAAAGATGAAAACCAAAGTTTACAAGACATTATAGATTTAAAGGAAAAACGTAAAAATTTAACAAAAGACAACGATAAATACAACCAAATAGACAATAAAATAAAAAAAATAGAAAGTGAATCAGAAACAAGATTAAAAACAGTTTTTGACAACCACAAAGACATGCTTTCTAAAAGCACTACTTGGCATCAAATCAAAGAAACTTTTCCATCTTATCTAGAAGGACTCAAAACCACTTTAATTTTAGCTATTGATGGTCTTATTATTGGTTTTTTATTTGCAACTTCATATACTTTAATTAAAAACTCTCAATCCCATAATAAAATAATATTAAATATTAACAAAGGAACAACTTATTTTTTAGATACTTTTTTTTTTATTTTAAAAGGAATTCCTGTAGCTGCCCAAGCAATGCTTGTTTTTTATGGTATTGGTTATCTTTGCAAAGATCTTTTTGAAATTAAACGTTTGTATGCAGGTCTTTTTGTTTTAGTACTTAATTCTTTGGCAAACATTAATGTAATTTTAATGCAAAATATTAAATTCTTAGATAAAGGACAAATTGAAGCCGCTCATTCTTTAGGGATGAACCAAAAGCAAGTTTTTTTCTCTATTATCTTCCCCCAAACTTTAAAAAGATCAGTGCCTTTTATTATCCAACAATTCATCACAAACATTAAGGATAGTTCTTTTTTTGCCATTATAGGAATTGCCGAACTTTCTTGGCAAGCACAAAGCAATATGGGCTCTACCTTTAATCCGATTCTGCCTTTTGTAATGATATCTTGTTTTTATTTAAGCATCATTAGTATTGCTAATTTATTAGATAAAATATTTTCCAAAAATATCATTAATTTAAATAAGTAAAAATAGCTGTAAATTAAATATTACTCTAAAAAGATCATTTATAATGGTCTTTTTTTATTTGCCAAAAAAACTCTATAAGTATAAAAAATAAATGAATTTTAAAAAAATACACTTTTTTTATTTTATTTGATATAATATAAATAAGTATAAATATTTAAGAGTAATTTTAAATATTTAATAAATTAATGTCGGGAGATAAAAACAATGTTTTGCAATTTTAAATATAAATTACATGTTTATTTTCAAATAGTTGTTTTTATTGTTGTTTGAAACTCAAATCTTATTATATCAGGAGCCTAAAATGGACGTTAATGTTAAATATAAATCTAAATATATGTTTAGATATAAGTCAAACTTATATCAGATAATAAAAAATAACAAATCTCTAAATTATCAATAAAATAAACATAAATAACGCATTTATTATTTTAAAAATAAATAAATTATAATCTAGCTATAACAAAATAACTGGCATTTTTTTTGCCCTTTTTTAAACGTAAATATATTTATAAATATAAAAAATATCTTTTAAATATTTAGATATTATAATTTGTTATGCAAAAAAACATTTAATCATCATTTAAACACTATCAAAACTAAAAAACTTATAATTTTTTTACCCCAAAACATTAATTAAACATTATCATTTTTTATTATTCTTAGAAAACCAAAAATAACATCACAAAAATAATATGATAAGGAAGGAAAAACTTTAATTCATTATTTATTTTTTGAATTATTCCAAACTAAAATCCCAAAATAAAAAAGGAATCAAATAAAGTGATTTATATAAAACGGTTTTTTCAAATCTTTGCAAAAATAAAAAAAATATTGAAATATTAAAAATTTCTACATTATTAATTGGTATTGTAATTATATTCTGGTCGCATTGTGAAGTGTTTGGTTGGTTTAAAAAAGAAAAGATAAATCAAGAACAAAGACAATCAGAATCAAACATTTCAGAAAAAACAACTACAAACAACAAAGACGAAAGCATTTTAAAAGTTGGAGTAATGAATAATGTTGCTCCTAATGTTTTTAAAGTTTTAGAAACTCACAAAGATACTATCAAATCTCAAAACACTGGTGAATACGTAGCAGGTTTCGATATTGATTTAATCAAAGAAATAGCAGAAAATTTAGAACTGAAATTAGAAATCTATGTCTTTGATTTTAAAGGTATTTTAGGCGCTTTAAATCAAAATAAAATTGATTTATCAATTACTTCTATGAGCATTACAGAAGAAAGGGCAAAAACTCTTGACGTTTCTAAAGCTTATACACAGACAGAAACAAGCATGGTAGTAAGAAAAAGCGACAAAAGATTTGATGATTTAAGAAAAACTAAAGAAATAGATTATGACTCATTTTGTGACAAATTAAAAGATTTAGGAAGAGAAAAACCCATTTCATTTATAACATTTCAAAATACTACTGCTATCCCCATAATTGACAAAATACAAAAACAAGTTAATGAAGACCAAATAATACGCATCAAAAAAGACAATGAATTAGATAGTCATACTGCATGTTTTCAAAATATTAAATTAAAAAAATCTGATATTTTCATTATAGATAGTTATTTGGCGATGGTAGCTTGTAAAATAAATGATGATCTAGATTATTTTTATATGACTTCAAATAACTTAGAAAATTCCGCTTGTACTCAAGGTTTGGGAATATTTTTCCCCAAAGAAGAAAAAAATGATGAAGATAGAAGAATACCAAATTTAAAAAAAAGCATAAATGAATCGTTGGTAAAATTGAATTTAGTTAAAAAAGATGATAAAGGCAAATTCCAAGACATCATAGATTTAAAAAAAACAACTTAATGAATTAAATGAAGATGCAAAAAACCCCAATACAGAAGAAGATAAAGAAAAAATAGAACAAAAAATAAAAGAAATAAAAGAAAACACTAAACAAAGATTAGAAAAAATCTTTACCCAAAACAAAAAATATTTCCAAAAACAAGGTACTTATTATCAAATCAAAAAAACTCTACCCTCTTATCTAAAAGGACTCCAAATTACTTTAGTCCTTGCACTTGATAGCCTTATTGTAGGTTTTTTATTAGCTTCTTTGTATACTTTAATGAAAAAACACCAAAGCCAATAATCCAATAATATTTCATATAAATAATAGTTTTATTCATTTGATAGATATTTTTTTCATCATTTTAAAGGTATTCCTATAGCCGCCCAAGCAATGCTTATTTATTATGGAGTTGGCTATATATGTAAAGATATTTTTGAAATTACTCCTTTTAGTGTAGGACTTATAGTTTTAATCCTTAATTCTTTAGCAAGAATTACGATGATTTTGATGCAAAATATCAATTTTTTGGATAAAGGACAAATTGAAGCTGCCCTTTCTTTAGGAATGAATTCAAAACAAGTTTTTATCTATATTACTTGCCCCCAAGCCTTAAAAAGATCAGTGCCTTTTATTATGCAACAATTAATTACCAACATTAAGGATAGTTATTTTTTTGCCATTATAGGAGTTGCCGAACTTTCTTGGCAAGCACAAAGCAATATGGGCTCTACCTTTAATCCGATTCTACCTTTTGTTACAATATCTTGTTTTTACTTAATCATTATCAGCATTACTAATTTATCAAACAAATTATTAGAAAAAAAATTAAATTATTACAACCAAAAGCATAATGAAATATTTAAAAAATCAACACTATAAGAAAGACCATTAATAATGTGGTCTTTTTTTATACGATTTTTAGCTATTTTTGTGTATAATAAAAATAAGTGTAAATATTTAATTTTTCCCAAATAAATATTCCAAATATCAAAAACGTCAGGAGATAAAAGCAATGAATGTTAATTTCAAATATAAAACTACATATTTGTATCAACTTTATTGCTTTTATTATTGTTTACAACTCAAATTTTAATTATATTAGGAGATAACGATGGACGTTAATGTTAGATACAAGACTAAATACTTATATCAATTTTAGCATATATAAATAGCAAAATATTTAAAAAAGAAAACCAAAGAAACAAAGACACAAAAAAGACAAATACAATCCAAAAAAGAACAAAACAATCAAAAAATTATTATAAAAAACAGACTAAAACTATCATTACTATCATTTTTTATTTTTTATCATTTTTTATTTATTACAATTAACTTTTATCATTTAATTTATTTAATTATCAAAATTAACAGTAAAAAAGGATGTAAAAAAACATGAATACAAAACGGTATTTTTTTCAATGTTTTATCAAATTTTTTTAAAAACGTTTTCAAAAGTAAAAAAAATATAAAGATATTTAAAATTTCTACATTATTAATTAGTTTTATAATTCTAATTTGGTTGCATTTCCAAGTTTTTGGAATTAACATTCACCAAGCAAAAAAATCATCCAAACCCAAATTAATAGTGGCAACAACTAACGATTCTGCTCCTAATGTTTTTGGGTTATTAAATCGTACATCAGATTCTTTGAAAGCCAAAAATAAAGAAAATATAGCAGGGTTTGAGATAAGTTTAATCAAAAAAATAGCTGATAAACTAAATTTGGAATTAGAAATCAATGTTTTAGATTTTGAAGGAGTTTTAGCTGCTTTAAACCAAGAAAAAATTGATGTAGCAATTACATGCATGAGCATTACAGAAGAAAGAAGCAAAAAACTTGATCATTCTAAGGCTTATGCGCTGTTCCGTTTTTTTAGACAAATTTTGTCTTTAAAATTGTTCTTTAAGACTTAAAATTAAGTAGATAATTTCATATCTTTTCAAACTAAGGAAATATTTTTTTTAAATTTCAAAAAGTTTCTAAAACTTTTAATAATTCATTAGTTTCAAAAGATATTTTTATTAAATATTTTATCTTTACACTATATAGTTAGGTAAAAAAAGTTAAAAAAGTGGTAAGAAAATGAAATTATAATTATTTTTTTACGTAATTATGTTATTTTGATTAAAAAAATGCGCAAAAAGATAACCTTTTTCAAGGTTGAAAATTTGAAATAAAAAAATTATTATCTAAAATTTTGACAATATTGAGAAGGTGATGAATAATTTAATTTAGCTAAAATCCATTGATTGTTCCAAAATTTAGGGAAATAATTGATTATTTTTTTAACTTTTTCAGGTGATTTTTGAAATAAAAAAGGATGTTGATGTTGTAAGATAGTTTTCATTTGGCCGAAAAAGTTTTCAATTACAGCGTTATCACGTGGAGTAGCTTTTCTCGACATGCTGATTAAAAAACCTTTTTTAATTAGTGTTTGTTGGACTTTTTGTGATTGATAAACTGTGCCTTGGTCGGAATGAATGATACAAGGTTCTTTTAATAGAGGTAATTTTTGGATGGTGTTTAAAACTAATTCTTTATTTTGATGTTTGGAAGTGTGGGAAGCGATAATTTGGTTGTTGAAAGAATCAATAATACAAGAAAAATATAAAAATCCTTGGGGAGTTTTGAAATAAGTTATGTCGGTAAATAGTTTTTTCATGGGTTTAGTTGATATAAAGTCTTGATTAATTAAATTGTCTACCACTTTTAATTTAGCTTTTAAATTATTTTTATAATAATATTTATTTTTTTTAATTCTTAAACGACAAAAAATACCGTTTTCTTTCATAATAGTATAAATTTTTTTCTTGGTAATGTTTTCGTTAAAAGTTTTTTGGTATAAATCAGTGATTTTACGATGACCGCAAAAATATTTTTCTTGTAAACATAAAGCTTTGATGCGATTTTGTTGTAATAAGTATTTTTCTTTTTTGGCTTTTATTTTATTTTTGACTTTCAACCAATAATAATAAGTGCTTCTTTTGGTTTTGATAGTTTTTAAAATGGTTGTTAAATTTAGTTTTTGATTAAATTGTTTAACTAATTCGAAAACAGTTTTTTTATCAGTTTTTTGGTTTTTTTTCATTAGAGTTTGTAATAATTTATTTTTTTGTTTCTCTTTTTCTATTATTTTAGCTATTTTTTTCATGATTTAAATATTGTTTCCTTTTTTTATATCATATACATAACCATTATAACTCTGAATGATTATATTTATTTAAAAAAGGGGGTAGCGCGCAACTGGGGGATTTTTATTTTTCTTCTTCTTTTATTTATGTGTACTTATGATTGTTATTAGCGCTTCAGCGCGTTAGGGTATTGTGTTTGGATAATTTTAAACAACTCTTTTAATAATGGAAAGGAAAAATAGGGAGTTATTTATATATCGAAAAATAATAATGATAGATAAAAGATATAACGATAATATCAAATATCGAGTATCATTATCATTATCGATATAATATATAAAATATCACTCCTTAAAAATGTTTGGTTTTGACAAGGAAATTAAAGGGGTCAAATGATGATAAAATGATGAGTGTATGATGATAAAATGATAAGTGTATGATGATAAAATGATGAGTGTATGATGATAAAGTGATGAGTTAAATAATTTATTTATTTTATGATTTTTCTTTTGTTAAATATCTTTTATAATCAGGACGCATTTTTTTAACCCGATAGCCTTGTTTATTTTTGGTTAAAAATAATTTGATGTGTTTTAAATCTTCCAATTGATAATAAATAACATTTAATCCTTTTTTATAATTTGTTTTTATAGGATTGTTATATTTATCTACTTTTTTGTCATCTAATTTATATAATTTTAAAGTGTCTAGTTTGTCTATGGTTATCTTACTTATTAATTCTTTAATATAGTCTTTTTGTTCGTTGAGATAATTAATTTGGAAGATAGGGAAATGTGTTTTAAGGGTATTGTTTTGGCATTTTGGGGGTGATATGGGGTTGGTTAGGGTTTGATTATTATTGTTGTTTTCGGTAGAGTGAGTTTTGATTATTTCTATTCTATACTTTTTCATTTCATCTAAGATTTGTGGGTCTACAAATAGAGTTTGGTTTTTTGGGCGGTAGTTTGCTTGTTGATAGGAATTTTTCTTTTTAGAATGAGAAACAATTGTAATATTTAATAATTCTCCTTTTAATATTTGTAAAAAGTTTTTGATTTGAACTAAGTCGTTGGGGGTTGATTTTGTTTCCCAACCGCCCCTAATGATTCCTTGATTTGTTTCGTTTTTCATTTTTTTCTCCTTTTTATTTGGTTTTTTGTTATAAAAATAAAAATCCCCAAATTTGCGAAAAATAAAATCGCAAAATTTAGGGTATATGCGTGTGTTTGGGGGTATTTTAATGTTATTATACATGTAAAGGTTTAATATATTAGTTAAAAAGCAATAATTTTAATCAATTATTTCTACTTTGTCTTTTCCAAAAAAATAAATAGCTAAATCGACTATGATTTTATTTTTAGCCTCTTCATAAGTAATGTATGGGTCTAAAAAACATTTTTGATATGCTTCTTTTCCGAATTGGCGTAATAAATCATCAACATCTTTACAAGTTTTATCATAAGGTGGTAAAATGCGTCTAATTTCGTATAAAATTTTTGCTTCTTTAAGTTGTTCACCTAAGGCTTCACTGCGTTTTCCCCCTGTTTCGTCGTTATCTAAGGCGATAATGACTTTGATATTTTCTTTTTTAAGAATTTCTATTTGTGATTTAGAAAGTAGTTGAGCGACACAAATGAGACCGACAACGTTTTTAATCCCGTTTTGCCAACAACTAATGACATCGAAAAAACCTTCATGAATAATGATGGTTTTCGTTTGTTTAATAGAAGGTAACGCTTCAAAAAAACGATAACTGAAATGAAAAGTAGGTGTTTGACTAAAATTATTGAGTGATTTATATTTAGGTTGGAAATAAGAAACTTCGCGAAAGTTATTTTGATAAAAATGAAATGTTTTATTATATCCGTTTTCAATGGGGATAATGATGGAACCATGAAAAGTATCGTGATAATATGTTTTATTTTGTTGATTGGTTTTATCTTTGATAAAACCATATTCGATTAATTTTGTTGTATCGATATTTTGCTTTTTACAATAATTTACTAAACGAAAAGATAAAGGTTTATCAGATAATGGGGCATAACCTAGTTTAAATTCTTTAATAGTTTCTAGAGTTAATTTTCTTTTTTGGGTTAAATATTCTAATCCTAGGTGAGATTCATTATTTCGGTTAGTGGTTAATAAATAATGATAATAATCTCTAATTTGGTTAAATAAAGGTGATATTTCTTTAAATAATTGTGTTTTTGTAGCGTTAATTTCTTTTTCATCAATTGGGTTGTTGATTTTATTGTGGTGGAATTGATATTTAAAAGGTTCGCAAGAAATATTAGGGGTTAAATTTTGTTGCTCGATTAAGATTTTAAATTCTTGAGTTTTCATAAAGTTATTGATTTTTTCAAGAGCGTTATTGAAGGTTTTAATTCCTCTTATTTCCATATAAACATCAATAATATCGTAATCTTTACAACATTTCCAACAATGAATTTTATTATCTGAAGTTAAATGGCAACAAGTTGGGTTTTGTCCTTGATGAATGGGACAAGGAAAACGATATTTGGGATTGAATTTTGGTGGTATTATATTTAATTTTTTTAATAAAACTGACATAGGAAAGTTGATTTGAATATTTTTTATTTTTTCTTGAAAATTCATTTATTTTAACTCCTAGTTTTTTTGATTAATAATAAGTTTCTATTTTATAAGGTAAAACATAACCGATTTCTTGGAAGGTTTGAGTGGTCATTTCAAAGTGATAAATTAAGGTTTTTTTGGTACCACTTCTATTTTTTTTGATACATACTTCGATTATTTTTTGATTTTCATTGTCATTATAGTCTGAATATAGTTCTTCTAAGGTTGAATTATATATATTTATGGGCTTTTCTTTGTCTTTGGATAGTTTGGGTTTGAATTCAGACATCATTAAGACGATATCTGAGTTAGTTTCAATTCCGCCACTTCCTTTTAAAGCTGTTATTTCTGGTGATTTACCTTGATAATTGCTGTATATATCTCTTGAAAATTGAGATAAAATGATAATAACAATGTTTAATTCAATGGCTAATTTTTTTAATTTAGTCATGATTTCATCAATTGCTAGACGGTCATTTTCTAAGTGGTTTGTGGTTTTGGTTATTTGAAGGTGGTCAATTACGATAATTTCTGCTTGTTTTTCTAAATAAAAACGATAAACTAAATCAATTACATAATCAATATTTTTGCTTTTATCATAACTAAATGATAAATTTATGTTTGCAAAAAATTGTTTTGCTATTTTCATCCTTTCCGTGTATTTGAGAGGTGTGATATTGGCATCTTCAAAATTTTTATCTAAAATAACATCTAGAGGAATTTGAGTTTGGTGGGCTAATAAACGATTTAAATTTTCTTCTAAGGTCATTTCATAAGAAAATACCAAAATATGAGGATAATGAGATATTTCTTTGTGTTTGGTTTTGGCTATATCTAAAAGAAGATTGTAGACAAAAGTTGTTTTACCTAATCCAGTATACCCCCCAATAGTGATTATTTGGCCTTTTTTGAATCCTTTTGTGGATTGGTTGAGTCCTTTAAAAGTTTCGGATAAACGGCAATATTCTTCTTGTATTTTTTGTTTTGATTGATTATCTGTGTCAAAAAATTCAGGATGCAAAGAGGCCATTTGGTTTAAAGTAAAGTGTGTTTTATCGTTTTTATGGGGGATTGAAGAGATAAAATTTCTTAATTTATCAAATATTTCTTGGTAATATAAATTTTTGTGGTAGGGGTCTTGGTTTTCATATGTGGGGCTAATGATTTTTATTAATTGTTGAAATAGTTTTTCTTGGGTATAGGTATGTTTTAGATTATCTAAAACATGATTATTATTTTGGTTATTAAAATCATCATTTAAATAATTTAAAGAATCTAAAGTAAAATTATATTGTGGGAAATTAGTTTGTAAATATATTAATAACTCTTTGATAATAATGGATTTTGTAGTGGGTTTGTCCCATGGATGAGATGTTTGTTTTTCTAAAAATAAATATTTTAAAGCTGTAAATATTTTTGTATTTTTGGGGTTAAGTAGATTTTTGGGGTTGATTATTTGGCAGTAAAGGTTTAACTTTTCCCATTGGCCTTGTTCGATATAATTTATTAATTGTTTTAACGCTTTTTGTTCGTTGGTTAACATTTTAATATTAACTCCTTTTTTTATTTTTTAATTATATTGATATTAGAAAAAGGGATGAATTTGGCGGTAATTAAGTTTTGTAAGAAATTATTGGCTGAATTGGAAAATAAGTTAATTACTTGATTAATGCCTTGTACTTTTCCTTGATTAATTTTATTGTTTAGTCTTTGAGTTTCTGTTTCATTGTTAGTTAATAAATAAAACTCAAAACGTGTGTCTAATTTTTTTAATTGTTGTCCTTCTACCATGGCTTGTTTATAGCGGTCTCGGAGACAGGTTTTGAAATTAAACGCCATTATTCGTTTAGTTTCTGTGAATAAAACTAAATCAAATTTAATGTCTGGGATGAAGAATAAATAAGCCTGTGGGTATAAATTGATGATTCCTTTGTTTTGAAAATATAATAAAATGAGGTATTCATTGATTTTACCACGGATTACTTTTTGGCTTTGAGAGTTATGTTGTTTATTATTAAGATATTCGTTTAGGAGTTTGTGGGTTTTTATCATATATTCGTTAAATGGTTTGTTGAATAAAGATGTTTGGATTATTTGTTTCGTGATGTTAACACACAAAGATTGTTGATTCAAAATATTGATATTTTTAAAATGTAAATTAGTTAATTGGTTCATGTAAGCAAATTCCTTTCTAAATAAAAAAAAGACTCTTAATTAGAGTCTTTTTAGGGTTTTAAATTTAATTTTTTTGGTACGCCATTGAATAGTTCCATCTTTTTTAATAGTTTTGATTTTGCCGTTGCTATAATGGATATATAAATTGCCGTTTTGACATTTTTTCTTAATTATTATTGCCATTCTTTATTTCTCCTATTTTTTTGATAATGTATTGTTGATTAAATTTAGCATCTTTATCATTCATATTGTTTAAAATAATTTTAGTTCCTATGTTTTGTTTTTTCAAAAATTCAAAATATCCCTTTTCTACTTGTTGAAAATAAGTTAAGGAACTAGTTTCAATCACATCTAATTGATGATTCTTTTGATTTATTTTGCGTTCCAAACCTAATTGAGGATGAATTTTTAGATAAATAGTGATATCAGGTTTGATGAATTTTTTACTCAAATTGTTAAAAATGTGATAATTTTTGTCAATTTTTGAAGGATATACACGATAGGCAAAATTAGAACCTAACCAACGGTCAACTAAAATGATTTTGTTTGTTTTTAATTGGGGTTTGATACATTCTTCTTGGGTTTGAATCATGTTGGCAAAACTTAAAAAATATCTAGTTAAATTATGTAAATTATTGTGGGTTAAAAACGTTTCACGTATAGAATTCCCGATTGTAGAACTTCCTAATCCGCGAATAACAATTACTTCGTTACTTTGTTTTGCTAATTCTTGTTGAACGCTTTTTATTAGACTTGTTTTTCCGCTACCGTCAAGTCCTTCGAAGATAATTAATTTCATTTTATGCTCCTTTTAAAAATTTTGGGTATAAAAAAAGACTCTCGTGATGAGAGTCTTAATTAAGATTTATTTTTTTTAATTTTTTTAAATTGTTACTATACTAAAAATCAACATTAATCAAACACCTGTAAAAAATAAAATAAATTATTTTATATATATAATGAGAGAAATAAAATGTACAAAATAAGTGTAAAAATAAAGAAGAAATATGCGATGACAAAATACAAAAAAGAATACAAAATGACAAAGATTTAAAAAACAAAGATAATATTTTTATTAATAATTTCATATTTTTTTCCTTTCGTGAAAATGGTATAAAAAAAGACCTTCAAATTGAAGGTTTTAGTTGTATTTTATTTTGATTAATTGTTTTAAACAAGTTGTTTGTGATAATTCTTTTTTTGCTTTGTGTAGTAATTCTAAATATTTTTTACCATCTGCAATCATTTTATTAATAAAGTTATTGTCTTGATAAATTCGTACCACATGATAGTTTTGGTCGTTAAAATAAACCAAAAAGTAAGCAAATTTAGCTTGACTACAATAAAGTTGACATTGAACTTGGGCCCAGTAGTATTGAGGAATATTTTCTAAATGAGGATTGGTTAAAAAACTAGTCCAAGTGGATGAGACTTCTTGGTTTTCATTAACAAAAGGACATTTAATTTCTAAAACAGCTTGATGTTGTTCGTTGTAACCATCTAAAGATGCTGAAAAAAGGTTAACTTTATCATCAGTGAAAATGGTGTCTTCGAAAATTAAATTGGTTTTTTGTATGAAAAACTGTCGCGCGATGGGCTCCATTTTTTGACCATGAAGGGTATATTGATTAGAGGTAAAAGCGGTGCCAAAGAGTTTATCATGAACTAATTGTTCCATGGAACGAAAGGGGTCTAACCCTGTAATGGAAGCGATTTCCGAAGCGTTGATGTATTTTTTTCGATGTTGGTACCATAATTTAGTGCGTTGATTTAAGTTTTTAATTCTCATAATAATCATTCTTTCTTAAATATTTTCTTTAATAATAATAAAAGATATTTTCCTAAATAATAAAAAAACCGTAGAATGTGATAAAGACATTTAAAAAGAAAATCAATTAAATATAAAAGATGGGGGATAAATAATAAGATAATCGTTAATAAACCTAAGTTTAACCATTGATTTTGATAAGTAAAGAAATAATCACTTATAGTTTTAAGCATGTTATTTAGTTTAGTTAACCAAGTATTAATTAAATTCCACATGATGATTTGGTTGCTTCGTGGTTAAATATTGATAAAATTTAACCGCTATTCCTTGTTTTAATTGGTGAATACTTAGTTTGACGGTGAAAAGATAGAACTTAACGACATAATAAATGATTATAAACGGAATAAATGAAAGTAAGGTGATGATGAAAAAGATGAGATTACTAGGTAGAGATTGAAAGATTTTTTTAATTAACATAATTTTTGTTTCCTTTCCAAGGTTGTAGTTGTTGTTGTTAAATAAAAAAAAGACCCTTGAGGGTCTTTTAATTAAAATAATAAATTTTATATTAAATTATTTGATTGAATTAATTATATTTATTTGTTTTGCCATATCTTCTAATGATAAATTTTTATTACTAACATAGTAACTAACTTTCATAGGTTTAATTTTAGTAGGTTTATTTTGGTTTATTCTATCATTGTTTGTTTTAATACTATAAATTGTTTGAATAGATTTATTGTTTTCTATAGCCATAATTTGAACATTATTATTTATTAAAAATAATCCCAAATAAATAAATAAATAAATAAATACTTATTATTTTAAATTGATTTTTTAATTTAAACATTAATTAAAACTCCTTTTTATTTCTTTAAATTTAACATATTTAATATTATTTAATGTTTTCTTAGAATTATTCGATTGGCCTTTGAATGTTTTGGGTTTCTTGTGTTTGGGGTTGTTGTATGATATCTCGCATTTGAATCTGTTGCATTATCATATATATTTCCATATTTATTTTAACAATTTCCGTTCTAACATGACATAATCTTTCAATATTTGCATTATTTCTTGGTTCTCGAGATAGCACTATTTCTTGTGACTTTAGTTCATTTTTTCTTTCTTCTAATCGGATCTTTTGTGTTTCTAAAGTTATTCCAGGGAAAGCATACAAACATTTAGTATTAAAAATTAAAAAAAATCCTAATAAAACAAATAAACAAATACTTATTATTTTAAATTGATTTTTTAATTTAAACATTAATTAAAACTCCTTTTATTTTTATTCTTTTTTTATCACCAGTCATCGCTGGTTCTTTTATTATTTTCGGCTTCTTGGACTTTATCGTTATTGTGTTTATCTTGATAAAGAGATAAAGTTTTTCTTTTTGGGTTGAAGTGGAGGTGGAAATGGGTTAATTTGAAATTAGCATCGTCAACGAAAGCATCACCAAGGTAATAGTCTTTGTCGTCTTCTAAGAAGTGTTTAGGTCCTTTGTATTTAACGATTAAGCAATTACCACCTGGGCCTTTGTGTTGTTGTTTTTCGAATTTTAGATATAAATATAATTGACTATCATCTTTTTTATCAAAAGAAGCGTCATCGAATCCGTCTAAAGTAGTGTGGTTATAAGTATCACCATTTTTATTCCAACGGTCGAAAGGATGACGGTCTTTGATGTAACAAACTAAGTTAGAGGGTTCTTTTTGGTTTTCTAGTCGGTCTAATATTAATTTTTTATTTATTTTGATTAGTTCATCGCGATTTTTACTGATTTTTTGTGATAAATTATCTAATTCAGGATTATTAGGTGAGCGATTCATATCTATGGCTTTATCATTTAAATAAATTTGTAGGTTTTTTTCTTTAGCTTGTTTTTCTAATGATTCTCGTTCGCGAAATAATTGTTCTGCCTTAAGTTTTTGTTGTTCATAATAACCGATGCCATTAAGGCCATCAAAAGTATAATGGACTTCAATCATGTCGCATTTTCGTTCATCGTCATACCAATTATTAATTTCTTTGACTTGGGTTTCTTTTAAAATAGGAATTTCTTCTTTCGATAATTTAATGATTTCCATTTCGGTTAAAACAATCCAACCAATCAATAAAAAAAGAAATACCCCTAAAATAATAAAAAACCATTTGATTATTTTTTTAATTTTGATCATAGGTTCTTTTTCCTTTTTAATATTTTTTTGAATATATCAATATTTTAACACATTTGACTTTTTAATTTTAATTAAAACCATTTTTTAAACCAAGAAGTTACTTTTTCGACTTTTTTGTTTACATCGTCTTTAATTTTTGCAGTAAAGGGTTTAATTGAACCTTTCCAGGTTTTTTGGTTTTTTATGGTTTTTTTAATTTGTTCGTATTCTGTTGTTTTTTGTATTAAATTATCACTTTTTTCTTTTAAGGTTATTTTAGTTGTTTCATGAGCTTTTTGTTCTTCTTTTATTTTTTCTTTAAGTTTATTGATTTCATGACGGAGTTCGGCGTTTTCTTCAAGATATTTACCAGAGACGTTTTCTAAAGCTTTAATAGTTCCTTCGAGCGCTTCAATGTGAAGGCCTTGTTGCACCCATTTATCGATTTGTTGTTCTAATTCCTCGCTTAAACGGTTAATTTCATTGGCTTGTTCATTGATGATTTGGTTTAATTGTGTGATTTCTTGGTCTTTTTGGTAGATAGTTGCTTGATATTCTTTTTCTTTTTGTTGAAAATTAGTAGTTAATTGATTGATTTCCTGTTGGAGTGCTTGTTTGTCTTGTTGAGATAAAGCTTGATTAGTTATTAATTCTTGGTTTTTAGTTTCAATTAGGGATTTTTGTTCTTGGAGTTGGTTTTGGAGTTGTTCGGTCATTTGGTTTTGTTCGTTAATTTGATTGATTAATTGATTAATTTGTTTTTCTTTTTCGGTGTTGATGGTTTTTTCTTGGTGAAGATCAGTTTCTAATTGATTAATCTTTTGATCTTGGGTAAAGATTTCATTTTCTTTAGAACGAATTTTGTCAGTTTGTTGATTGATTTCCTTTTGAAGTTCTTGTTTTTCTTGTTCAGAAAGTTTTTGATTGTTTTCTAATTCTTCTTGTTTTTGAGTTAAATCATGTTCTAAATTGGTTTTTTGGGTTTCTAAAGTTAAGCTATTAATTTTTTCTTGTTGGAGTTGGATTTCTAATAAGTTTTTGGCTTTGATGATTTCTTCAGGAGTTAGTTGTTGCATTTCCGTTGTTTGGTTAGTTTCTTTTAATTCCTCACCAATTAGTGGTGGTGTGTTGTGATGTAGTTGTTCTTGTTGTAATAAGGTAGATTCAGTTGTTGATTCAACTGAACCTTTATCAGGGATTGTTAAGGTTACCAGTTTTACTTTCTTCTTGAGTTATTTCTTCTTGGGTTATTTCTTCTTGAATTGGATTAACTATAGTTGGTAATTCATTGTTGGGTTGTTGTTGAATAGGTGGTGCTTGTAAGATTGTTGTTGGGGGATTTTCCATTTTATGGGTTAATTGTTGTGGAGGATTAGGGATTTTGGTTTCTTCTTGATAAAATTGGTAAAGTTCATAAGCAGTTGAAGCTAAAGAAACCCAAAATAAAGCTTTACTACCAATTTTAAGGATTTTACCACCGACATTCGCTATTTTGGAAGTAGCTTTTTTTTGAATGATAGTTTTAGTTCCTTTTTTAATGGTTTTTTTTGTTCCACCTTTTAACCAATTACCGATTTTTCCAATTCCGAAACAAATCCCGATGACACTTAAAGTAGTTGCTAGATAATAACTTAATTTATTTTGCGGTGAAGGATTATGATTAGGATCTTTATCGTTGCCTGTTAGTTTATTATAGATATATTCAACAAAAGTGCGAATTGGTTGTGTGGCTTTATCGTATAATATTTTTATTTTAGCCGCGGTGTTGTTCGTAAAAGCGTTGATTTGGTTTAAAACTTCAGGAAAGAATTTGAAAAGGGTCCAATAAAACGCCCCACCAATTAATAATAATGGGATGCACCATTTGAAGATGTTAAAGAAAGTTTTAATGATTTTAAACAACCAGTTTTCTTTTTTAGTTTGAGTTTCGATAATTATTTTAGGAGTTGGATTTTTTCTTTTGATAATTATTTCGTTAGATTTATTGTTTTTGGATTGATTTTTACTGTTTTTATTTGTTTTTTTTGACATATTTTTACTCGCTTTCTTGATTGGATTTATTTTGATTTATTATCATTTCTTCTAATTTATCTATTTTTTCATTAATTTTTTTAAAATTACTTTGGGTTTCTTGTTGGAATTCGTCCATTTCCTTTTCAATAAGGTTAATTTTTTCTTTTAAATGATTGTTTTGAAGGTTAATATGTTTTTCTAAATTATTATGGTTAACAAAGTTATAAGTTGTAATGATTGATGTGACAACAATTATTAAATAAATATAAATAAAATGTTTTTTTTGCATTTCCATTTTGTTTTCTCACTTTCTTTTTGTTTTTTAAAGTTTTTTTAAAATAAAAAAGACTCTCATTTAGAGTCTTTTAATGTTGGTGAAATTATTTTTGATTGTTGTTTTGAGGTCCTGCATGATGTTTATCTTGGTAAAGAGATAAAGTTTGACGGACAGGGTTGAAGTGGAGGTGGAAATGGGTTAATTTGAAATTAGCATCGTCAACGAAAGCATCACCAAGGTAATAGTCTTTGTCGTCTTCTAAGAAGTGTTTAGGTCCTTTGTATTTAACGATTAAGCAATTACCACCTGGGCCTTTGTGTTGTTGTTTTTCGAATTTTAGATATAAATATAATTGACTATCATCTTTTTTATCAAAAGAAGCGTCATCGAATCCGTCTAAAGTAGTGTGGTTATAAGTATCACCATTTTTATTCCAACGGTCGAAAGGATGACGGTCTTTGATGTAACAAACTAAGTTAGAGGGTTCTTTTTGAAGTTCACGACGATTTTCGACTAGCTTTAATTCTTTTCTTAAATTTTCCTCTTTAGTTTGAAGAGTTTTAAGTTTGTTTTTAATATCGATGATTTCTTGATTTTTATCTTTAATGGTTTGTTCATATTTGTCAGGCGTTTGGTTTAAAGTGACTAATTCTTGTTCTAATTGGGAGATTTTGTTTTCTTGGTGGATTTTAGTTAATTGCTGATTAATATTATTTAATTCAGCTTGGATTTGAGAATAGCGACGATTGTAATAGTTAATTCCGTTTAAACCATCAAAGGTAAATTTGGTTTCTATTTTGGTTTCGTCTTTAGGTTTAACTAAATATTGATTGAACCCTTGACGCCATTGGGCGTATTGATTTTCACAAGCTTCTCTTCTTTTTTTAACCTGACTATAATCAGGTTTTGTTTTTAATTTTAGTTGTAAGACTTCTTCGATATCCGAAGGTAACATGACTTCATGGGTTTGAGGGTTTTGTTGAGCCCATTTAGCCGTTTTTTTGTAAGCTTCTTCGATGATGGTCGTTAAATCACGGTTAGAGAGGTTTTTGCCTTGACATAATTGGGTAATATCTTTTAAAGCTAAGAAAGTATGATAACTAATTTGATAAGGGGTGATAATATGTTTTAAATAACCTTCAATTTCATGATCTTTTAAATGACCGATATAGATTTCTTTACTGAAACGACTGCGTAAAGCGGTATCAATTTTATGAAGATTATTAGTCGCTCCCATTAAGACAATTTTTTTATTACTACTATTAAACCCATCTAATTTATCTAATAAAGTATTAATCACATTGACTCCTCCTGAAGAAATGTTAGAATCATTACGATTTTCTAATCCTTCGATTTCATCAATAAAGATAATGGTTTTATCATGATTTTCGGCTTCTTGCCACACTTTATCAACTTCTTTTTCCCCTTCGCCGATGTATTTTTGTCGGAATTTAGAAGGAATTAAGTTAATAAAGTGCACGTTCGCTTCTCCACAAAGAGCTTTAATTAAAAAGGTTTTCCCTGTTCCTGGCGGTCCATAAAGTAAATAACCTTTGGGGCGGACTTGATCGAAGTTAATTAAGGATTGGTTTGTGCGAAAATAAGTTAATAAGTCTTCTAATTCTTCTTTTTCACTTTCCATGCCGTAAACGTCTTTAAATGTCACTTGTTTTTTAGTATGAGGAAGAGGTTTATTTTCTTTTAAATGATTTAATTGGATAGTTAAATTTTTCTTTTGTTTTTCAAAAGCTAATTTTTGATCGGTTAAGAACAGTTGAAAATCATTTAGATTTTTTAATTCAGTTTGATTTTTTCGATATTCTTTTTGCGTTTTTAATTCTTCAATTCTTTTTTGATTAGCTTCCACATAATTAAGGGCTTGGTTTAATTGGAAAATTTGTTGTTGAAGGTTTTCTTGGGTTTGAAGTTGAGCTTTTTCTTGGGCTAATTTTTCTAGTTCTTCTTGTTTTTCTTTTTGATTTTGGTTTAAGGCTTTTCTTTGTTCTATTAAATTATTTACTAAGGTTTGTTGAGTTTGTTGTTGGTTTTTCAGTTCTGTTAATTGTTGTTGTTTTTGGGTTTTCGTGTTTGTGGGTAATTGTGGGTTATTAGTTAATTCGGTTTGTAGAGTTTTAATTTTAGTAATAATGTCGGTTAAAGTTTTAACATTTTCATCAATTTGGGTTTTTAAGGTGCGATCTTGTTGTTGGAGTTCTTGGATTTTGGCTTGTTCTAATTTGATTTGGTGGTCGATCTCTTGTTGTTGTGTTGATGAGGGTTGTTTAGTTAATGATGGGTTTTGAGTTGGTGGACGAGAATGGGTGATGCCAAAGATTAATAAAATCAATAAACCTAAACTCAATAATCCGATAAAACTCAAATAAATTTTTTTGTTTAAGATCATAGAGAACCTCCTTTCTTAGGTGTTTAAAAGAAAATAATTGGATTATTTTAAAATTAAAGTTTTCACTTGGTCTTTGATTGGTTTTGACATTTTAAAACTAACAACCGTTTTTGCAGGAATTTTTAAGTTTTTACCAGTTCTTTTGCCTGTTTTTTTGCCTGTTTGTTTATTGATGATGAATTTAGTTTCGGGTGTTGTGTGGGCTTTTCTAGTTTTTAAGATGAATTTGCCAATTTTAGAGGATAAAACTACTTCTTCATTTGATGTAATTGCTTTAATTAGAGCATTCTCAAATGAATTGTAAAACTCTTCGGTTTGGGTTATTGAGGTTTTATTTACCTCAGCTATTGATTTAATTAATTCTTTTTTATTCATATTTTTTTCTCCTTTTGGTTTATAAAAAAAGTCCCTTTTGGGGACTTAATTTTTTGAATATTATTTGGTTTTGTTATCTAAAAAGATGACGTTTTGGATAATTACTTTGATGGTGGTTCGCGTTTTACCTTCGTTTGTGGTATATTTTTGGATGGATAATGTGCCTTCTGCATATATTTTTGAACCTTTATGTAAATACATACTCATGTTTTCAGCTTGATTACGAAACACTACACAAGGGATGTATTGCACTTTATCCTTGTTGTTAATTGCTAAATTGAAATCTATTTTTGGGATTTGTTCGTTGTTGCTATTGATATATTGTTTTTCTAGGTTATGGGCGATATTACCGATTAATTGGACTTTATTTAACATTTTATTTCTCCTTATTTTTATAATTTGGGTTTAGTTTTTTGATGGCGTCTTTTTTTAAGTTTTCTATTTGTTTTAAAGTTAAATTTAGTTTTTGGGCGATTGCATGATTGGTTAGAGGTTGTTGATTAGGTTCGTTGTTGTTTTCTAGTGAGATACCAAAACTTAAACAAATAACATTGAATTCATTTTTACTTAGTTTAGTTTTTAGTTTTTTTATTAATAATTCATGTTTTACTTGTTTTAACCATAATTGATGTGGATTAAGGATTTTATCCCAATTAGGTTGTTTGTGTTTTTCTTCTTTAAAACTGATATTGTTTGATTTGGTTGTTTTTTGGGGAATTGAAGGTGAATGGCTTTTTCTTATTAGTTCATTGATTGCTGATTTTATTGTTGGTGTTGCATAGGCGATAAAGTCATAACCTAAATCTTGGTAATTATTTAGAGCTTTGATTAATCCTAAAATCCCTTCTTGATACAAATCCTCCTTAGTTAAAACTTTAGGGTAATATTTAAAATGATAAGCTAGTTTTTTTACTAAAGGTAAATGAAGTTCGATTAATTGATTACGAATTTCTAAATTCTTTTTATTTTTTAAAAAATCTTTAAATAATTTTTGTCTTAACATTCAATTCCTTTCTAAAAACATTTTTTTTAGAAAAGATATGAAATTATTTTTTAGTCTTGAAACAAAAAAAGACTAACTTAATAGTTAGCCTTAAAGAATTTTTAAAAAGTAAAAAGTGTCTAAACTTTTGGAACACCTCATTATATCCAAGCCCAAACTAGCATGATAGTAAGAAGGAATGACAAAAGATTTGAAGGTTTAATCCAAAAAGAAGAAATAAATTTTGAAGGTTTTTGCGATGAATTAAAAAAAATAGCAACTCCAAACGAACCAATTCAATTTGTAACATTCCAAAATACTGCTGCAATCCCAGTAATTAAAAAAATAGTAGCGCAAACAAATATGCAAGAATCACAGCCACTTGTTAAAAAAAACAACGAATTAAGTAGTCCTCCTGCATGCTTTCAGGATGTTTCACAAAAGAAATCCGATATTTTTGTAATAGATAGTTTTATGGCTAGATGGGCTTGTGCCTCAGATAATAATTTAGCTTTTTTTAACATGAATTCCAAAAATTTAAGTCATTCTGCTTGCCCTCAAGGTTTGGGAATGTTTTTGCCTAAAAAAAATGATAAAGATAGAAGAATACCAAATTTACAAGAAAAGATAAATACCGTATTATTGGAATTGGGATTAGTAAAACAAGAAGAAGGCAAATTCCTAGATATTATAGATTTAAAAAATAAACTTAATAGCTTGGAAAAAAATTAGAAAGATTAGCAAATCCAGAAACACAAATTACACATGAAAATGAAGAAATAAAAATAACAACAAAACAAATAGAACAATTAGGAAAAATAACAGATATTGAAACACTAAAAGCAAAACTTAAGGAACTTACAAATCCATTAGAACAAAATAAATCAATTTTAAGTGATAATGAAAAACAAAACTTAATAAATGAAATTGCAAAAACAAAAAAACAAATTACAAACATATAAAAAATAACCAAAAAATGGGTAGACGATATTTTTGAAAACCATCAAGAAACAATTAATCTAGCAAAAAATAATACTTGGTCACAAATTAGAAAAACTTTTCCATCTTATAAAGAAGGACTTAAAACTACTTTAATTTTGGCTATTGATGGTCTTTTTTTAGGCTTTTTATTAGCTATTTTATGCACCTTAATGAAAAATGCCCAATCCAATAATCCTTATATATTAAAAATTAGCAAAGGAATAAGTTGGATCTTTGATATTTTATTTTTCATTTTAAAAACGATGCCAACAGCAGACCAAGCAATGCTTGTTTATTATGGCATTGGAAACCTTTGTAATAAAGGTGTTATTACTTCTCTTAATGCAGGACTTTTGGTTTTGAGTCTTAATTCTTTAGCAAACATTAATGTAATTTTAATGCAGAATATCAAATTTTTAGATAAAGGACAAATTGAAGCGGCATTGAGTTTGGGAATGAGCCAAAGACAAGTTTTTTCTCTATTGTTTTTCCCCAAGCTTTGAAAAGATCAGTGCCTTTTATTATCCAACAATTCATCACAAACATTAAAGATAGTTCTTTTTTTGCTATGATAGGCGTCTCTGAGTTAACTTTAGTAGCTAAAAATAATACTGGAGTGACTTTTAATCCGATCTTGCCTTTTGCTATGATAACTGGTTTTTACTTAAGTATCATTGTTATTACTAATTTATTAAACAAAAATATTTACTAAAAATATCCTTCATAAATAAATAATTTTTCAAAGTTTTAACACCGAAACCTGATAAAAGGCCATTAGCTAATGTGGTCTTTTTTTGGGTGGCGGGCATGTAAATATTATTTTGGTTTATGATTTTGAGGAAAAAAAACAAAAATCAAAATAAAACTGATATAATATATAAGTATGATATTTTTATCATTTAAAACAAAAAGCTGATGTGGCGGAATGGTAGACGCACTTGACTCAAAATCAAGCGAGCAATACTCATGTCGGTTCGAGTCCGACCATCAGTACCATTAATTTATTTTTATTTATAATTGCATCTATGAAAAGAAATAACAAATAAAAAATTGCATGAATTTCATGTGTTTTTTTATTTGTTTTATTTTTTAAAAAACGATTTGAAACAACAATTTTGATTTCTTGCCTCTTTCTTGCCTCTTTTCCCAATCAACTATTAGGTGGTATTTATTGTGTCTACTCATTCATTTAAAAAATTTATCGAACAAAAAGGTTTTTGCAAAAAATATTTTCAAAATCCTCAAGTAAAAAAAATATCAGTTTGCCAAAAAAGCCCAAAATGGGTTTTACAAATCACATTTAAACATTTACCTTTAGTTTGTGATTTAGCATTTTTTTTAGAACAATTACTCCAAGAATTAACTATTTTATGGAAAAACCAAGCGCAAACCAAGCCTAATTTGCCCCAAATTGAATACCACATCGATTTTGAAAATTGGGATTATCTAGAATCTTTGGCAGAAAGTTATTTTAATTATATTATAACCCAAGCCAGTTTAATAAAAAAATATCATGATTTAGATTATTTTGCAATTCAAAATCACCAAGTAAATTTTCAAAACGGAAAATTTATCATTTTTGTAAATCCTAATGCATTTAAATGTTTAAATAAAAAAATGGGACTTCTTCAAGATTTTTTTTCTAAATTTTATGGTTTTAAAAATGAATTTATCTTATCAACAGATAGAAAAATTGATATCAATAGAAAAAAATCCACAAATATTGAAATCAAAGAATTGCAACAAAATCCGAATCATCAAACCAACTCCAACGAACAAAATCAAGAAAAAAATCCAAATAACAAATCAAATCCAACTTCTCAAACCGATCAAACAAAACAAGCAAAAACAACACCCCAAGCAAAAGCATATAATCATAATAAAGGAGCTTATAATAGCAATTCTAAAATGACAACTAAAGATACAAAAATAAAAGATCTTCCTAAAAATAAACAAGAGCTGGAAGAATTCAACCGTCAAAATCCCAATACTTATGTAATTGTTGAAGGTTTTTTGGCTCATCCTATCAAAGAAGCTAATTTTCAGTATTCTTATTTAAAATTTGTTATAGAAGAAAACGACAATGATTTTTCTATCGAAAATAAAGATGCTATTTTAATTCAAAAAAAAGTGTCCAAAGATGAAAAAGAACAATTTTTAAAAGCCAATTACCAAACTGGACAATTATTTAGAATCACAGCTCGAATTAATTATAGTGCTTGGGACGATGTTCATTTAATGATGACACAATACGAAAACCTAGAATCAGATTCAATTTCGCCTTCATTAATCCGCCAAGACTTGGGTTTTCAAGGCAAAAAAAGAATTGAATTTCACACTCACACTAAAATGTCTAATTTAGACGCCATTAACAGTGCCAAAGAATATTTACAAATAGCAGAATCATGGGGACACGAAGCGATTGCTTTTACGGATCATGACGGCATTTATGCTTACCCTGAAATTAACGAACATGCCAAAAATAAAAAAATCAAACCTATTTATGGAGTGGAAGTTGATTTTATTGAAGAAAAACCTATTTATATCACCAATCAAAAAGAAGATAATTTAGAAAAAGATTTTGTTTTAAAAGAAGCTACTTATGTGGTTTTTGACTTGGAAACTACTGGATTATCTAATGTTCGTGACAAAATTATTGAAATCGCTGGAGTAAAAATTAAAAAAGGAAACAAAATAGGAGAGTTTCAAAAATTTATCGACCCGCAACAAAAATTAACCAAAACTATCACCGATATTACCAATATTACGGATGAAATGCTTCAAGGACAACAAACAATTGACCAAGTTTTACCACAATTTTTAGCTTTTGCCAAAGACTGTGTTTTAGTGGCTCACAACGCTTCTTTTGATATTAATTTTTTAAAAGAAAAAGCAAAAGAACTCAAAATATCTTTGGAACCACAACCCATTATTGATACCATGGCGTTGTCTCAACGTTATTTCAGTAATCTTTTAAAATATTTTTCTTTAAAAAGATTGGCAACTTTTTTCAAAGTCAAATTAGAAGACCATCACCGTGCACTTGCGGATGCCACTGCCACAGCAGAAATTTTTATCAAAATGATTGATCAATTGGCAGATCCAACCAAAGATCCCAAAGACGAACAAGTAATTACTTTTTTTGACTTACAAGAAAAAATCGATCCCAAATACGAAAGACCTTATCACATCAATATTTTAGTGGCTAATCAAACCGGTTATCGCAATCTTTTTGAACTTTTAAGCAACGCTTTAACTAAGGATTTTAACAAAAGCCCTCGTGTTTTAAAATCTAATTTAGCTAATTTAAGACAAGGTCTTTTAGTGGGTAGTGGTTGCATGAATAGCAATATTTTTGAAATAGCTCTCAATCAAAACATTTCCAAATTGAAAAAAGCTATTTCTTTTTACGATTACATCGAAGTGCAACCTCCCCAAGCTTATAAACATTTAATTCATGATTTAGGCAAAAACGGGCTTCAAATCATTGAAACTACTCTCAAAACCATCATAAAAGAATCCCAAAAACAAGCAAAAATAGTAATTGCCACTGGGGACGTTCATTATATTCATCCTTGGGAAAAAGATTATCGCGAAATTTATATTAGTGCCAAAATGGTAGGAGGCGGCTTACACAAATTATCTAGATACGAAAATAAAAACTTGCCAGAAAATCACCTTTTAACCACCCAAGAAATGATAGATGCATTTGCCTTTTTACAAGATGAAAAATTAATTTATGAAATTGTAATTGAAAATACTCATTTGCTTAATTCCAAAATTGAAAAAATCAAAGCTTTTTCTTCGGAACTATTTTCTTTCAAAGACGACGCTTTCAAAGCCAACTTACAAATACCAAGCATCAAAGAAGAAATTAAGCGTTTGGTTGATACAAAAGTTAAACAAATGTACGGCGCAACTCCCCACCCTTTAATTAAAGAAAGATTAGATCAAGAGTTAAAAAGTATTATCGGAGAGACAAAAAACGAAAAATCTAATCAAAATATTGCTCCTGTTTATTATTTATCACATTTATTAGTTAAAAATTCTTTGGAAAAAGGTTATTTAGTAGGCTCACGTGGTTCGATTGGTTCTTCTTTAGTAGCAACTATGTTAGAAATTACCGAAGTAAATCCGTTAAAACCACATTATTATTGTCCAAAATGCAACTACACTATTGTCCAATTAAAACCACAAGAAAAAGAACAATATTACAACTCAGAAGAAGAAAAATACCACAAAGAACTTGATAAGGTTTTTTCGGGATACGATTTGCCAAACATGCCTTGTCCCAAATGCGACACTCAGTTCAAAAAAGACGGTCATGACATTCCTTTTGAAACTTTTCTAGGCTTTGAAGGCAACAAAACTCCTGATATTGATCTAAATTTTGCAGGTGATTACCAAAGCCAAGCCCACAATTACATTAAAGAATTATTAGGAGAAAAACACGCTTTTAGAGCAGGAACCATCCAGACTGTTGCCCAAAGAAACGCTTATGGCTATACGATGGGTTTTGTAGAAGAAAAACAAAAACAATGGCGCAAACAAAAAGTAGCCCAAATTGCCAACAAAATCGAAGGAGTTAAACGTTCTAATGGCCAGCATCCAGGAGGAATTGTTGTTGTGCCGCCCGATCGCAGTATTTATGAAGTAACTCCTGTCCAATATCCAGCTAATGACACCAATTGGAAAACCACTCATTTTGATTATCATTCCTTTGAGCAAAATCTTTTTAAATTAGACATTTTAGGACATGATGATCCTATGATGATTAAATTTTTGATGGATTATGTTAAAGAAAATCGAAGAATTTTCCCTTTCACAAGAGCCCAAGATATTCCTGTAGATGATCCCGAAGTTTATAAATTGTTTTCCAACGAATTCAAAATTGATTCTTCTGTAAATCCAGGAAATAAAATCACTATTGATTCTTTGGGTATTCCTGAATTTGGAACTATTTTTGTCAAACAAATGTTAAAAGATTTAACAACCGCTAAAAAAAATTCACAAAAACAAGCAATTAAAATTAATTTTGCTGCTTTAGTAAAAATCTCAGGACTTTCACATGGAACTGATGTTTGGAACCAAAACGCCAGAGATGCTATCAACAAAACAGGCGAATTTGAAAAATACAAAAATAAAACAATTTCTTTTGATGATATAATTGGTTGTCGTGATGATATTATGTTACAACTACAAGAAAAAGGGCTTGATCCTTTAAAAGCTTTTGATATTATGGAATTTATCCGTAAAGGCAAACCCCAAGATGATTTTCAAACATGGAACAAATACAAACAAGAAATAAAAGACAAAGTAGAAGCTTGGTATATTGATTCTGCTGCTAAAATTAAATATTTATTCCCTAAAGCGCATGCCACTGCTTATGTTATTATGGCTTTGAGGATTGCGTGGTTTAAAATGCATGCACCATTAGCTTTTTATAGTGGTTATTTTTCTAAAAGAACAGAACAATTCGACCACCAAACCATGATTAGTAACGATATAAAAATTATTAAAGAAAAATTAAATAAGCTTGCAGAATTGAAAAAAAGTAAAAAAATCAAAGCCAAAGAAGATGCTTTAATAAATACTTTAAAAATTGCCGAAGAAATGGTACATCGTGGTTTTAAATTTTTAACTGTTGATTTTAATAAATCAGATGTTAGTGTTTTAAAAATAGAAGATGGTGGTTTTTTAAGGATGCCACTGCTTTCGCTTGATGGTCTAGGTTTGATTGCTGCTAATAAAATTGTAGAGGCGCGCCAAGAAAAACCATTTACTAAAGATGATTTTGCCACTCGTTCTAAAATTAATAAAACCATTTTAGCCAAAGCAAAACAAGAAAACCTTTTAGATTCTTTAGAAGATGAATGAAATTAAAAAAACAAATAATAAATAAATTTGGTTAAATCCACAAAAATATTAAAGATGATTTTGCTATAATAAATCATTTTGCAAAAAATAAAAAAGGAGGTGATAAAATTGATACCAAATAAAAGATTAGTGTCAGGGATCAAACCAACGGGCGATCTTACTTTAGGAAATTATATTGGGGTTTTAAAACCTTTGCTATATTTGCAACAAAACTTAAAAAATTTTGATTTTTATCTTTTTATAGCTGACTTGCACGCCCTTACTTTTTATCAAGAACCCCAAACACTAAAACAACAAATCAAAAAAATAGCAGCTCTTTATTTGGCAACAGGGCTTGATCCTGAAAAAATAAATTTGTTTGTTCAATCTGAAGTAACACAACATACTTATTTGGGTTATCTCTTGGAATGCAATTCTTATTTTTCTGAACTACAAAGAATGATTCAATATAAGGAAAAAAGCAAAATTAATGCAGAAGGAATAAGGACTTCTTTATTTACTTACCCCACATTGATGGCAGCTGATATTTTGATTTATGATGCAAATTTAGTGCCTATTGGCAAAGATCAAAAACAACATTTAGAATTAACTAAAAACTTGGCTACAAGATTTAACAATTTATATGGCAATACTTTTGTTGTTCCGGAACCTTTTTTTAATCCTTTGGGTTCGAAAATAAAATCTTTGCAAAACCCTTTGAAAAAAATGAGTAAAAGTGATACGGAAAATCCTAAAAGCTATATTTTACTTTTGGATGATCCTCAAATAATTAAAAGTAAAATTACCCAAACTGTTACAGATTCCCAAAAAATAATTAAATATGATCCAGAAAATAAACCTGGAATTTCTAATCTTTTAACCATTTATGCTTCTTTAAAGCAAATTAGTATTTTTGAAAGTGAAAAACTTTTTCAAAAAAGTAATTATAAAGAGTTAAAAAATAAAGTCGGTGAAGAAATAATTAATTTTGTTGTACCTTTGCAACAAAAATTTTATCAATTAATTAATAGTGCAAAATTGGATGATATTTTAAATAAAGGAGCCCAAAAAGCTTCCTTGATTGCAGAGAAAAAAATCCAACAGGTACGAAAAAAATTAGGTATTTCAAGGTTTTGATGTATAATATTTATAAATAAAAAAGACAACCTTTTTAGGGTTGTCTTTTTTATTTAATAACTTTTTTTATTGTGTGCTTTAATTACTTGTTGTAAAGCTTTCCAAGGAAGGCTTATACAAGCGACTCTTCCAGGAAAATTAATAAAATGTTTAAATAATAGTAATTCTTTGTCAAGTTGAGTTTCATCATATATTTGATTATTAATCATAGCTAAAAAATGATTTATTTTTTCTAATGTTTGTTGAATTTCTAGATTCTTAAGATGTATAGACATCAAACTTGCTGAAGCGCGACAAATAGCACAAGCTTGAGTTTCGTATTTAATATCTATTAATTTTTGATTTGAGATTTTGATTTGTAATGAAATAGAATCACCACAAGAAACATTTTTATTAGTTATGTTTATAAAATCAGGGTCTTGGGAAAGTCCCCAATTTTGAGGTTCTTGATAATGTTTAATGATTAAATCACGATATAATTTATTTATTTCTAACATTTTAATGCCTTGAGTTATTTATTAAATTTGGAGAAAAAAGTTTGCGTTTTTTTTAAGTTTTTAATTAAAATATCAATGTCTTCTTGATTGTTGTGAATGCCTATAGAAACTCTAATTATACTTGTTTGTTTTAGTTTTTGAGTAGCTAAAAAAGCACAACATCTACCAGTTCTTACATAAATATTTTCCTGAGCTAAAAAAGCTTCTGCATCATGGGCATGAATTTGATTAAAGTTAAAAGTAATGATATTAGAAAAAGCTTGAGGATTATAAATTGTGATTTTAGGAATTTGTTTTAATTCTTTCATTATATTTTGATAAATCTTTTTTTCATGTTTTTGGATGTTTTCAAAACCAATTTCTTCAACAAATTCCAAAGCTTTTTTAAAAGCAAGAATTCCTGAAATATTAGGAGTTCCTGATTCAAATTTATTAGGACCTTCGTTGAGTAAAAAATGTTTTAAAGAAAATTCTTTAATGGAAGTTCCTCCAAATGAAGGAGGTTGTAATTGTTCTAATAAATGATTTTTGCCAAACAAAATCCCTATTCCAAAAGGACCGTATAATTTGTGGGATGAAAATGCTAAAAAATCTACATCTAAAAATTTAACATCTATGGGTAGGTGACTTGATGATTGGGCAGAATCTAAAATAACTAAAGCGTTTTTTTTGTGAGCTAAAGTTGTTATTTCTTTAATGGGAGTTTCGTACCCTAGTAAATTAGAAACATGAGTTAAAACAACTATTTTAGTTTTGTTTGTTAAAACCTTAGCAAAATTTTCTACAGTTATTTGATTCTGTTCGTTTAGGGGAACAAAAATTAATTTTGCTTTTTTTAGTTTGGCTTGTTTAAACCAAGGAAGCACGGAAGAATTATGTTCTAATTCTGATGTAATAATTTCGTCACCTTCTTGAAGGGTTTCTCCTAAGCTTTGAGCTAATATATTTAAAGAATCAGTAGTTCCTTTAGTAAAAATAATTTCTTCTGGTTTGGAATTAATAAAATTAGCTGTTTTAATTCTTGTTTCGTTCATTAGTAAAGTGTTTTGATGAGACAAAACGCCAAAAGATTTGGTATTGAGTCCATTTGTGTTATAAAATCTAGTCAATTCATCTATTACTTTTTGAGGTTTTAAAGAAGTAGCAGCATTATCAAAGTAAACAATCTTGGGGTTGGTTTTGAAAATTGGGAAAAGACATCGAAAAGGATTATTTTGCATTTTGGAAACCTCTTAATTTGTTAAGACATATTTTTTCATAAATGAATTAATAAAATAAATAAAAAGTTATTAATAATTAAAAGACTATTAAAGCGTTGTTTTTTTTGCCTTTTTTCAAAAGGACATATTTATCAAATAAAGTGTTTTTTTTGGTTATTGCAAAATCAAGGGATTTGATTTTTTGATTAAATAATTTAATAGTGTTGTCTTTGATAAATTCACGAGCTTCACTTTTAGAAGTTGCCAGTTTTGTTTGAACTAAAGCATCAACTAATAAAATATCTTCTTTTGTGGAATGACAAAACAAAGTTTTTTGCAATAAAATAAAATCTTTTTCTTGGAAAGATTCTTTTTTAGCATTAGAAAATAAAATTTGGTTAGTTTTTATACATTCTTGCAAAATATCTGAGGAATGAATTAAAGTAATAATGTTTTGGGTAAGAGCTTTTTGAGCTAATCTTTGTTGGGGGTTTTCCAAGGTGTTTTTTTCTAATTCCAAAATTTCTTGCTTGGGAATTAAAGTAAGCATTTTTAGATAATTGATTACTTCTTTATCAGAAACATTTAAAAAATATTGATAAATTTCATAAGGGGAAGTCATTGAAGGATTTACCCATAAAACCCCTTTTTCGCTTTTGCCAAATTTCGTTCCATCTGAATTTAACAAAAGAGGAGTGCTAATTCCTAGTGCATCGGATTTTTTTTCTAATTTTCTGATGAGTTCTAGTCCGCTTGTGATATTTCCCCACTGATCAGAACCGCCTAATTGTAATCTAACTTTATGATTTTTGTATAAATGATGAAAATCTAAAGATTGTAAAATCATATAAGAAAATTCAGTAAAAGAGATGCCAGAAGCAAGTCTTTTGGCTACTGCGTGTTTGGAAAGCATATAGTTAATGTTAAAAAGTTTTCCGTAGTTTCTGAGGAAAGAAATGATATCTATTTGAGAAAGCCATTGATAATTATTAACAAATTCTACTTGTTTGTTTAACAATATGTTTTTAAGTTGACATTCAATACTTTTAGCATTTTGCAATGAATTTTCTAAAGATAATAATTTTCTTTCTTCAGTTTCTTTGGGATCTCCTATTAAACCTGTAGCCCCACCTACTAAAATAACGGGTAGATGTCCTTGTCTTTGCATTAATAAAATCATTGTTATTTGAACTAAATGACCCACTGTTAAAGAATGAGAAGTAGGATCAAACCCACAGTAAAACTTAACTTGGTTGTTGTCTAATAATTCTTTAACTTGTGTTTCGTTACTACAATCTTTAATTAAATTACGCCATTTTAATTCTTCATAAAAAGACATTTTGGGCTCCTATTTTATTTTTAGAAATAATTTTCTTGGTTTTGAGAAAAATCATTAAAATAGGGTTGTTTTTAATAATTTTCTAAATTTTGTTTATTAAAAAAAGGGGGAAAAATATATTTAAAAAATGTTATTAAAAGTTTTTTATTATAAAAAAATGTATTTCTTTAAACAAAAAAACAATTTATCTTTGTTCTTTAATACGAGAAGCTTTAGAAGAAAGGTTGCGAACATAATGCAATTTGGCGCGACGAACAATACCACGACGAACTACTTCTATTTTCTCGTTAGTAGGGGAATGTACTGGGAAAGTTAATTCAATTCCTACACCAGCAAATATTTTTCTTACAGTAAAAGTTTCTGTAACTAATCTTCCTTGGCGTTTAATAACTAAACCTTCAAAAATTTGAACCCTTTTGCGGTTTCCTTCATCAATTTTGATAAATACTTTAACTGTATCACCAGGTTTGAAAAAAGGGACATCTTTAAGTTGGTGCTGGTTAACTGATTCTATTAAATTTTGTCCTTTTAATTGAGACATAATTTTGCTCCTTTGTTGAATTCAAATAAATAATTCTTGAATTATTTTTGTAATTCTTGTTTAATTTCTGTTAAAAGTTTGGTTTGTTCTAAAGTTAATTTTTTATTTTCCAAAAGATCAGGTCTTTTTTGTAAAGTTGCCTTCAAGCTTTCTTTTTGGCGCCAACATCTTATTTTGGCATGGTTTCCAGATAACAAAACAGCAGGCACTTCGTGATTCAAATAACTTTGCGGGCGGGTGTATTGAGGATATTTAAGCAAACCTTGTTGATGGGAATCTTCAAGATAAGATTGTTCTTTGATAACTTCTGGAAGCAGTCTTGTAATTGCATCAACCAAAACAGTAGCAGCGATTTCTCCTCCTGTCAAAACATAATCACCTATGGAAATTTCTGCATCAATATATTGCAATATTCTTGCATCAACCCCTTCATAATTACCGCATAAAATAATTAAATGAGTTTCTTTTTGAGCAAAATTAGTGGCATGTATTTGATTAAAAATTTGTCCTTGAGGAGATAATAAAATAACTTTGCTTTGGGGAGTTTTTATTTTTTGTAGACAATCAAAAAAAGGAGGGAAAGAAAGCAACATTCCAACTCCTCCTCCATAAACGCTATCATCTACTTGATTATGTTTATTTTTGCTATAAGTTCTTAAATCATGAAGTTTTATTTGAACTTTTTTTTGTTCTAAAGCTCTTTTAATAATGGAAGTTTCACAAAAACTTTTAAAAAAAAGCGGAAAAATAGTGATAATTTCAATAATCATAAAATTTAGTTTTTAACCGTTAAAGGCGCTTTCATTTATTTTTGAAATTGAGAAAAAAATTATTTTTCAACTTTAGTGTTAGTTTTTGCAACAAATTTACTTTTTTTAAATACTTTTTTGACTGTTTTAGTTGGTTGAGCGCCATTGGATAACCATTTTTGTACTTTGTTGTGGTCTAATTCAACAATATCTAAAATAGTGTCATAAGTTCCTAAAATTTCTAAAAATTTACCATCTCTAGCATTTTTAGATTCGCTTGCAACTACTCTGTAAAAAGGTCTTTTATGCACTCCGAAACGTTGTAAACGCATTTTTATTGCCATAATAAAAACCCACTTTCTATTTTTTTATTAATCGTTTAATCGTAAATTAAAAAGTTCATCCTAAATATTATCACATAAAATAACTGAATTGTCAAGTGTTTTTGATAAAAAAGATGAGAAAAATGTTTTTTGATGAATTCTTAAAAAATAAAATCTTTTGAAGATTTTAATTAAGGTGAAAGACATTTCAGTACATTAAAAAATGTTTAAAAATCAAAAACAATAAATAATAAAGGGAGTGATTTTAATGAAAAATAGTGTTCTTTGTTGCTTTAAAAAAATAAAATATTAAAATTGTTCTAAGACAAGACAAAAAGAAAACCCAAAACAAATACTTTGGGAAATTATTTATTCTTTGAAATGCCTTTTTATCTTGGCTTTTCCTATAATTATTTTTTTTATATTGGTTATTGATTAAAAAAATAATTAACTTTGTATTTTTATTTTTTATTCATGAGGAGAACTAATAGGTATTTTGGTTAAATATCCATTGATAAATTCGTCGATGTTTCCATCCATTACTTGTTCTAATTGAAAAATTTCTTGATTAGTGCGGTGATCTTTAACCATTTTGTAAGGATGAAAAACATAGCTTCTAATTTGAGAACCCCAACCATTTTCTTTTTGGTCGCTTTGAAATTTTTTAGCATTTTCTTCTTTTTGTTGTTTTGATGCTAATTGAAATAACTTGGTTTTTAGCATTTGCAAAGCTTTTTCTTTGTTTTTGATCTGACTACGTTCATTTTGACAACCCACTACTAATCCTGTTGGCAAATGAGTTATTCTTACTGCTGAATCAGTAGTATTTACGTGTTGTCCGCCTGCACCACTACTTCTAAAAACATCGATTTTAAGATCTTCTGTTTTTAAATTAATTTTGATTTCTTCATTAATTTCTGGCAAAACATCGCAAGCTACAAAAGAAGTATGTCTTTTGGAATTAGCATCAAAAGGAGAAATTCTTACCAAACGATGAACTCCTTTTTCAGCTTTTAGATAACCATAAGCATAAGTTCCTTTAATTAATAAGGTAGCTGATTTGATTCCTGCTCCTTCACCTGGTTGATAATCAAGAATTTCGGTTTTAAAATTCTTTTTTTGAGCATATTTTTGATACATACGGAAAAGCATTTCGCACCAATCTTGCGATTCAGTACCTCCTGCTCCTGGATGGAATAATAAAATAGCATTGTTAATATCATAAGGTTGATTCAAAAAAATTTTAATTTTGAAATCAAAAACGGCTTTAGTAAGGTTTTTTAATTCTTCTTCTAATAAAGCAGAAGTTTCATTTGGGCTTTCATTTAAATTAAATAAAGTTTCTAGATCCAAATAATTTTGTTCTAAAGTTTCTAAAGTAGTTTTTTTGTCTTGCAAGTCGTTGAATTGTTGGCTTATTGTAACAGCTTTTTGGGGGTCTTGCCAAAAATCTTCTTTTTGCATGGCGCAATTTAATTTTTCAATTGTTTGATTGGTTTTTTTTAAATCAAGGGCTTGTTTTAAATCTTGAAGGTTTTGATGCAAGTTTTGTAAAATTTGATTAATTTCGTATTTTTCCACAAATTAATTCCAAGGTTTTTTAGAAGTTCTTACTTTTCTAGTTCTTCTTTTTTTAGAAGATTCATCATCGCTTGAATCATTGTTTAAAAAAACTTTTTGTTTGGGAGGCGTTTTAAAACTATCTGCGAAAGAAAACTTTAAAATAGTAGCAGTAATGTCGTTTGCAATTTTTGCAATCATGTTATTGAATAAAACTTGTCCTTCTTTTTGATATTCAATAAAAGAATCTTGTTGTCCGTAACTTACAAATCCAATTCCTTGTCTTAAAGAACTCATGTCATTGATGTGGCGTTGGTAGTAATTATCAATTATTTTTAATGTAATCCATTTAAGACCTTTTGCAAAATATTGAGATTTAGAAGGGTCTTTTTCAAAAAAATCTTTTTGAGATTGTAAAGTGGCTTTTACTTTTTGCAATAAATGTTGTTGAAAAGAATCAAGGGAGTTTGTTTTAGGGTTATTGCATAATTCTTGTACTTCTTCTAAATCAAAGGTTTGTTTAGGGAAAAATTTATTTTCTAAAAAAGTAATTAAAGTTTGGGTTTGACATTGGGTAGGGTTGTTAGTAAAATGTGGCAAAATAGCTTTATTAAGGGTCTTTTGCATTAAATCTTGAACGATTTGTTCTACTCTATTGCTAACTAGAATTTCTTTTCTTTGGTTATAGATAATTTCTCTTTGAATACGTAAAATATCATCATATTTTAAGAGGTATTTACGATAGTCAAAATTGGAAGATTCTACTTTTTTTTGTATTTTGGTAAAAAATTTAGTCACCATTTTAGATGAAGTTTTAGTTTCGGAATCGCTTATTTTTTGGAGCAAAGAAATAATTTTTTCTATTCTAGTGCCACCAAATCTTTGGGCAAGTTCATCTTCGCTAGAAATAAAAAAACGTGAATAACCAGGGTCGCCTTGACGTCCAGCACGTCCTCTTAATTGGTTATCAATTCTTCGTGATTCGTGTCTTTCAGTACCTAAAACAGCAAGTCCGCCTAATTCTTTAACCCCTTCGCCTAAACGAATATCAGTTCCACGTCCTGCCATATTAGTAGCAATAGTAACTGCATTTTTAAGTCCTGCCTTAGCAATGATGTCTGCTTCTTTAGAGTGGTTTTTGGCATTTAGAATTTCGTGTTTAATGGAATGTTTTTTTAATTTTTTAGAAATAATTTCAGAAACTTCTACTGTAGTTGTCCCAATTAAAATGGGTTGTCTTTTTTTGTGGCGAGAAGTTATTTCTTCAATTAAAGCGTCGTATTTTTCTTTTAAAGAAACAAAAATAAAATCGGGATCGTCAATTCTTATCATAGGAACATTGGTAGGAATTTCGATAACTTCCATGTTATAAATGTCTCTAAATTCATCTTCTTCGGTTTTGGCAGTTCCTGTCATCCCTGATAATTTGTGATAAAGACGGAAAAAATTTTGATAAGTAATAGTAGCTCCAATGGAAGTTTCTTCTTTAATTAATACTCCTTCTTTGGCTTCTAATGCTTGGTGAAGACCGTCGCTAAATTGGCGTCCTGGCAAAGCACGTCCAGTAAATTGATCAATAATTAGAACTTGTCCATCTTTGTAATCAACTAAGTAATCTTTGTCTTTGTGCATCGTAAAAGCTGCTTTAAGGGCGTTTTTGACATGGTGGAGCAAAGAGGCGTGTTCTACGTTGTATAAATTATCAATTTGGAAAAAGTTTTCAGCTTTGGTAATTCCTTCTTCGGTAAGTTCAATTGTTTTAGTTTCTAATTCAATAAGATAATGTCTATTTTTAAGGGTGCGAACAAAACGTTGTGCTTCTTTGTATAAATTCTTAGTTTCTTTGACACTTTGGGAAATAATTAAAGGCGTTCTTGCCTCATCAATTAAAATAGAGTCTACTTCATCAACAATAGCATAACTGTAAGGGCGTTTCATTACCAAATTGGAAGCTTCAATTTCCATGTTGTCTCTTAAATAATCAAACCCTAATTCACTGTTAGTAGTGTAGAGAATATCACATAAATAGGCTTGTTGTTTTTGTGCGTGGTCTTTGTCTTTGGTATTAAGTCCTACTGTCATTCCCAAAAAGCGAAAAACATCACCGATGCTACCTTCAAATTCTCTTTTAGCTAGGTATTCATTGACTGTAACAATGTGAACAGGGTTACCACTTAAAGCGTTAAGATAAGCAGGCATGATGGCAGTAAGGGTTTTTCCTTCCCCAGTTTTCATCTCAGAAATATTTCCTTGATGCAAAATTACAGCGCCCAAAATTTGAACGTAATAAGGAGTAAGTCCTGTTACTCTTTTGGTAGCTTCTTTGGCAAGAGCATAGGCTTCGGGCAGCAGTTGGTTAAGGGTTTTTCCTTCTTGAAAGAGTTTTTTTAATTCTGCGGTTTTTGTGGCAAAATCTTTGTCATCTAATAAAGCCATTTGGGCTTCTAAATTTTGTACTTTATTAGCTATGGTTCTAGCTTTTCTTAAAGCTTTTTTGGAAGAATTAAATATTTTTTTTAAAAAATTTAACATAATCGTTTAAATCCTTTATATTTTTTAGTTTTTGAATTTGTAATTGCGGGTTGTTGGTTCGTATTTCAATAATTCTTACTTTGGTTCAATATTAAAAAATGAAAATAAAATAATGTTAATTTTTATCAAAAACCTGAGTGAAAAAACAAAAATTAACAATTTTAGGGGGAAACCAAAGTAATTGGAGGGAAAAATGAAAATAATTGGGGTGGTATTTTGGGTAGCAAAAGCCCTTATTTGCAATCCCATTATTATTTATTTTAACATATATTTAGTGGTTTGTTGACATCATTTAATTATTTTTTGCTGTTTGTGGCTTTATTTGCGGATTTGATGGTGGTGGTGAAAAAAAGCAAAAAGCGCGCGAGGAAAAAATGAAAAAAAGACTACCGCAATTAGATAGTCTTTTTTTAGTTAAAACAATTTATTTTGTGTTTTTAAAAATTGCTTTAAAAATTTGAACAATAAATGCTACCTAGAGAATTTTTTAATAATTTGCATTAATAATTATTTCAATTTATAATTATTTCAATTTATAATTATTTTGAATGTAATAATTTGGAATATATTTTAATTTTTTTCTTAGCAAAGACATTTTGCCTAACAAAATTTAGTTTTGTATGTTTGAGGTTGGGTTTGGTTTTTGTGTTGTAAAAAATCTTTTAAAAAGGTTTTGTCAATTTCCATCATAGCATCTATTGGCAAAGAGGCCTCATCAAACCATTTTAGTTCAGCAACTTCATCATCTTGTGGGCTTAATTTTCCTTGTGTTTTAGTTACTACAAAAGCCATAACAACTGGATAGACAACATCTCCGTTAGGATAATTGATAACAAAATGTTTTCCACAATAGGTACGAAAGGGATGAATTTCTAAAGCTTTAAGACCTGTTTCTTCTTCTAGTTCTCTTACGCAAACATCAGCTCCAGTTTCTCCTAATTCCATTGCTCCACCATGAAGTCCCCAAACATTAAAATCTTTGCGGAATTGCAATAAATATTTATTATTTTCATAAACAATAACGGAAGCCCCAGGAGAAAATAAAGGGTCTTTCCCAATTTTTTGGCGCAATTTGTTGATATAGTTGCTCATTTAAAAAACCTTTTTCCATTCTTTCTTTTTTAATTTATTTTTTTAATTTTAGCTTTTTTAATTTTAATATTGTTAATATTGTCAAAAAGTTATTTTTGAATTAAGAAATAAATATTTTTGGTAAAATTAGTAAAAAGTGTAGATAGCATAGATAGCAAATAAATGAAAATGCAAATAATAAGTTTTTTGTAAAAAATATTTCAAATTATTATTTGATTTATTATAAATAGTTGTTTAATTGATGGCTAAAATTTTGATAATATTTTTCCTCCCAATATTTTTTTGGATAACTTTTATTTCTGTATTTGTTGGATGGCACAATTTATGGCTTTAATTTTTTTATTTTTTAAATCAAACTTTACAAATGAAAGTAAACTTTTAAAATTAAAAGCTTAGTGAAATAGGGCTTTAACAACCAAAATAAAAGATGACAAAACTAAAAAAAATTATACTTACTATTTTATTTTAGCATTTTTTTTAATATTATGTTATTTTTTGCTAACTTTTTTTTATTTTTTTGTTGTTTTGTAATTTGAAAAAGGCAATTTTTAGTAATTTGTTAATTTGAGCTACTAAAAATACTTGATTATTCAAAAATATTGACTTTTATATTAGTTGTAAAAAGTGCAAAAATATTATAATAACTCAAAAAGGAAGCCCTTCAACAAAAGGGCTTTTTTATTTCAAACATTTTATTATTAGAAAATTATAAATCTTATTTATTGTAACTTTTTTTAAAGGATATTTTTTAGTAATTTCATCTAAATCTTTTTGAGATAAAGTTTTTTTAATTAATAATTTACGGGCTATTTCATCTAAGGCATCTTTATTATTTTATAATAAATGTTCTGTTTTTTGTAAAAAGGCATTAAAATCTTTTTGAGGATAAGGAGAGAATTTATTTAAGTTATGTTTAGCACTATTATGGTCAGAACTTTAACAAAACAATAACTTCATTAATAAAATGATTGTAGATGGTAAAAAATATTTAGAATTACTACACAAAACAAAAAAAGAATTATCACAAACAACTTATTTAAAACAATTAAGCAAAATAAAATACAACTAAGACCTTCAAATCGAAGGTCTTTTTTTTATATCCAATTTTCTTGAAAGGAAAAAAATATGAAATTATTAATAAAAATATTATCTTTGTTTTTTAAATCTTTGTCATTTTGTATTATTTTTTATATTTTGTCATCACATATTTCTTCTTTATTTTTACACTTATTTTGTACATTTTATATCTCTCATTTTATAAATAAAATAATTGATTTTATTTTTTTACAGGTGTTTGCTTAATATTAATTTTTAGGATAGCAACATTTTAAGAAAATTAAACAAAATAAATTTTAACTAAGACTCTCATCACGAGAGTCTTTTTTTATACCCAATTTTTTAAAAAGGAGCATAAAATGAAATTAATTATATTCGAAGGACTTGAGGTGTTCCAAAAGTTTAGACACTTTTTACTTTTTAAAAATTCTTTAAGGCTAACTATTAAGTTAGTCTTTTTTTGTTTCAAGACTAAAAAATAATTTCATATCTTTTCTAAAAAAAATGTTTTTAGAAAGGAATTGAATGTTAAGACAAAAATTATTTAAAGATTTTTTAAAAAATAAAAAGAATTTAGAAATTCGTAATCAATTAATCGAACTTCATTTACCTTTAGTAAAAAAACTAGCTTATCATTTTAAATATTACCCTAAAGTTTTAACTAAGGAGGATTTGTATCAAGAAGGGATTTTAGGATTAATCAAAGCTCTAAATAATTACCAAGATTTAGGTTATGACTTTATCGCCTATGCAACACCAACAATAAAATCAGCAATCAATGAACTAATAAGAAAAAGCCATTCACCTTCAATTCCCCAAAAAACAACCAAACCAAACAATATCAGTTTTAAAGAAGAACAATACAAACAACCTAATTGGGATAAAATCCTTAATCCGCATCAATTATGGCTAAAACAAGTAAAACATGAATTATTAATAAAAAAACTAAAAACTAAACTAAGTAAAAATGAATTCAATGTTATTTGTTTAAATTTTGGTATCTCATTAGAAAACAACAACAAACCTAATCAACAACCCCTATCCAATCATGCAATCGCCCAAAAACTAAATTTAACTTTAAAACAAATAGAAAACTTAAAAAAAGACGCCATCAAAAAACTAAACCCAAATTATAAAAATAAGGAGAAATAAAATGTTAAATAAAGTCCAATTAATCGGTAATATCGCCCATAACCTAGAAAAACAATATATCAATAGCAACAACAACCAAATCCCAAAAATAGATTTCAATTTAGCAATTAACAACAAGGATAAAGTGCAATACATCCCTTGTGTAGTGTTTCGTAATCAAGCTGAAAACATGAGTATGTATTTACATAAAGGTTCAAAAATATATGCAGAAGGTGCATTATTAATCCAAAAATATACCACCAACGAAGGTAAAACACGAACCACCACCAAAGTAATTATCCAAAACGTCATCTTTTTAGACAACAAATCCAAATAATATTCATACAATTAAGTCCCCAAAATGGACTTTTTTTATAAACCAAAAGGAGAAAAAAATATGAATAAAAAAGAATTAATTAAATCAATAGCTGAGGTAAATAAAACCTCAATAACCCAAACCGAAGAGTTTTACAATTCATTTGAGAATGCTCTAATTAAAGCAATTACATCAAATGAAGAAGTAGTTTTATCCTCTAAAATTGGCAAATTCATCTTAAAAACTAGAAAAGCCTACATCGGTAGAAACCCTAAAACAAAGAAAAAACTAAATATCCCTGCCAAAACCATAGTAACTTTCAAACTTTCTAAAACCATTAAAGACAAAGTGAAAGATTTAACATTAGAATAAACCAATATCAAACAAAAGGAGAAAAAAATATGAATAAAATCATTAAGAAAAAAACAAAACCCAATACTAACGAAACAAATCAAAACCAAGAAATAAAAACAATGACTAACCCCAAACAAGAAAATATAACTATTATCCCAACAAAAAAACGCAATTTATTAAAAAAAATCACTTACATAACTATTATTTTACATTTTATTTTACAAGTCATTATTATTTACTATGATAATAAAATTCCTTGGTTAACAACAGGCATTAATAATCTTATAAACTTAATCAAATCTCTTGTTACAGGAGGAATTAAATAATATGAATAAAAACACAAAAATTCAAAACAAAAATAAAACATTAACTATTATCACAATTTTTATCGTTATCTTTTTCGCTACCGCATCAATTTTCGCTTTAACTAATTACTTTTCTAAACAAAGAAAAGAAAAAATTCAATTAATGACAGATATTCCTCTATTCAACGTGGAAAGAGTAGGCGGCAATAACGAAGATAAAACCCTTTTACCAATCCTTATTCCTAACTTAAACCAACAAAAATACAATCACTTAATTACGATCGAACACAAAGCAACTCTAAACTCCAACGGAATGGATATTAATGTTCCTTTATATTTGAAAATATCAACTAAATATGACACGCTTCAAACTTTTACCAATACTGACAAATATTTAAATGTTGGTTTAAAAGTGGATAACAATGATTACGATGATACTAAACGCCCACAAATGATCTTTAACGAAAAAGGCTTAGGACAACTTAACATCCAAATCAACATTGAGCAAAAAGAAATCATTAACACTAATAACCCTCAATTAGAATTAATTTGTGATTACGAATTAGTTGACGCCCAAGGAAAAAGTTTCAGTAGCGGTAGTCAAACCATCAAAAACAAAATCACTCAATTAGCGTAATTTATCAATAAAGACCAAGTTTTTGATTGGTATTTATTTATTGAGAAAGGAAGAAAAAATGAATAATTCAAAAGAAAAAATTATAAAAAACAAGCAAAATAAAATAAAACCATTATCAAAACATTTGATAATAACTATCATCCTCTTATTTTTTTCTTTTTGTCTAGGGACTTATGTATGGATTCACCATCAAACTTTAACCGAAACTGAAAAACAAATTACCAATCATCATAAAAGGCTAGAAAATCAAAACTTGAACTTGCAAGAAATCAAAAAACATTTTCAACAAAACCAAAATGAATTAAACGAAAAAATACAAACTCAAAACCACGAATTCATAAATGAATTTCAAACTCAATTACAACCTAAATTAGAGGCATTAACAACATTATCTCAAAAAAATAACGAAGAAGAATTCCTTTTTAAACCATCTAATCCTCAAAAATTCTTATCTTTTGATAAGTTAATTGGTTTTAAAGAAGAATTAAAAGTGGTAGAAGGATTCATAGATTATCTTAAAAACAAAGATAACTATCAAGGGATTGGCGAAGTGGAACCGCCATTAGGAATTTTAATGCATGGTTGTCCAGGAACAGGTAAAACTACTTTAGCTAGAGCTTTAGCTAAAGAAACTCATTTACCTTTCTTTGAAGTTTCTAGTTCTTTATTCTCACAAAAATATAAAGGATTAGCGCCTCAAATGGTTAAAGATTTATTTGAATCAGCCAGAAAAGAAGCAGATAAAAAGAACGGCGCCATTATCTTTTTAGATGAATGTGAGACCATTTTTACTGATTTAGGAACATTAAAAGCTGGTTCAGAAATCGCCAATGTGGTAAACCAATTCAAAACCGAAATGACATCATTTGAAAATAATCCTGAAAAACCTATTTTCATTATTGGCGCTACAAACCACATCGACCAAATTGATGAAGCCATCAAATCCCGATTTACTTATAACATCGAAGTTAAACCAGGTAATAAAGAAGAAAGAAAACAATTTTTAGAATTCATGATTAAAAAACGTCAAAACCCATATAGCGATGAAGCTAAAAAATACTTATTTGAAGTTATCAATGAGGCTTTAGAATTTTTACCACATAATCATCAATTCTCAAAAGCCAATCGTACTTTAGAAAACCTTTTAAAAACAACTGTTAACATTTTCGCACGCAATCGCGGAACTGACGAAAATAAAAGAAACGAAATCAATTCTGAAGACTTAAAACAAACTTACCAAATGATCATTTCTCAAAACACAGAAGTATTAGATCAAATCAAAAACCAGAAGAAAGGAGGTGAATAATAATGTTATCACCCTTAGACTTATTTAAAAGTTATTTTACTTTTCGTTCTTATTTCACTTTGTTTTTGCTATCTAGTATTCTTTTTGGTGGTTTTCTTTTCATTAAAAAAAATATTATTATACACATACCACCAATTGGAAAGGTTATTTAACTTATTTTTTAATTATTATTGGATGTTTAAGTTTCATTTATCTCTCTTTCTTTCATCAACCAAAAGAACCATCCTCTAAATATGTTTGTCAATTAATAAATGAAATCGACAAAGCCATTGAAAAATATGACCAAACTATTAACGATTACAAAGGTCTCAAAACCGATTGGGAAGGTGAATTAAAAAAATGTGAAAAAGAATTAAAAACATTATATGAAAAACAAGAAATTACCCAAGAACAAAAAGAAAACATCAAAAAACTTTTAGATCAAGCTGAATCCAAAATAAATGATATCAAAATTCAACAACAAGAAACTGAAAATAATATTAATATTTTAAAAGAAAAACTAAAAGAAAAAGAGCAAGAATTAAAAGATAAAGAAAAAGTAAAAAAACTAACCGAAAAACAAATAGCTAATTCTAAAAATTTAACCGAAATTGAAAAATTAAATATAAAACTAGACCAAATAAATGAAGAAATACAAGCATTAATTGGTCAAATATCAGAACTTAATTCTCAAATCGAAATATTAGAATCCAAACAAGAAATGTACGAAGGAATGTTATCCAACGCCATCAAATTAAGAGATTCCTTACAACGAGATTATGATAAATTAACTTCTGGAGAACAAAAATTATTCGCAGAAATCAAATCCGCGGAAGAACGTAAAGCCGAAATTAACAAAAACATCGAAGAAATCAACCAAAAAATAGCTGAAATTGAATTTGAACAAGGTTTATATAGAACCTTAAAAGAAAAATACCGAGCAATGCACAACCGTATGATAACTTATGAAAAAGAAAATGAATTTTCTTTCGGTAATGTTTTTAAATTTGGTTTCAAAGCTTTCGATCGAGTTTCTGATTTAATTCCTGCTAAATACGGACTTTCAATAATCGGAAAAACTATGAAGTTCACTCAAAAATTTGGACAAGGAGTAGCGAAAACTACTTTAATTCTTCATGAAGGCCACCGTTTATGGCATATGTATAACGAAGTAGTCAACGAAAACAAAGAATCAGCACCAATGATTACCAAAGAAACCTTAGAAATGTATACCAAAGACATCGACCGCGACTTAGCTAAACTAGATGCTGACAAAAAAGACTACGAAAAGAAAATAGAAGGATATAAAACTCGTCGTGATAATAATGATCTTTTAAACGATTAAGTTTTAGAGGAAACAATTCAAGATGAAAAAAGAAAATCAAAACAAAGAATTGTAATCGACGAATATAAAAAAATTATTTTCGAATTAAATGTTAAGAGAAAAGAAATAAAAGATATTGATGAATTATGTGATAAAAAAAATGAATTAGCAACACACAAATTAGAACCTTTGTTGGAAGATAGAAAAACAATAAAAGAAGAAATCCGTCAACAAAATCCTAACTATACTCGTGCCCAACAAAGATTTCATAAAAACCGTCAAACTAAAATACCTGAAATGATTATAATTCCTAATAAATAAAAATTTTTAAAAATATCATAAATAAAATTGTTATAATGGTAATATATTCAAATTTAAATATTTGATAATAATTACTATTATCAGAAGGGAAATGAAATTGATGAATACTAGAAATTTTTTCAAAAAAAATTTAGTAACTATTATTATCACTTCTCTTATTGGAATCGCCATTATTATTAGTTTTTATCAAGGAAGAAACAATGCCAAAAAAGAAAAAGAAGAATTATTTTTACCAAAAGAAGAAATAGATAATTATGATTCGAAATTTAATTCTTCTAGACCTAAACGAGAAACTGAAAAACCTAAATTCACAATCACTAAAGCTCGTTTTGACCAAATAAAATATTATGTATTTTTGGTAAACAACGATCAAACTTTATTACCAAATGATCTTTCTGAAATAGAAAAAACTGAAATTGAAAAAATAAGAGAATGCCGAAAACAAACTTTAGGTTTTGTAAAGAGACACAAAGATAAAATTAATGAATATCAACAAGAATGCGATAATTTAAAAAATCAACTGCAACCACTATATCCTCAAATTGAAGAATTAAAGAAACAATTAACTCCATTAGAATTAGAAAAAAATCATAAAATAAAACAAAGAGATCAATTAAGAAATGTTGGGGCAATTTATGAAAATCATCCACAAAATCTTGAACTAGTCCAAATAAGTGAAGAAATACAAGCATTAATTGGTCAAATATCAGAACTTAATTCTCAAATCGGAATATTAGAATCCAAACGAGAAATGTATGAAGGAATGTTATCCAACGTTATCAAATTAAGAGATTCCTTACAACGTGATTATGATAAAAGCGAAAAAGAATATCAGAACCAAATTGAATCTTTGCTTAACTCTCTTTACGAAATTATTCCCTCGGCTGAGGAATAAATAAACCAAAAGGAGATTTTTAATTAATGGTTAAAATCAAACATCATTTATTATTCTTAAATATATTTTTATTTATTGTTTTAGGATTATTTTTAATTACTAATCATTATCAAGTAATGGCTGCAAATGATTTAAATGATGAATATTCAATAAATAATGAAATTAATAAACTTTGTTCAGAAAAAAATCTATTAGCTATTAAAATTTCTTATCTTCAGAAATATGATTTAGAAACAAAAATATATCAAAAAAAATTAAATATTTTGAATCAAAAAATTCAAAATCTTTCACAAAGGCTTTCAAATATTAAAGTTTTAAATTTTACAAACGAAAAAATTTGGGATTATTCATATGAACGAAATCAAGTAGTAATTAAATCATTTGAACACCCCGAAATACAAGAATTTAGAGAAGACCATCGAAAATTAATTGAAAAAATTAATAATCTGCAACAAAAATATATTAATTTAAAATATAAATTAGATGAATAAAATAATTTCAATACAAAGACCCTTTAGGGTCTTTTTTTATTTTTACACACAACTTTGTTCACTAGCAAAGAAAAAACAAAATAACTAACTGGACAGAGGGCCATAAAAAACTAGACAATATATTCATTAAAATTTTGAATAAAACTGTCTCTTAAAAAACTATTTTTCCATACACATTAAATTAGGAGGTAACCAACAATGTCAAAATTAACTAAAATTCCCTTTATTTAAGATTATTATTATCTTTTTCTTCATCATTCGTTTTCATTTCTCTTCTTCTATTTCCGCTTATTCTTTCTTTCATCGTCAAACCAAATCAGCTATTAAATTATCAGACTACCAAACCCTTCAACAAGAATGGTTAAATACTCAACCTCCATTCAAAAGATACGACATCAACGTTATAGAGAAAGAAGATATCCCTAATATATTAGAATATTTCAATATCCAAACTTCCACCTATAATCTCGAAGAACCCTCATACAACCCTTATGGACGTAAATTTTTCTTCAACAAATTCCAAAACCCTCCTTCAGGTCTCTTAGGAGTCTATTTTAAACATCGCCCTAATCCTTTTAATATCCAATACCCCGATTATGAAGATTACGAATACTCCTTAGAAAACCTTTTAAAATACGAAATCGCCATTGAAGAAGCTTTTGTCTTTTGGGACGTCCAAGAAAAACCTCCTCAAGAAAATCAATCTCAAATAAATTTAGTAGTTATTAACGTCTTCGCTGATCAAAACAAAGAAGAAGTGATTAATCATTATTTAATGGAAAATAACATCATCAAAGAACCAAAATTGATTAAATTAGGTTGTTATAACGCCACTCCTCATACTGGTTTGGTCTTATCCTTACCATCAAAAACTTTCCATGAAATTGATATTGACACCATTTATTTTGATGATGGAATTCGAATTATTCCTGAAAACCAATGTTACGCCATCGAAGATTTATTAAAACTATCAAACGGCGCTAAAAATATTTATCTCTTTACTTTTAACGTCCAAAAAAGAAAAAAGATTATATCATTGCCTGATTCTTTAGATCCTTATCAAACCATCCGTGATTGGAAACGTGAAAATAATTTATATACTTTTCCACCATTAATCAAAGAAGATGAATATGAAGAAGAAATTAAAGAAGCTGAAACTTATTTTGAAGTCACTTCTCCTTCCAATAAAAAATTTAATATTCCTTTTAAAGTTAAAATCATTTCCCATCTTTTCGAAACTGATAATACAATTTATTTAATTTTTTGTAACGATTATTCTTTAAAAATTAAATTAGTTGAAGAATACAAAACTAATTATATAAATTGGTTAAATCAATGTTATATCAAATATGGTCATTATTATTCAGGTGAAGAAGTTCGTAATAAATTAGGCCGTTATTCACGCTGGCTTTATAATGAAAACGGAACTAGTTATTATTATAAATATGTAGATGGTATCTTTTTTGATGATTGGTATATCGACGGAAACGATTGTTGTTCTGGTGGTGATCGTTGGCAAAAAAGAACTTATTATCAATTTTTAGACACAACCCGACCACCTAAAAAACCAAAAGAATTAGATTAATCTTTAATCACAAACCAAGACCCTTCAGGGTCTTTTTTTATTTAACAACACACAACCTTGGAAAGGAAACAAAAACTATGTTAATTAAAAAAATCTTTCAATCTTTACCTAGTAATCTCATCTTTTTCATCATCACTCTACTTTCATTTATTCCAATTATCACCATTTATTATGTCATTAAATTCTATCTTTTCGATGTCAAACTAAGTCTTCACCAATTAAAAAAAGGAATAGTGGTTCAATTTTATCAATATTTAACCACGAAGCAACCCAATCATGTGGAAATTAATTAATACTTGGTTAACTAAGTTAAACAACAACCTTAAAACTATAAGTGATTATTTCTTTACTTATCAAAATCAATGGTTAAACTTAGGTTTATTAACAATTATTTTATTATTTCTTCCCCATCTTTTATATCTAATTGATTTTCTTTTTAAATGTCTTTATCACATTCTACGGTTTATTTATTATTTAGGAAAATATCTTTTTTCATTATTACAATTAAAGAAAATTTTTAAGAAAGGTAAATAACCATGCAAATCAAACTATCACAACGTACCAAAGAATGGTATCAACACCGAAAAAAATACATCAACGCTTCCGAAATTGCTGCGATTACAGGTTTAGATCCGTTCCGTTCCATGACACAATTAGTTCATGATAAACTCTTTGGCACCACTTTTACCGCTAATCAATATACCCTTCATGGACAAAAGATGGAACCTATCGCGCGACAGTTTTTCATACAAAAAACTAATTTAATTTTTGAAGACACCATTTTCACTGATGATCAAGTTAACCTTTTTTCTGCTTCTATTAGACGGATATAACGAACAACATCAAGCCGTTTTAGAAATTAAATGTCCTTATGTTAATAAAAATCAAGAAGTCTCATCCACTTGGACTAGTTTTTTAACTAATCCTCAACTAGAAAATATCCCTCAATACTACTGGGCCCAAGTTCAATGTCAACTCTATTGTAGTCAAGCGAACTTCGCTTACTTTTTAGTCTATTTTAACAACCAAAGTTATCATGTTGTTCGGATTTATCAAGATAAAACATTTATCACTAAAATGATTAAAGATAGTCAAAAATATTTAGAATTACTACACAAAACAAAACAAGAATTATTACAAACAACTTATTTAAAACAATTAAGTAAAATTAAATAATTAATATTTTTAGACCTTCAATTTGAAGGTCTTTTTTTTATGCCCAAATTAAAAATCAAAGGAGAAAAAAATGAAGAAATTAATCGTTTTTGAAGGACTCGACGGGAGTGGAAAAACTTCTCTTATCAATTCTCTTCAACCCCAATTAAAAACCCCTCATCAACTTTATCAAGGTTTAGGGAGCAGTTCTATTGGGAAGGAAATTAGAGATTTATTTTTAAATTTTCAACAAGTAGATTATCTCACTCGTTTTTATTTAAGTCTCGCGAATATGGCTCAAATCCAAGCGGAATTATTTAAAAACAACCAATTAATCATCTTAGACCGTTGGTTACCATCCGCTTATGCTTATCAATTATTTCCTTTTTCCAAGGAAAAGAAACAACTTCCCCCTTTAAAAAAGATCTTTAAGTTGAAACATGAAACTATCTTAAAAAAACCCCGATTTATTAATTTATTTAGATATCGATCCTCTCATCGGAAGAACTAGAAAGAAAAAACAAAAAAACCATCAAAGAGATCTCATTGAAAGACAATCATTAACTTATTTTCAAACCGTTCGTCAAGGATACAATCATTATCTCACTCATTATACTAGTGGAGTTAATAAATTAATTTTAAACGGAAGTGATTCTATCAAATCCAATGTCAAACAAATTATTAAACAAATAGGAGTACTATCAAATGGCGATCATAACTAAAAAGACCTGTCAAAACAGCAATACTTACATCTATTTTTCTAATGGAAAAATCAAAACCATTCATAAAGATGGCACCATTACCTGGAAAACAAAAAGAATTTTTAAAACTAAAAAAACCAACAAAAGACCTTAATTTAAAGGTCTTTTTTTATTTAAAGAAAGGAATATCAAATGTTAAATAACCAAGATTTTTTTAATATTCAACAATTTAATACTAATATCCAAACTGTGGAAATCTTAAAATGTTTTTTTAACAAAGATACCTTTAATCTTTCTATTAACGAATATATGAAAACCAATTACCAACAATTAAACCATTATTTTAACCAAAATAACATCAACTCTCAAAGTCAAAAAGTAATCCGTGGTAAAATTAATGAATATTTCATTTTATTATATTTTCAAAACAAAGGAATCATCAATTTATACCCCCAGGCTTATTTATTCTTCATTCCAGACATAAAATTTGATTTAGTTTTATTCACAGAAACCAAACGAATAATGGCGTTTAATTTCAAAACCTGTCTCCGAGACCGCTATAAACAAGCCATGGTAGAGGGACAACAATTAAAAAAATTAGACACGCGTTTTGAGTTCTATTTATTAAATGCGCTGTTCCGTTTTTTTAGACAACTTTTGTCTCTAAAATTATTCTTAAAATTATTCTTTAAGACTTAAAAATAAGTAGATAATTTCATATCTTTTCAAACTAAGGAAATATTTTTTTAAATTTCAAAAAAGTTTCTAAAACTTTTAATAATTCTTTAGTTTCAAAAGATATTTTTTTAATATTTTATCTTTACACTATATATTTAAGTAAAAAAAGTTAAAATTCCGTTAAGAAAATGAAATTATAATTATTTTTTTAAGTAAATGAATTCATTAAAAGTTTTTTGGTATAAATCAGTGATTTTCCGATGACCGTAAAAATATTGTTGATGTAAACATAAAACTTTAATGCGATTTTGTTGTAATAAGTGTTTTTCTTTTTTGGCTTTGATTTTATTTTCGACTTTCAACCAATAATAAGTGCTTCTTTTTGTTCGGATAGTTTTTAAAATGGTTGTTAAATTTAGTTTTTGATTAAATTGTTTAACTAATTCAAAAACTGTTTTTTTGTCAGTTTTTTTATTTTTCATGATTTAAATATCGTTTCCTTTTTTTATATCACTTGACACCTGGAAAAGTTTAATTATACCTTTTTCTTTAAAAAAAAGTAAATTCTTGGTTCAAAAAATGGTTTTAATTAAAATTAAAAGATAAATGTGTTAAAATGTTAGTATATTAAAAAAATCATTCGAAAGGAACAAGAACCTATGAATTTCTGATATAAATTTTTAAAGTATATAAGTGAACAAATTTGTTATTATTCATATTAACAAAAAATTCACATTATCATCCCCCAACTTCTTTTACTAAACTTAAATTACCTTAGTTGAGGGATAAAATAATAAAGAAGATTTAATTAATGATTAATTTACAAAAACAATTTAAAATAATAAGTATTTATTTTAAATATAAAGACTAAAATTATTTTTTTATAAAAAATATAAAAATTTAAAAATAAAAAAATATTATAGAAAATTTTTGTTTTTAGTTTTATACTTATTAAAAAAAGAGGAAAATAAAGTTTTATGACAATGAAAAGTTTAATTAATTTTAATCAATTTAAAAAAAAAATATTTTTAATTTTATTTTTTTTATTATTTTTTAATTTTATTTATAATAAAAAAAATTTTGTAATGGCTATGGAAACAAAACAAAATTCAAATAGCAAAAGTGTTATTCATTTCAACTTAGATGATGAACTACAAGAATCTGAAATATTTCAATTTAATAATGCTTTTAGTGATATGGATGTTTTAAATAAAACATTAAAAAAATTTAAAATTAAATTAAATAATGAATTAAATATAAATTCTTTAAGAGAAATAAAAGAAAAATTTAACGGTTTTCGAATAAACTTTTTCATTAAATTAAATTTTTTATGGTATATATATTCCAACAATGAAAATCATGCTCATATATTGTATACTAATTATGCTTCGGACGTAGATAATATAGGTAATTTAGTTCTTATACCTTCTTTTCAACGTAATCATTACATAAGTTTGAATGAAAAAATAAAATTAATAGGCGATACATTCATGATTCAAAATAACGATAGAATAGAAATTTATCGTAATAGTTTTGATACTAAAAATCAAAGAGAAAACACTTTAGAATATTTAAATCCTATTTATTCAGACAATTTATTTCAAATTTTTTTGGATTTTGATATAAAAGAAGAACATGATGGTTTGTATATGTATTTCGATTTATATAAACATGGATTTACAGAATTAAATAATTATTGTTTTAAAATAGATTTTTCTTTAGATCGAAAAATTGATTTTATTAAAAATATAAATTAATATTAAGAACTTATTTTTATATTTTTAACATTAAAAAAACAACAACCAAAATCCTTTAAAAAAAAGGAATATTAAAATATTTTTTTTAAAAAAGATTTAATTTTTTTCAATATTTCTTTAGTTTGAAAAGATATGAAATTATCTACTTAATTTTTAGTTTTAAAGAGCAATTTTTAAATCAAAATTTGTCTAAAAAAAGGGAACAGCGCAATTCTTTGACATTGAAGGTTTTCATCCCAAAATTGAAAATGCTCGTGATATCGAAAAATCAATTAACTATATTAAAAAAGATGGCGACTTCATTGAAGAAGGCACCCCTAGACATAAAAAATACGTTCGTCAAAATCAAAAAGAAGAACGTAAACAATTAATTTATGATGAAATAGATAGATTAAGAAATCAATATTATCATGATGATAAATTAACTTTATTTCAAGTTAAAAAAACTCTAGATGAATTTATAATTAATCTTGATCGTGATTTTTATTACGAAAAAATAGATTTTGTAGAACAAGTTTTAAATAAAAAATTCACTAAAAAAAAGAAGAGTTAGAAGATGAAGAAGAATTTTTCAAACCTGATTATTCTTTCAATTCATTTAAATCTAACTCTAAAACTAATGAGATAATTGCTGCGATTGAAACACAATTATCAGTGCAATCATTAGGTGAACGCCCTAAATCCATTGTGATTGAAGGCTTTAGTAGACTCGGTAAAACCGAGTTTATATTAAGCTACTTAACTCACAAAAACCTTCACTATAATTATACCAGAGGAGACTTTGATTTTAGTAAACAAAGTCATAAAAACGCTTATAAAATAAATATTTTTGATGACATAAGCATTCCCCAAATTAGAAAAGAAGGTTTATTTAAACAGATTATAGGCGGTCAAAAAGGTTTTAAACATAATGTCAAATATGCTCCTAAAAGAACCATAGCTGGAAAGAAATTATCTATCTTTTTAGTTAACCCTGATATCTCATTTGAAAATTATTGTGAATGGTCTGAGAATAACGGTCATAAGTTTCATCAATATTTAGAAGACAATTGTATTTTTATATATGTTTCTGATAAGTTATATTAATTTAATAAGAGAATTTTTTTATAAAAATTAATTATCCAAAATATATTAAAAAAACTAATGTATATACATTAGTTTTTTAATTATTATTAAATTTTTTTATTTTATATTAAAAATCAAAAAATTTTTTAACTAATTCGTTTCTATTTTCGAAAGTTAATTTATAAATATGATCTAAAATTTCTTCTCCAAATTGTAACATTTGTTTAGCGTCAGGATTATTAGGATCTCTAATTGGATCTAAAAATTGTGTTATAACATTTTGTCTTAGAATTGAATCTGATACATCTAAAATTCTCTTTTTAAAAAAATTATAATCAACATCATCATTTGTTGATTTTATATTTTCATTATTGATTTCTATTTTTTCTAAAATTTTTGAAATTTCATCTTTCTTTTGTGTTAATTTTGGTTCTGTTTCTTCATTTTTTTCATTTATTGTTGTTGCTTCTAAAGCATAAACATTAGATTTAAAAATAATCATTAAAGATAACAAGAAAAAAGGAACTAAAATTTTTAGAAAATTAAATCTATGTTTTTTATTAGAAAAATTCATTTTTAAAAACTCCTCTTTATTTTTATATTTAACATTTTGTTTTTTTGTACTAAAAAATTATATTATAATAAAAAAATAGTTATATAAATAATATATTTAATCAAGAATAACAAAAAGATTTAAATATATAACTAATTATATAGAAAGGTTGCATTTAAAGTGCAAATTTTCAATCAAAACACAGATTAATTTATTATTAAATTTTTTTCTGTGCTATCTTTATTATATCATTCATTATAATTATTTTAATAATATAATTTAAATTCAAAAATATATTTTTTTTAATATTTTATCTTATATTTACCCTAGTATTAATTTCTAATCCCTTTATTTTAAGTCTAAAAGTATTCAAAGACGAGCAGAGCGAACTAGGCGGCCAGCCGAAGTACAACCAAATTAACTCTTACCCTCCTCCTATAAAGTCCCCTTTGGGGATTTAGGGGTTGGTTTTTTTTATATCCAAATTCGCTAGTGTTTACGTTAGGGGGGGTAACTCTATAATATTGAGGTGTTCCAAAAGTTTAGACACTTTTTGCTTTTTAAAAACTCTTTAAGGCTAACTATTAAGTTAGTCTTTTTTTATTTTCAAAGATTAAAAAAATAATTTCATATCTTTTCTAAAGATGTTTTTAGAAAGGAATTAAATGTTAAGAGAAAAATTATTTAAAGATTTTTTAAAAAATAAAAAGAATTTAGAAATTCGAGATCAATTAATCGAACTTCATTTACCTTTAGTAAAAAAACTAGTTTATCAATTTAAATATTACCCTAAATTTTTAACTAAAGAGGATTTATACCAAGAAGGGGTTTTAGGATTAATAAAATCATTAGCTAATTACGAAGATTTAGGTTATGATTTTATCGCCTACGCAAATCCTCACCAACCCCATAACACCCCCAAAAAGCCAAAATAATACCTTTAAAACGCATTTCCCTATCTTCCAAATTAATTATCTTAACGAACAAAAAGACTATATTAAAGAATTGATTAGCAAAATAAACATAGACAAGTTAGATACTTTAAAATTATATAAATTAGATGACAAAAAAAGTAGATAATTATAACAACCCTATAAAAACAAACTATAACAAAGAAGCAAACATTATTTATTATCAATTAGAAGATTTAAAACACATCAAAGCATTTTTAATCAAAAGAAAAGTAGGTTATTGGGTTAAAAAACACATCCTAATTATAAAAGTAATTTAACAAAATAAAAAACATAAAATAAATAAACTTATTTTAACTCATCGTTTTACTATCATTTGATTTATTAATTTTAATTATCGTTGTATCTTTTATCTATCATTATTATTTTTCGATATATAAATAACTCTCTATTTTCCCTTTCCATTATTAAAGAGAGATGTTTTAAAAATTAACCAAACAACATCCCTAACGCGCTGAAGCGCTAACAAAAATTATAAGCAAACAAAAACAAAAGAAGAAGAAAAATAAAAATCCCCCAGTTGCGCGAGACCCCCTTTTTTAAATAAATATAATCATTTAAAGTTATAATGATTATGTATATGATATAAAAAAGGGAAACGATATTTAAATCATGAAAAAAATAGAAAAAATAATAGAAAAAGAAATCCACAAAAATAAATTATTACAAGCTCTAATGAAAAAAAATCAAAAAACTGATAAAAAAACAGTTTTTGAATTAGTTAAACAATTTAATCAAAAACTAAATTTAACAACCATTTTAAAAACTATCCGAACAAAAAGAAGCACTTATTATTATTGGTTGAAAGCAGAAAACAAAATCAAAGCCAAAAAAGAAAAATATTTATTACAACAAAATCGCATTAAAGCTTTGTGTTTACACCAACAATATTTTTACGGTCATCGTAAAATCACTGATTTATATCAAAAAACCTTTAACGAGTTTATCACCAAGAAAAAAGTTTACACCATTATGAAAAAAAACGACATTAACTGTCGTTTAAGAATTAAAAAAAATAAATATAATTATAAAAATAATTTAAAAACTAAATTAAAAGTAGTAGATAATTTAATTAATCAAGATTTTATATCAATAGCCCCTTTACAAAAACTCTTTACAGATATCACTTATTTCAAAACTCCACAAGGATTTTTATATTTTTCTTGTATTATTGATTCTTTCAACAACCAAATTATCGCTTCCCACACTTCCAAACATCAAAATAAAGAATTAGTTTTAAACACCATCCAAAAATTACCTCTATTAAAAGAACCTTGTATTATTCACTCAGATCAAGGAACAGTTTATCAATCACAAAAAGTCCAACAAACTTTAACGAAAAAAGGTTTTTTAATCAGTATGTCAAGAAAAGCAACTCCACGCGATAACGCTGTAATTGAAAACTTTTTCGGCCAAATGAAAACTATCTTACAACATCAACATCCTTTTTTATTTCAAAAATCAACCAAAAAATTAAAAAAAATAATCAATCATTTTCCGAAATTTTGGAACAATCAATGGATTTTAGCTAAATTAAATTATTCATCTCCTTCTCAATATTCCCAAAATCTTATATAAATTTATTTTTTAATTTATTTTAATGTTTTAGCCTTGAAAAAGAGGTTCTCTTTTTGCACATTTTTTTGACCAAAATAACATAATTACGTAAAAAAATAATTATATTTTTATTTTCTTAACGGAATTTTAACTTTTTTTACCTAACTATATAGTGTAAAGATAAAATATTAAAAAAATATCTTTTGAAACTAAAGAATTATCAAAAAAATTTTAGACACTTTTTTGAATGAAAACAATATTTCTTTAGTTTGAAAAGATATGAAATTATCTATTAATTTTTAGTCTTAAAGAATAATTTTAGAGACAAAAGTTGTCTAAAAAAATGCAACAGCGCACAGTTTCCAAAAGATAAACAATTTAAAATGTTTAAAAACTTATAAAGCTCAATTTAGCTATTTTTGCAGCATTTGGAAAAACTTAGATATTATGCAAGCCAGTTTGTAAATTAATATAGTGAAATTATTACTTTTACATAAAAAAACCCTTTCTTTTATTTTTGTTGTATATTAAGTATTGATAACTTAACAATTTGCAAATATTAATTATAATTATAAAATTACTTATAAATATACTTATATCTATTAATTTATAAATATACAATTACAAATAATATTTTTAATCTAATTTTTAACAAATAACAAATAAGGAAAAAACAAATTGTTAATTAACTATATTTTAACATCAAAAAAAAACAACAAATATGCTTATTTATTTTAAATATTTGTATTTTTCCATCAATTTACAAATAAAAACTGCTAAAATATTAAAATATTGAGTAATTTTAAAAATATTGATGCAAATAACAATATATGTTGTATAATAAGAGTACTTATTTGTAATCTATGATTTGTGCTTTTGGTTTTAAGATTTAAAGATTTAGCAATGATAATTTGGCAATTTAGCAATTTTATAATTTATAATTTTATAAATAAGTTGTAGCATAAATGGGGTTTGATAAGTTATAACAAAAAAGAAAAGTAATTTTATGAAATTTGTAAAAAAAGAAACAAAATACCAAAAAGACACAACAAATCCCAAAGAACACAAAGACAAACACAAACAAAAAAAGCATAAATGGCAATTAATTCACATATTGTGCCTTATTTTAATGGTTATTATAATGTTTTTAAGTAGTTTTATTTTATATAACAAAGAACGCAAAGATAAAATATTTACTCAAAAAAAAGAATCAACAAAACTACCAAATCCGATTATCCAAGAAAATAAACCAAATAAAGAAAATAATAATGAAATAGTTAACCAAATTAAATTAATTTCAAACGAAAATAATTTAATTGTTACAAACTCAAACGAAAATACCCAAATGATAAATATATACGATTCAATAACAAACAATTTAATCAAAAAAACTACTTTTTACCCCAATCAAAAAACTATTAATTTCATTGAAAAATACAACCCCCAAACTAAAAAATGCCTCCAAATAAAACACTTTACACAACAAGGAACTTTATTTTGTGTCATATATCTTGATCAAAATACTAAAAAAATAACAAAAATAATTTATTACCAAGACAATAACAAAATAGACAATGAAGCTAAATATAGCCTTCAAACTGGAAAAAAGATTTCTCATACTTACTATCTTAAAAACGGCATTGATATTGATTACATAGATAAATACAACGAAAAAGAAGAAATTTCAGAAACAATCCATTATATTGTTACAAAATACTAAACTAGTTTTGTTCCTTGAAAAAGCCCCAAAATAAAAAAAGACCAACTTTGAAGTTGGTCTTTATATTATCATAAATATTTAGTTTTGGGAAATTTAGTCTTGATTTTAGTAAAAATAATATTTATAATTTTAAAAAACTAATTGTTATTTTGTGTTTGCAAAATTTTGAAAAATAAAATACAATATCAAAACAACAAATAATAAAATAAATATTACAAAGAAAAAAAATAAAAAACTATTGGTTACATTATAATTATTATTTTGAAAAGTATCAGAAGAACCGGAAACACCTGAAGGAGTTAAAGGACTTTGATCTTTTAAAATATTAAATTGAGTATTTAATTGATCTACATGAACTTTTTGATCTTTTAATTTGTTAATTCCACCCAATTGGTCTAAAGCTTCTTGTACTTTTGCATCTAAATTAGATGATTCATCAGAAACACTGCTTTTTGAATCTTGTTCATATATTTCATCATTTAATGTGGATATTGATTTCATATATGAAAAAATATTTGTAATTTTGTCTAAAACATTATCGTACTCTTTAGAAACTTCTCTAAATTTTAATGTTTTTGCTGTCAATATTTCAAATGATGTTAAAATACTATTAACATCTGTATTTAATTTTTGTACCCAAATATATATTTGTTCCAAATAATCAATTACTTGTTGTTGGGCTCCTACTTCTTTTTTTTTAATTAAATCTAGGATATTTATAAAAATGGGATCATTTAAATATTTTTGAATTTCTGTTTGATTATTAACTGCTAATTTATTAATTTCAGTTTTGATTTGAGTAATTATCGCGATAGAAACAAAACGCCTTAATTATTAGCTAATAATTAGGTTTTTTTGAGCCTCGCACAACACCGTACAAGCAAGTTTCCAAGCATACAGCGTTTATATAAAATATATTTCTTCTTTCGCCTTGTATTTGGTTTTCCCAAATTCCTTGGTAAGTCAGTCCACTTATGCATTCCAGCTAAGCTTTGAATTTCTTACGACTACTACGATTCTGCTTTTTCCTTGAGCCTAAACACTTAAGTTTATTTTAGATGCTTTTATACTTTTATCAAATAACTTTCTTTTAGCAAATAACTTTTAGGAAGATAGAAGTTACTCTAATTTCTTACCTTAATAGTTTTAGGAGAGATAACCACAATTAATATACAAAAATAAAAAAATTATGTGGTTGTGGTGGTTTTAGGTTTAGCAATTTTGCTTGCCACTTAAATCAATAAGTGTTAGTAAATTTTATATACGCAAAAAATATATAAACTGCCCTAAAATATAAGGTATCAACTGTTTTTCCTTATAGCTACTGCCCGTTTTTTTCTCTTAGGCTTATTGCAAAGCTTTTCCATGACTATTTTCAACTCGCAAATCCAAACGATAAACAGTTTCTCGTTTTTTTGCTTTTATTTTCTGCTATAATCTATCTTGCTTTCACAAAATAGACCAAAAATATGTTGTACTGCATTACTAATTGCAGTTGTAAGTGGTTAATTTACTAAGAAATTAGGCATCTTTCTCGCCCTTTTGCAATAAATCTTGACATTGTATTTTTATTTGTTCTGTTTGATTCTCTTTAGTTTCAATTAGAGTTATCACGTTTTCAATATCATCATCTTGGTCAGCAAAAATTAAATAATTGTGATTTAAAAATAGCAAAATAGCCCAAAAGCCAGCAAATATTAACAGTTTTGCTTTATGTTTTTTGAGTTTTACCATAATTTATATATCACCTGCTTTCTTTATATGATTTTATTTCCAACTTAACATTGAAATAAAATTTAAAAAATTAAAAAGGCAAATACAAAAATAGAAAATAAATAAATTTTAAAAATCATCTTTGTAGAATCATCAAAAAATGTATTTATTCTCATGCTAATTATAACACAAATTAAAGTTAAAAAATGTAATATTATAATAAAATCACTGCATTTTATTCAATTTTAACAAACTAAATCTCGATTAAAATTAATTAAATATTAAAAGAATAATTAATTCAGGTCATTTTAAAACGGTTTTTTAGATACAAAACATTTAAATTATGATATAATAAACCTACAGGATGATAGTTACTTTAAGTTTGTATATTTTAATTAGGAGGTTTTATAATTGTTAAAAAAATCAGTTAAAAACAATTATTTAATTTTCTTGATAGTAATTACATTTGTGTTTATTTCATGTTTCTTATCAGCATTTATTCCAAGTGCTTTTGCAGATGACAAAAAAGATCCAAAAGAAAAAACAACTCCTGTATCTGAATCACCACAATCACAAGGACCAAAATTAGAGGTAGTAGATTATGATTTAGTTCAAAGCTTTCAAGATTCTTTAAATACAAAAACATCATTATCATGTTCTTGCGTGGCTTACAAAATGAAATTATATTTAAAAGCCAAAAATCCTAAATCTCAATCTGAAGTTGGAACACTTGTAGAGTTTCTATATTCTAGCGTTCTAGGAGTTGATTATTGGGAAAATATAGAAGTAGACAATTTTGATAAATGCACATATGATGATGATAATACAAAAGCAAATTTAATAAGCATATTAACAATGATTTTTAAAGAAGCTAAAACACTTTTATCCAATGTAGATGAATCTTGTCTTCTTTTAGTAGAACAATTAAATGATAAACTTTTTGCAAGTTGGATACAAGATACAGTAAAGAGTCTTTGGGTCAAATAAAGCTTAATAAAAAAATATTAAAATTATAAATTAAATTATTGAAAACAACCATTTACGGCATTCCCGTAAATGGTTTTTATTTTATCAATTTCATTGCACAAAAATATCAAAAAACAATAATTATGTAAAAAAAACACCATCACCAAACAAATAATGTGTTATAATAAAGACATTAAAACTTAAATGAAATATTTTTTCTTTTGAAAAACATTAATAAATTAAATAACTATTAAATTAACTAATTCACAAAGTGAATTTTAAAAAATATTATGAAATTTATTATCTTACATCAAAACCAAAGAAAATAACAAATAATTTAAGTAAAATTGTATAAAATTATATCAAAAAATACAATTAAATATACAAAAAAGGAAGAAACTGTGGAACGATCCTATGAAAAACTGCTATAATTTATTTATAAATAATCTACCCTCATATTGGAATGTAATTTGTACTACTATAAGCCTTGCTTTTTTAGGAACATTAGGGGCTTTTTTGTTATCTTTATGGCTCCTTTATATCAAAGGAATCAGAAAAAAGAAACGAATAAGATTTTATGAGAGATATTTTTACAAAACAATAGATATTATCTTATATTTTTATATCTTTTTTGTTAAAAGTGTCCCTATGATGTTACAAGCAATGCTTGTTTTTTATGGACTTAGAAGAATTGGTTATTTTGAATGGTTAGAACCTTTTCAAGCCGCACTATTTATCCTTATTTTTAATTCTTGCGCTATGTTAGCAGAATTTATGATTAAAAATATGTCCTTTTTTGACCCTGGTCAAATTGAGGCATCCCTAGCTTTAGGAATGACTCGCAAGCAAGCTTTTAAACGCGTTATATGTCCTCAAGTAATCCATCAATCTTTACTGCGAATTATCAATGAATTTATTCTAAATATCAAAGATATTTGTGTTTTTTATGTAATTACAGTTGTAGATATTTTTACTTTTAGCAAAAACAATTATAGAACATCAAATAATTTTGGTTTTTTAATCAACGCATCTTTAATATATATAATTTTAATTTTCATCTCTTCTTATCTTTTAAAAAAATTAGAAACCAAATTAGGTAATAAAAATGCATAATATCATCGAAATTACAAATCTCCAAAAAAAATATGGCACTAAAGTTGTTTTAAAAGACATTAATTTAAAAATCAAACAAAACGAAATTATTACTTTAATAGGGCCTTCAGGAGCTGGTAAATCTTCTCTTTTAAGATGTCTTAATTTATTGGAAGAACCTGATTTTGGCACTATTTTATTTGAAGGCACAAATATCTTAAATCCAAAATATAATGTGTATAATTTAAGAAAAAAAATTGGCATGGTTTTTCAACATTTCAATTTATTTGCCAACAAAAATGTCTTGAATAATTGCACTTTGGCAATCACAGAAGTATTTAAAAAAAGCAAAGAAGAAGCACAAACAATAGCACGCGAAAAATTACAAAAAGTAGGACTCTTAGATGTAGCATCTCAAAGCATTCAAACACTTTCAGGAGGACAAAAACAACGGGTTGCAATTGCAAGAGCCTTATGTATGAATCCAGAAATAATTTTATTTGATGAACCTACCGCTTCTTTGGATCCACAATTAACTAAAGAAGTTCTTGATATTATGACTAATTTAACTCATGAAAAAATAACTATTATTTTAGTAACTCATGAAATTGCATTTGCTCAAAAAATTTCTGATAGAATTGTTTTTATGGCAGATGGCATAATTTTAGAAGAAGGAACTCCACAACAAATCCTTAACAACCCTCAAAGTGATAAATTAAAAACTTTTCTCAAAGATGCTTCTTTTAATAAATACAAATGATTCAAAAATAATAAATTTAAAATAGGCAAGCCAAAAAGAAAAACTATAATCAAAAAAAATATTAAATAAGGCGTTTTAATAAAAACGAGCAAATAACAAAAGTGATAATTTTATAATTGACTAAATAAATATTATAAGTATAATTTTTTTAATTACAAAAACTTTTATTAATAAAAAATATAATCCCAAAAGAGGTAATAAAATGAAACAGAATAAAAATTTAATTATTAGTTTAGTTGTTGGTGCTTTTGTAATTTTAGGCATAATAGGAGGAATTGTATGGTGGCAACTAACAAAAGATAAAACAACTACTCAAACCACCCCAACCGAAGAAATTGCATTAAATGGCGATTTAGTAGTAGGAATGGAACTTGAATACGCTCCTTTAGAATGGGTTACTATGGGAAACAACGAACAATACAAAGACCAAATACATCCTATTCAAGGAAAAAAAAATGGATTTGCTTGTGGTTATAATGTAGCAATTGCTAAAAAATTAGCTAAAAAGTTAAGTAAAAAATTAATTATTAAAAAAATAGATTTTGATGGATTATTTAATGCTTTAACAAGTAATGAAGTAGATTTAGTTATTGCAGGACATACCAAAACCCCTGAAAGAGAAGAAACAGTTGCTTTTTCAGACCCTTATCATTTTGGATCAGTTAAAGTTATCTTACACAAAGATTTAGAAGTAAACAATCTTGCAGATTTAAAAGAAAAAAAAATAGCTTACCAAAAAGATTCTGCACACGAAAAAAAAGCAAAAATGATAAGCGATCATCCTCAAGAATTACAAGATTTAAATGCTTTTAATTTAGGATTGCTAGCAAAAACAATTGATGGTTATATTTTAGAATCTGATTTTGCAGAATTATTTATATCAAAAAATCCAAAATTAGCAAAATCAGTTCCAAACATCGATAACCAATTAATGGAAAAAATCCAAGAATATTATGACTCAAACCCTCAACTTACAAAAGAAGAATGCCAAACTTTCCAAAACACCAAACAATCACATATAGCAATCAAAAAAGAAAATGAAAAATTAACAAAAGAGGTCAATAAAGCATTAGAAGAACTACATTTTACACAAGATAACCAAACAACTCAAGCATTAAAATTAAAAGCTGTTCAATATGCAAAAGATGAAAATGCTAATTTATAATAATGTCAAATATTTTTAATTGGTTTAATTTATTAAAAAGATTATTAAAAATATATTATCCATTATATAAAGAAGGCTTTGAAACCACATTTAAAATTGCTTTCTTTGGTACCATAGGAGCTTTTATAGTATCTTTATGTGTGCTTTATATTAAAGGAATCATAACTCTTAATAAACATACAAAAATGAGTTTAAAAAAACAATATTTCTTTAAAATACTTGATAAAAGCATTAATGTTTATATTTTTATTATTAAAAGTATTCCTATGATGTTGCAAGCAATGTTTTTTCATTTCGGACTCAAAGGAACTGGTTATTTTAAATGGTTAACTCCATTGCAATCTGGTTTATTTGTAATTATTTTTAACTCAGCTGCTTATCTTGCTGAAGTTATGATTAAAAATATGGAATTTTTTGACTCTGGACAAATTGAAGCATCATTATCTTTGGGGATGACACAAACACAAACCTTTAAAAAGGTTGTGTGTCCCCAAGTTGTCCGTAAATCTTTATTAAGAATTTCTAATGAATTTATTGTTAATATCAAAGATAGTAGTGTTTTTGGAGTTATTGGCATAAATGAACTTTATAATGCAGGAAGCACAGTAAACGCATCTGTTGCAAGTGCAAATGCAAAAATATTGGCTTTAATAGTGCCTGTCTTTGTTTATTTAGTTTTGGTGTTATTAGTTTCTTTGTTATTGAAAAAAATAGAAAAAATAAATGATAGAAAATAAAATTATGTACAAAAACATAATTTTATTTTTCCATTTGTTTATATAATATTAATAGTGAAAGTGTAATTTAAAAAAGTATATAAATATTATTAAATATTTTGCTTTAATAAAACAAAGATAAAAAAAGATAAAATATTTAATAATGTAGATATATTTATAAAAAGTTCAATCATAAAAGAGAGGTAAAAAATGTCTTCTAATAAAACAAATATAAAAAAAAATTCATAAAAATTGATTCTGGAGAGAAAAAACCTCCTAAAAGTCCAAATGGTAAATACCCAATAATAGGAGGAAATAAAAAAACATATTCAAAAGGTAAAAGTGAAAGAGCAAATCAAAACGCAGGAACTATAACCATAGGAAGAGATAGCGGATATGTTCATTATCACGAAAAAACTTTTTGGGCATTGAGTAATTGTTTTATTATAAATACAAAAAATATAAAAGATTTAGAATATCAAACTTTATATAAATTATTACAAAAAAATCAAAAAGGCATTAAAAATTTAAAAAACTTAAATAAAAAAGGTAAAAATATTAAAACCAAAGATTTAGAATTTTTTTTGAACAATATATTAAATTTTTTTTAAGTAACATTTCTTTGCAAAAATATTTTACAATTAAAAATATTCACGGAGAACATCAAAAAACTGAACCATCTGGCAAATACTTATGGACCCATGGAGGAAAAGGACAAAAAAAGGAATATTGTAATAAATATAATACAGGATCTTATAGCGTAACAATTACAAGAGGAGGAAAACAAAAAAATATTTGTTATCACAATGAACCTATTTTTGCCACTAATAATTGTTGTGTAATGATGTGTAAACCGAAACTATATGTAACCATTTATATAACTTTCTAATACAAAAGCAAGAAGAAATTAATAATTTTAGTTGTGTCCTGAATGCAAATCCATATTATATGGGAAGTAAAAATGATCTGCTTTTTTATCTACAAGATTTTCCTTCATATTTGGAAAATTTAGAAAAACAAACCAAAGAACCTAAGACTAAAGAAATAATAGAAAAAACAATCAAACAAATAGATAAAATAAAAAATGAACTTTTAGGACATTCGGAACAAATCAAAAATGTAGACGAATGTTAATTTTAAGTTGTATTTATAATTTATATTAATAAAAAAACCACCCCAAAAGGTGGTTTTAATTTTATATTCTGTAGTCTCATATGGAAATAATTTTAAAATAGTTATAATATTTAATAAAAGACAATATAAAAAGATAAAAGTAGCCTTTTTGGGGCTACTCATTTGTTTATTTGGCTTAAGAAAGATATAGTTAAAAAAATAAAATCAGAAAATAATATGGTGGCTCCGGACAGAATCGAACTGTCGACACGAGGCTCTTCAGGCCACTGCTCTACCGACTGAGCTACAGAGCCTATGGCGGTCCGGACGGGACTTGAACCCGCGATCTCCTGCGTGACAGGCAAGCATGTTAACCACTACACCACCGGACCAATTTTGGTTGCGGGGATAGGATTCGAACCTATGACCTTCGGATTATGAGCCCGACGAGCTACCAAACTGCTCTACCCCGCGGTATAATATTTAATTGATGGCGGAGGAAGAGGGATTCGAACCCCCGCGTCCTTTCGGACCTCTCAGTTTTCAAGACTGACCCCTTCAACCGGACTTGGGTATTCCTCCAAAAAAATGGTGGACCCGGTAGGATTCGAACCTACGACCAACCGGTTATGAGCCGGTAGCTCTGACCAGCTGAGCTACAGGTCCATGGTAGCGGCAGAGGGATTCGAACCCTCGACCTCACGGGTATGAACCGTACACTCTCGCCAGCTGAGCTACACCGCCATCATTTTAAGATTAATATATTAATGTTAATGTTTTTATGGTGGAGCTTAGCGGGATCGAACCGCTGACCTTCTGTGTGCAAGACAGATGCTCTTCCAGCTGAGCTAAAGCCCCAAAATGGTACCTGGAGTCGGACTTGAACCGACACGGCTATAAACCATGGGATTTTAAGTCCCACGTGTCTACCGATTCCACCATCCAGGCAAACATATAAACATTTTTCGTATTTTGTATAAAAATAAAAAAAGAAAAAGAAAAAGAAAGATTAATAAAAAGTGGTATCCCGTGAAGGAGTCGAACCTTCGACACCTTGATTAAAAGTCAAGTGCTCTACCAGCTGAGCTAACGGGACAATAAAGTGGTGCCAAAAACAGGAATCGAACCCGTAACCTACTGATTACAAATCAGTTGCTCTACCTATTGAGCTATTTTGGCAATAAAATTATTGTTTTTCTATAAAAAAAGAATAAAAAAGATAGTAATTGTTTGGTAGAGGATGAGGGACTTGAACCCCCGACATTCTGCTTGTAAGGCAGACGCTCTCCCAACTGAGCTAATCCTCTTTTTTATTCTTTTTTATAAAGCAAACCTTGGCACTCCCTATCTTCGCTCAATAAAGAACTATTGTCAGTACTAAGGACTTAACTGCTGTGTTCGGGATGGGAACAGGTGTTGCCCCTTAGTTTTATGCACCAAGGATCTTTCAAAACTAGATAAACGTTGGTATTTAAAAAATCAAAGTCAATGGGTCTATTAGTACTAGTCAGCTGAAAAGATCACTCTTCTTACACCTCTAGCCTATCAACCTGATAGTCTTTCAGGGACCTCATAGGGAAATCTCATCTTAAGGGAGGCTTCACACTTAGATGCTTTCAGTGTTTATCCCTTCTATACATAGCTACTCAGCTGTGGCTCTGGCGAACCAACTGAAACACCAGCGGTATATCCATCCCGGTCTTCTCATACTAGGGACAGTTCCTTTCAAATTTCCAACGCCCACGACGGATAGAGACCGAACTGTCTCACGACGTTCTGAACCCAGCTCGCGTTCCGCTTTAATGGGCGAACAGCCCAACCCTTGGAACCTTCTCCAGCTCCAGGATGCGATGAGCCGACATCGAGGTGCCAAACCGCTTCGTCGCTGTGAACGCTTGGAAGCGATAAGCCTGTTATCCCCAGGGTAGCTTTTATCCGTTGAGTCACGGCCCTTCCATTCGGTACCGTAAGATCACTAAGTCCGACTTTCGTCCCTGCTCGACTTGTAAGTCTTGCAGTCAAGCTCCCTTGTGCCTTTATGCTCTACAAATGATTTCCAACCATTTTGAGGGAACCTTCGAACGCCTCCGTTACTCTTTAGGAGGCGACCGCCCCAGTCAAACTGCCCACCAAACACTGTCCCTCACATTACACATGTGCAGGTTAGAAACTAAAAATAACAAGGGTGGTATCCCAAGGACAACTCCAGAAAAACTAGCGTTTTTCTCTCACAGTTTCCCACCTATCCTGTACATCTTATTTCCAATTTCAATATTAAGTTGCAGTAAAGCTCCATGGGGTCTTTTCGTCCTGTCGCGGGTAACCGGCATTTTCACCGGTAATTTGATTTCACCGAGGCTCTTGTTGAGACAGCGCCCAAATCGTTATGCCTTTCGTGCGGGTCGGAACTTACCCGACAAGGAATTTCGCTACCTTAGGACCGTTATAGTTACGGCCGCCGTTTACTGGGACTTCAATTCAATGCTTCGTTGCCTGACATCTCCTTTTAATCTTCCAGCACCGGGCAGGCATCAGCCCCTATACATCACCTTGCGGTTTAGCAGAGACCTATGTTTTTGATAAACAGTCGCTTGGGCCTATTCTCTGCGGCTTTTAGTTTTAATAAAAGCTCTCCTTATCCCTAAGTTACGGAGTAATTTTGCCGAGTTCCTTAACAAGAGTTTGCTCGCGCGTCTTAGTATACTCTACCTACCCACCTGTGTCGGTTTGCGGTACGGGTAGTTAATCAATTAGCCCTAGAAGCTTTTCTTGAAAGTATGACATCAATCACTTTACTTTCAAACCTTGTCTTTAAATGAGAAAATGGATTTGCCTGTCTTCTCAGACTTAGTTTTTCTACCCCAATCCAATAAGGGGCGTGTTTAGCCTGCTTTGTCCCTCCGTCAGTTGATTAACTAGTGCAGGAATCTCAGCCTGCTTGCCATCGATTACGGATTTCTCCCTCACCTTAGGACCCGACTAACCCAGGGAGGACGAACCTGGCCCTGGAAACCTTGGGTTTTTGACGGATAGGATTCTCACCTATCTTTTCGTTACTTACACCGGCATTCTCACTTCTGACCTCTCCACCACTGCTTCCGCTATGGCTTCACTGATGTCAGAACGCTTCCCCTACCATTCAAATAACTAAGAAGTTATTTCAATCCGTAGCTTCGGTATGATGTTTTAGCCCCGGTACATTTTCGGCGCAGAGTCATTCGACTAGTGAGCTATTACGCACTCTTTAAAGGATGGCTGCTTCTAAGCCAACCTCCTAGTTGTTTAAACGTCTTCACTTCCTTTGCCACTTAACATCAATTTTGGGACCTTAGCTGACGGTCTGGGCTCTTTCCCTTTTGACCATGGACCTTATCACCCACAGTCTGACTGCTGATTTTATTTGGTAACATTCGGAGTTTGATTGAGTTCGGTACCCCGAGGTGAAGCCCTTACTCATTCAGTGCTCTACCTTCACCAAATTACTAAATCAACGCTAGCCCTAAAGCTATTTCGGGGAGAACCAGCTATCTCTGAGTTCGATTGGAATTTCACCCCTAGCCACAAGTCATCCAAACACTTTTCAACGTGTCCTGGTTCGGTCCTCCATTTAGTTTTACCTAAACTTCAACCTGCTCATGGCTAGCTCACTTCAGTTTCGGGTCTATGACATGCAACTAAACGCCCTATTAAGACTCGCTTTCGCTACGGCTCCGTTCCTTAAAACTTAACCTTGCTCCATATCATAACTCGCCGGTTCATTCTGCAAAAGGCAAGCCATCACACATTAACGTGCTTTGACTAATTGTAGGCACACAGTTTCAGGATCTATTTCACTCCCCTTTCGGGGTTCTTTTCACCTTTCCCTCACGGTACTAGTTCACTATCGGTCACTAAGAAGTATTTAGCCTTAGGAGATGGTCCTCCCATCTTCCGACAAGATTTCTCGTGTCTCGCCGTACTTATTGATACCCTAGATTTTAACTTACGTTTACGGGACTGTCACCTTCTTTGGTGCTTCTTTCCAAAAGCTTCTACTTCGTTAAAATTTTGTAACTAGAAATGGTATCAGGCTGTTCCGGGTTCGCTCGTCACTACTACCAGAATCGTTATTACTTTCTTTTCCTGCGGTTACTTAGATATTTCAGTTCGCCGCGTTTCCTTTCTTCTAACAAGATAAATCGCATTAGAAGAATATTACATCTTCAATGTAATGGGTTTTCCCATTCGGAGACCCACGGATCTTCACTTATTTACAGCTTCCCGTGGCGTTTCGCCGTTAATTGCGTCCTTCATCGGCTCTTAGTGCCAAGGCATCCACTGTGCGCCCTTAGTTCCTTTGATTTTTTAACCTTCGTTTATCTACTTTTCAAAGAGCTTTTTTAAGATTTTGCCTATTTGTGGTTATGGTGGGCCTAAATGGACTTGAACCACCGACCTCACGCTTATCAGGCGTGTGCTCTAACCAACTGAGCTATAGGCCCTTAATCTTAAAAAGATTAAAATGTTGCAAATACAATTTGCAAGCAAGTGACAATGAAAAACTTTCTTAAGTCTCTCAAAACTGAAGATGATAATTGTTTCCTTAGAAAGGAGGTGATCCATCCCCACCTTCCGGTAGGGATACCTTGTTACGACTTAACCCCAATCATCGACCCTACCTTAGACGGTTCCCTCTTCTTGCGAAGTTAGGCCACCGGCTTTGGGTATTGCCAACTTTCGTGGTTTGACGGGCGGTGTGTACAAACCCCGAGAACGTATTCACCGCGACATGCTGATTCGCGATTACTAGCGATTCCAACTTCATGAAGTCGAGTTGCAGACTTCAATCCGAACTGAGACTGTTTTTTTGAGATTCGCCAAAAACTTGCGCTTCAGCTACCCTTTGTAACAGCCATTGTATCACGTTTGTAGCCCAGGTCATAAGGGGCATGATGATTTGACGTCGTCCCCACCTTCCTCCAATTTATCACTGGCAGTCTTGCTAAAGTCCCCACCATTACGTGCTGGTAACTAACAATAAGGGTTGCGCTCGTTGCGGGACTTAACCCAACATCTCACGACACGAGCTGACGACAACCATGCACCACCTGTGCAACTGATAACCTCCACTGTGTTTCTACAGCTTTGCAGAAGCATGTCAAGACCTGGTGAGGTTTTTCGGGTACCTTCGAATTAAACAACATGATCCACCGCTTGTGCGGAGTCCCGTCAATTCCTTTAAGTTTCATACTTGCGTACGTACTACTCAGGCGGAGTACTTAATGTGTTAACTTCAACACTGGTTTTACCCAACGTTTAGTACTCATCGTTTACGGCGTGGACTACCAGGGTATCTAATCCTGTTTGCTCCCCACGCTTTCGTGCCTCAGCGTCAGTAAAGACCCAGCAAGCCGCCTTCGCTACTGGTGTTCCTCCATATATTTACGCATTTTACCACTACACATGGAATTCCACTTGCCTCTATCTTACTCTAGCTAAACAGTTTTTATAGCATCACAATGTTGAGCATTGCACTTAGACCATAAACTTATTTAACCGCCTACGCACCCTTTACGCCCAATAATTCCGGATAACGCTTGCCCCCTATGTATTACCGCGGCTGCTGGCACATAGTTAGCCGGGGCTTATTCATTAGGTACCGTCAGAATGATTTTTCCATCATTTATTCTTCCCTAATAAAAGAACTTTACGTACCGAAATACTTCATCGTTCACGCGGCGTTGCTCGGTCAGAGTTTCCTCCATTGCCGAAAATTCCCTACTGCTGCCTCCCGTAGGAGTTTGGGCCGTGTCTCAGTCCCAATGTGGCCGTTCAACCTCTCAGCCCGGCTACACATCATAGTCTTGGTAGGCCTTTACCCCACCAACTAACTAATGTGACGCAAGCTCCTCCCTAAGCATACCTATTGCTAGGTCTTTTAAAAACAAGAAGATGCCTTCTTGTCTCCTATCCAGTCTTAGCAGTCGTTTCCAACTGTTATCCTCGTCTTAGGGGCAGATTGCTTACGCGTTACTCACCCGTTCGCCACTAAAGTTTAATTGCTTAAACTTCCGTTCGACTTGCATGTATTAGGCACGCCGCCAGCGTTAATCCTGAGCCAGGATCAAACTCTTCGTATGTTACAAAATTGATGCATCAAAAATTGCTTTTTGGTGTCAATTTTAAGGTGTTAAAAAATAATTAAAAATATTCGTTAATTATCATCTTCAGTTTTCAAAGATTAAGGTAGTTTTGGTAAAAATTTGTGAAAAAATAAATTAAGAATAAATAATCAAAATATGCAATTTAGCAAGTTACAAATAATTAAAAAATAATTAAAAGTTGTTGTTTTTGCTTTCAAAAAATGTTTTCAAAGCAAATAAAATCGCAATACCTTTTTTATTATATCACATAAAAAAACAAATAGCAAATGTTTTGTTGCTTTTTTTTCAAAATTAAAAAAATAATTGAAATTTGGCAAAATAATTGCTAAAATAAATGGCAAATGTTTGGATGGTTTTAAGATTGAATTCCGGCAAATTTGGTCTGTCGAAATTGCGCTTCAAAAACGCACAACATAATTACTATAATATTATAACAAACATTTTAGGATTTGGCAAGTAAAAAAATACTTTTGTTAAATTTTGTGCAAAATTATATTTTTTTGTAAATGTTTTGGGATATCGATGAAAAATTTGTTATTAAAAAAAGATCAAAAAGGAGATGGTATATTTTTAAATAAAACTTTGAGAACCACTAAAAGCGTTTTGTTCGTTTTGTTGTTGTCTAACTGTTGCGTTGCGTTTCTTTAAACAAATAAAAAACCTTAAAAATAAAAAAAAATCCATTGATGGATTGTTGCTATTTGAAAGTCTATATTCGTTTTAATTGTTTTTGGAAATAGCTTTTTACTTCTTCCATATTGAGTTGTTTAGGTTTGAGGTTCCCTTTTTCGTTGGCTTGCATAAAGGTTTGTTTGTACCACAATAATAACTTTTGATAGATACAAAAATCTAGATAATAATTAGTGGATGGAGTTGGTACAAAGTTGGGGTGGGGGTTGGTTTGGGATTTGGGTTCTTGTTGTTGTTGTTCTAAACATTTTAATGCCACCAAAAACCAAGATAAAGAAGTGTTGTAAGGCATAAATCCTTTTATTTCCCATTGAATACAACACTCCAATATCAAGATAAAATCAGTGTTAATAAGGGAATATTTGTGTTTATTGGCATAAAACAAATGAAAACTATTAATATAATGCTTTCTTTGTTGCATCTCTAATACCCATAAATCAAATGATAAATAAAAATAATTTCTTTTCATATCTAAAAACGGTTGCATAGCTTTATTATTTTTGCAAGTATTTAAACAATGATCATACATACCAAATTCTTTTCTTAAAGCACATAAAGCAAGATCAGAGGCATAAGGATAAAGTTCATAAGGTATAATTCTCAATTTTAATATCTCCTTATTTTTAAATACTTTCTTAATAGTAAAAGTTAATTGTTTTGTTGGTTGTGTGGTTTGGTTGTTTGGTGGTTTTTTGATTTTAATTTATAAAAGAAGTAAAATAAATATTTATTAAAATGTTAAAAAATGCTTTTTTCTTATTATATCATTTTCTTTTTAGTTTTTTTATCTAAATAATTTGTCATTCTTACTAAAAATAAATAAATGATACTTACAATAAAATAAGGAGTAATTTGATCATAATCAAATACTTTATTTCTATCTGCTTGCCAAATAAAGCCCATAAATCCAACAACAGAAAATAATGCAGTATCTTTAATATTTAGAATAAATTGTTGCCAAATAAAAGGTTTAGTTCTTTGTAATCCTTGTTCAAATAAAATATATTTAAAGACTTGTTTTTGATTCATTCCTAATGAATAAGCAGCCTCAATTTGTCCTTTATCCAACATTTTAATATTATGCATGAATAAATTAGTTAAATTAGCAATAGTATTTAGAGAAATAACTAATAAAGTAGTAATAAAAGGAGTAGCTAAAAAAGGATAAGGAGGATTTTTTAAATAACCAAATAAGGATAATAAATTCCAACATAACAATGCTTGAACCATAATAGGAACAGCATTTAGAAAAATAAATAACTCATCAATTAATTTAGATAGCCCTTTATAAAGATAAAAAGCTAATAAAGAATTATTTTTTTTATTTTGTTTTTCTGCATAAATCTTAATTTTAACAAAAAGCAAAGTAATTAAAAATCCTACAATAACACTATCAATAGCCACCATAAAAGAAAAAACAAACGGTTTTTTATAAGTTGGTAATGTTTTCCAAACTTTTTGCCAAAAAGTAATTTCAGTTTTTTTATCACCATTAGAATTATTTGATTGTTTTATTTGTATATAATCTTGGGTAGCTGGTTTTAAAAAATTCTCATTATAATATTTTGTTTGTTCTGACTGATCAGAACTTTCATAAACAGCTTTAACAGCTTGTTGGAATTTTTCTTCTGATACTTTAGGATTGTGTTGTGCTTGTCTAATGAAAAAACCAAAAGGCTCAAAGGCAGGTTCTGCAAATTCATTATCTACAAATTCTAAAGTGGTAAGTTCGCCTGTTGTATCACTATTAGCAATACCTTGAGCAACTGGAGTATCAGTAATAAAACCATCTACTATGCCATCTTTAACTGCATTAACACAAACAGCAGAATCTGGATTAGTTAGTACTTTGGGGTCTGCTTCAGTACCTTCATATTTAAAATTATTTTTATGGTTTATTAGATGGTCTTTTTCTATTTGTATATGAAAAACAGCCCCTTCCATAAGCATTAATTTTATTTTTTCATTGTCTTGTAATTCAACATTATTGTTTTTTAAAGTTATCAATTCTTGATTGGGTAATTTAAATTTTTGAAAAAATTCTTTTTTATTCTTTTTAATTAAAATACTTGCTGTTGCTTTTAAATAATCAATTCCTTTAACAACTTCATTACGTCTAGGAGTATTATTCATAGAACCAATTATAAAATCTACTTGTCCACTTGTTAGAGCATTTAGTACTCCTGTAAAACTACTATAAACTTTAATATCTAATTTATAACCTAGTTTATCTGCTAAAGCTTTACAAAATAAAACATCAGAACCGTTAACATATTGTCCATCTACAGTTTTTAAACTACCTCCAACACCTTCCTTACCATCAAAAGCTAAAGGAGGCATAATATTAATAGTTCCTAAAACTAAAGTATCTGTTTTGTCACTTGTATTATCATTAGTTACTTTTTTTTCAAAGACCCCAAAAACATAAAGATGCATTAAAGTTAATAATACTACACTCCAAAAAAGTAAGTTAAATTTAAAAATATGTTTCTTATTTTGATAAAAATAGCTCATAATTTTGGTGTTTTTCATATAAATATCACATACCTCTTTTTTCTTTTTTGTTCTTTTAGTTGTTAATAAATAGCAAATAGTACAAGAAATATTGAATTATTACAAATAATATTGTAAAATTGTATCATATAAAATGATTATATATCATTAAATATTGGAGTGATAATAATTTTTGATGAGTATTGAGTTATATTTTATTTTATTTAATTATATTTATTTAATTATTAAAAGTTTTATTAAGCTTATTAAAATATTTATATTTAATGATTTTATTTATTATATATTATTTAATTATATTTATTGATGTTTATTATTATATTAAAGTTATTTAGTTATTTTATTTATTATAACATTTTATTTATATTATTAATAATTGTTGTATTTTATCTTTATTTATTATAATTTATTAATTTAATGTTATTTATGTTATTTTTTAATTATATTTTATATCTATTATATTTAATTATAATATTTATTTTATCTTATTAGTCTTTTTACTGATGAATTGAATACTTTTAACTAAGATTAAATAAACAACACTAACAATAAAATAAGGAGTTAGAGTATCATAATCAATTGAAGCATTATCTTTGGCTTGTTTAATTAAACTTACAAAAGTAATTAAGGAAAATAATGCAGTATCTTTAATATTAAAGATAAATTGTTGCCAAATAAAGGGTTTAGTTAATTGTAATCCTTGTTCAAATAAAATATATTTAAAGACTTGTTTTTGATTCATTCCTAATGAATAAGCAGCCTCAATTTGTCCTTTATCTAATGTTTCGATATTATGCATCATCAAAGTAGTAATACTTGCAATAGTATTAAGAGAAATAACAATTAAAGTAGTAATAAAGGGAGTATAATTATTATTTTTAAAGATATCAAAATTAGAAAGAGCAAAATAAAATAATAAAGCTTGTACTGCAATAGGAATAGCATTAAGTACTGAAATTAATTCATCAATTAAACGCGAACAACTTTTATAAAAATAAAAAGTAATAGTATCATTATTTTTCTTAGTAGATTGTTTAGCAAAAATTTTAACTTTTACACAAAGAAGAGTAATTCCAAAACCTAAAATCAAACTGTCTAAAGCAACTATAAAAGAACTAATAAAAGGTCTAATATAAGAAGGTAGAGTTATTATAATTTTACTCCAAAAAGTTTGTCCTTTTAATTCTTGTTGGATTTCTTTGTATTCTATTATAGCTGGTGATAGATAATTTGTTCTATAATTATTACTTTGTTCGTCTAATTTATCACTTTTTAAAACTGCTTTAACTTTTTCTTCAAATTCTTCTTTCGATACTTTAGGATTTGGATCACCTTTTTTAATGAAAAAACCAAAAGGAGGAAAATGAGGACGTTCTTGAGATTCTGTAAATTCATTATCTACAAATTCCATTGCTACTAATTGATCTGAATCATTTTCTGCAATTCCTTTAGCAATAGGAGTATCAGTAATAAAACCAGTTGAAATACCTTTTTTAACATTTAAAACACATACATCAGAGGATTCTGTATTATCTACTTTAGGTTTATCGCCATCTAATTTATATTTAAAATATTTTTTATAATCATTTATAAAATAATCATTTTCTATAGTATAGACAAAAATTCCTCCTTGTTGTACTATTAAGTTTATTTTATTATTTTCTGCTAGTGAAATATCTTTATTTTTAAAAGATATCTTTCCTTTGTCTTTTCCCTCTTCTTGAATTTGAAATTGTTTAAAGAGTTTTTCATTATTCTTTTTAATTAAAATACTTGCTGTTGCTTTTAAATAATTAATTACATCAAAATTTTTTTGACGTTTTTCAGTATTATTCATAGAACCAATTATAAAATCTACTTGTTTTTTATTTAGAGCTGTTGTTAACCCTTCAACTCCATCATAGACTTTAATATCTAATTTATAACCTAGTTCTTTTGCTAATTCTTTACAAAATGCCATATCAGAACCAATAGTACCATCTTTTCCTTGAAAAGATAAAGGAGGCATATTCATAGTTCCTACAGTAAGTGTTTCTTTGTAATTATCTTCTTTTGTTTCTTTATTTTTAGTGTTATTAAAATCTATTAATCCAAAAATATAAAGATGCATTAATACCCACGACCAAAAGCAAATATGAATTAAATTAAATCTTAGAATGTGTTTTTTATTTTTTCGTATATATCCAATAATATTGCTATCTTGCATAAACGAGATACCATAAATCCTTTACTTTTATTTTTTTATATAACAAATTTAATTTACCATTAACTATAATATAACATAAAAAAGATGCTTAAATAAACTTATTTAATAAATAAATTTTTTGCCTTTAAAATACCTTGCAAAACTGTTAAATTAATTTATTTAAATATTTTTTTATTCACCAAACTTATAAAAATAGAAAACTACCAAATGGTAGCTTTCTATTATAAAGATATTAAATTATTATTTATTTTGTTTTTTAACGTAAAGAACTGTTCCTACAGTTGAGAAAAGAACAAGTAATACTAAACAAACATATACTAAAACTTCTTTTGTATTAGTGCCTTTAGTTTCTTTTTCTTCAGTTGTGGTTTGTGTAGGTTTAGGAGTTTCTTTTTGTGTAGAGTTTTGAGTAGTTTGAGCTTGAGCTTCAGTTTCAGCATCAACTGTTTCTTTAGCAGTTTGAACTGTTTTTTCAAGATTTTCAGTAAGTTTTTCTTTGTTTAAAGTTTCGGTTAATTCAGTTTCAACTTGAGTTTTTTCAGCTGGAGTTAATTCTAATTTATCAACTTCAGCTTTAAGTAAATCTTCAACTACTTGAGGTGTTCCAAAAGTTTAGACACTTTTTGCTTTTTAAAAACTCTTTAAGGCTAACTATTAAGTTAGTCTTTTTTTATTTTCAAAGATTAAAAAAATAATTTCATATCTTTTCTAAAGATGTTTTTAGAAAGGAATTAAATGTTAAGAGAAAAATTATTTAAAGATTTTTTAAAAAATAAAAAGAATTTAGAAATTCGAGATCAATTAATCGAACTTCATTTACCTTTAGTAAAAAAACTAGTTTATCAATTTAAATATTACCCTAAATTTTTAACTAAAGAGGATTTATACCAAGAAGGGGTTTTAGGATTAATAAAATCATTAGCTAATTACGAAGATTTAGGTTATGATTTTATCGCCTACGCAAATCCTCACCAACCCCATAACACCCCCAAAAAGCCAAAATAATACCTTTAAAACGCATTTCCCTATCTTCCAAATTAATTATCTTAACGAACAAAAAGACTATATTAAAGAATTGATTAGCAAAATAAACATAGACAAGTTAGATACTTTAAAATTATATAAATTAGATGACAAAAAAAGTAGATAATTATAACAACCCTATAAAAACAAACTATAACAAAGAAGCAAACATTATTTATTATCAATTAGAAGATTTAAAACACATCAAAGCATTTTTAATCAAAAGAAAAGTAGGTTATTGGGTTAAAAAACACATCCTAATTATAAAAGTAATTTAACAAAATAAAAAACATAAAATAAATAAACTTATTTTAACTCATCGTTTTACTATCATTTGATTTATTAATTTTAATTATCGTTGTATCTTTCATCTATCATTATTATTTTTCGATATATAAATAACTCTCTATTTTCCCTTTCCATTATTAAAGAGAGATGTTTTAAAAATTAACCAAACAACATCCCTAACGCGCTGAAGCGCTAACAAAAATTATAAGCAAACAAAAACAAAAGAAGAAGAAAAATAAAAATCCCCCAGTTGCGCGAGACCCCCTTTTTTAAATAAATATAATCATTTAAAGTTATAATGATTATGTATATGATATAAAAAAGGGAAACGATATTTAAATCATGAAAAAAATAGAAAAAATAATAGAAAAAGAAATCCACAAAAATAAATTATTACAAGCTCTAATGAAAAAAAATCAAAAAACTGATAAAAAAACAGTTTTTGAATTAGTTAAACAATTTAATCAAAAACTAAATTTAACAACCATTTTAAAAACTATCCGAACAAAAAGAAGCACTTATTATTATTGGTTGAAAGCAGAAAACAAAATCAAAGCCAAAAAAGAAAAATATTTATTACAACAAAATCGCATTAAAGCTTTGTGTTTACACCAACAATATTTTTACGGTCATCGTAAAATCACTGATTTATATCAAAAAACCTTTAACGAGTTCATCACCAAGAAAAAAGTTTACACCATTATGAAAAAAAACGACATTAACTGTCGTTTAAGAATTAAAAAAAATAAATATAATTATAAAAATAATTTAAAAACTAAATTAAAAGTAGTAGATAATTTAATTAATCAAGATTTTATATCAATAGCCCCTTTACAAAAACTCTTTACAGATATCACTTATTTCAAAACTCCACAAGGATTTTTATATTTTTCTTGTATTATTGATTCTTTCAACAACCAAATTATCGCTTCCCACACTTCCAAACATCAAAATAAAGAATTAGTTTTAAACACCATCCAAAAATTACCTCTATTAAAAGAACCTTGTATTATTCACTCAGATCAAGGAACAGTTTATCAATCACAAAAAGTCCAACAAACTTTAACGAAAAAAGGTTTTTTAATCAGTATGTCAAGAAAAGCAACTCCACGCGATAACGCTGTAATTGAAAACTTTTTCGGCCAAATGAAAACTATCTTACAACATCAACATCCTTTTTTATTTCAAAAATCAACCAAAAAATTAAAAAAAATAATCAATCATTTTCCGAAATTTTGGAACAATCAATGGATTTTAGCTAAATTAAATTATTCATCTCCTTCTCAATATTCCCAAAATCTTATATAAATTTATTTTTTAATTTATTTTAATGTTTTAGCCTTGAAAAAGAGGTTCTCTTTTTGCACATTTTTTTGACCAAAATAACATAATTACGTAAAAAAATAATTATATTTTTATTTTCTTAACGGAATTTTAACTTTTTTTACCTAACTATATAGTGTAAAGATAAAATATTAAAAAAATATCTTTTGAAACTAAAGAATTATCAAAAAAATTTTAGACACTTTTTTGAATGAAAACAATATTTCTTTAGTTTGAAAAGATATGAAATTATCTATTAATTTTTAGTCTTAAAGAATAATTTTAGAGACAAAAGTTGTCTAAAAAAATGCAACAGCGCAACTTCTTTAACCTCATCATCAAGTTTTTTTGTAAAATGTGCTTCTTTTTCCAAAGTTTCTTTTAATTTAGCAACAAATGCTTCTTTATCTGTTTGTTGTACAAATAAATCTGCTTTGCTTTCACACACAACTGTTAAAAATTGGTCCAAATTAACAAAATCATTTAAAATACCTAAAACATCTGAATTAACGTCGTTGTTTTTGAGTAATTGAATTAATTTTTCCTTAACTGTTGCTTTATCAAATGTTGCTCCAAGTGTATTTACTGCGTCTTGAAACTTGGAAACTGTTGCTAATTGAGTTGCTAATTTGTTTTTGTCTAAATTAGTTACTCCAGACATTTCCCCAAATTTATTAGTAACATATAATGAGTCTGATTGTTCAAAAAATAAAGTTGGTGTATGGTCTAATAATTCTTGAGTGAATTCTTTAAAAGCGGCTTGAACTTCATCAGCTTTTACTAATGTAACTGTTGGTTTGTCAGTTTCTTTAGTTTCTACTTTAGTTACTTCGTTATCAACTTTAGTTGTAACAGTTGTTTTTGCACCTTCAACTTGAGTTTCTACTACTTCGGTTTTAACAACTGTAATGCCATCAGCTCCAAAAGTTTGAACTGTTACTTTGTTAAGTGGTGGTTCAGTAGTTGTTGTAGTTTTAACGCCGTTTTTAGTTACTGTTACAACTTCTTTAGTAACTACAACGTCTTTTTTAGTGGTTGTTACAGCTGTTGGAAAAGTATTGCCTCCTTCGGTAAGAGTTCCTTGAGTTTGAAAAACGCTTACTTCATTTTCAACTTTATTTTTTTGAAGCTTGGACTTCTTCTTCAAGTGTTTTTTCAAATTTTTTGTTACTATCAAAAGTTTTCATTGCTTCTGCAACAACTTTAGCTTGTTTATCTGTATCTTGCTGAAATTGTTTTTTGGCTTCTTCTTCCAATAATTCTTTAACAGCAGCTTTAACTGCTTCTGCCACATTTCCAAATGGTTTTTTGTCAGTTACAACTGAAAGTGTTTTTGTCACCATCTTTTTAGCAACTGCTTCTTTAAATACATCTTGTGTAACATATAAAGCTGATTTATCTTTATAGAAAAAATTCATAAAATTTTCATCCCCAAAAAGATTATTTGTTACAAAAGTGGAAAGAGTCGCGCTTTGGGTGGGATTTAATTTGTATTCGTTCAATTTGCCTTTAAATTTTGCATGAAGACCCTGCGCTCCATCTAGTTCGTAGTTTGTTGTTTCTGTAAGAGAGTCTACATAAGTTTTAAATGATCCAAAATCTTTTAATAAATAATTTACCAATTGGACTTTGTGATTAGTAGGAACAGAAGGACCTTGTCCTGAAGTCGATGTTAAAGTAAAAGTTTTATCAAAAGCCTCATTTTGGTCTTGTTCATTACCAAAATATTTAGCTGCTGGTTCTTTTGCTAAATCATGAGCTAATTTATCAAAGGCTTTTTCAACTGCCTCTGTTTTGGAGTATTTTTCTCCCCAAACAATATTACTATTCATCATATTAAAAGTAAAAAATAAACTTAATAAAGATAATACATATACTAAACGATTTGTTTTTTTATTGACTGTGTCTGTTGGCATTTTTGTTATTATGCACCTTTCTTTCTTTTTTCTTTCTTTATTTTTATACAAATATACAAAAAATAGCATATTATTAATGAGAGTGAATTTTGAAGAATTAATAAAATGCTATTAATTATATTATACCTCACAAAAAAAGAAAATAAAAATGCAAAAATTTTGAAGATAGTTTTAATATGTGAAATATAATAAAAAACTACCTAAATTAGGTAGTTCTTTTAGTTTAAAATATATTTAATTATTTAATGTTTTTATTTAATGATTGAAAAATAAATTAAAGGTTTATTTTTTGCAATCTAAAATATTTTGAATTTGTTGAGGTAATTGTTTATAGATATTTGTCCAATTTTCATTAAACATTTTTTGACATTTACGAATTTTGGATTTTAATTATGACATTATATTTTTAACTTGATCTTGATTGGATTCATTTAAAATTAATGTGTTTTTTATATTTTCAGATTCTTCATTAGTTGTTAAAAGTCTTAAATTAGTATAAATTAAATGTTTTATTTTGTTAATATTAACTTTTTTTGGATTGGTTTTCATAGAATATAAAAAATGGAATTTATCATATCCAATAGGACAACAAACACCTTTTTCATCAATGAAAAAAAATATTCTTTCAATATTGTTAATTCTTATTTGGTAAACTCGTTGTTCATCCATAATTTTTTGATAAAAATATTTACAAACATGTTTTATACGAATTTCTGAAATAGAATGGAAACTATTGGAGTTTTTATTTTCTATAATTTGGCGCCAAGTATTTTTTTTATATTTTTCTAAAGAATCAAAAATATTAGAAATAGTTTTTAAAGGAAAATTATTAAAATCGAATTCAAATTTTTTAATAAAATTACTCTTTAGAAAAATATAATTAAAATTTTTATCTAAATGTTGTTCTAAATTTAGATCTATATTATCATTGATTTTATTATTATCTAATTTCATTTTCAGAATAAAAATAATAAATTTCTTGATCGCTTATTTCATTTTCATGAAAAAAATTATTTTCATTGTAAGAGTTGCGCCAAGGATCTTCCATATGAGTTTTTTCAGCTAATTGCCATGCTTTTAAATTACCATATATATCAAGGATATGATTTATTGATTCTAAGTGTTTTGGTAGGAGTGCCTTCTACTGTAGTTGTTTCGGTTTTAACTCCGTTTGCAGTTTGAGTAACAACTGTTTTGGTAGGTTGGTTGGGTTGTTGTTTGTGTAGTTTTGTTGTCTTCTTTAACTGTTGTAACTTTTTTAGTTTAAGTTTCTTTTTCAGTTGTTGTTTCAGTTGTTAGTTCTGCTCCAACTGTTTGATAAGTATTAAATAAAGAAATAAAAAGTACACTAAATAAAAATAAACTAAAAAATAAAGATTTTTTCTTGCCTAAGCTTACTATTTGCATTTATGCTTGTCCTTCCTTTTACAATATTAATATAGCAAAACAAAATTGCTATTACTTCTAATATAACTCAAAAAGCCAATTTAGAGTATTTTTTACTCAATAATTGTAAAAACCACAAAATAACTAGTTTTTATGTTATAATATGTTGTGATTAAGTTGTATAAAATATCATCTTTTTATCCAAATTATCAAAAACAATAATAAATATTTTACCAAAAATAATGAATTAAAAAATAATTGGTAAATGTTTTTCATAATTAATATTTTGCTATTTGCAAAGTTTTTTTATTTATCTTTTTACATGTTTTTCATGTTTTACAATTTTATTTTTATTCTTTATTCTTTAATCTATTTTTAATATTTTATAAATTTACAAAAAAGGAGCTATTCTTTTGAAAAATTACAATGCCGATAGTATTCAAATTTTAGAAGGTTTGGAAGCAGTTCGCAAACGACCAGGAATGTATATTGGTTCAACTGCTCAAAAAGGACTTCATCATTTAGTCTGGGAAATCGTTGATAATTCCATTGATGAAGCTTTAGCAGGACACGCTAACAACATTACTTTAGAAATCCTACCTGGAGAAATTATTAGTGTTTCTGACAACGGTAGAGGAATCCCAGTTGATATTCACCCCAAAACAGGAAAACCAGCAGTAGAAACAATTCTAACTACTCTTCATGCTGGAGGAAAATTTGACAGTTCTTCTTACAAAGTTTCAGGAGGACTTCATGGTGTAGGAGCCTCTGTGGTAAATGCTCTTTCTACTTGGTTTACTGTAGAAATTCATCTCAATAAGCAAATCTATTTTCAAAAATACGAAAAAGGAATTGCAGTTTCGCCTTTGGAAGTAATTGGAAAAACTAACAAACGAGGAACTACTATCCAATTTTTAGCAGACCCTGAAATTTTCCAAGAAACTACCATTTATAAATTTGATACTCTCAAAGAAAGAATGCAACAATTATCTTTTTTAAACAAAGGTCTTAAATTAAACATTGCTGACAAAAGATACGAAAAAGAAACTTTTTTTAACTTTTGCCATGAAAAAGGTTTGCAAGACTACCTAAATTTTATTAACACTAGTCACAAACAAACTCCTTTTCACGAAATTTTTTATCTGGAAAAAGAATCCCAAAAACTAGCTTTTGAAATTGTCTTTGAATACACTACCAAAATTCGTCCCCCTAAAAAAGATGCACAAGGAAACGAAATAGAAGAAAAAGAAGGCAAAGATGCTATTCCTAACTACACCCAAAGCCAAAAAATCTTTTCTTTTGTTAACAATATTCCTACTCATGAAGGAGGAACTCACGAAGAAGGCTTTAAACTAGCCCTAAACCGTGTTATTTCTAAATATGCTAAGGAATTCAATCTTTTAAAAAAAGACGAACATTTATTAAGTGAAGACATCTTAGAAGGAATTACTGCTATTATTTCTTTAAAACATCAAGACCCTCAATTTGAAGGACAAACTAAAGCCAAACTAGCAAATACTGAAGTAAGACAAATTACATCCCAATTATTTGGCGAATTTTTAGAAAAATATTTATTAGAACATCCCCAAGATTCAAGAAAAATAATTGATAAATGTCTTCTTTCTGCAAATGCCCGTCTAGCTGCTAAACGTGCTCGTGAAGTAGTAAGAAACAAACCCCTTGATTCTTTAGGTTTTGCCTCCAAATTAGCTGATTGTAGAAGTAAAGACCCTCATATTTCTGAACTCTACATTGTCGAAGGAGATTCAGCGGGCGGTTCTGCTAAACAAGGAAGAGACTCACGTTTTCAAGCTATACTTCCTTTACGTGGTAAAGTCCTTAATGTAGAAAAAAGTCTAGATGCCAAAATTCTTACCAATAAAGAAATTAAATCCTTAATACAAGCAATTGGTGCAGGAATTAACATTGGTAAAGGCAAAGACTTTAATATGGATAAAATCCGTTATCACAAAATTATCATTATGACAGATGCCGATGTTGATGGAGCTCACATAAGAACTTTACTATTAACTTTCTTTTTCAGACATTTCCGTAAATTAATTGAAAAAGGCTACATCTATTTTGCTCGTCCTCCTTTATACAAATACCAAAAAGGAAAAGGCGCTCCAAAATATTTTTATGATGAAAAAGCCAAACAAACTTTTGCAACTAAAAACAACTTAAAAGATGGTTTCCAAAGATACAAAGGACTTGGAGAAATGAATCCTAATCAACTTTGGGAAACAACTATGGACCCAGAAACTCGTACTCTTCTCAAAGCAAGCCTCAAAGATGCCCTTAATGCTTTAAGTGATGAAGAAGCCTTAATGGAAGCAGACCAAACTTTTAACATGTTAATGGGAGAAAAAGTCTTACCAAGAAAAAACTTCATCTTAGAAAAAGCCTTAGAAGCTGATTTAGACGTTTAATTATAAATAATTATTTTATACAACTAAAACTAACAAAATATAACATTAAATAACAACTAATATATATTTAAAAAGAGGTTAAAAATGAGCGACCAAAAAACTCAAAACAATGAAGCCAACAACCACAAAGACCACGATCATGGCAACATTCAAGAAGTAAACTTAAGCGAGGAGATGAAAAAATCCTTCTTAAGTTATGCAATGAGCGTAATTGTATCAAGAGCTTTACCAGACATTAAAGATGGCTTAAAACCAGTCCAAAGACGTATTTTATATAGTATGAAAGAATTAGGCGTCTACAGTCACGCAAGCTACAAAAAAGCAGCTCGTGTAGTTGGGGATGTTATGGGTAAATACCATCCTCATGGAGATTCAAGCATTTATGAGGCAATGGTAAGAATGGCTCAAGATTTTAGTTACCGTTATCCTTTAGTAGACGGTCATGGAAACTTTGGTTCAATTGATGGCGACAAAGCAGCAGCTATGCGTTATACTGAAGTTAAAATGGCAAAAATGGCAATGGAACTAATCAAAAACATTGACAAAGACACAATTGATTTTGTTGATAATTACGATGGTACTGAAAAAGAACCATTAGTACTTCCAACAGCTCTTCCCAACTTATTAATTAACGGAGCTACAGGAATTGCAGTAGGAATGGCAACCAAAATCCCTACTCATAATTTAGGCGAAGTCATTGATGGTTTAATTCACTACATTAATAATAAAGACATTTCCATTGATGAATTAATGCAACACATCAAAGGACCTGATTTTCCTACTGGTGGCGAACTTTTAGGCTTACAAAGTTTAAAAAGCGCTTATCACACCGGACAAGGAGCTGTTATCTTAAAGGCTAAAAGTCACGTTTCGGAAGAAAGAGGAAAAACTTCAATCATTGTTACAGAAATTCCTTATCAAGTCAAAAAAACTGATCTAATTGAAAAAATTGCTTTTCTAGTTAAAAACAAAATAGTAGAAGGAATCACAGACCTTAGAGACGAATCCAGTCGCAAAGGAATGAAAATTGTAATCGAACTTAAAAGAGACGCAAACAGTAAAATTATTCTTAACAAGCTTTACAAACATTCCCAATTAAGAATTTCTTTTGGTATCAATATGGTTGCCTTAGTTGGAAAAACTCCCCAATTAGTTTCTTTAAAACAAATCTTAGAAGCTTTTTTCAATTTCCGCATCGAAGTTATTAACCGCCAAAAAAGCTTTGAACTCAAAAAAGCAAGCGCAAGAAAACATTTAGTAACAGCTCTTATCACTATTTTAGAAGACATCGAAACTGCTATTAAACTCATCAAAACTTCTACAGATGTCAAAGAAGCCCAAAGCAAATTAATGCAAAGATACAATTTTGATGAAATACAAAGCAAAGCCATTTTAGAAATGAGCCTCCAAAGACTTGCTAACCAAGAAACTCAAAAACTTATCACTGAAGAAAAAAACCTCACTCAAGAAATTTTAGAATGCCAAAGTATCATTGATTCCCAAAAGAAAAAAGAACGCATTTTAGAAAAAGAACTTCTAGAAATGAAGAAAAAATACCAAGATGACAGAAAAACTACCCTCAATTTTGATGCTCCCCTAAACTTTGAAGACGAAGACTTAATCGAAGAAAAACCTATCATTATTACAATTACTAACAAAGGCTACATCAAAAGCATGGATATTGATACTTACAAACAACAAAAAAGAGGTGGGCAAGGCGTTTCTGGTATGAAAATCTACGAAGAAGACTTTATTGAACATCTAGCAATTACTTCTACTCACGATTATCACTTATTTTTTACTAACAAAGGCAAAGTCTATCAACTCAAAGGCTACGAAATTCCTTTAGGTCAAAGACAATCCAAAGGAAGCCATCTTGTTAATTTCTTACCATTCGAAAAAGACGAATTTTTAACTTCTTTCACCAGTGTTAAAAACTTTGATCAATCCCAAGATTACTTATTCTTTGCTACCAAAAAAGGCATAGTCAAAAAAACACCTCTCAAAGAATACAGCCACATTTCCAAAAGAGGTCTTATTGCAATTAGGTTAAAAGAAAACGATGAAGTCCTTACAGTAAACAAAACCACAGGCACTAAAAATATCATTCTAGCATCTAACAATGGCAATGCTATTTGTTTTTGTGAAACCAAAATTAAAAGTATTAGTCGCAACAGCATGGGTGTAATTGGAATGCGTCTTGGAAGTGATGAATTCTTAGTAGGAGCTGCTTTAATTGACACTGGTTCCAAAGAACAAAACATTTTAGTAATGACTGAAAACGGCTTTGGAAAAATCACCAATGTCAACCAATACCGCATTCAAGCACGTAGTGGCAAAGGCTCTAAAACTATCAAAGTAAACGACCAAAAAGGAAGGCTTATTACCCTACAAGTTGTCCTCCCTACAGATGATCTTATTGTTTCTTCTGACAAAGGACAAGTAGTAAGAGTAGCAATTGACCAAATTACCAAAACCAAAAACAAAGCTACCCAAGGAACGCGCATCATCAAATTAAAAACAGGTCATAAAGCAGTTTCAGTAGCAGTTGTCAAAAAAGAAGTACTTGATGTAGATGGCGTAGAAAATTAATTTTAAACCAACAACAAAAGACAAAACACCAAAGGAAAAAGAACAAAGGTCTTATCATATTATTTTAATCTCATAATTAAAGGTCTAAACGCATATGAAAACCAAAATATATTTAGAAACAATTACTAATACCCCAAAAGAAACCCAAATATTAGGTTACAATTTAGGAAAAAAACTCATCAATCAAAAAAAAAACACTCCCAAAGAAAAACAAAGCAAAACAATCATTTTATTACAAGGCTCTTTGGGTTGTGGAAAAACTATCTTTACTAAGGGTTTTATTAAAAGTTTTGCCATCCTTCAAAATGTTTGTAGTCCTACTTTTGTCATTTCTAAAACCTACAAGAACAAATTGCACACTATTTATCATCTTGATTTATATCGCACAGACCTTGAGACTGAATTTTTAGAAGAACTATTAGAAGACCTTACTTATCAAGATTTTGTTATAGTAGAATATTTTCAAAATTGCAGTTACCTTTTTCCTGATTTTGCTTTTTTAGTAGAAATGACATTTTTAAATGAAAATCAAAGAAAAATTACTATCTATCAAAATAGCAACCTTGATAATAAAAATAAAAGTGGATCAAAATGATATTCAAAATACTTATTCCAAAATCAACCTTTAAATTTTTTTTGCAAATCTCTAACCAAACTTTTGAAAGCGATACGACAATGAATCACAAAAACATTTTAATTCTAGATACTGCCACCAAAAGCCAAATAGTTATTTTAGTTATCCAAGGAAAAATTACTACTTTCAAATCCCGCCTTGGCAAAAACGATTATGTTCCTTGCATGATTCCTTTAATTGAAAGTGTCTTACAAGAAAATAATTTAGGTCTAAACAACTTAGATGCTTTAATAGTTGGTGTGGGTCCTGGTTCTTATACTGGCACTCGTGTAGCAGTTCTTACAGCCAAAATGTTATCCTTCAACTTACAAATCCCTTTATACCAAATAAGCAGTCTATTACTTTTATCTAGTGGTTATTCTTATGCTTCACTTACTCCTTTAATTGATGTTAGAAGTAATGCTTTTTTTGCTTTAAGCCTCAAAGAAAACCACATTTACTTAAACGAAGATAGATTTGAAAGCAGTTTCTTGCAATCTTTTCCTAATCATTTATTAATTGAACCAACTACTATCAAAATAGATTTTTGCACCATCAAACAATTTGCAAAAATTGTTTCCAATTGCCATTTATTAGTTCCTAACTACTTAACCAAAACCCAGGCAGAACGCAATTTAGAAAAAAATCGATTGACAAAAAAAATAAAAATATTTTTAAAAAAAATTAAATAATCCCAAAAAGAGACTTTTGAAGTCTCTTTTTTTTATATATAAAATTGCAAGGAAAGCACTCATGATATACAGATTAGTGAGCAAAAAACTTGTTGTTTGTTTTTTTTTTGTGATAAAATGACATTAATAGCAAGTTTTTTATTTTTTGAACTGCTGTGGCAAATTTGTAAAAAGATGGGGTTAAAAAAAATGTAAAAATGTACATACAAAATAACAATTATTTTTTCATTTCAATATTTACTTTTTGGTTTTAAAAAAATATATATTATTATTTAATTTTTTTAGTTTTAATGATTACAATTATTTTTATTTTTTTTAAAAAACATAAAATAAAAAAGGATCTATATTATAAAAATGAATAATGCAAAAAGAAAAAAATCATTTTATTTAAAAGTATCTAAATTATATTTATTAATTTCTTTATTATTTTTTATATTAAATATTACTTATGTTTTTGCAACAACTAATAAGGAAACACAAACATACACTTCATCCAGTAGAGCATATAAACCTCATAATGAAGGCGAAGAAAAACAATTAGACTGGGAAAATCCTAATACTTGGGATAAAGTTTATGATTCTAATAATAAACAAATTTCAAAAAGATATTTTAAAGAAGGCAGCGACGAAGATAACAAACAAGTTAATTGGGATCACGATAAAACTTGGGATAAAACGTATTATGATGGCAACTTTGCAGAAGAAGTTCAAGCTGAAGAATATATATTAACTGAAAGGCATTACACATCAAATAGCAAAGAATATAAAAAAATAGTTAATTGGAATCACGATAAAACTTATGATATAGAATTAAAAATTATTAATAATAGACCTTATAAATTAAATAAAAGAAGTTATCTCAATGACAATAAAGAAATAAATTGGAAAAGCCCTAATACTTGGAATAGAACTTTAGATGATAATAGTGGACATACATTAGAACAAAGACATTTTAAAACCTCAGAAGATGATATTTATTGGGAACATAAAGAAACTTGGAATAAAGAATATCAAGATAATGAAATGACAAAACAAACATTTTTTAATTCAGATGGAAGCGAAAAGACAACCAGTTATAGTTCAAGTTCCGAAGATGATGATAGTTCTATGAATGTGGATCTTGCAGATGGCGATGCTTCTATGGATGTGAATTCTGAAGATGATGGTGGCTTTGTACCTTTGTATTCTTTTGGTAATAAGGATGATAATGTGGTAATTACATTTGTAGATGATTCTAAAAAAGAAGTTTTGGAACAAGATGAAAATAACAATATAAAAAAACAAATACGTTATACAATAGAAGATGATAAAAAAGTAGATTGGGAAAATGATGAAACTTATGATGCCGAATATGATGAAAATAATATAAAAATATCTGAAACACATTATTTAAGAGACAGCGAAAATGAAGATGAACAAAAACCAATTGATTATAAAAAAAGTTGGTTCTTCATACCAAAATCAGCAACTACAACAATAGAAGAAACCATAGAAGAAGGAAACCCAACTGTAACTTTAATAACAGTTAATAATTTAATAACTAAAAAAACAACTAAAACAACTATTGTAGGTGATGAAGTTCGACAATCTGAAATAACAAAAGAAGAAGATGAAACAACTGAAGTAGATAAAAAAGATGAAACAACTGAAGAAAATAACGAACCAGTAGTGCCAGCAAATACTCAATCCCCAGAAAAAGAACCACAAACAAAACTTACCCCCAAAATTGTTATGGGTGTTTTAGTAACCACTATTGTTGTTTCTTTGATTTATGTATATGTCAAAAGAGAACAACTTTTTAAAAAATAATGTTTAAAATATTTTTATTATTATAATTTTTGATATAAATGAGGTGTTCCAAAAGTTTAGACACTTTTTGCTTTTTAAAAACTCTTTAAGGCTAACTATTAAGTTAGTCTTTTTTTATTTTCAAAGATTAAAAAAATAATTTCATATCTTTTCTAAAGATGTTTTTAGAAAGGAATTAAATGTTAAGAGAAAAATTATTTAAAGATTTTTTAAAAAATAAAAAGAATTTAGAAATTCGAGATCAATTAATCGAACTTCATTTACCTTTATTAAAAAAACTAGTTTATCAATTTAAATATTACCCTAAATTTTTAACTAAAGAGGATTTATACCAAGAAGGGGTTTTAGGATTAATAAAATCATTAGCTAATTACGAAGATTTAGGTTATGATTTTATCGCCTACGCAAATCCTCACCAACCCCATAACACCCCCAAAAAGCCAAAATAATACCTTTAAAACGCATTTCCCTATCTTCCAAATTAATTATCTTAACGAACAAAAAGACTATATTAAAGAATTGATTAGCAAAATAAACATAGACAAGTTAGATAATTTAAAATTATATAAATTAGATGACAAAAAAAGTAGATAATTATAACAACCCTATAAAAACAAACTATAACAAAGAAGCAAACATTATTTATTATCAATTAGAAGATTTAAAACACATCAAAGCATTTTTAATCAAAAGAAAAGTAGGTTATTGGGTTAAAAAACACATCCTAATTATAAAAGTAATTTAACAAAATAAAAAACATAAAATAAATAAACTTATTTTAACTCATCGTTTTACTATCATTTGATTTATTAATTTTAATTATCGTTGTATCTTTTATCTATCATTATTATTTTTCGATATATAAATAACTCCCTTTTTCCCTTTCCATTATTAAAGAGAGATGTTTTAAAAATTAACCAACACCATCCCCTAACGCGCTGAAGCGCTAACAAAAATTAAAAGCAAGCACAAACAAAAGAAAAAGAAAAATAAAAATCCCCCAGTTGCGCGAGACCCCCTTTTTTAAATAAATATAATCATTCAGAGTTATAATGGTTATGTATATGATATAAAAAAGGGGAAACGATATTTAAATCATGAAAAAAATAGAAAAAATAATAGAAAAAGAAATCCACAAAAATAAATTATTACAAGCTCTAATGAAAAAAAATCAAAAAACTGATAAAAAAACAGTTTTTGAATTAGTTAAACAATTTAATCAAAAACTAAATTTAACAACCATTTTAAAAACTATCCGAACAAAAAGAAGCACTTATTATTATTTATTGGTTGAAAGTCGAAAATCAAATCAAAGCAAAAAAAGAAAAATATTTATTACAACAAAATCGCATTAAAGCTTTGTGTTTACACCAACAATATTTTTACGGTCATCGTAAAATCACTGATTTATATCAAAAAACCTTTAACGAGTTCATCACCAAGAAAAAAGTTTACACCATTATGAAAAAAACGACATTAACTGTCGTTTAAGAATTAAAAAAAATAAATATAATTATAAAAATAATTTAAAAACTAAATTAAAAGTAGTAGATAATTTAATTAATCAAGATTTTATATCAATAGCCCCTTTACAAAAACTCTTTACAGATATCACTTATTTCAAAACTCCACAAGGATTTTTATATTTTTCTTGTATTATTGACTCTTTTAACAACCAAATTATCGCTTCCCACACTTCCAAACATCAAAATAAAGAATTAGTTTTAAACACCATCCAAAAATTACCTCTATTAAAAGAACCTTGTATTATTCACTCAGACCAAGGAACAGTTTATCAATCACAAAAAGTCCAACAAACTTTAACGAAAAAAGGTTTTTTAATCAGTATGTCAAGAAAAGCCACTCCACGTGATAACGCCGTAATTGAAAACTTTTTCGGCCAAATGAAAACTATCTTACAACATCAACATCCTTTTTTATTTCAAAAATCAACCAAAAAATTAAAAAAAATAATCAATCATTTTCCGAAATTTTGGAATAATCAATGGATTTTAGCTAAATTAAATTATTCATCTCCTTCTCAATATATTCAAAATCTGAGATAAATTTATTTTTTAATTTATTTTAATGTTTTAGCCTTGAAAAAGAGGTTCTCTTTTTGCACATTTTTTTGACCAAAATAACATAATTACGTAAAAAAATAATTATATTTTTATTTTCTTAACGGAATTTTAACTTTTTTTACCTAACTATATAGTGTAAAGATAAAATATTAAAAAAATATCTTTTGAAACTAAAGAATTATCAAAAAAATTTTAGACACTTTTTTGAATGAAAACAATATTTCTTTAGTTTGAAAAGATATGAAATTATCTATTAATTTTTAGCCTTAAAGAACAATTTTAAAGACAAAAGTTGTCTAAAAAAATGCAACAGCGCAGTTTGACCGCAAAGTAACTGTTGGCTTGCCTGATTTAGAAGCAAGAGAAGCTATCTTAAAAATACATACCAAAAAGAAAAAAATAGCTACTGATGTTGATTTATTACAAATAGCTAAAAGAACTCCCGGTATGTCAGGCACAGAACTTGCAGCTATTGTAAATGAAGCTACCATCTTAGCTACTAAAAATAAACAATTAGAAATTAATATGAAAGATTTAGAAGAATCCATTGACAAAGTGAGTATAGGTCCTGCCAAAAAATCACGCAAAACTGAAGAAAAAGAAAAAATCATGACAGCTTATCACGAAGCAGGGCATGCCGTTATTGTAATGAAACACCCTATTCAGAATCCAAAGTAAGAACCATTATAATTACTCCAAGAGGAGGAGCTCTAGGTTATGTGTGGCACACTTCTGATAAAGAATATTTTAGTCAAACCGAAGATAAATTAAAATATGCTATAGTTTGCTCTCTAGGGGGAGCAGCAGCCGAAGAACTTTTTTGTAAATCTAGAACAAATGGAGTTTATTCAGATCTAAAATCAGTTACTCGTATTGCTTTTGGGATGGTTGCTTATTCTGGAATGAGTCCTTTAGGATATATTAATTTTGAACATTGTTCAGAACAAACTCGTTATCAAGTAGACCAAGAAGTTAAAAAAATAGTTGATGAATGTTATAAAACATCCAAAGAACTTTTAATAACTAATAAAACATTAGTTGAAAAAATAACCAAAGCTTTATTAGAAAAAGACACCCTCAACCAAAAAGAAGTTTATGCTTTAGATGAAAAAAATCAAACTCCAACAAAATCCAAAGCAAAAAGTAAACCAAAAAGAACAACAACCAAATAAAAAATAAAAGAGTCCTTTTGGGACTCTTTTTTTTATATATTATATAAAAAAAAGGGGGGTATTATCAAAAATCAAAAAAACAAATTAGGATTTGCTGTAAGATCATATTTTTTAGAAGCTTTAGTAATTTGGTTCTGATAATACGCTGCAATACCTATCATAGCAGCTTGATCAGTACAATATTGCAAACTAGGAAAAATAACTTCCAAGTTAGCAAAAGATGTCATAAACTTTTGTCTTAAACCAGAATTAGAAGCAACTCCACCAGTAACAATTAATTGTTTAGCACGATATTTGGTTAAAGCTCTTTTAGTTTTTTCATATAAAACATCAATAACACTAGCTTGAAAAGAAGCGCACAAATCAGGAATGTTGATATCTTTTAGGTTTTGTTTCATCACTAAATTTACCAAAGTGCTTTTGAGTCCTGAAAAACTAAAATTCAGATTATCATTTTTTAAATAAGGGCGCACCAAATGATAAGTGTCTTTTCCTTGTTGGGCTAATTGATCAATCAAAGGTCCTCCAGGATAAGGCAGATTGAGGTTTTTAGCAATTTTATCATAAACTTCTCCTACCGCATCATCAAGAGTAGTGCCAAGAGGTTTGATTTGGAGGTGGTCCGTAAGATAAAAAAGATCGGTGTGTCCTCCAGAAACTAAAAGTACTAAGGCAGGAAAATTAATTTCATGTTCAATTTGAGCAGAATAGATATGCCCTAATAAATGATTTACTCCCAAAAGAGGCTTTTGATAAGTGTAGGCAAAAACATTAGCGGCGTTAATGCCAACTAGCAACGAACCTACCAAACCAGGTCCTTGGGTAACTGCTACTAAATCAATTTCTTGGGGGGTAAGGTTCGCTTCTTTAAGGGCTTGTTGTAATACCAAAGTCATAAATTGAATATGTTTTCTAGAAGCTATTTCAGGGACTACTCCACCAAAAATTTGATGATCTTTAATTTGGGAAAAAACTACATTAGAAAGCACTTTTTTACCATTTTGAGTAACTGCACAACTCGTTTCATCACAACTAGTTTCGATTGATAAAATATTCATATAATTTCCTTTTTATAATTTTATTTTTACATTAATAAATATAGTTTAAAATAATTAAGTTATCTAAAAATGAAACAGTTAGGTTTTTTAAAAAGAAGGTTGATACCATTGATTATTTTCAATTATTTTAACTGCATTTTGATCTAATTGGTTTTTCCATTCTAAAATAGTTTTGGTTTGTATTATTTGGTTAGGTAAAATATCTGCTAAGGGAGCAAGGACAAAAATTCTTTCTAACATATAGGGATGAGGAATAGTTAATTTAGGAGTTTTGCAAGTATGATTACCCAAAAACAAAATATCTAAATCAATAGTACGCGGTCCCCATAATTCTAATCGTTTTCTTTTGAGTTTCATTTCTACAGATAATAAAAAATCTAAAAAAAGTAAGGGAGGTAGGAAAGTTTTGATAAGAGCAGCAGCGTTTAAAAATAAAGGTTGGTCTGTTTTTCCCCAAGGAAGAGTTGCATACAAAGGAGAAACTTTCAAAACTTCGCATTGAGGATGCAAATTAATCATTTTTAAAGCAGTTTGTAAATTATTCTTTTTAGCTCCCAGATTACTACCAAGTCCTATGGCTGCTACATTGTTATTAAGTTTCATTGTTTTATACGTTCTTTACTTGGGTATAGTTATAAAAAATAGAAAAATGTTTGCAAAATATTTGTTTTTAGAAAAATATTTGATAAGTTTGACAAGTCATAAATTCTTTTTTAAAAATGTGTTTTATTTGCGTTTTTTATGTTGCAAAAATTAATGTTTTTCATTATTTTAAAAGGGATAATTTTAAAATATATTTAGGATAACAATATTTATATTTTTTTCATTAAAGTATCTGCTAAAAGCAAACTATTTTTATTCATTTTGACATTATGCACTCGAAAAATCGAAGCTCCTTTAGTTCTTAACAAAAAATTAGCAGTAGCAGTAATGGCATCTAATGATTCTACTTGCAAAAGGCTTTCAGTTGGAATTATTGCTTTAAGAAATCTTTTACGTGAAAGACCTACCAATATGGGTAGTTCCATTTTAGTTAATTGCTCAAATTCTTTTATAATATCAAAGTTTTCATCAATGTTTTTTTCAAAACCAAACCCAGGGTCAATTACTATTGCCTCTGTTGCAATTTGGGCTTGTTTGGCAATTTCTAAGGAATGATTTAAAAAATAAAATTGGTCTTGCAAGGCATTAGAAAGTTTTTTGCGATTTCTGCCTGTATGCATAATACAAACACCTGCATTTAATGAGGCAATTGTTTGTGCCATTTGAGGATTTTGTTGCAAGCCACAAACATCATTGATAATATGAGCTCCAGCTTTAATGGCTAATTTAGCGGTTTGAAAATGATAAGTATCAACAGAAATAATGGCTTTAGGATGACGTGATAATTCTTTAATAACAGGCAAAATGCGTTTTTGTTCTTCTAAAGGAGTAATTGGGATTGCTCCTGGACGAGTAGATTCGCCTCCAATATCAATGATATCAACACCTTCTTTGAGACAACGAAGAGCATGATTAACTGCTTTTTGAGTAGTAAAATGTTGGTTTCCATCTGAAAAAGAATCAGGAGTAACATTAATAATTGCCATAATTAAGGCTTTATGAGAAATTTCAATTTGGCGGTTGTGAGCCAGTTTCCATATTTTAGGGTGTTTGGAATATAAATTAATTGTTTGATTGTTAAGTCCCATCATAAACTTGGTTACCTTTATATCTATGTTTTATAATTTTAAGAATTGGAATAAAGTTATTTTGCCAAAAGATGTTTATTATTAAAGAGGGTTGCCAAAAGACACAAAAAATGTTTTTTCATAAATTCATTTTAGAAAAAAATAATAAGGCTAGGGGGGTTATTAAAATAGATATTTTTATAACAAATTAATCTTTTTCTAAAATAAATGTCAAGGAAAAAAAGAAAAGACCGTGCTGATACGGTCTTCGCTTATTTGAAAATTAAGTATTGAAATAAATAAGCAATTTATATAATTTAAAATTTTAAAGGAGCTTAAAATTAAAAATAGTTGTTACTTGCAAATCACAAATAATAAAAATAGCAAAACAATATTATGGTTTTTGTATGTTATATTTTATCTGTAATTGTTTTTCTTTAGTTTGGAATCCAGAAGGAAAAACTTTAGAAGCATAAATGGTAAATTGAACAATAATTTTTTTTAAATTACCGTTTTTATCAATAATAACTGGTTTATTTTTATTGTCATAAGAAACAAAACTTTGTTGAGGTTGTTCTTTGTATTTCCATAAAATCTGAACATTAAAAAAATCTTTTAATTGTTCGTTTAAATCAAGGTTTTCAAAAAAATAATTAATATCTAGTTTGGTATTTTTTCCGTTTATAAAAGTTAATTTGTCATTTTGAGTTTTTAGAGTAGCTTCTTGTTCAAAAATAACTCTATCTGTTTGTTCTGTTGTCATTAAAAAACTATGTTCTGTAGGAACTAAAAATTTTTTATTGGTGTCGTGAAGATCTGCGGGTTGGGAAACTGACAATTCTGCAGGAGCAGCAATTTTTAATCCAAAATTACTATCCTTTTTCAATTTATGCCAATCTTCTATAGCATAAGCGATGGTTGTAATAAAAAAAATTAATACTAAAACCAAAAGTATTTTGAAAAAAAGTTTTTTTCTTTGGTAAAACATAGACACTTATTTGGTTCTTTCTAACATCAAGGATATAAAAATATAATGTAACTAAAATATAGCTACAATTTTATTGTATCTTAAAATAGCCAAAAAGAAAATCAAAAAGATTGTTTAAGTGTTTTTTAAAGGTGGGTTTTAAAAGTTTTTGGGATAAAAAGTTTTGACTGTTCTAAAACTTTAAACAAAATCAGGGATTAAAAAATAATGCATTCCATTATAAGTTAATCTGTAATTTCGTTAAGATAAAATCCAAATCCTTTATAGCCAATATGAGCTGCTACTACAGGAGAAATAGCACCATAAAGAGTAGCTTTAATTTGGGGGTTAGCTAATTTTTTGATTTGTGCTAAAAGTTCTTTGGCATCTTTGTCATCATCTACATAAATAACTTGAATATCAAGTTTATTATTTGCAGTTTTGTGTTCTAATATTTTTTTAAGACAATAATTAAAACAGTTTTTTAAGTTTCTTACTTTTTTTTCAATTGATAACACTCCTTGTTGAAATTTTAAAATAGGATGTATTTTCAAAAGATTGCCAATTAAAAATCTAAATTTGGAGATACGTCCATTATAAGCTAATATTTTTAAATTATTAACAGTGCATAACAAAAAGCCTTTTAGTTTTTCTTCATTGATTTTATCAGTGATTGTTTGAGGGCAAACATCAGGGTTTTGAGTAAGCCAATCATTGATTCTTTGTAAGAAAAAATAAACTCCAGGACCAATATTTTGAGTATCAATAACAGTAATATTAGGATTGTTAAGCGTTTTTTTAGCTAAAAGAGCACTATTATGAGTACCACTTAGTTTACTGGATAAAGTTAAACAAATAACGTGTTTATATCCTAAGTCAAATTGTTCCTTGAAAGCTTTAATAAAAAGCTCTGGATTGGGTTGGCTGGTAGTTACTTTTTGTTTGTTTTCAATAAAATTTAGTAAAGTGGTATTGTAAATGGCACCATCAATATAGCTAGTTTCTCCAACAATTAATGTTAAAGGCACTACTGAAATATCTTCAAAAAAGTTTTTGCCATAAGTATTTCCGCAAGTAGAATCAACTACAATGCCTAATTTTCGTTTATTCATTTATTTGTTTCCTTTTCTTCTTTGATTGGTATATTTGGTTTGGGGGTTGAGGTTAGTTGGGATTGTTTTATTTTATAAAATGGGGTTGTATTTTATTTATTTTGTATTTTGAAGAATTTTTATTTTAATTAATTCATAAAAATAGCTAAATATTCTTTAAGTTTTTCTTGTTCGTTAGTTTGAAACATCATCCCTTCTAAAGCAATAGAAATATTTCCTGTTTCCTCAGAGACAACAATTGTCATACTATCTGTAGTTTCGCTAATCCCTAAAGCTGCACGGTGACGCGAACCAGTTTTTTTGTCTAAGGAATCAGCTGATGAAGACAAGGTAAAATAGGCACTAGCGCACAAAATTTTATCTCCTCTAATAATAACTGCTCCATCGTGTAAAGGTGTGTTGAGAGCAAAGATGTTTAATAACAATTCTTTAGAAACATTACCATCAATTAAGATAGCTTTTTGGGCGTATTGTTCCAAAGTATTATTTTTTTCAATCGTAATTAAGGCTCCTATTTTACGAGAAGCAAGTTCTAAAGTAGCTTTAATAATTTCTTTTTGGGTATTATCTCCACCCATAAAAAAGTTTTGTCGTTTGATGTTCCAATGCTTAGACCAATTATTAAAAGCAACTCTTAAAGAAGGAGCTTTGATGATGATGATACTAGTTAGAATAAAATTTAATAAACAATCATAAATGTTTTCAGAAATATCTAAACTAAGATATCTTTTAAAAATAGGTTCAACAAAAGTATAATGGTAGCTTTTCAAACAATAAACAAGGGAAAATAACAGCAAAAATAAAAATACCATATTTAAAACTTGATATTTGCGTAAGAAAAAATGAAAAACAATAAAGATACACAAAAACAAAAAAACTGTCCATAAAGGAGAAGTGCCAAACATAGAAATTCCTTTCAAAAATGATTATGATTGATAAATTGAAAAATTTGGGAGGCGAAAAAAGGGGCGATATTAGAAAGCAAAACAATCAATTTATAATTAATTTTTAGCAAGCAAAAACCAAAGCAAACCATTTTATTTTGAAATAATAAATTTTGAAATAATAAAATAATAAAAGGATAAAATAACGAAATTAGTTAATACAATTTATAATAATTGTTTGTGTTTTTGAATAAAGATTTTTTTAGCCCATATCATAACTAATGAATAAATAACTACTAAAAATAACAAAAAGGAAAAAATTGTAGGTTTTTCAAAAATTGATTTATCTAAATTAAGGGCTTGACTTACAATAGGCATTAAAGGAAGGAAAGTAGTAATTACCAAACCTAAACAACAACATGACATAATAAGGAAAGAAGGAAGGTTTTTTTGATTGTTTTTAGCAATAATTTTGTCAGTTCGCAGTAAGAAAAGGGTTAATGTTTGTGACCACATTGAAAAAATAAACCAACTAGTTTGAAATAATTGTGGACTTTGGGATAAGTTTTTTAAAATAAATTTCATTCCAATTAAAAAAGCCACATCCAATAAGAAAGAAAAAAAACCAAACCATAACATAAAACTTTTAATACTTGCAAAATCCCATTTGCGTGGTTTTTGTAAATAAATATCATCAACATTATCAAAAGGAATAGCAAAACAAATCAAATCATAGATAAGGTCTAAAAATAAAACTTGTAAAACTATCATAGGTTGAAAATTAAGACATAAACTAGCAAGCAAAATACTGAGGGAATTGGCAAAATTAGAAGATAGAGTAAATTTAATGTATTTAAGGGCGTTAGTATAGGTTTTTCTTCCTTCTACAACTCCTTGTTCTAAAACGATAAGTTGTTTTTCTAACAAAATAATATCTGCAATTTCTTTAGTAATTTCAGCACCACTATCAACACAAATACCTAAATTAGCTTGTTTCATAGCAGAAGCATCGTTAATTCCGTCACCCATAAAAGCAACGATATTGCCTTTTTGTTTAAAAACAGATACAATTCTTGCTTTTTGTTCGGGGGATAATTTAGTAAAAAGATTAGTTTTTTGAGAAGCTTCGTAAAGAGCATCATCACTTAAATTATCGATGATACTTCCTTGAAGACAATAAGTTGTTTGAATATTTAATTTTTGGGCAATAGCTTTGGTAAGAATATCGTTGTCTCCTGTAAGGATTTTAACAATAATACCTTTTTGTTGCAAAGAGGCAATAGTTTGGGTTGAACTTTCTTTAATAGGGTCTAAAAAAGTAAGCAATCCGATTAGAACCATTGATTTTTCTTCAATTTGTCCAGGAGTAAAACAGGGTTGTTGTTTGGGATTTGAGATAAGTTTTTGGGCTACTCCAACTACGCGATAACCTTTTTGATTATAAGTTATGGTTTGTTGCAGGACTATTTGTTTGCTTTGGTCACTTAAAGGAACAACTTTGCCTTCAAGTTCTACATGATCACAAATAGCAAGTATTTCTTCAATTGCTCCTTTAGTAATCATTTGTTGTTTTTGGGAAACATCTTGTATTACTACACTCATTTTTCTTCTTTTAAAATCAAAAGGAATTTCATCAATTTTGGTAAATTGCTCGGTGATTCCTTGTAAAGAAGGATGTAGAGTTTGGGCATTATTTGTTTTGGTAATAATGGCTTTATCAATTAAACTTTTAAGCCCTGTTTGAAAAAAACTATTCAGATAGGCATGACGCAAAACACGGATATCTTCGTTGCCATTAAGGTCTAAGAAATTTTCCAAAAAGATTTGGTCTTCGGTAAGGGTTCCTGTTTTGTCAGTAAATAAAATATTCATTGCTCCAAAACTAGAAATAGCATTTAGGTTTTTAACAATTACTTTGCGCTTGGATAAAGCAACAATTCCTTTAGAAAAAGAAGTAGCAACAATTAAGGGAAGCATTTTAGGAGTAAGTCCAAAGGCAATAGTAAGAGCAAAAAGAAATGATTGTAATAAAGTATTTTGAGGTTTTTTAAAGTTGAATAAAAATACTAAAGGCGCCATTAAACAAATACATATCATAAGTAATTTAGCAATGGTATTAATACTTTGATCTAAGTGTGAAAGGGATTTTTTTTTAGTAATTTCCTGGCTGATATTACCTAAATAAGTATCTTTTCCGGTGACTAAAACAATACCTGTAGCATAACCAGAAATAACAGTTGAACCTGCTAAAACTAATTTAGGATCGTCTAAAATAGTTTCACTTTGTAAAAAAGCACACGCCATTTTTTCTACTGGTTCTGATTCACCAGTAAAAGTAGTAGTTTTTACAAAAAAATCTTTAGTTTCTAATAATTTAATATCAGCTGGAATAATATCTCCTGCCGAAAGAATAACAATATCTCCTCTTACTACTTCTTCTAAAGCGATTTCCAATTTAGAATTATTTCGTTTAACTGCAGTTGTATTTTGTACCAAAGTTTTTAATTGAGAAGTAATTTTTAAATGTTTACTTTCTTGACTAAATTGGACAATGACAGAACCCAAAAACATTAAAATAGTAGTTATAATAGTAGCATAACTTCTATTTTCTGGACTGGGAGTAAGAACATCATTAACCAAAGAAATAAGAGTTAAAATTAATAAAACAATATTAAAAGGAGTAATTGCAATTTGGAGTAATTGTTTAGTAAAAATGGTTTTGATTTCTTGGGATAAAATATTTTTACCATACAAACTTTGATGCAACATTACTTGATTTTGATCTAATCCTTGAAAAGAAGAATTAAGGGTTTGTAGAGTTTGTTCTTGGGATTTTTGACTCATAGTTTTTAAAAAATCAATTGTTTCTTGGCGTTTTAAATTTACTTTTTTCATATTAATCAATTCCTTTTTTGATATTTTTAAAAGTTAAAAGTTAATCAAAAACAATTAAAAACTGAAACTTTAATAATTGATAATTAGGGTAAAATGTTAAATAAATGATATTAGTTTACAAAAATATTATAATATAAAAAGCTATGTTTATTATAGACAATAAGTTTTTTTGGTAGTTTTTTGGGTGGGGGGGTGTTAGTTTATATATACTATTATATTTGTTTTATAATTATTATTTTATGTAATTAGTTATCTTAATTATGGATTATTAATAAATAAATTATTTTTGGTTGTTTTTTATTATACAATGACAACTAATTAACTACTATTTTATATATTCCAAATACACAAAAAAACACCCTATTAAAGGGCGTTTAAGTTATCTATTATAATATTCAACTATTAATTGTTCGTTAATATCTGGTAAAAATTCGTTTCTTTGAGGGTATCTTACATATTTACCCACCAATTCTTTATCTAAAGAAACATAATCTGCGCGAACAAACTTACTATTTACAGCTTCTTGGACAATATTTAGATTTTTAGATTTTTCTCTTAAAGTAACTGTTTGCCCTGGTTTTAAACGATAAGAAGCAATATCTACTTTTTTTCCATCTACTAAAATATGACCGTGATTAGCTAATTGTCTTGCTTGAGCTCTTGTTTTGGCAAATCCTAAACGATAAACTACATTATCAAGACGAGATTCTAATAGTACTAAAAACATTTCACCATGAATCCCTTTTAGTTTGCTTGCATTATCAAAAGTTTTGCGAAATTGCTTTTCTGATACGCCGTAAGTAAAACGTAATTTTTGTTTTTCTTGCAATTGAAGCCCATAATCACTTAATTTAACTTTTTTTTGACCGTGTTGTCCTGGACCATAAGCTCTTTTGCGTAATTCTTTTCCAGTTTCTGAAACCGAATAATTAAGGCGTCTTGAAACTTTCCAAAGTGAACCTGTATAACGTGACATTTGTAAACTCTCCTTTTTTAAGGTAAGTTTGTGTAACCAAATAATTAATAATCGCCTGCTTTCTTTTCTTTCTTAAACAGCAAAGAATTACTTAGAAAAGCCTCTAAAAGGCAAGGGATTAGTTTAATTATTTTAGCTACATCTGTTTTACCATCACTAATATTTTATAAAAAAAAGATGAAATAGTCAAGTATTTTAGTGATTTTCTTTTAATTTTAGTTAATTTGGAAGATGTTTTTTTATTTATAGTTAGTTATTTGGATATAAAAACCCCAAACTAAGTAAATAGTTTGAGGTTGTAATTATAAATGATGTTTTATTATTTTGCAGTTAATGAATTATTTTTTATATTTTGTTTTGATTCTAATTGTTCTTCTAATAATATTTTTTCTTTTAACAATTTATTATTAGGTAAATAAACAAATAGCAAATAGCAACTAACTATCAATACAAAAAGAATAAAATCATAATAAATCAATAAATAATTTATCTTGGGAAATATTTAATGTTTATGATGAACCTTTATTAGAAGGCACAATATATAATTATATAAGAGGATATGGAACACATTTTATTTCTGTATTTTTTTCTATTATTACATTGTTTTTATTTGGATTACTTATGTTAAGGCAAGAATTACTTTTTAAATGTTTGTTTGTGGCTTGCTATTTTGTTATAGGTTTATTGACTTTTAGGATATATGTAGCTGTAGAAATGTTTGAACATAAACGCTATTATCCTTTAAAAAAAGAAGAAATAAAAAAATTACAAATAATAGGTGTTTTGCCAAAAGATATTAATCAAATTTTAAAAAAGACTTTATTATTCAATTTTGATAAATTGGAAATAATTGGAGAAGCTATAATTAATTCTATATTTTATATCATTTTACTTTGGCTTTTTTTATTTATACCTAAAAATATAAAATGGTTTACAAATATATCTGATTTTTTTTATTATTTATCTTTAATAATAATATCTGTTGTTTGGGCTGTTATCATTAGATATTTATGAAACAAAACAATTATTAATAAATTTATGAAATTATATCAAAAACAATTATTTAAATAATCATTTATCATATCTTAAATTTCAATCAATAATGAAGGCTAACTTTTTGAAAGTTAGCCTTTTAATAATAACAAATAAATTATAACTAAATATCTTATATTATATAGTTTAAACTTGTCTTACTTTTTCCATTTTTTTCAAAAAGAAAATAACAGTTCCTACAATAATCAAATAAATAATAGAAGAAATATAATAAGGTTTAGGGCTTGCAACACTACTATACAAAGCATTAGAAGCACAAGCAATATCAATAATTCCACCTAACATACTAAAAACAACACAATCTTTTAAATTAATAATAAACTCATTTAAAATAGGAGTTTGTGATCTTTTAATAGCTTGGGGCAAAACAATATAGCGCATTGTTTGAGTATGTGTCATTCCCAAAGACAAGGAAGCCTCAATTTGTCCTTTATCCAAAAAGGAAATATTTTTAGTAATAATTTCTGAAATATAGCCCATAGTATTTAAAATAATTACCATATAAGCAGCAAACATTGGAGTATACCAAGTAGCATTTTGGAAAAAAGCAAACTCTTTTAAGAAAAAATAACTCACAAAAGCTTGCACTAACATAGGAGTACTTTTAATAATCCATATATAAAAATTAATAATTCTACATCCTATTTGATGCAAATAATAAATTAAAAAATGACTTTTCTTTTTGGTAATATTTAACACTTGGAAAAGAACTAACAATAAAGATAAGACAAATCCTCCAAAAGTGCCATAAATCCCAAATTTAAGAGTTGTTAAAATCCCTCTTTTATAAAGAGAAAAGTTATTTTTAAAAATAGACCATATATTTAATGTATCTTTTTCTGAGGTTTGTTTATACATGAATTCTTTTCTTTTATCTGAGGTAAGTTCTTTTGTTAAAAAATCTTCAATGTCTTCTTTGGTAATTTGTTTGTTGTTAATAAATTCTTTGTTAATGTCTTTTTGTTTTTGAAATCCAATAGCAAGTATTCCAGCGGCTTGTTTTATTTCTTTATATAAAGCTGTTTCTTTATCTTTTTCGATGATTTGAGCTTGTTTTATTTTATTATCTAAAATTATTTCTTTTTTCATTTCTATTTTATCTAAATTATTATGAGTTTGTAAATGTTTTTGGGCAACAGTTGCATCAGCTAAATAAAAATATTTGGAATCTGTTTGAACTTTTTGAGCTTGAACATCAAAATTGTCAATTCCTTCTACTTCATTTCCTTTTAATGTTTTTGCTATTTGTTCGTAAAAAGTTCCTCGTTGATATAACATTTTTCCAGGTAATTGAATTTTGTCATTAACTATAAATTCACCCTTATTAGGATTATTTTTATTTATAATAATAACATAAAATTGATCTTCATCATAATAAGAATTATCAGTAAAATCAATTTGGTCTTGTCTTTCTTTTGTTTTACTCATCCCTGCAATAATTAAATCAATATCTCCATTTTGACAAGCAGGAATTAAACTATCAAAATCTATTTTTTTAATTACTAATTTAATTTTTTTATCATACTTTGCATTTAAATAATCAACTAATTCTTTAGCTACTAAAACATCATATCCAGCAACTAAAATATCACTTTCTTTACCATTTATTGTTAAAGGATGCAAGTCTTTTTTATCTTTATTATTAGAAAGATAATTATAAGGTTTATAATTGCATTCCATTCCTACAACTAAAGTATTTTCATCTTTGTTTTTAGTATTTTGAGGATAAAAATCATCATATAATAAAAAAGATACAATAATAGTTAAAATTGTTAAAAAAAGATATTTAGCTTTAAAATAATTATTAATTCTTGAAAAAGATAACGTTAGCAAATGATTTTCCTTCCTATAAAACAAAAAACCTTCTTAAAAGAAGGTTTGAGAGAGACTTGATTAAAGCGCCTTTACTGTTAAAACAGCAAGAATATTATAGATATTTTCTATAATCTCATAATAAATTATTGCCATAATTATTATTCGGCGATGGTTACCTTTCTTATGCTTCACAGAATGCCTTCTTCACATAATACTCTTTTACACCGCTACCTCTTTTTGATTTTATATAAAATTTTATTTAGTAATCGAAACATATAATAAAAATTTATTATATAGTAAATTATAACATAATTTTTTAAACTGTTTCATTTATTTAGACAACTTAATATTTTAAGATGATGTAGTTTCTATTTTCATTTCATCTGCAATTGTAATTTTTTCATAATCACTTTTAGCAAATTCAATTTCATATTTAATATCAAAAACACCATCTTTTAAGATTTTATCTATTTTAATAAAGGTAATATTTTCATCTTTAATATCTTCTATATTGATATTTTGATTATGTTTTGTTTGTAATTCTTTTGGATGTGCTCCATTATGCTGGTATTATTATTTTTATTGTTTTTAGTTTTCATGTTTTTCATATTTTGTTCTTTTCCTTTGTTTTTTTACTATAATAAAACTTACTATACTAAAACTTTTACAAATAAAACAGTTTTACGACATGCCAAGGTCAAAAGAAACAAAAGAAACATAAAGCAAAAACACAAGGAAAATTAAGGACTTGATTGCTTTGTGACTTATGGCAAAATAATTAAAATGCGATTTACAACAATTTGCACTAATCCTATTTTAACACATTTTGACAAAATATCCAAATTAAGGAATAACATAAACTAAATTTGGAATCCCATTATAAATATTTTCATAATCTTAATAAACTTATATATCACTTTACAAATTTATCATATAACTATTTAAATTTATTCATTTTGTTCCATTTTTGCATAAAAAAGTTCAAAAAAATCAATTTTTTTCACAAAAAGCAATTTTTGCTGTTGTTTTTTTAGTAAAATATTTTATCTTAAAAAAACAAATGGAGGTTTAAAATGTATAACGAAGGAATGTTTGATGCTTCATCAGGAATGATGACAGGATTAATTGTATTTTTAGTAGCTTTAGCAGTTTTCTTTATTGTCCTTTTTTACAAATGGGGATATAGTTGCGGAATGAATAGCAAAAGCATTGTATTGCCTTTAATAGTTACTTTTTTATTAGGCGGTATTCTTTGATTTCTTATCGGTTATTTGGTTGGAACTAATAAAAAAACACCACCAAAACCACGATATAAATAATTTTTAATATTTACTTATTTTGTTAAAAACATCCTTTTAAAAATTATCTTTTTTGCAAATCATCTCTTTTAAAACTATTTTGATTTCAAATTTTAATTCATCAATCAAAAACAAAAAGCAATTTTAATTTTGTAAAATTCAATTACCAACCCAAAGGCATTCTTTATGGGTGTCTTTTTTTATTTTATCCAAACTAATTAACTTTTTTTGCTTTTTCAAACCACAAAATAAAAAAAATTGCATTTCCCCACAAAAAAATCCCCAACCCTTCCAAAAACATCACCAAAACCAAAGTTTTTTTGATATAATAAAGGTTAAATGTTTAAAAAAATTAAATGATGCAAGGAGCATATAAATGGCAACAAAATTAAGCGAACAAGAAATTATTAGACATCAAAAAATGAATGAATTAAAAAAAATAAACATCGATCCTTTTGGAAAAAAATTTGTCCCTTCTCATTCCATCGAACAAATTCTTTTGCAATACCAAAAAGCAGATAGTCTAGCTCTCGAACAATCACAAATCCATGTTTGTGTAGCTGGCAGAATCGTTTTAAAAAGAGGACAAGGCAAAGCAGGTTTTTTGCATTTACAAGATTTTAATTTCCGAATGCAAGCATATATAAAACTGGATTTAGTGGGCAAAGATGCTTTTCAGATTTATCAAAATTGTGATTTAGGAGATATCATAGGCATCAAAGGTTTTTTATTTAAAACCAAAACGCAAGAATTAACCATTAAAGCCTTGGAATTTATTCATCTTACCAAAGCCCTAAAACCTTTACCTGACAAATTTCATGGCTTGCAAAACCGCGAAGAGATGAGAAAAAATCGCTATGTTGATCTAATCGTAAACGAAAAAACAAGACAAGTATTTTTAACTCGCAGTTTGATTATGAAATACATTAGAAATTTTTTTGATAATCAGGGCTTTTTAGAAGTAGAAACTCCTATTTTACAACCAACTTTGGGAGGCGCTTCTGCCAAACCTTTTATCACTCATCACAACGCTCTTAATTGTGATTTTTACTTGAGAATTGCTACCGAATTACCCCTTAAAAAATTAATTGTTGGTGGAATGAATAAAGTCTATGAAATCGGACGTCTTTTCAGAAATGAAGGAATTGATGCCACACATAATCCCGAATTTAGCACTATTGAGGCTTACTTGGCTTATGCTGATATGCAAGATATTATGGACTTAACAAAGCAATGCTTGCAAGAATTGGCCCAAAAATTGTTTGGCAAGTTGCAATTTACTTACCAAAACCAAGAAATTGATTTTTCCCATTTTGCAAAAGTAAGTATGGTTGCATCAATCAAGGAAAAAACAGGAATTGATTTTACAGATAATTTTACCTTGGAACAATGCCTTTCTTTGGCAAAAAAACACCAAATTGAAGTTATGCCCCATTTTAGTCAAGGACATATCATTGAGGCTTTTTTTGGAAAATACGTAGAAAACACTCTCATTCAGCCTACTTTTGTCTACGGACATCCACTGGAAATAAGTCCTTTGGCAAAACAAAACGAAGCTGATCCTCGCTTTACTGACCGTTTTGAACTTTTTATTGTAGGTAAGGAATTTGCTAATGCTTTTAGCGAACTTAACGACCCTATCGAACAAGAAAAACGTTTTTTAAATCAATTACAACAAAAACAATTAGGCAACGACGAAGCCAATGACATGGACTATGATTTCCTAAACGCCCTTAATTATGGCATGCCTCCAACTGGTGGTCTTGGAATGGGACTTGATCGTTTGGTTATGCTTTTAACCGATACTGCAAATATTCGTGATGTTATTTTATTTCCACATTGTAAAAATCAAAATAAATTTAGTCAAAACAAAACAGCAAATAAAGTCCTAACGAATAACGATAACGAATAAAGCAAGCAAAAACCAACAAGCCAAAAATAAATTATTCCCAAAAGCAAAAATCTCCAAATCACCAAAGCCCAAAAATCCGAAAATAAAAAAAGGTCAAAAATATTTTATATAAAATGGGTTAATGATAATTAAATATTTTGTGTTGCAAAAACAACCGAAGGGAGCAAAAAAATTAAACAAAAGACAATTATAATTATTTTAGGAGCAATTTTTACATTTTTTTCCTTAATTTTAATTTGTGGAGTTTATTTTTTAACTAACTTTACTTTTGCCAAAATACCAAACTCAAATCATAATGCAACATTCCCAAAACCCAAAGTTCACGATATTTATCTAGATTCAGCCGAACAAGTCCAAAATTATATCAAAGAAAAATTCCCCGATTCTTTTCCTGTTTGCATTAACTACCCTTCTTTTTGTTATTATTTGTGTTCTTTGCAAAATTTAAAAAAACCTTTTTGCATCAAAAATGCCCCAAAGAAATTAATATATGTCTATCAAAAAGACATTGATTTATCCAAATACGGCTATGGCAATAACACTCATAGCATCGAAGATTTAAAAAATTCTCGATTAGGTATTAAAAATTTATACCTTTTTTGGTTAAAAGATGGTTCGCAAGCAGAACCAAAACAAAGAGATGCAATAATAAATTCGTCGTCATCAAGAACTAGACAGAAAAACTGGGATGGTTCGCCAAATTTGCAAAATTGGCAAAGCCAAAATTGGGAAGACGAATTAGAAGAAAATTGGGAAAAAGAGTTCCAAACAGATTG